>NZ_JBQFPO010000012.1:0-100203 GCF_056536425.1 Ruegeria sp. D1(2025) | reverse complement strand
GCCCCAAAATCGCAGCACCCGATTACCCGCGATGTTCTCGAGCAGTTGCTGACCACCTGCCGGGGGTCGCGGCGCGATTGCCGCGACCGGGCGATCCTGATGCTGGGTTGGGCTTCGGGCGGGCGGCGAAGGTCCGAGATCACCGGATTGATGCGGGAAGATGTGTCCTTGAAAGAGTTCGAGGCCAAGGGTCTGGTGTGGATCTCGCTGCTGGAAACCAAGACCACCCAAAAGAGGGAAACCCCGCGGCTGGTGCTCAAGACCCGCGCGGCACAGGCGCTGGTGCATTGGATCGAGGTGGGCCAGATCAGGGATGGGCCGCTCTTCCGACCCATCTCCAAGGCTGACCGGGTGCTCAAGCGCCGCCTCAGCCCGGATGCGATCTACCAGATTGTTCGGCACCGGTTGAAACTGGCGAGGCTGCCCGAAGGCTTCGCCTCGCCCCACGGGCTGCGCTCGGGTTTTCTGACCCAGGCCGCACTGGACGGTGCCCCGATCCAGGCCGCCATGCGCCTGTCCCTACACCGCTCCATGGCACAGGCGCAGAAATACTACGATGACGTCGATATCGCCGAAAACCCGGCCGCAGACCTGTTGGGGTAAGCTGGTGCTAAACGAAGAAAGCGGTAACCCGTGGGTTACCGCCATTAAAATTAAGAAATCTGAGCATGGGTAACCCGCGGGTTACTACTCGTTCAAAACAGCTTCGAAAGCCTCAACCGCTCTCTGGAGCTTTGACCGGTCAATCGAACTAAAGTCCTGACCAGACAATATCCTGCACTCTCCCTTGCGCGCAGTGATTTTTGAAGCGCCCACGTGGAACTCATACTTCACGCTCTCAACCTTCTCACGCCGCTTGCCGCTAGCTGGTTCAGCATCAGAACTTGCCACGAAAGCATCAAGTATTTCGTTTTGCTCACCGGCTGTGGATGCGCGCACTAACACATCTCTTAATGCAGCAGCTGAAGCCGATGACGCTCGAAGTTTCCGCGCAACCTCAACGCCAAGGTTTCTGGAAACACTCTTTGGAAACGGCAACGCACCCTCAAGTTCACTGAGCAGGTAAACAAAGCTACGAATATAGGAGCGTTTCATCTTGTGCAGGGATGAGTACAGCCTTCCGACCAAAGCTTCTGCATCCCCTGCCCCCAACTCTGAATCTTTAGAAGCAAGAATTGCCACTTGCGCCATCTCAGCAAACGTCAAGTCTTCCCGAACAACGTTCTCTTCAACCATGTCAATATAGAGGTCGATGCGATCACTCTGGGATTTGGCAACTCGCGCCGTAACACTGGAAAAGCGTTCATCACCGGTCTCTTCATAAAGCTGCTTAAGAGCAGTTACTCGTCTCCAACCTTTTTTGAGTTGGAAGCGTCCATCTGAATCCTTATAAAGCTCTATGGGCTCCTTCTGGCCGCGTTCCTGAATTGAAGCCTTGAGTTCATCCATCTCGTCGGAACTTGCGACAGCCGAAAGATCCAAGCGATCTCGTGGCAGATCTGTCGTATGAATTTCATTGATGCCAACCGCAACCAAGACTCGCCCCTCATCACGAGCTTTACGATACTCCTTAGCATCGGAGGCATTTTGCCGTCGCTGTTCGACACGGTTCTCAGTGCTTTCATTTAGGCTGTTTGCTGTCTCGCGAACCGCAGCCCCCATCGGCCCCACTTCGCGGCGGCGTGTTTTCTTGAGGTCATCTTCATCAATTGGAGTGAAGCCAAATTTATTCCCGCTCATTCTACCCGCTCCTCAATTTTAGTACGTGCCTCCCAAGCCCTTAGGACGACATCCCTAAATTCGCTGTATGCATTATCAAATGACTGACGCGCCCGTTTCCATGTGTCCCGAGTCATCTGTCTGTAGTCCTGCTCGTAAACAGACATCTGGAACCTACCAGATTGCTCGACCGCACGTGTCATTTCGATGGGATTTTGACAGACATCGGCGCCGAAGACATTTTTGAAAGCATCCATCATCGCGACGTGCAAAGAGTTGCTAGCCTCGAAGCGAGTCATGAGAACACGTATGTCATCGAACCTTTTAGGAAGCGTGATACCAGCATCCTGTGCAATACGTTCGAACCCGCTGGTTATGTCTTCCAAGGCATCGCCAAGCTGACCAAGATAACTCGTTGTGCTGTCATACTCCCAATAACCAGGACCAGACGGAATATAGAGGATGTCAGCAGCAAAGGCCGCATTCAAAGACTGGTATCCAATTGCCGGCGGGCAATCGAAAACAATCAAATCATATTGGTCGTCAGGCAACTCATCGAGATATCTTGCTACGCATCCAAAAAAACTCCATGCCTTATGAATGGACCTGTACTGAGCGGACGCAAATTCAACGAAGGCCGCGTTCGCACAGCTCGGGATGATGTCGATCGTCGACCAAGAAGTTCTTTGAATGAAGTCTTGTACACGTTGCGCGCCAATCGACTGAACATCTTCAGGCAATTCGTCGGCAGTAGGGTAGGGGCAATCTGCGGGATCATCATATTCGTCCGCGATCCGGTTCGCCTCACGGCAGAGATCGCGGCACATAATGCCCCAGACAGTATTCCACTCTCTAACTTCAGCCAGACCCATCGAATGCGTGAGTGTCGCCTGGGGGTCGAAATCCACCACCAGAACACGGTAACCATCAAGCGCGGCCGCATTCGCCAAGTGCTGGGCAACGACAGTTTTGCCGACACCACCCTTAAAGTTCGAAACCGCTACTCTCATAGCCCGGCCTGCCGGCCTTTGAGGCAGAAGGCTTTTACCTCTAAATCTCAGGCGCCGTCTCAACTCATTTATCTCAGCCAGAGAAAACCATCTTTGCCGCCCATCATCTTCAGTCGCCCCTTGCGGAAGAGACGGATCTTCGGCCAACTTCTTTCTCAAGGTGTCCGCCGGGACATCAAACATGAACTGGCTAATTTCCCAGATCGAGAATGGTCGAAGCACTTTCTCGTCAGCGGGCGAGAAAGTAGCGCGGCGGACGGCAGCCTGTTGGGCCAGGCTTCGTTCGTTCATAGCTTGAAGGTCGGTGTGGTCACGCATGGTGCTGCTCTTGTTATATCACGGATGTCTTCTAATAACGCGATTTTGGAAAACTGCAAAACGTAAAGAATGGAATTTCCGCTTTTTCGCCTCCGACTCGGTAAAAACGGGAGGTATTTCGAAAGCGAAGCTATGTTTTGGTGACAGGCAGCGACCAATTACCAGATATATGGTGACACTCGACCCCCAATATGGTGACAGCATAGTGTCACCTATAACCTATTAACCGAATTTTCTTTTGATTTTGAAGAAAGAGGCGGTCATCCTGTTTTTCAAAGCCCGTTGACAAACTACGGGATTTCATCACACTGAACCCAATTGATGGAATCGGTCAGCGAAACCGATCCGCTCGAGGCACAGTGGCAGTATCAAAATGGAAATAAAACGATTTACAGGATTTCAGGCCGGTTCTCAGAAGTACGATCTTTTGACTGCAATCTCTGTTGCGGGATTGAATGGCACACCCGGTTTTCAATGTTCGATGATGCGGCTCATTGCGTTGATAACGGCCCGATACAACTGGCGCACTGATGAGCTGACGGTCGGACAAAAAGAAATGGCCCGCCTCTGGTCTGTGGACGAACGAACCGTCAAGAGAGAAATTAAGCGATTGACGGATTCAAGTATACTTCTCCAGCTTAGGCCTGGGGTTAGAGGCCGCGTCGCAGCGTACCGACTCAACTACACGGAAATTTACCGTCTGAGCGAACCGGTTTGGCGAAATGTTGGTTCTGATTTTGTATCGCGCATGGAGACACAAACTCCAAAACCGACCGAAAAGGTTGTTCATGTACAATTTGGCCAAGAAAAACCAGAAGCTGTTGAACATGAGGGACAAGACCTTCAGGATCCGTGGGGCAGGGCGCTTCGGCGCCTATCAGAGTCTGAAGCACTATTGTTTAAAAGTTGGTACTGCGATCTCAAATTTGTTGAAATACAAGATCAGACAATCACCTTGCGCGCACCCAGCAAGTTCATCGCACAGTACATTCAATCTCACCATTTGAAACCTTTACTTGGAGCGGTCCAGCTCGAGTTCGGGCGAATTCAGAAAGTGTGTTTGCTCGGCTAACAATCCAGATTTGTAAGTCGCACGCTGTGCCGTGAGACAACCGAAATTGCTGATTTCAACCGTTGAGTTTGGCCTCGAACATCCCGATGGTTTTCAGAATGTTGTCGAACAAGGGGGGATCCCCGATGATCATTTCTTGCATCCCCACATAGTCCCGGCGCAGCGCTGCTTTCAGCTCAGGGTTCGGTAGCAATCTTAGTGATCCGGGCCTGGCATTCTCGTAGTTAGCCCAAGCCGCTTTGAAGAAGACGGACTTATGGTGTGCAACCTGATCCAGCAAATCGATCTGTTCGATAGCGCGAGAATGGGTCTCGTGTTTGATCAACTGAGCCATGTCGTAATAATGGCGCGACATACGGTCAGCCAGAGGTTTGGTGATGTCCTGATGATAGAGCATATGCAGGATCGTGGCTTTCTCCCAGAATGTGCGTTCAACACCCAAGACCTTCACATCGACGTCGCTCGCCTCCAACAGGTCTGGAAATGCCTGATGCACATAAGGTGATATCCTGCGGGACTCGGCTGGAAGGTGAACCCCACGGGCGCCAAATTCGAACCGCACTACCGGCTGGATGTAGCCGCTGGCCGCACTTGTCTCGGATGGATAGGCGAAAAGCAAGGTTTGTGCATCATTAGGATCGACCGAGAGGGAAAAGTGCTGATCAAGCACGGCGCCAAACTTGATCTTGGTTTCTTTCAGAAGCGGTCCTGAGACTACTTTGGTGGCCGTATCCTGAAGCTCCTGCAGCAGTTGCTTTTGTTTTTTGCCTGAAAGGGCAGGGTGCTCGGGGTCACGTGTGCCGTCGAAACCGAGCTGTGCCCGGTCGAGAGACAGATCCACGTCTTCTGAGAACCGATGGATGATGTCATAGACCTTGGATAGCGATGTCCCACCCTTGAAGATCATGTGAGTGCCAAAAGAGGGCAGGGCGAATAGATGTTTCAGCGACCAGCAGACCCAGAAATCCTTCTCAACGATTGCCTTGGAAATGCCAAGCTTTGCGGCCGTTTCCTGAAACGCTTCTTCACGGTTCTTTGGAGTATCGTTGGCAAACTGGTCCAAGATCAGACCCATGCCACGATTTGCTGCACTACCGGGTGCATCCAGGCCGGAACATATCTACTTTGTCTTGCGAGCAATGCGCGGTCCTTAACATCCAGATTGCGGGCCAGCGTGTCGACAACACGGCTATCCACCCGGTTTTTGCCAACATAGCGTAACGCCTGAAATACGGCGCCGGTTTTCTGGCCTGCACCAACTAGCGTTTTGGATGATGCATTCCGGAACTGGATGACTTGTCGACCAACTGTCTTGGTGCGGGTCGGGCCGTCGGTCATGTAAGTCGGCTTGGACGGCACTTGGGTCGACAGCCCCAACTGGTTGGCTGCCATGGCAGGGGAGGGCTGTAGAACCTGATTGTCTTTGCGTGCAATCGCTTTGGCAATGTCATCGGCTGACGGAGACAACAGCCCTAATCGGGCGCTCTTTCTCGGATAGTCATAAAGCCCACGCGTTAACCGTCGGATCATCCCTTGATCTGCCAAACGCGACAATGCCTGATCCACACTTGCGCGGGAGCCAATATCCAGAAAGTCGGTTGGCGCAAAGATTGCGCCCCGGCCTTTTCCGATGATGCGTTGTCTAATCGATGAAGTGATCATAGTTTTCTCCTTGTCAGAAAATATAATACTTTTTTCTGACTTACAAGTTAGCAGAGTATCTGGGTGATTTTGTAAGTTGAGCGGGAAGTGGAAGTTCGCTGCAGTCGCTACGCATGCTCGCAGGAAATGCGGAAGCTGACGTTTAGATAGCTTCCCAAGCGAGCATCTTTCTGTCCCGCCGCAAGGCGGCTCCGAGTTCGTACTTCATATGAATGGTCCATGCCGAAACTGGCGCAATGGGCGGGAAACGAACCTTCGTCGTGTCAATCCCGAACTCCGCTATGCGGCCTAAGCCGAGCTAGAGCTTGTCCACGCCGGTCATATTGATTGAATTCCGAAAGTGTGGAAACGTTCATATGGTAGACGCGTTAACGGCGATATTTCACATGAAGCGTATCCTGTTCTCAGTTGTGTTTTGTTTTCTGCCTGCGATGGTGCTGGCGGACAAAGTTGCCTTGGTAATTGGCAATGCGAACTACCAACATGTCAGCAATCTCAAAAACCCGTCGAATGATGCGATCGACATTGCAGAGGCATTGCGCAGGATCGGGTTTGAGGTCACAACAGGTCTTGATCTGGATTACCGCGACATGCGCCTTGCCATACGTGACTTTGGAGAAAAGGCAAAAAACGCCGAGTCGGTCATCGTATACTTCGCCGGCCACGGCATCGAGTTGGACAACACGAACTTCCTGATCCCTGTCAGTGCGGAACTGCGGAGCGACCGTGACATCGAACTCGAGGCAATCCGCCTCAACACATTGATTAGCTCCATCGCGGGCGCACCCGGCTTGAAGATCGTGTTGGTTGACGCCTGCCGCAACAATCCATTCCTCGCGACTATGGAGCGCACAAACAGCACCCGCTCAATTGGACGCGGACTTGCACGTATCGATCCGGGAGGTGTGTTGGTTGGATATGCTGCAAGGAGCGGAACGCTGGCGCTTGACGGCGATGGCCGCAACAGCCCCTATGCTCAGGCTCTGCTCAACCACATCGAGGAACCCGGACTTGAGATTGGCAAGTTGTTTCGGCGAGTCCGCGACAGGGTTTACACTCTGACAGAAGGCTATCAGGAGCCATTTACTTATGGCTCGCTTCCCGCCAGAGACATTTTTCTTGTTCCAGATGCGGCTGCAGGCTCGACGCCAGAGGAAGAAATTGAGCGTGTCGAAGACCAGATTTATGCGGACTTTGAACTTGCGCGTTCGCTCGGAAGGCTTGATGCGATCGAGATGTTTCTGGAGCGATACGAAGGCGAAAGGGATCATTTTGCAGTCGCGCTCGCCCTTTCGTTGCGGGACGACTTGCTTGCTGAGCACCAGAAGGACGAAGTGCCGGGCAACAGTAGTACTGCGCGAGACAAAGTAGCAGCTCTTGTGCCGACATCGCCTCAAAGCGCGAAGGATGATACAGAGACGCGCAGCCTGATCCGTGATATACAAACTGAGCTAAATCGCGTTGGCTGCAGCGCTGGCACAGCGGACGGTGTTGCGGGCCCACGCACGAGATCTGCTTTCTCTCGGTATATCAGCGCTAGAGAGAATCTTGGACTGACGCCTGAGAGCCTCGAGACCAGTGAAACTCTTGCCGCACTTCGAGGAGAGCAAGGAAGAGTCTGTAATCAGTTGGTCGCGCCGTCTTTCGCGACTTTTGATGGTGACTACATTGTCTTAATCAGACGCAGATGGGACGATGATTATTGGCAAACAACCAGTCGGCCCGACAAGGCCTATTTCCCCGGAAAAATCGAGCCACTTGCAGCCTTGCGCATCAATCGCAATGGAGACAAGCTGACCTTGCTATCTGCCCAAGGCTTTGCGGCCGAAGGGCCTTGGTTTAGGGACTTCACTGGCAAATTCGATGACTCCGGTCAGTTGAAATTGCGCTTCACATTGAGTTCGCATTTCGGGCAGGCGACACCCTATAAGGTCAATATAAGCGTCAAACTGCCCGAAGGACTTTCGCCAGGAAGAAGGCTTGTCTACGAGCCGCGCAGGATTGACGGGCAGTTTTTTCTGAATTTTCTAATACGCCGTGTCAGTTGAAACTTTAAAGCGATGTCCTTGCCTGCTCCGCAAGAAGACCGTCGCTCTGGGCTCCTCGTCGCTGTTCGCCGCAGATTTCGCCAAGGTCTTGTTTGGGCCGTCCGCGAAGACGGCCCAAGTTGTTAGATTTCAATGGCCTCTGCGATCGCAAGCGCATCTTCCAGCTCAACACCGAGATACCGGACGGTGCTGTCCATCTTGGTGTGCCCAAGTAGCAGCTGGACCGCCCGCAGGTTGCCGGTCTTCTTGTAGATCTGTGTGACTTTTGTCCTCCGCATCGAATGCGTTCCGTATGCACTGGCCTCCAGACCGATCGACGTGACCCAATCCCGGACGATCCGGGCGTACTGGCGTGTCGAGATGTGCAAGCGTTCATGGAAACGACCCGGCCATAGGTACTCCGAGCCGACCATGAGCTCATCTTCCATCCACTTTTCAACCGAGGCGCGTGTGCCTTCGGAGATTTCAAAACGAACCGGCTTCTGCGTTTTGCTTTGCAACACCGAAGCTCGTTCCTTGATCTGGCCGGACGCCATCACGTCGACGACTTTCATCTTCACGAGATCGCAGCCACGCAGTTTGCTGTCGATTGCCATATTGAACAGCGCCAGGTCCCGATGGTTCTCGGCGAGTTCAAGTCGAACACGGATTGCCCAGACGTGTTTTGGTTTCAGTGGCCGTTTTTGCCCAACGATGCGCCCTTTGTTCCAAGCCGGGCGAAGCGCACGAATGGCCGGTAAGTTTGGTGTTTCCATGACTGATCCTCCGATCCGCCATGCCCTCCCACAACGACAACCTGACGTTGACGATGCCTCCATATCACGGGATGCTGCGTCGCATCCGAGGTCGGGGCTGAGCCCAAATTGACCAATTCTGTCGTCAGGATCAATTGGCGCATACTGTCAAGAAGCTGCCACTCAAATTCGCGGATCAACGCAAAGCGAGTGAGAGTTTGCGGTCCGCACGTTCCACCAAATGCTTCAATCGGTGGCAGTTAACTTCGGGTCAGACGAAGATCGCTTCAGACGCCATATGTGCAAGATCGAACCCAGATGAATGCTGCACCAATGCGCGAATTGCGAGATTTTCCAGGCTCTGATGCTCAGGAAACGGGAGTGTGAATCCTACGGGGCAAAAGAATCCTTGACCAATTCCAACATCAGCTCTAGTAAAACTGAAATGACGTTTTGCTAGATGAAACGATTGCGAATGATTATGTGGAGCCGCGCATGTCGCGAAGCCACAAACCAACCAACAGTTCGGGAGGAGCCTGACATGATGAAAGATAACCAAAAACTGAAGCTCACCACGGCGCTAGTGGCAGGTGGCCTGGCCATTGCTTCGCCTGCCTTTGCCGAGGGAGAGGTCGTGTTTGCGTCCTGGGGAGGCTCGTTTCAGGATGCCTTGCGCTCAGCCATGCTGGAACCTGCCGCTGGTGCGCTGAATATCACTGTCAAGGAAGATACGACAAACGGCATTCAGGACGTGCGCGCGCAGATCACGGCGGGTGCCGTTGCATGGGACGTTACAGAACAGGATTTGCCTTCGTGTGAAACCCTGAGCCGGGAAGGCAGCCTTGAGCCGATCGACTATTCGATTGTTGACACCACAGGCATTCCGAAAGAGCTGATCCATGACAATTACATCGGCTTCATCAACTTCACCAAGGTGATTGCCTATCGCAAGGATGCATTTGGCGACAATGGCCCGTCCAATTGGGCAGAGTTCTGGGATCTGGAAAACTTCCCCGGCAAGCGCGGTATGCACGGCAAGGTGAACTATAACCTCGAAGCCGCGCTCATGGCGGATGGTGTGCCGATGGCCGAGATCTATGACACGTTGGCCACGAATGAGGGCAAGGCGCGCGCATGGGACAAGCTGGGTGAGATTGCCCCCGAAGTTACCGTTTGGTATCGCGGCGGGTCGCAATCGGCGCAGTTGCTGCGTGACGGCGAAGTGGACGTGATCCATATGGGCCATAACCGCGTAGAAAGCGTGATCGCGTCGGGCATTGATGTGGCCTATGCCTTTGATGGCGGCACGATGGACGTGGACTGCTTGTTGGTTCCCAAGGGGGCTCCGAATAAAGACAACGCGATGCGCCTTATCAACGAATTGCTGAGCGCCGAAGCACAGGCGAGGCTGGCGGTGACCATGCCGTTGGGTCCGGTGAATTCGGGTGCCTTCGGCACCGGGATAATCTCGGATGAGATGGCAGTGAAGGTCAACACACATCCCGACAACTATGGCAAGCAGCTTCTGGTCGATCCGAACTTTTACATCGGCCAGCTGGGCGAGTTGACCGAAGAGTTTGACACGCTGATCCAACAGTAAAAAATATCTGGGCGCGGCACATCTTGTGCTGCGCCCATTTTTGTCAGGTTAGGAGCCCCCATGTCACCTGCAGCCCACTCCCTTCCCATCGATATATCCAACCTGTGCAAGGCCTACGGATCGGTCAAAGCGCTGAATGACGTGTCTTTGAACATCGCCGCGGGCGAGTTCCTGACATTGCTGGGGCCATCAGGCTCCGGCAAGACGACGCTTTTGATGGCGCTGGCCGGATTTGTGCGTCCTGATGGCGGGTCGATCCGGTTTGGCGAACAGGAAATGATTGCAACGCCGCCCCACAAGCGCGGCCTTGGCATGGTGTTCCAAAGCTATGCGTTGTTTCCGTTCATGACGGTCGCAGAAAACGTGGCTTATCCGTTGAAAATTCGCGGGGTGTCCAAAAGCGATCAGAAGGCCCGCGCCGAGCGCGCGCTGGAGACCGTGCAGCTGGGCGGTTATGGCGACCGGCGCATCACGCAATTATCCGGGGGACAAAGACAGCGCGTGGCCCTTGCCCGCGCCATGGTTTTTGAGCCGCAGATCATTCTGATGGATGAGCCGTTGTCAGCGCTCGACAAGAAGTTGCGCGAACATATGCAAATCGAATTGAAGGCGCTGCATGAAAAGCTGGATGCAACTGTCGTTTACGTGACCCATGACCAGCGCGAAGCCCTGACGATGTCGGACCGGATTGCAGTGGTCAATCATGGGCGGATCGAACAGATCGCGACGCCTGAGCGGCTCTATCGCCAGCCGCATAGTTTCTTTGTGGCGGATTTTATCGGGGAATCCATTTCCCTGCCGGTTAGTGTAGCGAATGACACGGCGCAGCTTGGCGAGCGCGTTCTGAAATCCAATACGCCTATTGCGCTGGGCAGCGGAGGCCATCGTCTGATCATCCGGCCCGAGTTGCTGGAAGTCACAGCAGGCGCGGTGCCAGACGCCGCCAATGACCTGTCCGGCCAAGTGCATGACATCATTTATCAGGGCGACAGCGTTCTAGTGATCGTTCAGCACGACAGCGCTGGTCAGATCAATGTGCGTGTGCCTGCCAATCGCGCGGGCCAAACCGGGTTGCCGTCGAAGGGAGAGCAAATCGGCCTTGCCCTGCATCCCGAAGATACGATCATCGTACCGGAACATGTGGCATGAGTATCGCCGAGACGTATGAAGGTGCTGGGACTCTTCAGAATGCCAGCACGCTCAAATCCGAAGAACGCCGCGAAAAACTGACGTTTCTTGGGCTTTCGATGCCTGCGGTTTTGACGATCTTGATCGTCGTCTTCCTGCCGATTTTCTGGCTGTCTTCGCTGTCGTTTTTCAATGCGGCAGGCGAACTGAGCACGGAAAATTACACGCGCATCTTTAGTAGTGCTCTCTATCGGCGAACCTTTGTCGTCACGTTTCAGATCAGCATTGCCGTGACGGTGATTTGCGTCCTTCTCGGCTACCCGCTGTGCTACTGGCTGACAAAGATGCCGAACAAAACAGCGGCCATTCTGATGGTGTTTGTGCTGGTCCCCTTCTGGACCTCGGTTCTGGTGCGGACCTATGCGTGGCTGGTGCTTTTGCAGCGCAATGGGATCATCAATTCGTCGCTGATGTCACTTGGCATTATCGAAGAACCGCTGCAACTGGCGCACAATCTGACCGGCTCCATCATTGGCATGGTGCATATCATGCTGCCTTTTTTGGTTCTGCCGCTCTACGCCACTATGCGCAATATTGACGGCGACCTGGTCCGAGCCGCCGTGGGCCTTGGTTCCAGCCCGCGCGGGGCCTTTTGGCGGGTATTTTTCCCAATGTCCCTGCCGGGCCTTTTTGCCGGCATCGTGCTGGTTTTCATCCTGTCGCTTGGGTTCTTTGTCACACCGGCTTTGCTGGGCGGTGGCCGGGTTCAGATGCTGGCGCAGCGTATCGAAAGCACCATCACAGTCTATTCGAACTGGGGGGCCGCATCAGCCCTGGGCGTGGTCCTGCTGTTGCTGGCGCTGGCGATGATCTGGCTGATGAACCGTGTCTTCGGGCTCGACAAACTGTTTATGCGCTGAGGATCTGAAAATGGAACAAGTCGGACAACGTAAAATCGACGGCCTGTGGCTGACAGTGGTCGGCATTGCTGTGCTGTTCTTTCTCATCCTGCCCACGCTGATCGTTATCCCGATGTCGTTTTCGGGGGCATCCTATCTGGAATTCCCGCCGACATCGCTCTCGTTTCGCTGGTACGTGGCCTATGTCACGTCGCCGGAATGGATGAGCGCAACAAAGACCTCGCTGATCGCGGCGGCGCTGACCACGGCAATCGCGACGCCCCTGGGCTCACTTTGTGCCTATGGTCTGCATTGCTCTGCGCCTCGTATCAGGAGCGCGGCTCAAATCCTTGTGATCATGCCGATTGTCGTGCCAGTGATCCTGATCGCTGTTGGAGTGTTCAGCCTCTATGCCAAGCTGGGGCTCAATTACACACTGACCGGGATCGTGATCGCCCATACTGCGCTGGCGCTGCCATTCGTGATCGTGACGGTGATGTCGGGATTGCAGAATTATGATTTCGATCAGGAGCTTGCAGCGCGCAGCTTAGGGGCGTCCCGTGCATACGCATTGTGGACAATCACCGTACCGCAGGTGAAATTCTCGATCCAGACAGGGGCTTTTCTGGCATTTATCACGTCGCTGGACGAGGTTGTGATCTCGATGCTGGTCTCGGGCGGGGAAAACGCCACAATCACCCGGCGCATGTTCAATTCACTGCGTGATCAGCTTGATCCGACAATCGCGGCGATCTCGACCTGTCTGATTGTCGTGTCCATCACGGCGCTTATCGGTGTGCAGATGATCGGGCGTCGGAAAGACAAGGCACAATGATGCGGGTCTTATTTTTCGCCAAACTCCACCCGAATCTGGCGGGCGGCATCAAGGACCGCCGCGCGATACTTTTCGACGGCTGTGTCATTGAAGCGGACGCGCAGGCCGGACAAGCTGATCGCGCCCAGCAATTCATCTTCGAACCCAAGAACAGGAACCGACAGTCCGGCGACGTCAGGATCGCGTTCACCAAGGCTGAGATAATACCCGGCCTTTCGGATGCTGGCCGCCTGTTTTCCCTGCCGGATGGAATAAGCATCCAGCACCTGACCCGAAGAGCCCATGCTCAGCGGAATGATCTCGCCCTCCTGAACGTGATCCCGCGCAAGCCTTGGCGAATTGACCCGGTAGAGGCACACGCCAGAGTTGCCGCGTTGCACATAAAACGACGCACTTTCGCCGGTCGCATTCACCAAATTCGCAAGCACCGGTCGCACAATTGGCCCCATCCGCAGGTTTTGGCGAAACACGGATCCAAGACGCCACAAAGACGGCCCGAGGTGAAACAGACCCTCGGCGTCTCGCGTAATATGACCAAACTTTTCAAGCGACACGCTCAGACGCAGAATTGTCGCCTTGTTGACCCCGCTGCGGTCCGCAACCTCCTTCAAAGAGAGGCCTGCATCGCCCGGCTCAAAGATGTCCAGCACACGCAATGCGCGCTCTACCGCTTCGACACCACCATTGGCGTCAGGGGATCGGGGCTTGTCGGGCATAGGCAGACCTTTCGACGCAAATCCGTCGCTTTTTATAGCCGGTTTGAGCGCAATTGGAAATCGCAAATAACGAAGGCGTCTGGCAATGAATAGCGCGCGGAAACAAATGATAACAGCTGGTTATGCGGACCTTCCTTTTGGCATTCATTCGCAATGTAAGGCTGATTGTGTTGGGGTTATGGGCGTTCCGAGCGAAGTTAACACCGGGCCCCGATCCGGCACCTCTCTGGCACCCGATGCGCTGCGCAAAATGACTGCCCAACTTGGGATCGGACTGCCTGTAGATGGTCGGGATCTTGGCAATCTGGACCTGTCAGGGGATTGGCCTGCCGCGTTGGAACAACTTGTGACGCAAATGGTGGATCACGGTGTTGTACCCGTTGTCTTGGGTGGCGCGTCTGATGTCGCCTCGGGTGTGCTGGGGGCCTTGCCTGATCTGCCAGTTGTCGCGGCCATGCCGTTGGCCCGGCGTGATATCGCGACGCGAACAGCCAACACGATCTGGGTGGGATTGAACGGCGATCAACCTGCTGGTGTCTGGGATCTGATCAGCCAGCGCAAGATGGATTGGCGCACCGCGCGGCAGTTGGATGAAGGGCACGGCGACTATTCTGACACGCCCGAGCGCGCTGTCTTGTGGATCGACATATCGGTCATTGATCTGGGGCATGCAGCTGGCAGCGTCGGCCTAAATCCCGGCGGGATGAAACCTGAAACGCTGGTTTCCGTCATTGGTGCCATGTCCTGTAAATGGCAGGCGATTGTGATCACCGGCCTTGCGCCTGCGCGCGACACCAGGGGAATGTCGGAACTGGCGGCGATCGAAACCCTGAACGCGGCGTTGCACAATGAGTGAAGCGGCGCAAATACAGTTTGACGCGATCCCCAGTTTTCTGGGCGCATCCATTGGCGATCTGGAAGATCTCGTGCCCGGTCAGGTCGCGATTGCAGGCTATTTTTGTGACAATCTCGCCCGGCCATCGGCAGGGCAACGCTATCTCGCGCGCCAGCTTCGGTATGCGTCCTGCCCCACAGTAACACCCGCGAATGCAATTGACCTTGGGGACGTGAACGTCTTTCCGCTAGAACCTGACAAGCATTTTCTCGCAGTTGCCTCGCAATGTGAATCGGTTCTTGAAACCGGTGCCCGCATGGTGTTGGTAGGCGGCGATTCCAGCGGTTTGGAAGCGCTTGACGTCGCCGCAAGACAGGTCACAGGTGCGGATGTTCCCATCATTGGGGTCAATGGCGGCGCAGTGAGCCATTTGCCCCGCACCCAACCGGTCATCCTGTCTGTGGATTTACAAGAGCTTGCGGGCAAATGGGTATCGCACCCGCATCGCCTGACGGGAATGTCACCAGCACAAATGATCGCGCAAATTGACGCCACCCCGGGCGATACCATCGCGGCTGCGGTTTTTGGGCTTGCCCCGGAACTGGACAACCGTGGCAAGGCTGAAACCCGCGCTGCACTGGCGATCCTGCAAGCGGTCACAGCTCGTCTTGAGAAAGGAGCAGGCTGATGCCTCTACGTTCGGCCCCGTTGCCGCGCATGGCAGGGCATCTGTCGTTCATGCGCTCTCAGACCAAAGCAATCGGCGACGTCCGGTCTGGAGATCTGGCCGTACTGGGCATCCCGTTTGAAGATACAAACGCACCTCATGCAGGGCAATCTCTGGCGCCGCGTGCATTACGCGAAACCTCGGTCTATTTCGGTTGGCACGCAAATCCACAATTCAGTCACCCCGTAGATATCGATGCGCGTCAGGATATCAGTACCGATGGCCTGCACGAGCGGCTTTGTGATCTCGGAGATATTGCACCGGGGTCCGAAGATGCGATCCACGCGGCCTTGAAGGCGGCCATGCGTCAGATCAGCGACAATGGCGCCTGTGCAATCTTTTTGGGCGGATCAGATCGCATGTCCGAGACGGCGCGGAGCGCGCTCCCTCATTGTCAGACAGTGCAGCTTGGCGGTACACCAGCCGATGCGCGCGATTTTCATATTGCGCCCTTGCCGAACGGAACGACCACGCCGGTAAATAGAGATACTGCCGCGCAGCGTGCCGCGTTTTCAGAGTGGCGGGATCCATCAAAGCCGTTGTTTGTTCGGTTTGATCTCTCGGTGTTTGAAACATCGCTCAGTGCGCTTTGTGATCGGCCCCGTTTGGGGGGCTGCGATCTTGCGACGGTGGTGCAATGGCTTGAGCTTTTGGGACGGCACGAGGTCAGCGCCATTATGTTGACCGGTCTGAATCCGAACCGTCCCGGAATGGGTGTCGTGAAGGTTGGCCAACGCCTGATGGTCACGGCTCTTCTGGCGTTTATCTATGCGCGCCTCGGCTTTGGGATTGATTTTCCGCGCCGCCAAACTTCCAAGGAAAAAGTACTGACATGACTGCAGCGATAACGACATTTCTCCCGCCTCTGGCACAACCGGGGTATCGGCTGTTTGATGGGCCTCTGCTCGATGCCGCCGACGTCCGTCCGGGCCAAATCGGTGTGGTGGGTATGCCCAGCGATTGGACACATTCAAGCCGGCTCGGAACCAGGTTTGGTCCCGAGGCGCTGCGTAAGGCAACGACGGTATTGCAATCCATGCGACCGCAGGGGGTCAGTTTTGATCCAGATACGGGCCAAAGAAGCGCAACGGCCAGCGACTGGCTCGTGGATTGCGGGGATGCAGTGATCACCCCTGAGGATGTAGACGCAACCACCGAGGCCATTGCCGCAATGACCGAGGCGCTGAGCGTTGGAGGGGCGATCCCTCTGGCACTGGGCGGTGATCACTATAATAGCTTCCCGGCCTGCCTTGGCTATTCCCGTGGGTTGGCCAAACGCGCACCAAATGCACGTTTTGGGTATATCCAGATCGACGGTCATCTGGATTTCTCTGACCGGCTTGGCGCGTGGGGCAGCCATAACCACGCAACCAATGCCCGTCGGATTTCCGAACTGCCCAATGTCGACGTGTCCAATATGGTTTGGGTCGGGATCACCGGTTGGGTCGACAGCGGTGAACTCGCCTTGATCGAAGAGCAGGGCGGTCGGGTGTTTTCGGCTGGCGACGTACATAAATTGGGGACGGCAGAGGCAATTCGTCAGGCGTTGGAGCATGCCATGAAGGGATGTGACGAACTGTATCTGTCAATCGACATCGATGCGATGGACGCTGGCTACCTCCCCGGCACCGGCTCAATCGTTCATAGCGGTATTACACCGCGTCAGTATTACGATCTGCTGGATGGGCTGGCCGAGGCCCCGTTGGGTGGACTGGATATTGTTGAGGTGTCCCCTCCTCTTGATCCGTCGGAGCGTACCGAATTTCTGGCTGCAGAAATGTTGTTCCGGATCCTGCGTCGCTTCCGCACACAACCTGTGACCGGGGCGGTGACAGAGCAATGATGGACTACAAAGGAACAGAGCAGCTGGGTGGGTTTTCCCATGCAGGAAAAACACTTGCGCCCGCGACACGGCCCTGGATCACAGACCTGTCAGCGCTTTGCCCTTACGAGGGCCTGCAACCCGGGAACCTACCGGAATTTGAACGCGACCCGAATTGGGACAACTGGGCGCTCACCGACAGTCCCAAAGACCCGAACCTGCGCCTGAACTGGCATCTATTTGAGGACGGTGGAAGAAGATTGATGGTCGCCGACCGGATGCTTATGAGCCGCGTCAGCTGGCAGGATCTGGATGATGCGGGGTATGTCCATGGCACAGAGCTGTCGATTGATGGACGCCTGTTTCGCTGCCGGTTGCTTACGGGGGGGGATACGCCCTGTAGTGACCCTTTTCAGGGGGCGACGCGCCCCAATGAATGGGATGCGCTGGTGGGGGGCAGCGGGGCGTTGAACGCTCCGCAACCGGACCCGGCCAATAGTACAGCACCGCTTTGCCCGGATCATCTGACCTCGCCTCATAACCGTTTGTGGAACTGGTTCGGCGCGGTCAGCTGGACCGCCGAACCGGTTGCCAGACGGGCCGATGGGCGGGTGTGCAGGGGCTATCATGGCCCGACCTATTTTTACGTGAATACTGTGGACCACCGGCATGAAGATATCGGGTGGCGACCAGTTCTTGAGGAAGCGCTATGACTGCAAACCCCTTTGCCAACTTTATCGCCGGATCATGGGTTGCTAGCAGCGACGCGGCCCCCAATGTCAACCCGTCCGACCTGAACGACACGATCGGCGAGTATGCCCGGGCAAGCGCCGATCAAACGGTTGACGCAATCGAGGCCGCGGCCGCGGCCCTGCCGAATTGGCGCAAGACATCGCCTCTGGTCCGGTTCGAAGCGCTCGACCGGATCGGGTCGGAAATCCTCGCCCGTGTAGACGAGCTGGGCGATATGCTGGCCCGCGAAGAGGGCAAAACCTTGCCCGAAGCCAAGGCCGAAGCGCATCGCGCCGGGCATTTGTTCAAATATTTCGCGGCTGAGGCGTATCGTGCGACCGGCGACACCTACCAATCTCTGCGCGAAGGTGTGTCGCTAAATGTTGTACGCGAGCCAATCGGCGTTGTGGGCGTAATCACGCCCTGGAATTTCCCACTGGCGATCCCCGCATGGAAAATCGCACCCGCTCTGGCCTATGGCAATACGGTTGTGTTCAAACCTGCCGAACTGGTGCCCGGATCGGCATGGATGTTGTCCGATATTATTGCCCGTGCGGGCGTGCCTGAGGGGGTGTTCAACCTTGTGATGGGAAAAGGCCGTGAGGTTGGGGAGGCAATCGTTACGCACCCCAAGGTGTCCGGGGTCACATTCACCGGTTCCACACCCGTCGGTCGCCATATGGGGGCGGCGCTGTTTGCGCGAGGAGCGAAAATGCAGCTGGAGATGGGGGGGAAGAACCCCTTGATCGTGCTGGATGACGCCGATCTGGATCTGGCGGTGCACTGCGCCGTTCAGGGCAGCTTTTTCTCAACCGGACAACGCTGCACAGCGTCTTCCCGCCTGATTGTGACCGAGGGCATTCACGACGCATTTGTTGACCGTCTTTGCGCGGCAATGAAAGACCTTCGGATCGGTGATGCGCGCGCTCCGGAAACCCAGATTGGTCCGGTCGCCAGTGAAGCGCAGCTCGCCATCGACAAACGATACGTGTCTCAGGCTGTGGATGACGGTGCAACGCTTGCCGCAGGTGGTGGCGAGGTCAAATCCAAAACAACCGGCCATTACTTTGCGCCTGCGTTGTTTACGGATGTGTCACCCGACGCAGCCGTGGCACGAGACGAAATCTTTGGGCCCATCGCCGCCGTGTTACGCGTGCCGGATTACGACGCCGCCCTGGCCACGTCCAACGACTGCGAATTTGGATTGTCCGCAGGAATTGTCACGCGGGATCCCGCCAAAATCGATCACTTCTCGCAGAACGCCGAAGCAGGCATGATACAAGTCAATCTGCCCACCGCCGGCATGGATTTCCACGCACCCTTTACGGGCCGAAAGGGATCCTCTTATGGTGCACCGGAAAAAGGCAGCTATTGCCGCGAGTTTTTCACGGCGGCCAAGGTTGTACACGCGGGGCGCGGATAATGTCGCAGACACCTTTGAAGGGCATTCGTGTTCTTGATCTGACCAATGTCCTTGCCGGTCCGTTCTGTTGTCATCATCTGGCGCATCTGGGCGGCGAGGTTATCAAGGTCGAAGCCGTCGGTCGGGGCGATCTCGCCCGCCAACTGGGGGCCGACCCAGAGCTGAACAAAGTCAACATGGGCGTGTCCTTTCTCGCCCAGAACGCGGGCAAGAAATCGGTCACGGTCAACCTCAAGAACCCACGGGGTCGAGAGATTTTTCTGAAACTGGTCGAAACTGCAGATGTCGTGGTTGAAAACTTCCGGCCCGGCGTCATGACGCGCCTCGGCGTGGGCTACCAGACCCTGAAAGAGGCCAATCCGACCCTCATCTATTGTGCTATCTCCGGCTTTGGCCAAGAGGGCCCGTGGATACGCCGCCCGGCTTATGACCAGATCATACAGGGAACCTCGGGTGTGATGTCGATCACCGGGGATAGCGACAGCGCGCCGCTGCGCGTTGGATATCCGGTGGCAGACACTGTGGGGGGCATCACCGCAGCCTTTGCGATTTCATCTGCTCTGAACGCCAATCCGCGCGGCACCTTTATTGATGTGTCGATGCTGGAATCGGTGCTGGCGACAATGGGCTGGGTGGTGTCGAACTATCTGATCGCCGGCGTCAATCCGACTGCCAATGGCAATGAAAACCCCACTTCGGCGCCTTCCGGTGCGTTTGAAGCGAAGGGCGGGTTGATCAACATTGCCGCAAACAAAGACCAGCAATGGGAGCTACTGACGGACCACCTGGGATTGGCCGCGCTGCGCGAGCGGCCTGAATATGCCACGCGCGAGGATCGCAAACGCAATAGGCTGGCTCTGAAAACTGAGCTGGAGACCGTGTTGAAGACCCGGTCACCGCGCGACTGGGCCAAGGAACTCAATAGCATTGGTGTGCCATCAGGAGCGGTTTTGACAGTGCCGGAAGTATTGGAAATGCCGCAGGTTGCAGACCGCGGTTTCCTCGACCAGTTTGAAAACGTCCCCGGCGTCGGACGCGACATTCAGGTTGCCACGACCGGGATCAAATTGGACGGCAGCGCGCCCACCGTCGATGCACCACCGCCCACATTGGGGCAGCACAACTCTCAAATCTGGAGCGAGTTAGGTCTTTCACCGGAAGACATTGAAAAACTGGCAAAGGATGGCGCGATATGACGGACCCCGCAGGACGCAATGACGCCGATGCCATTTGCCACTGGTGGCGCACCGAAATTATCGACATGGCTCCGGGGCGGATCGCCTTTCGCGGCCACCCGATCCAGGACCTGATCGGAAACGTCAGCTTTGCTCAGATGATCTGGCTCATGGTGCGCGGCAATTTGCCCACGCCAGAACAGGCGGCGCTTTTTGAATGCGCGCTGGTGGCGGGCGTGGATCATGGTCCGCAGGCGCCATCGATAGCCGCAGCGCGTATGGCCGCGACCTGTGGGCTGGGGCTCAACAACGTCATGGCCACCGGGGTCAACATGTTGGGTGACGTGCATGGCGGCGCCGGTGAACAATGCGCCGAGCTTTATTTCGACGTCGCCAAACGGATGGATGACGGCGCTGAACAGGAAGTTGCCGTCCGCGACGGTATCGCCGCCTGGTGTGAGGAAAATGGCAAGATCGTCTCGGGTTTTGGCCACCGTTTCCACAAGCCCGTCGATCCCCGCGCACCGCGATTGATGGCGTTGGTACGCGAGGCCGCGATGTCAGGCACTGTAGAAGGGCGATTTGCCGATATCGGTGAAGCTATACAGACGGAAATCGGACGTAAGCGCGGTGCCGATATCGCGATGAATATCGATGGGGCCACGGCTGTTATCTTTTGCGAATTGGGGTTCCCGGCACCGCTTTCCCGGGGATTGTTCTGTCTTTCCCGCTCGGTTGGCGTCTTGTCTCATGGCTGGGAACAGATTCAACAGGGCGGGCGGAACAAGGGGCCAATGCCGCCGCGTTATCTGCCGGAATATATTGGTGTCAAATCGGAGCGCTAACCCGATGACCATTGATGGTGCGAACGCCTAAATTCACACCGAACTTGGCATTGAAGCGCCACTGGCGTGTGGACTGTTTTGCCGGTCTCGGTCATTGGGCATCCCCCCCTAGAAGCAGACCCAACATGTTAGTCTGAACAAAGATTCACTTCTTTGGTGTTGTCTTTGAAGGTATTTCAATCCAGGCGAGAATCGATACATTTTCACGCTTGTTCTGACGTCAGCGAAGCGCACCGAGCTGCCATCGCGACAAGCGCGGCGAATTCACACTTGGTCCGCGATGCGTGAGTTTGTCGATCGCTGGATTTCGCAGTCGCAGCTAAAGTCCGGTCTGGTGGGCCGCACCGCAGCGATGCGCGCCCTCGGTCAACGGCAGCAAAGGGCCGATCTCCTAACAAGTTGTGGAAAGAAATTACGGGATCACCTTAGATCTCAGCGTTATCGCTCAGATTGAACCAAGTTGGCTATGCTAGTTCGCTGATCATCGATTTCAGATGGCGCATGTCGGTACCGCAGCATCCTCCAAATACTTGGATCGACGGATTCTGCCTCGCAATCGCGGCAATCTGTTTACCAAGTTCAGCTGGATCGCCTTCGTCCAGCTCATCTGCTTCGTCAAGTTCCGCATGCGAGCAACTCGAAGCGTTCGCCACAAGGCCTCTCAGCCGGGGGTGGTTGCCAAGCGCTCCGGCGAAATGGGTAGGGTGAGCGCAGTTGACCATAAAAAACAGCGCCGCCGAGTCGGTTGCTGCGTCGATCTGGTCAATTCCGTCCACAAGTTTGGTCCCGTCTGCCAGGCACCCGTCTGTCTCAACAACCAGAGACATGATGATCGGCAGTTCAGCGTCCCGGGCGGCGAGGATGCATCCCGCTGCCTCGCTTGGGCGGTTGAATGTATAAGCGGTGACCAGATCGAGGCTTGTGTCTTTCAGGCTGTGCATTTGAGCGGCGTGGTATTGACGTGCATCTTCGACGGGTACCGGCGGGATGTCGGCGTAAGGATCATGGCGCGGGCCGATGCAGGCCGACACCAGTACATCATCGCGAGCGGCAGCTTGGCGCACGTCTTCCATTAGACTGACCGCATCTTTGTTTACTTCGGCGAGCCGCTCTGCATCGTACCCCAAGGGCGCTGCCCGGTCGGCGTTCGCCATCCATGTGGGCGCATCAAGGATGCATCCGACATTCATTTCACGGGCCAGATCGACAAGAGCCTGCATTTGACCGGCCAGTATCACCCTGGTGCCAGGTTCTTCCAGCAATGGAAACGACGCGAAACCGGGAAGCTCAATTCCATGATTGAAAATCAGGTCGGTGCCAGTGCCGGCGTAAACCAGAAAGGGCTTGTTACCTTCGAGTGGGAGCTGTCGCGCCATTCTGATCCACGCCTATTGCCGTTACCTCTGCACAAGAAACCTACTTTGTCTCGGGCCTCCTGTGAACCTTAGGACTGCGACAGGGTGTATTCCGTCACTCTGATCCCCACGCCAGGCCAAACACCAGGTCATGTCTCGGTCGAAATCACCAGTGGCGACCGGCGCGCTCTGATTACAGGTGATGCAATCCATACAACCGCCCAGTGCTGGCATCCCGAGTGGCATTTTATGTTTGATTCCGATGCTGAGATGGCCGTGACATCCCGTCGGAAACTGTTGGAAAGCGCCTCGGAAACGGGATGTATTGTGCTGGGAAACCACTTCGCTTTGCCGTCTATTGGTCGGGTGAAGGCGGACAACGACGCGTTTCGCTGGGAGGACTAGCCCAGGTTGTATTTTGATGTGCGCGGGTCTGTTGTGGGATGGCGGCTGACGTGAAAGTTCGACGCGCCGCGCAGCTTACAGGCAATGATCGGCGAAACTAAATCTCGAACCCATTGGGCTATGTCACATTCCCTTGAATTCTTGTTTCACAAGCTTTCTCTCTTCACCATTTTGTGAAAGCCTGAAGCAGTTATGAGTGACAGAGTGTGCAATTTTCAGAAAACAGTGGTTCTTTCTGAACTCCAATCAGCTCTCTTGGACGGAATTTGTGATCACTGCGAGGTGACAAGTTCGGAACTGGCCAAGAGTGGAGAGGTGCTGGAAATATGTGGACAAGAGTACTGTTTCGATTATGAAACCGGTGTGTCCACGGAGACTGAAATTTTGTTGTGCCCCAGCTGTCACGAGGCAAACCATCTGGACGCGCAGCGACAGCATAACCCTTGCCACATCTCTGCAAGACGCAGCCGGGAAAACATGGGTTAGTCGATGGGTTCAGGAGGCGAAGCTTTGGAACGGTTTTTGCAAGAACCATCGCTGGTCCAATTTCGGTAGTCTGACAGACCAAGCTCGTCCCACATCCAGCCGAAATCATACTCAGCCACCGGAGAGCCGGTCTGGCGCGCGCTGCGGTTTTCGATTGTCTTCAGCCAGTCTATGACTTTCTTCCTGCCCGCCGTGCTGCGAACGGCCTGGCGCGGGGTCTTGCCATCCAGGGCAGGAATCGGCTGGTCAAGCGTATCGCGGTAATGCTGTTCGAGATATTCGTGGGCCATCTGACGGGCAAGGGCACGGGGGATGTCCTCTTCTTCTGCCACTCCGTTACTCGTGCTGTCATCCGCCATCATCTGTTCGGCGGTCTGGATTGATGTCAGCGGAGATTTCACCAGGTCGCCCAGGAGGTCCCGGACCAGGGCTTCGCCGCGTTCAGCGCGCGCTGTAGAGCTCACAGAAAGTGTGAGTGTCCGACCTTTCAGATCTAGGGACCCAAGCACGGAGGCCCCTGACATTGATTTGTCCAACACGAGGCCGGTGCCGTGCTTGGTGCCGGACGGGGTGTCGAGGTCAAGCCAGGTCCAATCCTTCTGGCCTGAGATCACGAGTTCTGCGGACTGTGTTAGCTTTTCAGATACCTGGCTTTGCGTCACTTTGCTGGCGAGGGGGAAGCGCATGTCGTGAAAGAGCAGGTTGTCGCCATCGCTGTTGCTGATTTGTGGTGGTTCCGGATCCAGTAGGTTCGGCAGATGTGCGAAGAGCCAGGCATTGGTGAAGAGGGGTGCGGAACGGTGTAGCTGATCCTGTGTCAGCCTCAGTTCAACGTCGGGGTTCAATTTCAACACGGAGCGGAGCCCGTCTTCAAAAAACGCGACGGTGTCGGGGTCGAATGGGAGCAGCGCCCCCGAGATCACGTTATAATCCCCCTGTGCGACAACCCGAGCTGCGATGCGATCCCATCGCTGCAGCATCTGCGTCGCGCTGTGTTCCCGGACGGTAACCGGCTCTGCGTCCGAAAGCATGTTGCGCAAGACCATGGATCTGCCGGGGTCTACCTCGCTCACCTCATAAAGGCTGACCGACGCGTCCCGCAATCCTTTGATATAGGCGCGGGTCTGCGCACTCTCCTTGGAACCGCTCCCTTTCAGATAAGCATCCGCAGCGTTTTCGGCGTCCGCTCCGAATGTCCTGCCCAGCAAATCTTCCAGGCCACCACCCCACAGGACCATCGGCCAATCCTCGCCCAGCAAGTCGCCCAGATCCTCGAACTCAAGATCGAAGGCCTCGAGCGCTGGCAGAAAATGCTCGTCCAACACATCAGCGAGCCGCTCATGCCAAATCTCGTCACGGGTGATAAACCCGATGAGCCCACCAAGATCGTTCCCCGTTGTCATCTTCAGCTTCTCCCTGTTTGCCGGACAGGGGCGATTTAGCGCAGATTGCAACCGCCAGCCAGCCCACACGCGTATGCAGACCTGCGTTACATGGAGGGACTTGTCATGGCGAATGCTATGTCTTTGGCTCCCGCCCAAAAAGCTCTGTGAAAAGCTTTTCGGAGCGGCGCAGGCCTTCATCGGTCAGTACCACCGATTTTGCCTTTCCAACCGGGTCCAGGATCAATCCGTTACGGTGCAGGCGATCAAGCGCTCCCCAGTCAAAGCCTTAGGGCCGTCCTGAACCCAGCGAATTCGGGGATGTTGCGAGCCGCTTCGACGACGGGTGTGAGCCCAACTAGTGGATTCGTCAGGGCGTTTCCGCCGGTATTCTATGATTGCTAAAAGATGGTGGTGCTGATCGCTGTCGTATTAGATTTTCCGCAAATATGCCCAAGAGACGTATCCCTTAAGCTTGCGCGCGCGCTCCAAAGAGACGCGGCACCAACGGGTGCCACCGGTCTGCTCACAGCCGTGAACTCGTAGTGCGGTTCCATTTGGAAGACCAACGATCACATTGAACCCTGTTCCAGGCCCACTGCGCATTTTTAGCATGTCACCGTCTTCGACGCCAAAAACCTCATATGTTCCGAGTGACGCGGCCGCCGCCGGTTTAACGTCCATGACGACCCCCAGGAACAAAGCCATTAGGGGTAAAAAGATTGCATTGCGCATCGCGATGTCCTGCTTATTGCCTCAACGACAATCGTAGCAACTCGGGTCACCAAGAGGAACAACTCCAAGACAGAAATGTAGGTGATACCAAAGCTTCAAACGCTACATTTCTTCCAAATGGTGGGGAACCCTGGCCCAGTTGGGGGCATCTTTCACAAAAACCTTGCTCGTTGGCTTGAAGTTGTTTGGCTCATCCAATGTCCCAGCCGCAATGCTCGTCAATCCGAAGGCTGTCACGCCCCACAGGCCTGATCCGCAGGTGCCACAAAAATGCTTGATGACAGGTCGACCTTCCTTTGAGGTCTTCTCAAAGGTCCGTGGTTTGCCTTTCAGCAGCTGCAGGTCTTCCGACTTTATCATGTACCCGGCATAACCGTCCGTTCCGGTCATCGATAGGCAATCACTGCAAAAACACATGAGTTGCATTACTGCGCTGCCAGTGACCTGGTATCGAACCTCACCGCAAAAACATCCGCCTTCCAAGATTTCAGCCACGTTGCCTTCATCCTTCTATTTCGTTTTGCAAGATATGAGAAAACCGTACCTACTCTGGCCAGTGGTCACAACGGTTCCAGCAGCGGAATGTGGAATGGTGCCAATATGAGCTCCTGTACCTGGATGGGTACGAGGCAAGCATCAGACAGATTGAGTTGTCGAATGTTTTCATCACGGTTCTGAATCCTTGCCAATTGACTGTTCCAGCAAAGTCATTGGACAGACGAGCTTTATTGATCGACAATCGCGTCATGGAGCTGACAGACACCACACCTGTGCACCTGATCCATGTGGACCCTGAGATCAACATGGCGCGGTTCTATGGCATCGAGTTGCAGCCGACGTTGTTTGGGGAGGTTTCAGTGCTTCGTACCTGGGGGCGTATTGGCACGAACGGGCAAGCCATGATGGTGACGTATGATGACGAAGCCCTGGCTAGTGAAGCGCTCCACAATCTCGAAAAGCAAAAGCTCCGTCGAGGGTATGTTCCGGTCGGTGAGTGACTTCGGGCTGCAGTCTGTTTCTGTGGCAAATCCCGAGCCTTTCGGCTCGTGAGCAGGCTCTAGGTTTCAGCCGACGTATCGGCTTCCACCCAGAACACCCCAGAATGATCTCCCTGTCCCAGTAGCCCCTGACCCGTCTCTTGCGAGCCGGGGCAGGGGCTTTGGGTCATGGTCGGTCCATGCCGTGGTGATCTGCCCATTCGGGTGACGGTCCCTTTTGCGCTCACGCAGGATCAGAGATCCTTTGTCCTTTCCTTGTGGGTCAGGCGGGATTTGGACAAGCCAAACGCTACCTTCCGTAAGGGGGAAGGCGCGGCCTCCCCCCTCGGACAAGACAAATAGACAATACCGTGTCCTCGCGCGCCTGCGCTGCGGGCCGCACCACTCTTGTCGATTGGTCCTGTCTCGCCCCTCTCCGCGTTCGCCACGGGGCAGGTTTTAGAGACGACGCCCTTTCAGGGCTCGGCTCAAAACCAGCACCAAAGGGGATCAACCCCAGAGGTCGCACCACAAAAGGAGAGACGGTTTTGGACATTGAAAAGACAAAAGACATCGACACTGACACCAGCCTGCAGGCGGCAGAGATTGCGACCCAGAATGACCTATTTCGGAAAGCGCTGATCGATCCGACTGCGGCAATCGAGATGCATTCTAAGGGAATTCAGGGTCAGGTATTTGTCACGCCCGGCGTGTCAGGTGAAGGGATGGAGTTCCAGACTGCAGCTTTGGCAGCGGTGGCGTCGGATGACCAGTTTGACGAGGGCAATGACCCCTATGGCGATCACACCTTTGGGGCGGTGACAGTCCGTGACCAGAAGCTGTTCTGGAAGATCGATCTTTACGACACGGACTACACGTATGGGTCCGACCGGCCGTTTGACACGTCAGTGACGCGCCGCGTTCTGACCATCATGTGCCCCAGCGAATACTGATCTCAATCCCAAACCGGAAAGGAGGTGAACACCATGAGCAATGAAATCTTGCAGCAACGTATCGCAGAAGCGTGGGCGCTAATCAGGAAGGGCGACAATTTCCACATCGCGCGCCGCTTCCTGATCCAACACGCAGCCATCTAAACGGCTCCGCTCTACCCCGGAAGGGGTAGGGCACCCTTAACACGATCTCAAACACTCAAACAAGGATTTGCCCCATGAGCAAAGTCGAAACATTCACCGCACCGGAAACCATCGAAACCGTATCCCTGTCCGATCTCTACCTGTCTGACATCAACCCACGACAGGAGGTTGGTGAGGAAGGTATTGCACTTCTGGCCGACAGTTTGGTTATGTGTGGCTTGATCCAGAACCTCAGCGGGTTGCGCGATACCGATGGCAAAGTCGCAATCGTTGCCGGTGGTCGCCGCCTACGGGCTCTGAACATCGCCGTGACTGAGCGCGCTGATCTGGCACAGGTTCCCGTTAAGGTCACGGACAATCCCTTCGTGGCTGAGCAATGGGCCAATGCGGAGAACACCGCCCGTGAAGAACTGGACCCTGTGGACGAGGTCCGTGCTTATGGCAAAATGGCCGAGAAATCTCTGTCTATTGCCAAGATCAGCAATGCGTTTGGCGTGACCGAATCCCATGTGCGCCGCCGCCTCGCGCTTGCCAGTCTGCCCGCCGCCGTTCTGGATGCGCTCAAAGCCGGTGAGATCAGCATGGGGCTGGCCAAGGCCATGACCGTCAGCACCGAAGAAGAGAAAATTCTGGAGGTTCTGGAACGGGCCAAAGAATGTCGGTGGTTCAGTGAGCATGATGTCAAACAGGCACTGACGTCGGAGGCTGTTAGCAGCACTAGCCGCAAGGCCGTATTTGTCGGGCAGAAGGCTTATGTTGAGGCGGGCGGCACCGTCACCGCTGATCTGTTTGCCGATGAAACCCTATTCAATGAAGGCGCGTTACTGGATCGTCTGTTTGCCGAGAAACTGGCGGTAGAAGCGGAAAAACTGCGCGACGCGGAAGGCTGGGACTGGGTGGACACCCATGAGGAAAGCTACATTCCCTATGGGTTCTCGGGTACGAAAGACATGCACCGTTTGGACATGGTGAGCCGGGACTTCACCGAAGGACAGGCCGAACGGTATGACGAACTTGCCGAACTCTATGAGGGTGAGGCTCTGGACGCGGATGGTGAAAAGGAGCTGGCCGCGCTTGAGGACTATACGGCGCCGTTCTATTCTGACGCGCAGCGCAAGCTGTCCGGCGTGTTTGTCTATGTCACCAACAATGGCGAGATCAAAACATCCCCGGCCTATGTCGCGGCGGAACATGTTCAGGCTGCCATTGAGGCTGGTGTTCTGGCCCCGGTCAAAGAACCGGAGATCAAGGAAGAACCAAAACCAGTTTATTCGCAGAAGTTCATCGACGACATGGTGGCGATCCGGCTGGCAGCGGTTCAAACGGCCCTGCTGGACAAGCCTGATTATGTGTTGAGCCTGTTTGCTTTCTTTGCCACCCCGGCCTCCGGTCTGAGCAGCAATCTGTTTGGGTTTGGCTATGGTGGTGCCGAGCGGAACACACCCGAGATCGATGACCAGTTCATCCTCGACCCGCGTCTTGGCGGAGAACGGGATGAAGCGGCACAGGCAGCCTATGACCAGTTCCACGAGATTGCCGCACAAGGCAGCGTGGAAGCGTTCAAAGCGTTTCGCGATCTGGGCAAGAAGACCCGCAATGGTGAGATCACGGGTTTTCTGGCCCGGCGGTTTCTGACCCAACGCCCGGAGTTCATGGCGGAGATCGAGGCTGAGATCGAGGCTGACATGCGCGCGATCTGGACCCCTTCGGCTGAAAACTGCTTCAAGCGTCTGAAAGGCTGGCAGCTGGATGATCTCTACAAAGACCTGCTGGACCTGCACATCGACGCCGACATGTTCAAAGCCTTCGCGAAATCCAAAAAGGGTGCCAAGAACGAGGCGCTGCACAAGCTCTTCAATGATCCAGAGCATCAAAAGGCACTGGGCGTGACCGAGGCACAGAAAGCCCGGATCGATGCATGGGTGCCGGATTGCTTCTGAAACTGGCAGGGCAGGGCGCAACGCGCCCTGCTTTTCAGCAATGATTTTTGATTTTAGTTCAATGGTATAGGTTGTTTTGACTTGAAAGGTTGTAGCCTGTAGGCTACATATAGGTATGATAGAAATTCGTAAGACGGACCTGTTCGACAAGTGGCTCAAGGGCCTGAAGGACCAAAGGGCGAGAGCCAGGATCTTGGTTCGCATCACGCGGTTGAGCCTGGGCAATCCCGGTGATGTGAAACCGGTTGGTGAAGGTGTGAGTGAACTGCGTATCTCCGAAGGGAAGGGGTATCGCGTTTACTATGTGTCGCGCGGTGACGTTTTGATCGTTTTGCTGTGCGGGGGAGACAAGTCATCCCAGCAAGCCGACATCAAAACCGCCAAGGCGATGGCAAGAGAGTTGGAGTGAAAAACATGGGTGTCAAAACAACGAAGTTTGAAGCGGCTGACTATCTGGACAGCCCGGAAGCCATTCAAGCCTATCTTGAAGCGGCTTTTGAAACCAGCGACACGGCGCTGATCGCGTCGGCACTTGGCGATGTTGCCAAGGCCAAAGGTATGTCGAGTGTGGCCGACAAATCTGGTCTGTCTCGGGAAAGCCTCTACCGCGCACTTAGCGAAAATGGCAATCCCGAGTTTGGCACGGTGCTGAAAGTGCTGAGCGCTGTGGGTGTGACGCTCACCCCGAAAATGCACGTGAATTAACCCACTTTAAAGGCTATCCACCATGTCCACCGATGCAGCTCCGTCTACGGTTGAAAAAGCCGCCCGCCGCGTCTGGAAATCCGCGCAGATGTTCGTCGGGTTTCATACAGACCAGAAGGGCAAGCCGCGCACACAGCCGAAGCTCTGGCCGCCAAAAAACGGGAGCGCGTCGATCCATGGTGATCCCAGCGCGCAGGAGGCCATCGTGGTCGTCAAAGCCGCTGATCCGGACGAGGTACAGGACGTGCAGATCAAGCTGCACCCAAACCGCATTGTTGTGCGCCGCGATGCAGATGCCTGGTGGCAGGGTGTCGCTGTAGATGAGCATACCGTGACGGTCCGAATGGCCGACAACACGATCATCGAAATCCGCCATGACGGATCGGTGAAGCGGCGCTCGGCAGAGGACGAAACCCATGTTGAAGCAGATGGCAGCATCTTCAAGTTCACGGAATTTGCCGAGGCGCATATGACGGGTGACGGGGTGGAAATGACCCGCCGCACAGAGGATCGCATTGCCACGATCACAGCTGACGGTGTTGTCGATCGCGCGCGCAAGCGTTAGCCTGTAAAGAATACCTCCAGATTTTCCTTTGGTTAAACTCGTGGCCCGCTTCGGTGGGCCTTTTTCTTGGCGTACTCATCACTGTATCTGCCCGTGCGCCGGTCTCGCCCCGCGACAGCGCTTGAGAGAGTTCTTGCGGATTACCGGGGCGTCCTACCGAACCCGCCAATCCAAATTGAGTCCGGCTGTTTACCTGATCCGCACAAGCACGGACCAGGGCCGGACCGTCCGGTCTTTGGCCTCCGCCAGTTGGATAGGGCGGTTTGCACCGTCCGTCATTCTTCATCCTTTGCGACGACGGTCATACCGACCCAGAAGGGCAACCCCCAACTTAGAACTGAGCGCCGCGCCTGTGTCGGATCGAGGTGATGTTGCCGCCATCAAAGACATCGTTTTGTTCAGATGTTCCGCGCGCAGCGATCCCAGAAAGCCTTGCCTTTCACCAGGTCTGACAGTTTCAAGTACGTTGCCGGAGAAGATCCTCGGCTGCGGTGTTTCTGAAGGGATGAACATAAGCGGGCAGTCGGGGAAGACGCGCGGCGCCCGGGCCGGGCGCCGCGCTTCAACAAGGAATGTCCCCTGCGCCTGCGGCGCATTCCGCGCGGATCAAATTCCCTGCTGACATCCCCTTGATGCCCGCTTTTCCCTTGTTCATCGAAACACGCCATAGCGAGGATCAAACAATGGCAACTCAAACTCTGAAACTGAGCGTCAAGACCGGTGAAAAAGAAGGCAAGACATTCTGGGATCGATGCGGGGTGCTCTTCGTCAATACCGATGAGACCGGCACCATCACCTCGATCCAGGTCAAGCACAGCATGTTCCCTGGCGTTGAGATGGTGGCCTTCCCGAAGCGCACCGATGACGATCCCGTCACCGAATGACGGGAGGGCAGGGCGGCGCAAGCCGCCCTTTCTTCTGCTCCGGCCGCAGGCCGGACCACATATGCGCCACAGGTGGCGCGCGGTCCTAAGACCGGGCAGGGGTGCCGACCTGCCCCAATGCGGCAGCAGACAACCCTGCCACACCCGCCGCGAAAGCGGCGGGACATTGAGCGCGCTGAGGCGCGCGGAAAATGCCATACTGACCTTGAACGTGCCGGTATGTGACGGGCGCTGTTCGGGCAGCTCCCGCTTTGCGTGATTGCCCTGCGCCGGTCCACCGGCACCCACGCCTGCTGGCTGGAAAAGGGGCAGGACCCTTTTCCCGGCGTGGAGATTGCCTCCAAGAGCAAAACTGTTCCGGGGGCAATTTGAGAAAATACGGATTTCTAAAATCACCCCCGGTTTCCTCTTGGAGAGTATGACAGGATAAGGTAGTTGTGTTACAAGTCATAAAAACAACCAGAGGTATACATTGAGCAAGCCCGGCGACACCACTGTCTTTTCCGTTCGATTGCCGTCAGATGCGTTGGTGCGTTTGGAGGAGGCCGTGCAGTCGCTTGGGGCCAAGAGCCGCAACCAGATCATCCAACGACTGATCTATCGTCTGATCGGGTATCTCGATCCTGACCCGGCCGTTGTCGATCTCTGGCAGACGCACTTGCGGCAGGTTCAGGGTGGATACACCAACCTCAATCAGCTCGCAAAATCGGCCAAACGCGGTTCGGTGATCTGGACCGATGACGACCGGCGCGATGTCGAAAACCTCCATCGTGCGATCATCCAGCACCGGCAAGACCTGAAGGCGCTGATCACCGCGGCCCGCCGAAACCGAGAGCCAGACTCCGCCATTCGCCGAATCTTGCGCGACGATGAGAGGACATCTGAAGCATGAACGTCGCGGCTCACAATTTGACGGCAGGGGACTTTCTGGAGCTAGCCTTCCGGGAAGCGCAGAAGGGTATCGATCGGTCCAAGCAGATCAGCCAGCAGCTGCAAACCGCCAAGCGCATGAAGTTCATGATCTCGCGGGCCTCATCCATCAAGGCGCGGCTTGGTGCTGTGGTTGGAAAGCCCGAGGCGGTTGTGAAACACGTCCGCAAAGGTGGGGTGAAAAAAGCGCATGAGCTGCGCCGCCAGATCAATTACCTGACCGTCAGGGCAGAGGGCGTGTTGGACATCCGCGACAATGGTGTGACCCCGCTCGATGCCGATCAGGTGAGTGATCTGATCGAGACCTGGGCCGAGGATTTCAACGGGAAAACCAACTATGGTTATACCCGTCACATGATCGTTTCTTTTCCCGAAGGCACCTATCCGGATGCCGCGCATGAGGCCGGTTTGGACTTCGCGGATCGCCTGTTTGGGAGCGGTGATTTTGGCGATACCTGGGACTATCTGACCGTGTTCCACAACGACACTGACAACCCCCATGTCCACATCGTTGTGAATAACCGAGGCGTGGAACATGGGCAGTGGTTGGCTATGGGTATGAGCAGCGACATGAACATCGACGTTCAGCGCTCTATCCAGGTTGAGGTTGCCGAAGGATACGGAATTGAGCTGACCGCAACGACCCGCCTTGAGCGCGGTTTGCGGCAGGAAGTTGAGACCGACACGTGGAAGGTTCAGGCCGGACTGTCTGTTGTTGAAAGCACTCCGGAGGTTGAAGTTACGGCCCGCGACATGGCCGGTGATGTGATGACACTCTCCATCGCAAGAATGTCGGATCTGTTTGATGAGCGCGCCAACGCTGTCAAAGACCGGATCGAAGAGTTTGCCATCCAACTCGTTGAAAGTGAGGAACCTATGGTATCGAGAATGGAACATCTGCTGGATCAAGCCCATCATTTTGATGATTACGGCGAGCCAGGAGACCCGTCTTATGTGTCGCCCGAAGTCATGAGCAACTTGCGGCGACACATCGAATTAGGCGGTTCTGAGGAAACAATCGCACCCGAGCTGAAGGCTCAGGTTGTTGCCCATATCAGCGACGTTCGGGACAACGAACAGAGCCATCCGTATCTGTCTGCCCTTGCTGATATTGTCGATGACAAGGCGTTCCAGTCGTCCGCTGATTATGCCCCGGCAGCACGCCGGTACGAGGTCTATATACAGGACACCTTGGGCAAGGGGGCCTATGAGGACTTCCAGACTCAGACCAAAGAATTGCTGCAATCCATCGACAAGATGGAAGGGCTGGCCCGTGAGGTTGACGACCCTCATCTGCGTGTCGCTATGGATATTCAAATTGGCGAGTTGAAGGGCGACGTTGCGGACCTGCGCACCAACGATCCGGACCTTCAAGCCTTCATCATCGAGGACCGCCGCTATTCAACGATGATGGGAATGGGCACTGCCGAAATGGATGTCTTGGATTATTCAGAGGCCGGCAAGTGGGCAGCGATCCGCAAAGAAGTCACCGACACGGCCAGCAGCTACGGCCTCGATGGCGAGGCGTTCGTTGCCCGCTTTGGCGATCATCAGAACGTCACCCTGGGTACAACAATGGGATGGCGCAGCGACGACATTTCGACCGCCGCGGCCCACTTCCAGGCGCAAGGATTACCCGACAGCCACGACCGCGCTGAGGCCGTTGTTGACGAGCTGCACCAGCTTGCGTCTTCCAGGATCATCGCAATCTCAGAAGAACTTTCAGACGTTCACGCCCACGCAACGCACCCGCTCTTGCAGGGGCGCGGTGACGATGACGGGCACAGCTTGTAAGGACTTTAACCGGTCTGCCTGATGCGCGCGCCAACGCCCCAGGCAGACCCATCACAGAGTTTTCCATCAACTCGCAAAGGAAAAACTATGGTTTCGCGTACAGACTATCTTTTGAACGAAGTCGAACACTTCGCACCCTATTCCAGATTTGATCAATCCGCCCCGCGTGAAGATCGCGTTTCAGAGCAGATCGACATCATCAGGAAAGAACAGCAGGCGATGGGCTTTGATCGTGCAGCCATCGCCTCAAACAGCTTCGACATCGAGGACCAGGCCAACCGCCGTGTTGACGAACATACTGCGCAACAAGATCTGGTCGAAGAATTCAAAATCGAATTTGAAGCTGCGGAGCGGTCAGGGGAGCCGGTTGATCTGAACGATATGCAGGCTTTGGTTTCTCAGCACATGAGTGATGCTCAGGAATACGATCTGTATCACCCTTACTATTCGTCCCTTGCGGATCTGAGTGGTGACAAGGATTTTCAGGAGTCCGACGACTACCAGTCGCCCGGTGATCGCTATGTTCAGTATATGCAATCCGCTTTGGGGGAGGCCATCTTTGAGAACTACGAGCAGCAGACCAAGGACATCGTGAACTCCATCGAGAACATGGAGGCTCTTGCACGAGAGGTCGAAGATCCACACTTGCGTGCCGCAATGGACGTTCAGATCGGGGAGTTGAAAGGCGATGTTGCCGAACTGCGCCCATATGACACCGACCTGCAGGCATACACTTTGGCTGATGACAGCTACACCACATCCATGAATGCGGCCGAGTTGGACAACCTGGACCCCACGGAAGCCGAAAAATGGCTGGCTGTGCGTGATGACATTGTGGCGACCGCGCACAGCTTCGGTCTCGACGGAAGCAAGTTCCTGGCCCGCTACAACGATCATGACAGCGTTTCAATCGGCACAACGGCGACTTGGAAAGACGCGGACATTTCCACCGCTGCCGCCCATTTCAACAGCCAAGGCGTTCCGGACAGCTACGAGCGCGCGGAGGCCGTTGTTGGTGAGCTGCACCAAGTTTCATCCAGCAAGATTGCCGCCGTGGTGCAAGAGATTGCCCATACCCGCGAACAGGCTACCCACGTCCATGAGTATGATGGACACAGTCTTTAACCACGGAGGACATGATAGATGATTGTTCGCGCCGGTGAATGTGTTGCCGGGAACAGCGAGACCACCGGGTTGGAGTAATGTGGGGTCTGTTCCGATTGGGACGGACTCTTGTCCTTGGACATTCCGGGCATTCGCTGCACCACGTTTGAATAGGCAAGAAGCGGACAAAACAGTCTTTCGCTGGGACTAAAGCAATGTCCGCTCATAGTTTAGTGATCGTGGTGACAGAGTTTATGATCGGCAAGAGACGCGAGCACATAGCAGTTCTCTGACACTCCTTCGTCATCACAGCCCTTCGAAATCCGAACCAGCTCTTTTTCAAGAGCCCGTAGTCGTTTGATCTTTGCTCTTACTTCGGAAAGTTGTGAGACGGCGATGTCCGTTGCGGCTTGGCATGAACGATCCGGGTGGCCTTGAAGCACAATCAATTCGGAGATCGCTTCAATTGAGAAACCAAGATCGCGTGCATGCTTGATGAAACTGAGACGCTCTAGCCCTGCCACATCGTAGCGCCGTTGGTTGCCTTCGGTGCGTTCTGGTGCGGCAAGCAGGCCCATTTCCTCATAGTAGCGGATAGTCGGAACTTTGACCTTCGTGCGCTTGGAAAGCTCCCCGATAGAAAACATGAAAATACCTCTTGAACCTCTAGTAACTAGAGACACTACACTATGGTCACGACAGATACAAAAAGGGCTTCCCAATGTCAGCATGTTGCGGACACAACGCCAAATTCGACGGCGTATCAGACGACTACAAAAGGAGGCTGTGGATTGTCATTGCTCTGAACGCGGTGATGTTCGTCGTCGAGATGACTGCCGGTCACTATGCAAAGTCTCAGGCACTTCAGGCCGACGCTCTAGACTTCCTTGGGGATGCTTTGACCTACGGTATCTCGCTGGCAGTGATCGGGGCTTCAATCCGTGCACGCACCAATGCCGCTCTGGCGAAAGGGGTGAGCTTGCTGCTGATGGGTCTTTGGGTGTTTGGATCGACCGTGTACCGGGTGTTCTATGTCGGAGTGCCGGAGGCCGAGATCATGGGCATCGTTGGCTTTTTCGCTCTTATGACCAATCTCGCAAGTGTTCTCTTGCTCGTCCGTTACAAGGACGGCGATGCAAATGTGCGCTCTGTCTGGCTATGTTCGCGTAATGACGCCATTGGCAATGTGGCCGTTATGTTTGCAGCTTTAGGCGTCTGGGGCACAGCTAGCGGTTGGCCTGACCTGATTGTTGCGGCGGTCATGGCAACGTTGTTTCTTTCCTCTGCTTTCCAGATCGTGCGCCAAGCGCTCGCCGAGCGTCGGGAAGTTGGCGAACATGAGCATGTTTGACGTGGATTATGACCTTTGATCTCGAATGATACGAAATCGGCTCAATTTAGTTGGAAATACCAAGGACTCTCGCCATGAACCTGAAACGCCGCCAAGTACTGACTTACGCCGCTGGCTTTGCCAGCACAGTACCATTTGCCGCGTTTGCGCAAGACACGCCTTCCGTCCGTGTTCTCAAGGATCCGAACTGCGGCTGTTGCCAGGTTTGGATCGACATCCTGCGGCAGGAAGGCTTTCGCATTACCGAGGAGCGCAGCTTTGGAACACAGCTTGTCCGCCACAAATTGGACAACGGCATTCCCGAAGAAATGATGTCCTGCCACACAGGCGAGATCGATGGCTATATGATCGAGGGGCATGTGCCGGTTGCAGACATTCGTCGTCTGCTGGAGGAGCAACCCAGTGCTGTTGGACTTGCTGTTCCTGGCATGCCCTACGGTTCCCCTGGGATGGGGCCGGAAGATCGTCGTGAGGCCTACGACGTGTTTTTGATCCTCAAGGACGGTAGCACCGAGGTGTTCAAGAGTTACGAAGCGGCCTGAGGCGACGTTCATCGAGCGGAAACAGTAAGGAGGAGAAGATGACGAAGCTTGGATTACGCACTCTTACCTTAAGCGTTCTGTCTATCACCATTGCTACAGTGGGTTGCGCACAACAACAACGAGGAGATTGGTGGGGTCACGGGCCAATGGGATCTAACCACATGAGGTCTGAGCACATGCGTGGTTGGGGGCACGGCAATATGGGGCCTGGCCAGCAGCAGCGCATGCAACGACATTGGACGTATATGAACGAGGACGTGCCCGCAGCCTACCGCGGGGCTCGGAGCACCATTCGTGCAACGCCCGAGAATGTTTCGGAGGGCAAGACGCTATATACGGAAAACTGCGCAAGCTGTCATGGAGCTGAGGGTTTGGGCGATGGTGAAGCCGGACGTTCGCTCGCGCCCTCTCCCGCTCTCCTACGATGGTTCGTTCAGATGCCGATGTCGGGGGACGAGTACCTTCTTTGGGCAATTTCCGAGGGCGGCGAACGCTTCGGAACAGACATGCCAGCCTTCAAGGAAGCGCTGAGCGAAGAAGACCTTTGGAAGATCATCGTTTATATGCGTGCGGGGTTCCCTTGATCTGTCGTCAATCTGTTGGTTTTTGATGAGTGTTTTTGCTGTCGATACTATGACGACAATTCTCAGCAGGCATAAAGCTGACAATGCGCCATTCTAGTAAGCTTCACGGAAGCGGACATATATGTAAGTCGCAGCACGAGCAGGTTAGGGCTCTCTCCTGCCGTTCTCTGCATATTGAAGTAAGGTCCGGTTCGGCCGCGTCCTGTTACCCCCGTCAAGTGAAGGCGCTACTTTCAGCCCGTTTGGCTTTCATTTTCTCCATCGCCATATCTTTCGCTGACCGACTTTTCCGCTTTGCGACCGTGCGCTGCGCATCAAATGCCGCCTGAAGTTCCTGGTCTTTTTCAGAAACCTCTTTCACCGGGGCAGGGGCCGGATTCGCATCCGCCAGAGCCTTTGCCGTGTCCCTGGCCTGTTCTTCAGCAAGATCCAGATGTGTACCTTTGATCTTTGGAGCATCACCCCCAAGGAACTGCATGAAATAGGGATCTTCGAAGTATCGGATCTTGTTTGCAATCACCGGCATCTTGCCTTCGCGGATCAGCACAACTTCATTTTCAGGCAATCGGCCAACGTGTTCGGGCCGGAGCAGGCGAATGCCTTCTTCACGCTCTGATATGCTGCCCATTTCCATCTTGCCGAGTGCTCGAGACTTCGACTTGCTTATGACCGTTTTGTCCCCGATGGACCTGGACACATGTTCGCGTACTTCGGAATCCTCTGAGGCGGCAAACATCTGGGTTCCAGCGTTTGCCAGCATCGCCCGCACACCCTCGTGCCCATAAATGTCCTGTAGGCGCGACAGTGTTTGCGAAATCACCACGAGCCTGCCCCCGAACGATCGCATGGTGTCATAGGCTTCAACAACGCGCTCAAGATGGCCGAGGCGTTGGAACTCATCGAGCAGCATCAAAACCTTGAACGGCTCATCTTCGCCCGGCTCAACAGTTTCGATGGTGTTCACCAGATCGAGGAAGAACAGGCGAATGAGCGTCCGGAACTCTTTGACCTTTTTCCCTGGCACGGAAAAGTAGATCGAGCTGGGGCGCCGACGCAGATCTTCAAAGTTGATGTCATTGCCCTGCGTGGCTCTTGCTACCGACGGGTTGCGCCAGAGCTGCAGGCCGGAGTTCAACATAACCGAAATCGTTGACCGCAGGATTTTGGATTCTTCGGCTGCAAGATTCAGAAACTCATCTGCAGCTCGCGCATATCCAACTTCTTCAGCCATTTTCTCATAGTCCTTTTGCTTGGTCGTTTTGACCAGGCGCAGGACTTCGGAAATGTATGGCCGCTTTCTTTTGATCGCCAGCATCGCCATTGCGCAGAACATGCCTTCAACACCACCCATAAAGCCCTGCGCGGACGAGCTGGGCGTGTCGAACATCTGAGTTGCAACCTGAATCACTTCTTCCCATCGCCGGTCCAGATTGTCGGCACGTGCTGCGCGGCGCAGAGGGTTGTAGCTGTGGCTTTTGTCGGGGTTCTCGGGGTCGAACACAAAAACCTCATCGCCCATTGCTGCCCGACGCGCGCCGGTTGTCTGGAAAATCTCGCCCTTGATGTCCAGGACGACGCAAGACCCATTGAAACGCAGGACATTCGGGATCACAAAGCCGCTGGTTTTGCCCGAACCAGACGGGGCAATGAACATCGCGTGCGGCTTTTGGACACCGGGGCCGGGCTTATAGTAGATCGCGTTTTTGTCCTTTGGCTCACCAAATTTGGCAAACACGATTTCACTATCCAATTTGTCTTTGAGCTTCAGAACCGACGCATAGCCTTCCTGGACGAGCTGAGGGGCCTTTGCAAAGGTCGCATCACCGTATTTCGTTGAGGGACCACGCAGCGCAGCCGCCACAAATGCAAAGGTCAAAACACCCACTGCGACCACCGCCACCAGACCCATGATCTGCTGCGTCTCTGCAGGCTGTGCCATGAACTTCTCTGGGATCGCCCAGATGTCCAGCCCGCGAAAGCCTCTGGTGTTGATGTATTCGAGCGCCAGCCCGACCACCAACACCGCGCAAGCCGAGGTAGCGATAAAGCCCATAGTACCGGCTATCGCGACCTTCTTGCCTTTGGGTAGATCCTGAAACTCAGCCATCGGTCAGCTCGCGTTTGAAGAAGCACACGATGCCAAATTCTGCACGTGCGACACCAACCATTTCCCAACCTTCTTTGCCCAGCTTTGCGAATTTCTCGCTGGCGTCGTCGCATTCCGAAAAAGGCACGTCTCGGTACTCGAATTTCTTCATCTTTGTACTCCTTCAATTCAGTTGTTCAGCAGTCATCAGAGGCGGGAAGATCACGCCGTTGACCTTCCGTTCGTCCCCGATTTTCTTCATGTGAACGATCATGTGAATGGTGGCCCGGATGTCATCGACCACTTCTGACTTTTGAACGGTCGGAGATCCGCGACGCACCATTTTGCTCATCCGTCCAATGGCATCTACGGGCGAGTTCGCGTGCATGGTGCAGACAGATCCATCGTGGCCGGTGTTCACCAGTTCCAAGAACATATTCGCGTCGTCGCCTCGGATTTCACCGCAGACGAGGCGGTCAGGCCGGAGGCGAAGCGCCGATTCCAGCAGCTTTGTTGGTGATCGAGGGCCATCTTCTTCGGAACGGTCGGCAAGCAGATCGACAGAATTGGGTTGCTCGATGTCCAACTCGGCCACTTCTTGAATCGTCACGATCCGTTCGCCCGGATCGACGCGCTTCAGCATTGCATTGAGGACAGTGGTTTTGCCGGACGAGGTGCCCCCGGCAATGATCACGTTCCATTTGCTAAGCATTGCAAGGTCGGCCAGCTCGTCAAAGTTCATTGTTCCGTCAGCGAGAACAGCCCGAGCATTTTCAAGCGCGCTATGATCGTTGTTTTCTGCCAACGCCGCCTCTTTGCTGGCGAAGCTGAACGCGCCCAGATCGACGTTTTTCACGCGCAGGAGACGGATCGCAACGGACCCCACGCCGGTTGTTGCTGGCGGAATCACGACCTGAACCCGCGCTTTACCCTGCTGTGTCGGCACGTTGGCCGTCGCAATCGGCTTCTTTTCTCCGAATGTTACATCGCTGAAACCGGCCACGCAGCGCCCGATGTTTTCTACATCGTCTCTGTTCAGAGTGATGTCTGTCCTGGTCATGTGCGTTGTGCCCATTTCTTCGACCCAGACCGATCCGTCAGGGTTCACAGAAATTTCGCTCAGGCTTTCATCGTGTAACAGATGCTCGATCTTGCCTGTATAGTATTCCAGAAGGCTATTCCCGTTCCGCCCGCTCATGTTCTTGTCCTTGGTAGAGCACTTTTTGGAACACTGGAGGTTGCCTTCGCTGCATCTCGGCTTTGCCTCGAACACGAAGGCATCCACATAAGATTCATTGCTTCCAAAAAGTGCTGAATTTGCTTCAAAAAAGGCCGCTACCGCACTCGATCATGCTGGCAGCGGCCGGAAAGACCGCTGAGGCGGTCGGCTCATTGGCTCGCTCTCAGAAGCTATCGAACACAACGTCGCGCTGCAGGATCGCGTTGATACGACTGCCCTGATCGACAAAGATTGTCGGAGTGATGCGCAGGTATTCATCAAGCGCCGCTGCCGTGGCGTTCTGCAGGTTAGACCCCACTTGGGTTGCCAGATCCGTTCTGACCGAGTTGTTGCTGTCGCTGTCAGACACCAGCGCCACAGGGGCAATACCGATGATGGACAACAACGCAGCCGTGCCGAACCGCTTCCCAAAGTGTGTGTTCACCCTGCCGGTCGCGCCGGTGCGGCCCTGTCCGTCCGTGCCAACTGAGCCGATCTGAGCGGAAAGGCCATCCGGTGTAATGACACGGCTCCAAACAATCATGATGCGCGTTTGCGCCAATGTCGTATCCGCTCGATACTCGCCATAGAGCTTCGATCCACGAGGCAGAAGCAAACGTGTGCCGTCCATCGAGTAGACGCCGCGTGTGATCGTTGCCACGACACTACCGGGCAGTTCCGAGCTGACCGCCCCACCGAATAGCGCCGACAAGACCGTGCCTTGCGTTAAGGTGCGCGACGGATCGTCAATGATCGAGGCCCCGACGATGGGTGGATATTCTTCGACCAGATTGTTTTGCCATGTCGTATTCGGGTTTTCCTGATAGCCGCGCTGTTCTTCAGGTAAGCGGGTGTCGTCTGGCTGGACTTGAACCGGCTGCGGCGCAGCAGGGAAGGGTTGGAAAATGACCGGCTGCGATCCACCATTGATCGGCTGGTAGTTTTGACCGGGTGCTTCCTGTGCCATCGCGCTTGACGCCAAAGCAACCAGGGCGAGGGTGAGTGCTGTTCTGTTCATCGTCAGCTCCATTAGTTTCTGCCGTATGGGTTTTCATCGAACACGATGCCGTCTGACTGGTTCTGGCGCTCGCGCATCCGCTTGAGTTCTTCAAGCCTGCGCCGCTCATCATCAGTCAGACCCGTAGTCTGCAAGTGGCTCATACTGGCGAGCGCCCGGGCCTCTGCATCAGCAACCGCCTGGGCAAGCTCAGTCTGAAACTTTTTCTCGCGCTCATCATATCTGACCTGAAGGCGTTCATTGGTCAGGTTCAGCGTTGCGATTTCACCGTCTTTTTCTGACAGCGAAACTTTGGCGTCCGTCAGCTCGTCTTGCAGATCGGAAATCCGGCCATTCTGTTGCTCGATTGTTTTCAGGGCTTGTTTCAGCCCTTCGGAATCGACCTGCGGCACTGCTACCGGTGTTGCCACCGCAATTTCCTCGGGCAAAGCCTCTTGTTCCGGCTCATCGACCTCTGGTCCCCGTGCGGTCAAAAGCCCGTATCGCTCGCCACCGCCTTGTTGCAAAGCGTCAACGCGGACACCCGTGTTGGTGCTTTTGTTTTCGTCGCCCATGACAAACCATACAAAGCCCAGGAACACCGCCCCTGCGATTGCAACAGTTATCAGCTTCTTTGGGTCGAACTTCTTCCGGACACGTTGCGACGGCTGTTCAGCCGCCGCCCGTGCCGCAATTGTCTGATCGCGGTTCATTACTTGCTGCCCCCCGGTTTAACTGTCTGTGAAGTGACGGGCCGACCGCTCACACTTGCCTGCTGAAACGCGTCGCCATCGTTTCGTACACAGATCGAAGTGTCCTCGATGCGCAGTGTCCAAAGATCTGAAAGGCCTTGCACCTGGATAATGCCGCGCTCTTTGACTGTGGTGTTCACCATCAGCTCGCGGCCATCAGGCAGGACACGGAAGATCCCCGGCAACTCCGCATCCTGCGGGATCTGCATATAGGTGTGAACGCCATCGTCCCACACGGCAGTAGGCGCGAAGTCAGCTTTGCCCGAGCGCGAGTAGTTTTGGTTGACGAAGCGGCCTGTTGGTTTCGGTTCGCTGCGCGCTACCGTGCCACGGCGCGTTGTAGTCCCGCCGCTGTTGTTTTTGTTGTAGAACGTGACCCGGAACGGAACACGTTTGCGTTCGGCGGCGCTCTCGGCCGGAACCAGATAGAAGTTGTATGTGCCGCGATTGGTCAGGACAGTCAGGTTTGAATCCGAGTTCAGGATTTCCGGCTTGAACGCAATAACGCGACCTTCCTGAAGGCGAGTGATCTGAAAACTTTCAGTGTCGCCCGCACCAATGCTGCGGACGGTTTCGCCCTGCGGAAAGTGAACATAGGTAATCAGGCGTTCACCCACAGGGATGCGGTACACCTGGTTCTCGACGTAATGGAAATGCGTGATGCGGTGATCCGCGTTCTTTCCGTCCGGTGTCGGTGTGATTTCAGCGAGCAGAGGCGTAGAGAATGCCAAAACTGCTGCGGCGGTGGCGGTGAGTGTTTTGAAAGAACGCTGCATCAGATGTCTCCCATTGCGTCTACGCGATAGTTGGTGACGACGAAGCCGAATGGATTTTCCAAAAGTTCGTCCATCGACGTCACGATTTTTTCCTCAAACCCATAGGTCACTGTGACCACGTAGCGGGCTGAGGCCGTTGCTTGGTTTGGAACGATCAGGGACTTGCGGATCTCGACCTGCACCGTCGCATCGTTGACCGGCGACACGCCCAGAATTTCGGTCTGCACCTTTGTCTTGGGCGTATAGATTTCGTCCGGATGGTTGTCGTTCGACCCGTCCCACAGTTCGCGGTAGGACGTTTCGGCCAGCTCATCAGAACGACGCAGCACCGATTTCAGGCGCTCGTTGTTGTCCTGGACATCATAGGTTTCCCGGTCGCGCACATAATTTGCGACTTCACGGAAGGCCATCGCCTCAGAAGGTTCCAGTTCTTCGACTTTTTCAGTCAGCAGGACCGGCAGTTTCGTGTCCGGATCAATGGAGAATGGCACCGCGCGGATTTCCTTCAAGGGAAGGAGCATCGCCCAACCAATCATAGAGGCCACGCCCATTGCCATGCCGACCATGCCGAATACCTGCCATTTGAAGGCATCGCGGCGTGCACCCAGAAAGAGTTCTTTTTCGTGATCTGTCACGTGTGACATCAGCTCAATACCTCGATTTAGGAAGATTTATTGACGCGAGCTTGTCGAATGCTCTGCCGGTAACGGTCAGCGGCGTAGCTCTGTCGAGCCGCCCCATCCTGATTGCGGGCTCTGTGTGCAATGTCCCGACGCGCTTGCATCGCGCGCGAGGCGCTGTCACGAACACCTGTCCCATCGCGGGCTGCGGAGGCCATCGCGGCGGCGGTTTTCCCACCGGCTACTGCACCCCTTGCGCCGTCGCTTGCAGTGCCCAATGCACTTCTTGCGGCAGCGACGGCACCAGTTGCCACGGCAAGACCCGAGGATGCCGAAACGATTGCACCCGACATTCCGCCCGCGAGCGATGGGATCTGCGTGAGCATCACGATTGACACAATGCAGATCGCCAAAAACCGGCCACTGGCCTCCATATTGTTCACATCCTCAACAGCGGTCAGTTCTGAGCTGAAAAGGGCCTGAATAAGAGAAACAATACCTGTCAGAACGACGATGACCATGATCAGGCCAACAGTCGTTTTCGCCCAGGCTGCGAAGATATTGGCTGTTGCTGAGCTGAGCAGCGTTGCGATGAAAACAGGCGCTAGTCCCAGCAGGACCGCCAGACCGCCTTTTGCGATCAGCGCCATGCCGGTGCCAAAAGCTACGATGACAGCCCCAACAACCCAGAGAATAGCCCCGGTGATGCTCAGGCCCCAGGTCGCGTTTTCAATGGCCTGCTGGCCCATCAAGAAACACTGAAGCGCAATGTCATCGAGTGCTTCCCAGACATTTGTTGTGCCGGTCAATTCTCCGGCAATCGTGTCTGGGAGGCTCGAAATGCCCTGATAAATGGGCTGAAAGAAGCTCCAGCTGGAAGCCATACCAATGATGATCGTCGCCCGAATGATCCAGCCGACATAGCCACCAAACCCGATTTCCCGGATTTGAAGCACACCGTTGATCAGCATTGCCACGAAGATCAGCGCGGCTATTGCCCAGAGGGCGGATGCAAGATCCGCCGCCAGGCTGTTGTATGCTTGCTGCGAGAAGTTATTAAGCGCAGCCTCAATCGAGCTGACGAAATCTTGGATCACGGCCCACAAGCCTCCTCAATTGCAGGGCGCAGAGCTTCCAGACGGGTCCGTTGCTCTTTTTTAAGCGCGGCAAGATTGTCGGACGGTTGGGTCCAAAACTCGTCTTGGTCAGCTCCGACCTTTTGGGCCGCGTCCTCACGGCTCAAACCACCCAGCGGACATTCGGTGCTGTAGGTCTCGCCAGACTTGCGCAGATTACATTGCTCGATGGTGGCCTCGTGCGCTGCTATGACCTGTTCATTCAGGATCACCACCGACCAGTTGGTCACAAGAGGCTGCTTGTCTGCGGATTGGCCCGCTTCGGCCATGCGCGCTTGATCGTCTTTGACGAATTGACGACCGTACTCACTCGCGCCCGAGTACCCAAGGCACTTACGATATTCATCGAACGGCATATCGACCTTGGGTGACGGGCGCAGCTTCACCTGTGCCGATGCAGCACCCGACATAACGACGGCGGCTGCAATGGTCAGGATGAGAGTTGAGCGGAGTTTCATTGTGAGGTTCCTCGTACATAGTTGCTGAGTGTCGAAAGATCAGCAGCGGTTGCAGCCAGATCCGTGCCCGACGCCAGAGCATTAGCCGAGGTTGCGCGCAAGATTTCAATTTCAACTTGCAGGAGTTTCAGGAGAACCGCCGTGTTATAGTCGATTGCATCCTTCAGATCTTCTTGCTGACCGATTTCACCGCGCAGTTTTTCAGCATCTTCGGAGAGCTGACCGGCCATGTCATAGCCATTCTCACCCAACGCCGACGCCATCAGGCCCGCACCACCACGCTCAGACAGGATGCGGCGAGCCTGCACATCCGATCCGCTGAAGTCGGACAAGATGCCATCGTTCAGGCCGAGGTTGATTGATCGACGTTCCATTGCCTGCGCAGCGACATCGGGCAGGCCGGAGATACCGCCCTCCGCTGCATCCAGTGCGTAGCCGAGCGTGTCAGCAGCAGTCGCCAGTTTCAAAAAGCTGCGGCTGTTGAACTCATCCAGATCTGTCAAACCGCTGATGGTTTTGAAGGAGTTTTCGAGCAATGCCCGCTGTTGTTCCAGTTTCTCGTACTGTTCCAGCAATTGCTCGTACTGGCGGACCATTTCAGCGATTTCTTTGGCCGAATTGGCGGCGTCCTGCGTGATGGATGCAGAGTCCACCACCGGAACACCCTGGGCCGATGCCATGACGGGCAGGGCGGCCAGAACTGAAACAGCAATGGTTGTGCGGAATTTCTTTGAAATATTCATCAGACAAGCTCCAAGTTTTCAGGGGGGGTCATGCGCTCAAAGTCGCAGGCGCATTTGCTGCGATAGCCCGAATAGGTGCTGGTGCAGGCTGAGACAGCGGCCAGAACTACAAGGGCGATTACAAGGCGGGTTTTCATGTGATTTCCTTCCAGAAGTTGGGGTTTTTTCGCCAGTCAGGATCAGGGAACGATTTTCCGTCTGATCCGCTCAGAACACGGAGAAGCGGGCCGAGAGCGCCGACATCGACATCGAGCCAAACACTCTCATCACCCTTTTTCATGAGCATTACGCGGTCGCCAAAATGCGCCCTCAGCGCGGCCAGCTCTGAATCGTTCAAGCCGATTGCCCGGTAGTCTGCTTCATTGCCGGATCGAGAGGGGAACAAGAGCTGCGTGCTGGTGTTTTCCAGGATCGACTTACTTGCCGCCGACGACAGGAGGTGATCGGGGATCTGCGTCATCATCATCATCATGACGTTCAGCTTCCGATACGTGGTGTAGGCATTTATGAGAATGCCAGCGCCATAAGGGTTGCCAGCAATTACCCATGCTTCATCAATCACAAAGACAGTGGGTATCTTGGTGGCGCAGCGGCGTTCGATCTGGCGCATGACGTAGCTGATCCATGCCAGCCGCACCAACTCGTCATCCAGAACCTCGGAAATGTCGAAAACAAGATGACGGGCGCCAGCAGCAAACGGATCTGAGCCACCCTCGCCAAACATCCAGGACAAGCGGCCTTCGCCAGCCCATTCACTTGCACGCTTGTACAGGTTCTTGTCATCGTCAAAGGCTCTGAACCGTTCCACCAATGAATCGAAGTTCTGAAGCGCAGGCGGCAAAGTGGCATTCGCTTGGCAAGCCCGCGTGATTTCATCCTTTTGATCGGTGGTCAGTGGTTCGTCATAGCTCAACAGGGCAATGACCCAATTGGCGAGCCAGCTTTGCCCAGCCTCATCCGTCTCGGTCTGAAACGGGTTCATGCCGGTTGGTTCACCAACTCGGACGCGGGTGTACTGTGCGCCGAGCGCACGCATGGGGGCCTCCATCGCCCGGTCTTTGTCAAAAGCGATGATCCGCGCGCCCTGTGCAACCGCCGTTGTCGCCAGCAGCATCGCGGTCACAGTTTTACCCGATCCGTTCGGCCCCAGAACGATTGTGTGGCCGGAGGGCAGGTTTTCAGCGTCTTTGCTGGTCTTGGGAAGGTGCAGCGAAACATCGTAGCTGTCCCCGTGCGTTGTCGGCAAAGTCGCCAATGGCCCCGGCCAGGGCAGCTTTTCCGCATCCAACCCTTTAGGGCGCATGTGGAACGCAACCATGTCCGCAAAGTTCTGGTCCGTGATCAGTTCTTCACGAGGACGGAATGCGAAGTTGCCGGGGTGCTGCGCGAAGTACACCGACCGCGCCGACATCGCTTCGCGTTTGACCGTGCCGCCCGAAATCTGGATTTCACCGATGATGTGTTTTTCGGCGGTTTTCAGATCTTCCTCGTTCCCAAACACACAGATCGACAGGTGGTGCTTGCCGAGTGACATGGTGCCGGAGGCAATGCCGTCCGCCAGAATGGACAAATCTTCTTCAAGCGACTTCGCTTTGTCGCCTGCCGAGCGCATTTGTCCCGACTTGCGGCGTTCCATTTCCTGCGCCTGGGCGCGGCTGATCGGCAGGAAGGATTGCGAAATCACAACATCAACCGGCAGGTCCAGCCCGTCGAAAATGCCGGGGAACGAAGCCATCGGGTAATTCTTCAGGGAATAGACACGGATGGAGCGTTCCTGATCGTCGCCCGTGACCAGTTTGCCGGTCTTGCCCTGAAACAGCACATCCTCTTGCGGCATGTTGAAGGCGATGGGTTCTGCAATGTTCGTGTGAATGATCGGCTGATACCGACCGTTCAACAGCATTCCATAATAGCCGAGCCAACGCCCCTCGCTGAGCTTCAGCCGGCGCACCCGGCTTTCGCCCAGCGTGCCCGCCAGTGTTGTGAAAACACCGTCGAGCTGTTCGATCATTTCGCGGCGTTCCTCGTCTATCGTTCCAGACGACATGCCGAACATCTGTTTTGCCCGCTCATCCTGCCGCTTTTGCAGAATGGCGCTGATGATGATCTTGCGTTCTTTCAGCTCTGCATCGACGGAAGCTGAGCGCATGGCCTGTGCCACTGCACCGGCAAAGCCGGTTGGATCTGTGATGACATGACCCGTCTCAGCCGGGACGGTCAGTCGATGAACGTAGAATGCCACCTCATTGGGTGTTGTGCGCAACACACGCTCAAACCGTTCGGCCAGGAACTCGAACTCGTTTTCGTCCAGCGTGTTTGCATTGATTCCGGTGATTTCTGCAGCGGCGATAAGGCCACCGTTGCGTGTGGAAATAACCTCATCGTCCACGACATAGCCATAAGGCAACATCTGAAAGAGGCTCATTTCATCCTTGCGCCAGCTCGGCTCGATCAACGAGCGGGCAAGGGTCCACAAATCCTGTGCAGCAGGCTTAGGCACTATAGTAATCTCCCCCATGATGCTGGCGGTTTTTGGTGCGCGGAGTTTTGGAAAGGGTTACGGACAGGACGCGGAAGAAAGCCGGTTCCCATTCGTAAAAGAGGCGAAGCCCGGTGTAGAAAACAAAACCCGCAATGATTGCTGGCGCTATCCCGAACATGAAGAACGAAAGCATGGTCATCCCGAGGATCACCAGCAGATAGATCACGGGTAGGCCGCCCCATTCTGCGGGGCGGCTCAGGCCGCGAAAGACCGTATTGCGGCGCGGCATCAATCAGCCTCCGATGAATGTATCAGCGAGGCCGATAACAGCGCCGACGACGATAGCGATTACCGGGCCTTTCAACGAACCCCAGCCGAACACATAGGCGAGACAGCCCCAGATGAAGCCGACAGCGGCAAGGCTGACGCCAACGACCTTCGAGTCGGCCAGTGTTTCGTTGATGAAATCGCCAATGGCATCTTGCAGCCAGCCAGCGGAGGCGGGCGCTGCGGTGATGATGAACGCAGTGATCGCGAAAAACGCCATCTGCTGGTAGAAGTGGGTTCTTTTCATAGGTCTTTACTCACTTTGCTTAGGATGATCCGCACGTAGTTGCGGGTTTCGGTGAAGGGGGGGACGCCGCCGTATTCGACGACGCGGTGAGGCCCGGCGTTGTAGGCGGCAAGCGCCAGCTTCCAGGTTCCGAACTCGCGGTACTGCGCCGCCAAATAGCGGGCACCACCGTCGAGATTTTCTGCAGGGTTCTTTGGGTTCACGCCCAGGTCTTTCGCCGTTCCGGGCATGAGCTGTGCGAAGCCATAGGCACCCTTGGGCGACAGAGCATCAGCGCGATACCGGCTTTCCTGCCAGACCAGTGCCATGAACAACTCGGCCGGAATGTCGTGCCGTTTTGCCGCTGCATGGATTTCTTTGACGATCCGCTCTTGCGACCAGCCGCCCGAGGATCTGCGAGGCCGCGGTGCTTTGCCCGCAATCTCGATCTTTGCCTGCGGTTTGGGGGTTGGTGCTTCCGGCTTTTCATTAAGCGTGTATTCACGCATCCGGATTGGACGAACGACGCCATCAACGATTTCTGCGCGAATGCCGTTTAGATACACGCTTCCATCAGGTTCGTATTCAATGACCTGGGCACAGACATCCGTTCCGAAAGTCGCCGTCAAGAACGCCAACAACGGCCAAACGGCGTTGATCCGACATCTGTTATCGGTGAAGCTTTTGATGGAGCTGGTCACTAATTTGTCCTCCAAATTAGGTCAGTAGTTTTTACATAATTACTATTATGGGGTCGACTTCAGGTCATCTGAGCGGTGGGGAATCGGGTGCTGGGACACAGCACTGAACCTTCAGTGGCGCCGCAAAAGACCAATGTCTGGTTCGGATCTCTTAGTCAGATGTTTTGGCTGGAACGTTCGGATGTCCCGCGCGCCTCAATCGTCAGACAGCGCTAAGGGATCGGAGGTGCAGACGCGTTGTCTAGGTTTGCACCCATTGACTCTGTCGCGGTGCTGCCCAATCTAGGACCGGCATCTCGGACTACTGTTTTTACCATAGTACAGTTCTCTCTTGATGTTGGAGGAATGCCCGGATGGATTAAGGGCGTTTCTTGTCCTGTCGATTGTTGGCGCAATCGGCAGGACTGCTTATTGCTTAGTCGTTTCTCTCTGCTGTCATAAATCGTTGTTTTATCCTTTCTTTCAGCCGCACCAGGACTGGCGCTTGCCACCCGAGTACGGGCGCGCCAGACCTTCAGAAATCAGGATGGCCCCGACGTTCTGTCCAGACACGCGCCCAAGCGCCAAGAAGCGATCGTGGACGTCAAAGTGCAGCTCAATCTCAAGTTCAATTACGCCCGCGAAGTTGATGAGCTCCGTCAGCCGGTCCTTGGCTCGTAGACCCAAAGCTCTCTCAGCATCGCACTGAGCCCGGAATGTCTCAGGCGTATCAAACCCAATAAGCCGGTATCGGTCGTCACCATGGTCGATCGTGTCACCGTCAACGGCAATCACCTCGGATGCGCCGAGAGTCTTTGTTTTCCTAGCTGGTTCAATCCAAACTGCAGCAATGAACAAGGACGCGAGTGCAGCGCTGAGAAACAAGAGCCGTTTCATGCGCCCTGCCCCAGCATTTTGATGAGCCGGGTTCTCGAACGTGACCGATCAGGTTTTGGATTTCGCGTCCAGGGCCTGAGCTGCTTCGAGACCCTCTGGGGTAATCGACTCGATCGTATAGTCTGATTTGACGCAGAGAATGCGCCCATCACCAAATTCCTGATGATGCTTGAAGAGGCCCGGCCAAAGATCGAACTCTCTGGGCTCAGCGCCCGCTCGAGAGATCTTCGACTTGCACAAGGCCCCGACATAGTTCGGCGAGCTGTAAATGCAGTGGTACTTAGGTCGTCCAAGGGAAGCGAGTCCGATAAATTCGTAGCGGCATGTAAAGGGAACCTGATCCTCTTTCAGGCCCCGGACCATCTCGATGGTTACCACAGTGTATTGTCTCTTGTTGTCCGCCATGACGACCCCCTATGGGCCGTCTTCTACATCCAAAAGTTGTGGACTAAAACACAATCTACGTCAATATAAGAAAACCCGCCAATATACGATATTGGATTGTCAGAAATATATTGGCCGGATATTGCTTAGGCGATTCGCAAGCAGGAGAGACCATCTTGAAACACTCAAAATCCGGAAATCGAACTCGCGCGAAGGCCCTTGCAGTTGCACTCGCTGCACTGCCAGCCACGCAGGCTCGTGCCTATCCAATTGACTGTGCCATATTCCTTTGCCTCGCCGGGGGTTGGCCAAGTTCGGCTGATTGCGTCGCAGCCAAGGCGGAGTTCATTCGGCGCATCACACCCTACCCGGTCGAACCGCCGCTTCAACTCTGGCGCTGTCCGATGAATACGTCACACAGCCCCTCGGACTTGGGTCCTATGGAACGGTTGGAAGCCATCAAGCGCACCAGTGCTAGCCCAGTTCCAGAGCTTCCATCGGATGACACCGCTAAGCCAATACTGGTAGACGCAGCGATCTCGATAGGAAGGATCGATGCACATCACGGCCAATACGGTGACGGTTTCCAAGCCACCCCGATCAGCGTCGATCTTTCTTCTTCCGATTTCGACGTTGTGAGATCCATCAGGGTTTGGGATGTGCGCCACTACAGCTATCGCCGTCGTTCAAGGGAGGGAGATTGCGAGCGTTCGCTTGATCTTGTGGTTGGCACCTACGACGATAATACGAATTTTCGCTGGTCCGAGCGCGCTCCTGCCCCAATCCCTTACTGGCTGCCACTGGGCAATCGCTGTGAACCTCCCAGCTACTTCCGCGGCGTTGGCGTCGAGTGGACCGACACATTCGGGTTCAGCGACTACGAACTCATCCGATATTGAGGTGCTGACCTGCGGTACAACGCGTTGCTCCTGGCTATGCCACCAAAAATCGCCAGCTGCATTTTTAAACCAGGCCGATTGGCCCGGAGGAAAAACTTAATCCCAGAAACAAAAACCCCCGCAAGGCGGGGCCTCAGCGGGGATCTTCTTAAGTCACGTTTGATCACCTGATTTATAGGAAACTCCAAAATTACTGACAAGGACAAACGCATCTGTGCGAACGGTTTTTCTGTGTCTTTTTGCTGAGGTTCGAGCCGCCTTGCTTCCCCAATGAGAAGCAGACCATGAGACCGTTGAACCATTCCGAACACCCTGCCCCGCGAAGCCGCGATATCAACACTGACCTTTGCCAAATGAGGCCAAATCCATGAGCTTTCGGCAGATCGCATCCGCCCATCACCACGATAATATTCGCTTTCACAACGGCCTTCCTGAGGGCTGGAACCGTGACAGGTTACGTCAGCTCTGCGTGGGATATGCGCAGATCAGAGGCGCATCAGCCCAGTGTATTCGCACCTTAGAGATCATCATCGATATGATTACGCCATGTGCTTTTCGAGACCCGTCTCAGGAACCCTTTTGCTACGCGCGCCAGGAAACCCTCATTGCCGGGCGAGGCGTGACAGATCGGACAATCCACAATCACGAACGTGAGCTGGAAAGGATTGGTCTGATCGAACGCAGGCTTGGCGCAAATGGCGCGCGCTGTAAGCGCAAGAAGCTTGGACTCTTCCTGACCCCTGCCCTGAACCTCATTCCCGAGATGCGCGACGCGGACGTGCGCAGCAAGGCCGAGAAGAAAGAACAGGACGAGCTGCGCGGGGATCGATCACGGCTTTACCGATATGTGAAACATAGTCTGGCCGTGCTTCTCTTACTCCCCTGCCCTCCTGAAAGTCTGGAAGGCATGAAGGAGGAACTTCGATCCTGGCCGCGCGCCGACAAGTTGAAATACATGACGCTGGAGGCGCTCAAGCTACATGTTCAGGCGGCTTACGACCTTTGGAGCCGGATCGAAGAGCATGTCGCAAAACCCGGTGAAATTTCGGGTGAACCCGAAGCTTGTTTCGGGTGCCATATACAAGACCAAATTGAAGAAACAATTCTGTCCTGTAACGCCGATGGCGAGAGTTCAATGTCCTCGGCAAAAGCCTCGGAACCAGATTGTTCCGGCTCCGGGCCTGACGGCCCTCCGCATTGCTTAGAAAGCAATCATCCGACAGATACGGCATCGCGCAAGGCCCAAAAACTACCGCGGGTGAATAACCGCATCCTATATGAACTGGCCTCACCCGAGCTGCGCATGCATATCGATATCGCGGGTGGCGGAGATCAGAATTCCAGCCCGTCGCTCTACGCGATTGAGACCGGCGTTTGGTCGCGATTGTCGGAGATCGGCGCCAATGCCTCGGCTTGGCGTACGGCGATTGACCGATTGACCGTGATGGGTGCAATCCTGGCCGGGTTGATCACAGACGCGAGGCTGAGCGATCCACGGTTGCCGCCAGTGGTTAATCCGGGCGGATATCTGCGCGGTATGGTGCACGCAGATGAGCGCGGTGAACTGAACCTGATTTCCAGTTTCATGGGGCTTTTGGCGCGTAGAGCCCGAGAGGAGGAAGACGGGCTTCCGCAAGATCACTGCAGCGGGTTTTAGCCGTGCCGGGTTATGAGCCGCCAGCTTCTCCAATTCATGTGTCTCATCGGCAGGTTTTCGCTCCGTTTCCGCCTCCAGAACAGAACTGTATTCAAATGCATGATTGGCTACGGGAATTCCCGAGTGGTTTGTTCAGCTTTAGGTTGCTAAGCGGCCTCGACGGCAACGCGGAACAGAAAGACGATCTATGAAAATCGCGGACATTGGCAATTCTGAACTGGATTTCAGGCAGACCGGGGAGGCGCGCCTTCAGGAAATTTGTTCGAGGTTCGGACTGGAGAATGCGTCCTACGCCCATATCGACAAGCATCACAACGTTGTCCACGGCTGCACCACGTTCCCGGCCGAATGGGTCAGGCACTACGTCGACAACGACATGGTCCTGGTCGATCCCCTCATCCGGTTTGGCGCCGCAATGATCGCACCAATTGATTGGGCTGTGTTTGATGATCAGCGTGAACACGCACCGCTATTCGATGCAGCGAGAAAATTTGGTGTGGGTCAGCACGGACTATCCATTCCGGTTATCAATCCGTTTGGGGAGCGTGGTGTCTTTACGGTTACCTCCAACCTGCGCCGATCCGACTGGGACGCCTTGGTCGGGAGTATGCTCCCTGCCCTTCGCCACGAAGCGCAGGTCCTGCATCTACTCGCGCTCGATGTGATTGATACAGTTTTCAACTTTCCTACGGATGCGTTGTCCGATCAGGAGATGGATGTTCTGAAGATGCTCGCATCAGGATTGATCCCATCCGTAGTTGCTGGCCAGACGGGGCTCTCCTCCAGGATGGTGCATGCTTTGACGTCTTCGATCGTCACAAAACTCAAGTGCCGGACAACGGAACAAGCAGTGGCGAGAGCTGTCAGCACAGGTATTCTTAAATGGACCGATTTCTTTGCCGACCCGGTCGCCGAACTTGCGGATGTTGAAGGACAGACCCTTTGCGGCGGGATCGTGCGTTGGTCTGGAAGATCACACGAGTTGATCACCTTTGAAGATGGTCGAACGGTGCGGAACTTGGATAGCTTTCAGGCGGTTCAGGTCCAGGAAATTGCCAAAGACTTCAATCTGGATGCTGAAAGGATCCTCGAAGAACTTGGACCCAACCGGGATCAATGCGTGTGGATCAGGCATCTCTGAGTTCGGCCCACGTGCACCGCTTGATTTGCAAAATTGTGAGCAGGGGCAAGTTTCACATAATTTCACTTATGCTTCCGCAATCTGTAGCCGCAAAGCTCAAATGTCACCCATGAGCAATTCAGGAATGTCACTCTCGCCTGCGATGAGGACAGGCAGAGAGTTCGGGCATGGGGTGGGTAATGATGAGCGAGCCGGATTTGAGCCGCATTGTAGTCTTTCCGCAAACTGAGTTGGCCAGATTCGATCCTTTCCGGGCGTTGCAATTAGGTGTCGTTTATTTTTTCTTTGGCGATAGGCTCGTTGAGCAACGCCGTTAGCAGGGGGCATGAGGCCGTACCCTCGGTGCAGGTCTGCACAAGTTCTGCCAGTGCTTGCTCCAACCGTTGGAGGGCGGCGATTTTTGACCTGACGTTGTCGAGATGTCTTGTTGCGACGTCTTCGACGTCACGACAAGCTTGCTCGGGCGCTTTGGACAATTCGCGAAGTGCGCATGCACCCTGAATGGTAAAGCCAAGATCGCGGCAGCGTTTGATGAATCTGAGCTCGGAGATTTCCCGTTCCGTGTATGCGCGGCGTCCCGAGGCGGTTCGACCGGCTTTCTCGACTATGCCTTCCCGTTCGTAGTAGCGGATCGTCTCGACCGACAGACCGGTCAATCTCGCCGCTTCGCCAATCGCAATCATGTGATGACCTTTCCCTTGAACCTGTAGCTACTACAGGGTGCATGTTGTCGGTCATGATGTCGAATTTCACATACCGCGCGAAGCAAAAATCGAGGAAGTCGAACCGGCTTCCGCTCGAGTTCGTCAAAGCCGGAGAAAGCTGACCATGAGCAAGTTTGTTGGCGCAAGCTTTCTTGGATCGTTTACCGCACTTGGCGTTGCGACCTGCTGCATCTTGCCGATGGCCTTGATTTTGCTTGGCTTGGGAGGGAGCTGGCTGGCCGTATTCGGCAAGATCGCCGCCGCGAGTTATTACGTGCTCGGCGGTTCGACGGCCCTGCTGTTTCTCTCTGGCATCGTCGCGTATCGCCGTGGTTCGCTCGACCGCTTCAAATGGTGGCTGACAGGCAGTTTTGCGTTGACGGCCATCGCTTGGGTTATCGTGCTCAACGAAATCCGAATAAATGATTTCCTGATAACCTTGATGTGACGCCATGAGTGAAAAGCACCCGAACCTTGTCAGCACGATCATCTGCCCGGAATGTGGACATTCAAGGCCTGAAACGATGCCAACAGACGCGTGCCAGTGGTTCTACGAATGCACATCTTGCGGAAAAGTCCTGAAGCCACTTCCCGGCGATTGCTGCGTCTACTGTTCCTACGGATCGGCCCCATGCCCGCCAATTCAGGCGGGCGACAAATGCTGCGGTTGATACGGCGACCGGGATGTCGGTTTTGTCCGCAAAGCCGGTCATCAGGCTTTGCGGACGCAGGTATTTTTTCACCGTAGGCTGGAACTTGCCCGGTAGGACAAGGCAGGCGTGAAGTCACGGATCAACTGGTTTGCCGTGAAGAATGTCACGTAAACCAGGCAGCAGAAGCGAGCGCCGTGTTTGTCAGGATCTTGCCAGCGCCATCGGGAAATTATGCGGCCGGGTAGCTGGCGAACACCTCTGTGGTTCCATCCTTGCGGATCAGAAAGACGTCGAAGGCTTCGCGTTCACTTTCCGGCCCCATGCCCGGTGAGCCGAAAGGCATTCCCGGAACCGACAGTCCGACAGCATTCGGGCGTTCGCCCAGCAGGCGCCGAATGTCAGCGGATGGGACGTGTCCTTCGATCATGTAGCCCTCCACGCGACCCGTGTGGCATGACATCATGCCCTCCGGAATCCCATTGGCGGTTTTGTAAGCGTTCAAGGCCTCCCAAGCACTGTTTTCCACGCCTACTTCAAAACCTTCCGCCCGCATGATTTTGATCCACGATCCGCAGCACCCACAATTCGGATCCTTCAGGACATGGATTGAGGGACCGGTTTTCGCGAAGGCGGGAAGCGCCGCGCTGCACGCAATTGCCGCGGCTCCTTGCATCAAGCGGCGGCGGCTCAGGTTATTCATTGTCATGTTCCCTCTTGGGTAAACTTGTCTTAAACCGATATAAAATCGCACCGGTAGGATAAAAGCTGGACCGCATTTACAGGGCCGACTTGTCCGTCACCCTCCGACACTCATCAGATATGGCTTTCTGGGCGACGCAGGGATTTCTCACAATGATCTGGCGCAAACTCTGCTCGGAAGCGGAACCCTCGCTCTCCTTTTTTCGCTGCACCTGCCGTTCTGGGTCCTGCTTGGCAATAACCCGGTTCGCAAGCAACGCCGCTACCCTCCGTTCAAGGCCGGAATTGCGCCTATTTCTCACTGCTGCGTTCTATGGCGCCCACGATCGAACAGTTCTGAATTCCACCACGCCCCGGACACGCCGCGATCAGCTCGTCCAGATTGTTCCTCAACCGTGCAAGCCCTTCGATCCGTTCCTGAATTTCGTCCCGCTTTTTGCGCGCTCTGGCCTGCATCGCGACGCACTCGGTATTTGGTGCCGTGCGCAACTCCAAAATTTCCGCGATTTCTGCCAGCGAAAATCCGAGCTTCTTAGCGCCGGATATGAATTTCAGCCGCCAAAGCGTGTCACCACCATAGTCCCGCGCGCCGCCGTCAATTGGGCGCGGCGGCTGAGTGACAAGGCCCTTCTTTTCATAAAATCTGATCGTCTCGACGCCTATCCCGGTCTCGCGCGCGGCCTGGCCGATCTTGAGTGGTTGCATCGCAGTCTCCCTCCGTCACCGTCATCTTGACACCGTATCATGATACGGAGGTTAAAACATTGAGGTCTTGGTAGTTGCGAGGATGTCAAATGCGGACCTTCCTGAAACGGTGGCTGCTGCCGATATTCGGCTCCGCCCTGGCGCTCTATCTGGTGTTTGCGCTCTACGGCAGCCTCGATTTTGCGCTGTTTCTGCAGGGCCTGCGCGGAGCCAACATGTTCTGGATCGCGATTCTTGCCGCCACCATCCTGCTGGAGCAGCTGATGAGCGGCTGGAAGTGGCGGCAGATCCTGTTCGACGTGAAACCCGTCGGCACCCTGCGGCTGACGGGGGCGCTACTGGCAGGTTATGGCGCAAATGTCCTTGTCCCGCTCGGCATCAGCCCGCTGGTCCGGGCCTGGCTGGTTGCCCGGCTCGACCGCTTGAAGATGGCGACCGTGCTTGCAACCGCGATCATCGCCCGGTTCCTCGACGGCGTCGTTTTCGCCCTTTTTGCCGGAGCGGTGGCCGCCGCCGGCCAGATTCCACAGATCGAGGGTGACCTGCGGCTGGGATTGAGCGTTGCGGGCCTGTTGAACCTGATGCTTTTCGGCAGCCTGCTTTGGGTTCTGTTCCGGTTCCGCGCGTCACTTCTGAGCGAGGACCCTCTGGTCTGCCGACTCTTCGACTGGGCTGCCGCCCGCATCGGGGCCGATGGCGCGTATCTGCGCACCGCGCTCGGTGAAGGGATCGTCTGGCCACAGGCACGGGCCCGCCGCGTCGCCGCCATTGCCGCAGCCATTGCGGGTAAGCTGGTGGCGACAACCCATTTCCTGTGGGCCGGGCTGGCGGTTGGCGTGGTGCTGAGCGCGTGGGATTACCTGTTCCTGATGGTGTTTGCCGGGTTCGCCATGGTTCTGGGTCGTTTCGTGCGCATCCCGGCGAGCTTTGTCTTTGGGGCGGGGTTCGCGCTCAAGGTGCTTGGCGTTCCGGACGAAACCGCCCTTCTGATGATCCTGTTCAACTATGTGCTGACGATCCTTCTGGTGGTCGGGATCGGCCTGACGGTGTTGTGGCAGAGCGGCATCGACATCCGCCGCGCCCGGGCGGAGGCAGAGGCGGCGAATGGCAAGGCGTAATCCCGAAGACACGAGATTTTGGCGCATCGCCGGTGCTGGTGCGGTGTTTCAGGGCGGGTCGGCGGCGGTGGACAGCGCGACGGTGGTGGCCAGTCTGGTGCATATGCTGACCGGTAGCGCGCTGGCCGTGGGCTATGCCAGCACGGTCCTGCGTCTTGGCTGGCTGCTGCCCCAGTTCGCGGTGGGCTACCTCGCCGAGCGCACCGATCGGCGGATGCCGTTCTACGCCCTTGGTGCCTATGGGCGGGCGATCACGGTCGCGATGATCGGTATTCTTCTGTGGTGGGGGGCCGACTGGCCTCAGGTCGATTGGCCTCCGGTTCCGCTGGCGCTCGGGATGCTGGGATTGTGGACGGTCTATGCCTTTGTCAGCGGCGTGGTCGCGGTGCCCTACAACGACATCGTCGGCCGGGCGATCCCGTCCGAGCGCCGCAGCCGGATGTTGGCCTGGCGCTTTTTCGGCGGCGGTGTTCTGGCGGTTCTGGTGGCGGGCTTTCTGCGACACGCGCTCGACGTGATGCCGCCGCTCAGGGCCTATGCGCTGATCTTCTGGCTCGGCGCGGTGCTGATGATCGTCTCTGCGACGCTTTTTGTCTCCGCGGGTGAGCCCGCTACCGCTGCAAGGGCGCCACGGGACCGTCCTGCCAATCTGTCTGGATTTCTGCGCGAAGGTTTCTCGACGCTGCGGCAGGACCACCGGTTCCGGCTGTTCCTGATCTTCCAATGGCTTGGTGCAGCGACGCTGATGGCGTTGCCGTTCTATGTCGTTGCCGCCAGCCGCAGCGGCCTCGGGGCGGCGGATGTCGGAACGCTGTTGGCGGCGCAGACTGTCGGCGCGCTGGCCTCGAATCCGCTCTGGGGCCACATCGGAGACCAGGCGGGCAAATTGCGCCTGCTGGGGATAGTGGCACTGGTGCGTCTCGGACCTCCGGTGCTGGTTTTGCTGCTTGTGGTCACGGGTTCGGGGCTGACCGGTTTCGCGGTGCTGTTCTTCCTGATCGGCGCGATGATGAACGGGGTGACCATCGGCTATCTCGGCTATTTGCTGGAGATCTCGCCCGACGACCGCCGCCCGGCCTATTCCGCGTGGTTCAACAGCTTTGCGGCCCCGGCGGCGCTGGCGCCGCTTGTGGGCGGTGTGGTGGTCAGCATGATCGCCATCGAAGCCGTGTTCATCGCTGCGATCCTGGCCGCGCTGGGACAGGTCGCGATCGCCGCGCGGCTGACACGGGGTTGAAATAGCACCTTGTTCAGGACCAAAGCGTTTCCTCTCAACCCGCAATTCAGATGCGATCCTGTCAAAAGGCAAGATGGCATGTCTAAACATGGGCGAAGCAGAAAACGTTGAGCGCAGCGATTAGAATTGTTCCGTTCAGAACATGACGGCGAGGTCTCTTCTCGAAAACTCCAGAAAGCGGGGTACATGTCGAATTCCGCCACATAGCATCGCGGCGCTGATCGAGGGATATTCGAGGACTGACAAACGAACTTGGTGAGGCACGCGCCTCTGAACAAAGTTCACCGCGCCGTCACCCAATTTTGACCCGTGTGTCGGTGACGAACTCGTAAGGGGGCAGATCGAGGTTGCGGGGCGCGGGGCCTTTCCGAATTCTGCCAGACGTGTCGTAATGTGAACCGTGACACGGACAGAACCAACCGTCCCAGTCTCCGGTGGGTTCGCTGCCGCCCTGCCCGAGTGGTATGCATCCCAGATGGGTGCAAACGCCAATAACTACCAGCCATTCCGGTCGCTGTACGCGCTCGGCGTCAGGTTGCGGGTCGATCATTGGTGCATCGTCTTCTGCTATCGCCAGCGCGATCCGCTCTTTAGTCCGGTGGTCGATAAAGATCGGCTTGCCTTTCCATTTAACAGTGATCCTCGTTCCTGGTCCGACACCTTCAAGATCTATGTCGACAACGGCTTGGGCGGAGATGTCTGCACTGGGGTTCATGCTGTTAACAAGTGGCCAGACCGCCGCGCCCGTGGCCACGATGGCGGCACCGCCGGTGACGAAGTATAAGAAATCGCGCCGAGTTTCAGGCTCTGAAGGTGCCTGTCTTTCAGAAAATTCAGACATATTGTTCCTCCTGTGCGTCAGGACGGGTTCATCGAATTATAGGACTCGGACGAGGTGGATCAGTCGCCTTGGTCCTCTTCTTCACCGCGATGCCCCATTCCCTATTCATCAGAGTGATCTTCGTCGGTGTCACCGTGCAATGCCTTTACAGTTAGTGCACCGGCCGTCAGGTGCAGTTCAGTTGCTGCTCTCCGAATTGGATTTGCTAACATGGCAATTTCCCTTCCTTATTGGGTTACAAATTTGTTCTGATCAGTTGGCCGTTGCTGCTCCTTGTTGCGCAGTGTTCTTGCCGCAAAGCCGCCAGCCATACAGGGCGCCGTTCTCAGTGTTTGCCGTGGCCGCGATGCATTAAGAAATGCATGCCCACGCAGACCAGCAAGAACAGCAACGGAGAACTGAGCAAAGGATAGAGTGTCTCGCGGTATTCCCAGCCCAGAACAGCGGCGCCCAACGCGATCGCAATGACAACCGGGAGCCAATTACGCTTGGCACCGTTGGCCGTCTGATCTTCGGTTTTGGGCGCTTCGGCCGTTACGTCAGAGCTGACCCTTTCGGTCGTCTCCTGTGTGGCGCGGGTTTCGTCGAAATTTGATTGGGTCATAGCTGATTTGTCTCCTTTTCGATGATCCATTGTTTGAGAAAGATGCGCTCATAGACGAAGACCAAGCCGATGCCAGCAACGGCATATACTACGATCATCGGGTCGGAGCGCAGCTTGAGTATTGTGAACGCGGTCAGGACTACGCAGTCCAGCGCCAGGGCGGTCAGCAAGACCCATCCACGGGCTTTGATCTGACCGCGCAAGCGTCGCCAGACACCCCAATGCACCGCCATGTCCATCACCAGGTAAAAGAACGCCCCCAACGAGGCGATGCGAGACAGGTCGAACAACACCGCAAGCAGGCCCGCAATCACGACCGTGTAGATCAGCGTGTGAGACTGGATGCTGCCCGTCATGCCGAAATGGCTGTGCGGGATCATCTTCATGTCGGTCAGCATCGCCAGCATCCGGGACACAGCGAAAACGCTGGCGATCAGCCCCGAGGCCGTCGCCACCATCGCCAGCGCCACGGTCAGGTAGAACCCGCCCTGCCCCAGCACCGGCCTGGCAGCCTCGGCCAGGGCATAGTCCTGCGCCGCGCGGATTTGCTCGGGCGGCAGGCTGACACCGACGGCAAGGGCGACCAGCAGGTAGACCACCGCGCAGATCGCGATCGAGATCATGATGGTGCGCCCGACATTGCGGTGCGGGTCGACGATCTCGGCCCCGCTGTTGGTGATGGTGGTAAAGCCCTTGAAGGCGAGGATCGACAGGGCTACCGAGGCGACGAACCCCAGCGGCGCGGCCGGTTCCGAGCCCTGAACCTGCCAGGTTCCGCCCGCAGCCCAAAGTGCGGCGATGCCGAATATTGCGATCCCGCCTATCTTGAGCGCCGACATGATGATCGACCACAACCCCACCGACCGGTTGCCCGACCGGTTCACCGCATAGGCAAAGACGATCAGCGCAACAGCGACCAAAGACACCAGCGGTCCGCTCTCGATGTTGAACGGGCGGAGCGCATAGGTCGCGAAAGTACGCGCGACGAGGCTTTCGTTGATCACCATCGACAGTGCCATCAGCAGCGAGGCCGCCGCCGCAACCGCCCCGGGCCCATATGCCTTGGTCAGGATCATGGCGATGCCGCCTGATGAGGGCCAGGCGTTGGACATGGCGATATAGGTATAGGCGCTGAAAACCGTCACCACGGCCCCGACCACGAAGGACAGCGGAAACCATGGCCCCGCCAGCCCGGCGATCTGTCCGGTAAGTGCAAAGATCCCAGCGCCAATCATCACGCCGGTCCCCATGGCGACGGCTCCGGTCAGCGAGATTGATCCGGGCTTCAGCGCGCCACTGGCGCCGTGGGTACTATGCTCGTGCGTGCTCAAATCTTCGCCCCCCGCAATCGCAGCGCATTCAACACCACTGAAATCGATGAAGCACTCATAGCGAAGGCCGCAAACATCGGGCTGATCAGGATGCCGAAAAGCGGGAACAGAAGACCCGCCGCCACCGGAACGCCCGAGGCGTTGTAGATCAGGGCAAAGAATAGGTTTTGCCGGATATTGCGCATGGTAGCGCGGGCCAGCCTACGGGCGCGCACGATGCCATCAAGGCTTCCGTTGACCAGCGTGAAGCCTGCACTTTCGATCGCCACGTCGGCACCGGTCCCCATGGCGATGCCCACATCGGACTGCGCTAACGCGGGTGCGTCGTTCACTCCGTCACCCGCCATGGCGACCTTTGCGCCTTTCTCCTGCAGTTCGCGAATTATGCGGGCCTTGTCCTCGGGCAGTACGTCGGCTCGAATCTCATCGATACCCAGACGTTCGGCCACCGCCTTTGCAGTGCGTTCGTTGTCGCCAGTCGCCATGATGATCCGGAAACCCAGTTCGTGCAGCGCCTTGAGTGCGGCTGGTGTTGTTTCCTTGACCGGGTCGGCGACGCAGACCAACCCCGCCACTGAACCATCAAGCATCACGAACATCACCGTTTCGCCGTCATCCCGACGCGCATTGGCCTTGGCCGTCAGTTCGGCCGCCTCGAGTCCGAGATCGGTGACCAGTTTCAGATTGCCGAGCGCGACGGGGCGGCCATCCACCGTGCCTTTCACGCCTTTACCAGTCACCGCCTCGAAGTCACTGGCGTCGGACAGGGCTACGCCACGTTCCTCGGCTCCTGTGACGATTGCCTCAGCTAACGGGTGCTCCGAGCCCTTCTCCAGCGTTGCGGCCAGCCGCAGCACCTCGACCTCGTCATGGCCAGGTTCGGGTAATACAGCCACAAGCTTTGGCTTGCCCATGGTCAGCGTGCCAGTTTTGTCGACGATCAAAGTATCGATCTTCTCGAACCGCTCCAGCGCTTCGGCATTTTTGATCAGCACTCCGGCCTGCGCCCCGCGCCCCGTGGCCGTCATGATCGACATCGGAGTGGCCAGGCCAAGCGCGCACGGGCAAGCTATGATCAGTACCGACACCGCTGCGATCAAGGCGTAGGAGAGCGCCGGAGCCGGTCCCCAAATTGCCCATGCAATAAAGGCCAGCGCAGCTATACTTATGACCGCCGGTACAAACCAGCCCGCCACTTTGTCAGCGTATTTCTGAATTGGTGCGCGCGAGCGTTGCGCGTTGGCCACCATTTCGACAATCTGGGACAGCATTGTGTCAGAGCCCACTCGGGTTGCTTCGATCACAAGGCTACCGGTGCCGTTGATTGTGGCCCCTGTGACCGGCTCGCCTTGTACCTTTTCGACCGGAACCGGTTCGCCAGAGATCATGCTTTCGTCAACAGATGAGCGCCCTTCGAGTACAATGCCGTCTACTGGCACCTTGTCGCCGGGGCGTACGCGAAGGCGGTCACCTACCTGTACTTCTTCAAGCGGAATTTCCTCTTCACTGCTGTCAGGGCGGATAATGCGGGCGGTCTTTGCGGCCATGTCCAGCAAAGCGCGGATTGCCTTTCCTGTGCCTTCGCGTGCCCGCAGTTCCATCACCTGCCCGAGCAGAACAAGTGTAACGATAACTGCGGCCGCTTCGAAATAGACCCCAACATGGCCTTCTGAATCTCGAAAACCGTCCGGAAATATGTGGGGCATCAATACGGCGACAACGCTGAACAGCCACGCGGCCGAAACCCCCATGGCAATCAACGAGAACATGTTCAGGTTCATGGTGCGAAACGAATTCCACCCTCGTTCCAGAAATGGCCAACCGCACCAAAGAACAACCGGAGTGCCAAGTATCAGTTCAATCCATAGGGTTGTTCGCTCACCAAAAATCTCTCGCACACCAGACAGCCCAACGTAGGGGCCCATCGTGAAAACCAAAAGTGGAAGCGTCAGAATCGCACCTACCCATAGGCGCCGAGTGAAATCCACCAGTTCCGGGTTCGGCCCCTCGTCCACCATCGCCGCGCTTTCCAGCTCCAACCCCATGCCGCAGAGTGGACAGGACCCGGGATGGGTTTGCCGCACCTGCGGATGCATCGGGCAGGTATATACGGGTCCGTCATAGCCTGTCGGAACGATGTCATATTCACCGTTCTCGTCCGTCGCGCCATGATGCGCGGAATGGTGGTGATGCGCATGCGCATCCACCTCGCCCTCGGGCACAAGGTGCATCCCGCATTTGGGACAGTCGCCGGGCCCAGATTGACGCACGTCAGAATGCATGGGGCAGACGTAAGCGACCTCGGTCGGGCCGTTCGCGTGGATTCTGATGTCGTGGTCTTCTGTCATGTTCTGCTCCCTGGTTTAAGCTTTGGTCGTAGAGCCGTTTAATTACGCAATGCCGGGCACAGTCCTTCAGGGCAGAACAACCATCTGGTGGCCCTCACCCAGTATCGGCATTTCGGTAATAGCCGTCAGGCTGACTTGATCGACGATCCAGACCTTCGGTTCGGTTCGGCTTGATACCATCACTTTGCCTGAGTTCGGTATGGTCGTCAGGTGATAAGGTGCCGGTGACAGGTTGGTCGAGCGCTGTTTGCCCGTAGCAAGATCAATCGACAACAACCGGTCGGTGCCTTTGGCGGCCACGAACAGTACGCCCTCGCGGTCGGACAGGCCGATCCCGTGCAACTCGCCTCCAATGTCATAGGTTTCGGTGACAGAACCGCTGGCAAGATCTACGCGGAAGGCCTTGCCACCATCACTGTCGGCTACGAAGGCGGCGCTGCCGGTGGCGTTAAGTACAAGATGCTCAGGGCCTTCGCCGACGGGCATGTTGCGTACGACGAAGCCTTTGACGACATCCACTTCGCTAAGTGTACCATTGCCGGTATTGGTGACATAGACCCTGTCGCCGTCAGGCGCGAATACCGCATAGTTGGGCATTGGCCCGGTTGCTACGAAACCAAGGAAGCTGAGCTTATCGAGATCGACGATCGAAATACCGTCACCGCCCGGATGGGTCGCCACCGCGAACCGCCCGTCGGGCGACACCGCAGTGTGATGCACCGCACCTGGAACCTCGATCTGGCGGACGACCTCGCGTGTTTCCGCATCAAGGATCGTCAGCAGGCTCCGCCCCTTGTCTTTGGGCAACGCAGTGACATCGCGCTTGGCGTGGTGCGCAGCGTGTTCATCCTTGGACATACCTTCGGGTTTTGGTGGCGTTGTGGCCTCGGTTTCTGCGTAGCTGCCCGCGACCAGGTACTTAAAGCCGGGCGCGCCGGCCAGCCCATGGACCGCCACGAGCCTCGGCAGCCGCTCGACGGTCTTGCCGGTTTCGGAGTCGATCACCAGAACCGAGTCCGCGCTGCCTTCGGGAATGAACACGGTTGCCGCCAGCGTGAGCGAAGGCGCAGTCAAAGCTGCGACGGACAGGCCTGCGGCCAGATTGAACAGGGTCATTTAGGTTTCCTTTCGTCAACTGAAACGCGCGCATTGGCGGGCACGTGCAGAAAAATCCGGTAGATGACGGCCATCAGGAAGGGCGTCAAAAGCAGGGTCAGAGCGATGGCCTTCATGGCTTTGTCCTTTCAATCAGTTGAGTTTTGTGCGAGCCGCAAAGACATTGAACAGTCCGCCGAACAGCAACGCGGCGTACCAGCCGTAGAGAAACGCCCATAACAGTCCCAACAGGAATGAGGGCAGGCTGAGCCAAGTCATTCCGGGCATCAGGCCGATCCAAGCCCGGTACATGGCAAAACTTGGAAAGATCAGGTCAAAGGCCACGCACAGCAGGTAGGTTGCGGCCAGAAACAGGCTGAGCGCCCAGCCAAGGGTTGTCACCGGAACACCGGGATGATGTTCTTGTGTCCCCATCACACAGGGGCCACAGGTCAGGCGCAACAGTGCGAATAGCACCACGCCCGTGACGAAAAAGTACAGAATGGTAAGCATGGTAAGTGTCCTGAACTGAGTTGGGCCGCAATCAACGGCTTGGGCAAGACCCCGGAGCGATTCCGGAGCCATTGCCGGTCACGTTCAGGACAGGTTTGGCGGATGTGGTAGTGGTGCGACCGGCAGGCTTGCGCGTGGCCGGAACCGTTCTGGCGCCACGGGCGTAGCAATACGCATCGAGAGCAATTCAGGTGCCGCCATAACTGCCATCGCATAGCAGCCCGGGTGCACTGAGCAGTCTAATTCTTCTGATGGATGAGACGCGGGATACCCACCGCTGTCATCGATCACAAGCTCGGCCTGGGTGGCGGCCTTCGCGATGTCATGCCCGGCATGGGACGGCACAACAGAGATCAGCATCGAAACCACCAACGCACAGATCAACAGGACCTGCAGCCGGCCCATGGCTCGGGCCGTCCGTGTCGCAGTTGATATCCATTGTGCGCGGATCACTTAGGGTTTCCTCCATTCTCCAACAGTTTAGGGCCGCTTGGACCGGTCGCATTGATCTGGCTCAATTCGTGGTCTGAAGAGCCAACAGGCATCTTGCGTTTCCAAGCCAACCAGATAAGTGGCGCCCCCGTCAACAGCCCAAGCCCGATAACCGCAAGGCTGGTGCCGCCTGTCGCGGTTTCGGTAATCTGGCTGCCCAGATGGGCCAGAACGAAACTGGCCGGCAGGAGTCCAGCCAAGGTGGCCAGTGCGAACCGCCAAAATTGAAGTCGGGTCAGACCGGCGGCATAGCTGACCATGTCGAAAGAAACGAAAGGCATCAGGCGGCTGGTGAACACGGTCAACATCAGGGCATTCTGCGATCCAAGCAACCCCAAGTCCAGCTTGTCGCCGAACCACTGGCGCAGCGCGTCGCGCCCCAACCAACGGGCTATCAGGAACGCCAGCAGCGCCCCCAACTCCGCTCCGATAGCAACCAATGCGGTTCCCAGCCCATGCCCATATGCCACCCCGGCAGCGACAGCGATCGGAGCGCTGGGGATTGGGCTGGCAACCACTGCGGCTGTCATGAAGCCGATGATGACAACGGGTCCGAACGGGCCGGCCCAATCCACCCACGCAGTAATGACTTCGCGCGATAGTCCTGCGTCCAACGCGCCAGACAGCCACAACCAGATGGTGGCGATCAGCAACGCGATCAAAACCGCGATGAAAACCAAACGGCTATTGCTGTGCAGGCCCTCCAGCTTTCGTTCCTCCTATGACATAGCCCTCCACCCCTAAACGGGAGTGACGGATTCCGAGGTCACTTAGCGATGTATTTGATCAGCGCTACGATCGCCAGAACGATCAACACTGCGATCAGCAACATCCAGATCATTCCAAACCCCATTCCAGCGCCATAGCCCATCATCGCTTTGTTCCTCAGTGGTTTGTGCCGAGTGCGATGACCCGGCTACACGGTTGCGTTTCAGTTGTTGGTTTCAGAAGCCTTTGTCACAGGTTTCGAGGCCTTCATGCCGTGTTTCGGCGACATCGTCTTTGCGCCTTTCTCGATTTCCCCTGTGGTCACAACGCCATCGCCATTGGCATCAAGATGCTGAAATCGGTCCACCATGGTTTCGCGGATCATCCCGGAATGCAGCGCTTCGAACTCATCAATCGACAGGTTGCCATCTCCATTGACGTCATGCGCCTGCATCCGGGCCTTCAGACCTTCGGCGATCTCAGATTCGCTCGGGCGACCGTCCTCGTCCATGTCCAGAACCGCCAGCCAGTTGCCGCCCATCATCTGGCCATGCATTTTCACCATCATTTGCATCATGCCTGCGTGATCGCCCATCATGCCGCCGGGCGCACCCTGCATCATGCCGCCCTCATGGCCCTGCATCTGCGCGCTGCTGCCATGCTGACCGGCGGCAAGCGCGGGCAGCGCCATCAAAGTCGCGGCAATGGCTCCAGCGGCCAGCGTGAAGGTACGTTTCATGACTTTCACCTCTCGGGTTTTTGTTTCTACACAAAGCATATGGCCGCCCTCGGTCGCGCCACCACCCCCCTGCTCAACCCGGTTTGTATCGTTGTGTCGCAGCCCGCCCAACTGATACAAAGGGATACAAAAAAGCCGGGATTTGTACCGCGCCGGGGCTTATGATTGCGCCATGACTGAAGCACCACATATCTTGATTGTCGACGACCACCGCGAAATCCGTGATGCTGTCAGCCGCTATCTGGAAAAGAATGGGTTGCGCGCCAGTACCGCGCGCGACGCAACCGAGATGGACGCACGACTGGCGGCCGGTCGGATTGATCTTATCGTACTCGACATCATGATGCCGGGCGAAAACGGATTGTCGGTCTGTCGCCGCCTGTCCGCGGCCGGTGGCCCGCCGATCCTGATGCTGACAGCCCTCAGCGATGACACCGACCGTATCGTGGGTTTAGAGATCGGCGCCGATGACTACCTGCCCAAACCATTCAACCCACGTGAATTGCTGGCCCGGATCAAGGCGATCCTGCGGCGTTCCGAAACCACCGTCCCCCCGGCTGGCGATCTGAGCGGCAAACGGATCGCCTTTGGAAGCTGGGTTCTGGATGCCGACAGTCGCACCTTGATATCCGCCGAAGGGGCCGAAGAAAGTCTGACCACCGCCGATGTCCGGCTGCTGGCCGTATTCCTGCAGCGGCCCCGCAAACTCCTGTCGCGAGACGAACTGCTGGATTTGACCGCCGGCCGCAGCCCGCACTTGTTCGACCGTACGATCGACAACCAGGTCAGCCGCTTGCGTCGCAAGATCGAAGCTGACCCAACGCGGCCGAAGCTCATCACCACGATAAGAGGTGGCGGTTATTGCCTGTCGACCGACGTGAGCGAGCTTACGGGATGAAAGCCTTTGCCCAAAGTCTGCGCGGTCAGCTTATCCTTTTGATCATCGCCGCGCTGGCTGCCGCGCAACTGGTCAGCCTGTGGCTGTTCGTCGACGAACGCTCAATGGCAGTGCACATGGCCCTTGGCCTGGAAACCGCCGGACGCGCCGCAAACATCGCGCGGCTGATTGAAGAAGCTCCACCCGAGATGCACGACGCGATCCTGCGGGCGGCAAGTTCTCCACTGGTGCGTTTCAGCCTTACAGATACGCCCGCAGTCGATCACACCGGACATAGCGCTGGTGGGACGGTCGAAAACACAATCCGCAGAATTCTGCCAGGCTATGAAAACCGTCCCATCCGGGTAGAGTTGCATGAGTTCTCTCCCGATATGCTGCCGGTTGAAGGTGTTCCGTCTACAATGGCTGAAATGCACATGGCAATGATGCGTGATCACGTTTCCGCAATTGAAATGCAGCTGTCGATCGCTCTGACGACCGATCAATGGCTCAACGTGGATACCCGGTTCCATAACCCTCCTCTGCAATGGCCTTTGCAGTCCTTCGTCAGCTTCGGTTTCACTGCAACTTTAATTCTTGGAGCAGCCATTTGGTTTCTACTGACACGGCTGACCGGCCCGTTGCGCCGCCTGTCACTGGCTGCAGACCAGTTTGGTCGCGGTGAAGACGTCCAGGAACTGACGGTTTCTGGTCCGACCGAGGTGCGAGATTTGACGCAGGCGTTCAACCATATGCGTGATAGGCTGACTCGCTATGTTGCCGATCGGACCAGACTATTGGGGGCGCTGGGTCACGATTTGCGGTCGCCACTGACGGGATTGCGGGTTCGCGCCGAACTGGTGGAGGAAGAGGAGACCCGTGACCATCTGATCGAGACCATCGAGGAAATGCAGGAGATGGTGGACTCCACCCTGTCATTTGCCAAGGGCGTGGCCACGCGCGAACCTTCCAGTACCGTCCCAATTGGTGAATTCGTAACCAAAACGACCGAAGACATTGTGCAAGCCGGTGACACGGTTGAAGTATCGGTCGCAGACAATCCGGCCGTCACGCTTCGGCCGATGCTGATGAAGCGAGCTCTGCGCAATATCATTGAAAACGCCTGCCGGTATGGTGCCCGGGCCAACGTCTCAGTCATGCAAGAGGGGAATGAGGCAAAAATATTGATCCAGGATCAGGGGCCCGGCATCCCCGAGCATATGCTCGATGCGGTATTCGACCCATTCGTGCGGCTTGAAACATCCCGCTCGCGAGAGACTGGCGGAACCGGCTTGGGGCTGTCGATCGCACGTACGATCATCCAGTCGCACGGTGGCACGATAGAATTGCTAAACGGGGAAACTGGCGGCTTGTGCGCTAAGGTGGTTCTGCCAGTTTTTGAGGGCCAAACGTAACTTGTGAACACAATCGGCATGCCCCGAAAGCTTATTGGAAGCGTACCGCTTTGGGCCAGTTTCAGGTGTGGGCTCAAACGCAGCGGCGGAGAACACTGAACTGGAAAGACTGACTTTCCCCCCAAGAGGTTTGGTGCAGGTGATGGCGATGCGCGACGAGTTCAAAGTGTTCCTCAAAAAGCACGGCGATATCGCTCGGACTATAGCGGGCGACAGGGAGACCACTGCAAGTCTCCGGCCCATCAAGTGCAAACGTAGCAATGATCACATGGCCGCCAATTTTTACCCCTTTCTTCACGCTTTCCAGATAGGCCGCGCGTTGCGATGTATCCACGAGAAAGTGAAAAACCGCCCTATCATGCCAGACGTCATATCTGCGATCGGGGACCCAAGAAGTTATATCTGCAGAAATCCAAGTGACTGTTTCAGCGGCGCGCCCCAACCTTTCCCGGGCCGTGTCCAACGCGACCTGCGATAGATCGAGAACTGTCACGTCATGGAGCCCCTTCGCAAGCAACGCTCCAGCAAGACGAGATGTACCTCCACCAATGTCGATGACGGATGAAGGCTTAGACACTCTGATCAACTCGATGAGTTCAAGCGATATCTCTGGATCATCCTCGTGCCAACTCAATTGGGTGTCAAACTTCTCGCCATAGACATCGTCCCAGTGCTCTCTTGTGTTAGCTGTCATGTCGTATCGTTTTCCCAAGTCGTCGCCCTGGAGATATCCTCATTTTGACCGCTCCGCGCTGCGTTTTCGACTGAAGCAAAAACCAACAAGGCAACGCCCCAGACAATTCGACGCTGGTCCGTTGAATGGCCGCGTGAAGTCATCTCGGCGACAATGTAGTACACACATTCCAATTGTGAAATGTTTTAGGTGGGATTTGCTTGTCGGTCAGATTTCCACTGGGCTGCGCAAGTAGCTCCAGAATTTTGCGCAGTTTAACTGCAGTGGCGCGGGCCGGAGATACCGAAGCGTTGGCAGTTTGTGTACTGCTTGCCTGGATTGCTCTGTTCAATCAGTATAGCCGGAAGATTTTCTGAGCTTTGGAGCTTCAATCAGTCAACGAATTGCTTAAAGCGCCTTTAACCGACAATGGACTGATAACTTATGAGCAGAGCCACAGATCGTTGAAATACGATTTGGTTCTTGAGTGGCTCCTACTCCATTTCTCTTAGTTCATAGAATTTCCTACAGTCGTTGAAACGGCGAACAATCACATCATTGGTGAATAGCTGCCGCATCAACAGACTCAGTTTTTCATGATCGCGCCGATCGCATACATACCATCATCGCTTTTGACCAACATCAGTGTGACTTCGTCACCTGCGCTGATCTCACCCATCATCTGGGCATTCTCAAGAAGCTGCAAATCCATCGTCATCGCGGGCCACCCGATCTCGGGGATCGGATCATGGCTGACGTTAGCGGTTTCGTCGCCAATTGAGTTCACCAAAGCCTTTGCGTGGACCGCACCTTCCATCTGTTCGGAAGACATGGGCATGTTGGAATGGTCCATGCCGTGGTTCGTTTGCGCGATGCCGGATGTTGTAGACACGGCCAATAGGGCCAAAATTGCAGTCAAAGTTTTCATCAGATGCTCCTGTTTCAAGGTTGTGGGTATTATTCTGCCGGAAGCGCAGGGGGCACTTCCTGGATCGTGTGGGAGATCTCTCGGTTCACGCGATTGAGCGCGAGCCGTTTCCAAATCACGAATATTGCGGGAATGACAAAAAGCGTAAGAAGGGTCGCTGTCACCATGCCCCCAATCATCGGCGCAGCGATCCGCTGCATGATTTCAGAGCCTGTACCGGTGCCGTACATGATGGGTATCAGTGCTGCAAAGATCGTGGCTACAGTCATTACCTTCGGCCGAACCCGAAGAACGGCTCCTTCGAACACCGCGTCTTCGATATCGTCACGTGTCAGCTTTCGCTGTTCCGATTGCGCCAGCCCTCGACGTTTCTCCCAAGCAAGATTGAGGTACAACAACATGACAATCGCTGTTTCCACGGCAACTCCCGCCAGCGCGATGAAGCCCACGAGCACAGCAATTGAGATATCGAAGTTAAGATACCATAAGAACCAAACCCCACCTGCCAATGCGACCGGGAGCGCCGCAAGAATTATCCCGACCTCAATCACCCGATTGAACGCCAAGAAAAGCATGAGCGTGATAATTAGCAGGGTTGCAGGAGCAACGATCGTCAACCTGTCCTGCATTCTCTCTATGTACTCATACTGCCCTGACCAAGTCAGCGAGTAACCTGGAGGCAGGTCGACCTTTTCTGTAACCACCTCTTGTGCTTCGGCCACATAGCCGCCCAGGTCGCGCCCCGCGATGTCGATGAACACGAACCCAGTTCGTCGAGCGTTCTCTGATCGTATCATTCCCGGCCCGTCAACTATTCGAATATCGGCGAGAGCGGACAGTGGCACATGAGCACCCGACGGCGTGACGACAGGAAGATTTTCGAGCCGTTCCGGGCTGTCTCGCCATGCCTGAGGGTACCGAAGGTTTATAGGAAACCTCTCCAGCCCCTCCACAGATTCCGACACTTGCATACCGCCAATTGCGGTCTGCACTACGTCCTGAACTTCTCGAACACTCATCATGTATCGGGAGGCGGCATCTCGTTTGACGTCGATTTCGATGAAACGCCCGCCAACAGGTCGCTCTGCGTAGGCGGAAGCCGTTCCATCAATATCAGCGACCGCACGCTCTACTTCGATCCCTATATCTGTAATGACCTCCAAGTCGGTGCCGGATATTTTGACACCGACAGGAGTACGGATACCTGTCGCAAGCATATCGATGCGGTTCTTGATAGGTTGGATCCAAACATTTGTAACGCCCGGAACCTGAACGATACGATCGAGCTCATTCCGGATTTTCTCCATTGTCATGCCGGGGCGCCATTCTTCTTCCGGCTTGAGTTGGATTGTGGTCTCCACCATCGTTAGAGGTGCTGGATCGGTTGCAGTCTCCGCACGCCCAACTTTACCGTGAACAGTTTCGACTTCTGGCACGGTCGCGATCAGGCGGTTGGTCTGCTGCAGTACCTCACGGGCTTTTCCCGTCGAGATCCCGGGGTAGAAGCTCGGCATGTAGAGAAAATCACCTTCGTTCAACTCGGGCATGAATTCAGAGCCAATTCTCTGGTACGGGTACCACATGGACGTCACCAGAACGCCGGCCAACAGTGTTGTTGCCCATGGCCAGGCAATTGCCGCGTCCAGAAATGGGCGGTACACGAACACAACCAAGCGATTTAGCGGATTTTTTCGCTCCGGTAGAATACGCCCCCTTACAAAGTAACCCATCAAGACCGGAACCAGCGTTATCGAAAGGATGGCGGCTGCAGCCATGGCGTAGGTTTTGGTATAAGCGAGTGGCGAGAAGAGCCTACCTTCCTGATTTTCCAGAACGAAAACAGGCAAAAAACTAACCGTGATAATCGCCAGAGAATAAAAAAGGGCTGGTCCCACCTCAGAAGCGCACTCTTGCACAATCCGCCATCGGTTCTCTGCTGTGAGCTTTTCTTTTTCCAACCGCCTGTGCATCGCCTCGATCATCACAATCGATGCGTCGACCATCGCACCAATAGCGATGGCTATGCCGCCGAGCGACATGATGTTTGCGTTTACTCCTTGCGCCTTCATCAGAATAAATGCGGCAAAGATTCCCAGAGGGAGCGACAGAAGAATTACGAGGGATGACCGCAGATGAAGTAGAAAAGCCGCGCACACAAGAACAACGACAATGAATTCCTGCGTCAGTTTCTTCTGGAGGTTATCGATAGCACGCTCGATCACACCAGATCGGTCGTAGGTCGTTATGATTTCGACCCCCTCCGGCAGGTTTGAGCGCAACTCTTCGATGCGCGCCTCCACCGCTTTGATCGTTGCCAACGCATTCCCACCCCATCGCAGAATGACTACTCCACCAACCGCGTCTCCTTGCCCGTCGAGTTCTCCGACACCGCGCCGCATTTCCGGCCCCAGACGGATTTCAGCGACGTCTCCAAGCGTCAGAGCGGCGCCACGGTCGTTGACCATCAACGGCGCGCTTGCAAGGTCTGACAATTCGTCAATGTAGCCCGAGGACCTGACCATGAATTCGGCTTCCCCCATCTCAATGACGCTGCCGCCCGTCTCGCGGTTGGCCGCCTGAATAGCCGTCCTCAATTGTGCAAGTGTTATGTCATAGGCACGTAGTTTGTTTGGGTCGACGACGACCTGGTACTGTTTGACCATTCCGCCGATGGTGGCGACTTCTGAGACGCCTTCCACGGCTTGTAATTCGTATTTCAGAAACCAATCCTGCAGAGTCCTGAGCTGAGCCAGATCATGATTTCCGGTTCTGTCAACCAGCGCATACTGATAAATCCACCCGACCCCAGTCGCATCAGGGCCAAGTTGTGGTGACACGCCCTCAGGTAAGCTGCCGGTAATCTGGCCCAAGTATTCGAGCACACGCGACCGAGCCCAGTAGAGGTCCGTCCCGTCCTCAAAGACAACATATACAAAGCTGTCTCCAAAGAACGAGAACCCGCGAACGTCTTTTGCACCGGGTACGGCCAATAGGGCTGTCGCAAGTGGATATGTGATTTGGTTTTCGACAACTTGAGGCGCTTGCCCGGGATATGGCGTGCGAACAATTACCTGGACATCCGACAGATCCGGGATTGCATCAACCGGCGTCTCACGAATGGCCCAAATACCCGCAACTCCTATCATGAATGCGAGGGCCAAGATGACGAACCTGTTGGCGAGCGAAGAACGAATGATGGCCGTGATCACTGCGTAACACTCCCATCAAGCGCGACCTCTAACAGCGTCATCGAAAAGTCGGGATTGCGGCGAAGGATCAAAGAAACATCAATCCCTACAGGCAAGTTAGAAACCTCAATCCCCTCCGCAACCGGGAAATCCATGGTCATGCCCGGCATGCCGATCTCAGTCATCGGACCGTGTGTTACGTTCGCGGTACGCGCGTTCGGGTCGATACTGTTAATCCGGCCAGAAACCTGAAGTGGCGGTGCAATAGGCGTTGCCGCAGCCAACACCATTGTCATGCCATCTGCACGCGCGAAAGTCAGAGTCATTTCAGAACCGACTTCGAGCATGCTTGTGTCCAATGTAGGTTCTAATGGGAAATCCATGGTCATTCCGGGCATGCCAATCTCAGTCATCGGCCCGTGAGTGATGGTTGCCGTTCCCGCCTCAGCATTAACGAGGTTGATCGTGCCGGTGACTACAATCGGTGGAGCAGAAGGCGTGTCGGTTTCTTCGGGTTCAACGGAATCCGTCGGCGGCGAGCCCTCTTCGCGAATTGCCACAATCGAGAACATCCCCCCTTCTCCCTCAGCCAGATCAAACTCAATTGGCATGTCGATTGGCACGGTAGTGAGATCTACTCCTACAACAGGCAAATCCATTGTCATGGCGGCCCAACCGAGCTCGGGGATCGGTCCGTGCTCAAGCGTCAATTTGCCGTCTGAAGTGACGGCGCGCGCGATTCCGGCACCAGTTCCGGCAATACCATCGTCTGGTGCAAGCTCCATCAGGCTCAGAAGCCCATCCGCACCCCGTGCGATCACGAAAGCGACTGCGTCGCCTGCACTCAAGCTGTCGAGCGAAACACCAGACCTCACCGGAAACTGCGAAGTCATTGCGGGCCAATCGAGGCTTTCGAGAACATCGTGACGAACAGTTGCCATACGATTTTGGGCATCGAGTGAAACCAGGGTGCCTGCCCCGCGTGCTGGTTCGGTATCCGTTGGTGCCATTCGGGTGAAACCGGCGCTCAAAGCACTTTCACTGTCGATTAGAAACTGTGCGGATGCGACAACTTCCTCACCAGGTTCAAGCCCTTGCAGAACTTCTGTTCGACCCCCCTCGCCGAAACTGTCTCGAAGACCTGTAGTCACCAGTCTCGGGCGAAAAGTACCATCGCCTGTTTTTAAGATGACGCGTTCCGCCGAACCGGTACGAATTAACGCCTCTGATGGAACAGTGAGAACATTTCGGCTTTCATCCGGTATAAGGCTAACACTGCCAAACATGCCCGGCCGCAGCACGCCGTCGGTGTTATCGAAACTAAGCCTTACGGGAAGAGTTCGGGTTTGCGGATCAAGCTCAGGGTAAACATAGTCGATGTCGCCTTCGAAGGTGCGACCGGGTAGGTGCTCGAACCTTGCTATCGCGCGCATATCTTCCGACAAACGTGCAATATCTCGTTCAAATACATCAACGATCAGCCATACTTCAGAAAGATCGGTTACCGAAAAAGCAAGCGTGCCTGGCTGCAGGTACATGCCATCGGCGGCATTCAGAGCTATGACGACACCGTTTTGAGGTGCCTCAATTTCCACATTTCGAACCAACTCACCGCCCGCCTCAATCTCAGCAACCTGACGAGCGGACATACCGTGGCTGATCAACTTATTGCGCGCCGCGTCCAAAATCCGCGGGTCACCAGCTTCGACTGCGCGTACAAGATCGCCGGTCGCAGCTGCGATCAGTGGTGAAAAGAGTTCAAATAAAACTTGCCCCTTCTCAACGCGATCACCGACCGCTCGAACTTTCAGTTGCTCAATCCAACCTTCAACACGCGTATGAACGTGATTGGTCAGGTGTTCGTCAAAGCCGACGAAACCCACCGTTTCGATGCGAGGTTCGATATCAGTCATGCGTGCAACCGCAGTTCGCACACCAATTGCGTTGATTTCCGCAGCGCTCAGGGTGACTTCTTCAGGGTCGCCGGTAGGTTCCTGCCCAGAATAAACCGGGATCAAGTCCATACCCATCGGCGATTTTCCAGGTCCAGGCTGCCGAAAATTCGGATCCATCGGTGCTACCCAATAAAGGACCTCTGGTTCGTTCGACTGGCCCTGATCAATTGGATTCAGGTACAGTCTTTCAAGAAAGACACCTCCACCCAGGCCAATCGCCAAGGCAAGTACTGATAGTGCCGCATATCTTCCACGCATAATAATCTCCTGACGGTCGCAGTGCATGCTCGAACCGAAACAACATGAAAACCCGCGCTGACGGGCCTGTGGATGTTAGGAGATTTGTGGAGGACGATCGGGCGTCAGAGGCGCTTGAGAGTTGTGGATGTCGGAATCCATGTTACGGTTTTTCTGGCCAAAAGCTTCAGCCAAAACCGCAAGTCCTACGTGGGTCGGATATTCGCCAACACAACAGATACCGGAATGACATTCTCCGCTGTGATTTACGTGGCTATCCGTGTGGATTTGGCCAGTCGTCGGATGCAAACCGCTATGGTCGTGTTTGAAGTCTGATGACTTTGCAGCCATTGAAACGCCGTGAGGCTCAGAGGTGCTACTGTTTTTGACGTCACTGCTCGCGACCACAACAGTGCCGACGAAGGTCATCGCCAAGCAGACGCATGTCAGAAACGTCATTCGCAACACTGAGAAAAACTTCCACTTCATCCCGTGCAGTTAGGACGAACGTAACGAGTGTTCAAGCCAGTCGGAGGAAAAAACAGGTGAGTTGGTGCGCTGTATCGAAATGAAGCGGATTCCCGCGAATACACGTAACAAACTGCCAAAATAGGAGGCAGTTCATACGATGAGCGCATCTAAGTTTGGCCGAGGTTCTTCAGGATCGGGCAGTCGGGACGGTGGTCTCCGGCACATTCATCGATTAAATGAGACAGTGTAGCATGCATGGCCTTCAGGTCCGCGATCTTGGCATCTATTTCTTTTAGGTTCTGTTTGGCGATATCCTTCACGTCCGCGCTTGCGCGTTCTTTGTCCTCGTACAACGCCAGTAGTGAACGGCAATCCTCAATGGTAAAGCCCAATGAGCGGGCCCGCCCGATGAAGGCCAGTTTGTGCAGTTCCTTTTCGTCGAAATGTCGATACCCGTTCAGACTGCGCCTGGGTTTGATGAATCCGATATCCTCGTAATAACGGATGGTTTTGGCAGGCAGACCCGAACGTTCTGCTACATCTCCGATATTCACAGCGGTTCTCCTATTCTATTCAGCAGGCGCTGATCGCAGCGCCTGCTCTTCATTCTGCGAGATCTGTTCTCGCCCAACTTTGATCGGCTTAACCCAGCGCAACCGCAGCGCGTTGGTCAGGACAAATACACTGGACAGCGCCATGGCACCTGCAGCCAAAACCGGCGACAGCAACGGGCCGCCAAACGGATAGAGCACCCCCGCTGCAACCGGTATGAGCAGCGTGTTGTAGCTGAAAGCCCAGAACAGGTTTTGGCGGATGTTACGCATGGTGCGCTGACTAATATCGAAGGCGTTGACCACGCCTGTCAGGTCGCCTGACATCAGAACGACGTCAGCCGCCTCGATGGCGATGTCAGTGCCTGTCCCGATCGCAATTCCTACGTCAGCCGCCGCCAGAGCGGGGGCATCATTGATGCCATCACCCACAAAGGCCAGTTTTCCGCCATTTGAGCGCAGATCTTGCAACGCGGATACTTTACCCTCTGGCAGAACCTCGGCCACGACATGATCGATGCCAAGCTGCGCCGCGATGGATTTGGCTGTAGCGGTATTGTCGCCGGTAATCATCGCTACTTTCAGCCCCAGTCCGTGCAAAGCTTCAATTGCGTCTGGCGTGGTGGTCTTGATTGGGTCCGCCACGGCGATGACGGCTGCGATAACTCCGTCTACGGAGGCATAAAGTGGAGTCTTTCCGTTGATTGCGAGTTCAGCGCCCCGATCAGACAACGCGCCCATTTCAACCCCTTCGCGACTCATCAGGCGGTCGGCCCCGATCAGGATTGTATGGCCTTCGACTGAGGCGCTTACCCCGTAACCGGTGATCGACGTGAAGTCTTCTGGCTTCGAAAGCTCCAGACCACGGGTTTCAGCCGCGCGCACGATGGCCGTGGCGATCGGATGTTCGGATGTGACCTCAACGGCAGCAACAAGGCGCAGAACCTCATCCTCGGCCAATCCTTCGGCCACAATCAGGTCGGTCAGCTCCGGACGCCCTTCGGTCAAGGTCCCCGTCTTGTCCACCGCAACAACGGTGGTTTCCTGCAGCATTTGCAAGGCGTCGCCCTTTCGAAACAGGACACCCATCTCGGCCGCGCGGCCGGTGCCGACCATGATTGAGGTGGGTGTGGCCAACCCCATGGCGCAGGGGCAAGCAATGATCAGTACCGCAACCCCGGCTACCAACGCCAAGCTGAGCGCAGGATCGGGTCCGAACAACATCCAAACCAGCACAGTCATTACGGCCACAGCGATCACTACCGGCACGAACCACAGCGTGATGCGGTCAACCAAGCCTTGAATCGGAAGCTTGGCACCCTGTGCTTGTTCGACCATTTGAATGATCTGGGCCAACATAGTGTCTGCGCCGATCTTTTCAGCCCGGTACGTCAATGCGCCCGCGCCATTAACTGTTCCGCCGACCACAGTTGCGCCCTCGGTCTTTTCGGCAGGAACCGGCTCGCCGGTGATCATGCTTTCATCGACATATGACGCGCCGGTCACTACGGCACCATCCACCGCGATTTTTTCGCCCGGTCGAACGTGCACAATATCCCCTACAACGATCTGCTCGATCGGTAGCTCGACAACCGATCCGTCGCGCTCAACGCGCGCTGTTTTTGCCTGCAGACCGACCAGTTTTCGGATCGCTTCACCAGTTCGCCCCTTGGCGCGCGCCTCGAGGAACCTCCCCAGCAATATGAGAACCACGATCACCGCTGCGGCCTCGTAGTAGACGTTTGCGGTTCCGGCGGGAAGAACACCCGGCGCAAAGGTGGAAACAAGCGAGAACCCATAAGCCGCCGAAGTGCCCAGAGCCACCAGAGAATTCATGTCCGGCGCGCCTTTGAACAAGGAAGGGAATCCCTTAGTATAGAACTGCAAACCTGGCCCAAAAAGAACGATCGTGGTTAGAAGGAATTGCAGGTAATAGCTGTTCTGGATGCCGATCGTGCTCGCTATCAGGTGGTGCATGCCCGGAATAACATGCGAGCCCATTTCAAGGATAAAGACCGGCAAAGCGAGCAAGGCGGCAAAGCTTGTTCGCCGGGCCAATTGGCGAATCTCTTTGGCTTTGCGGTCTTGTGGTTCGGTCTGCGTCGCGGATCGCAGGCTCGCCGGATAGCCAGCAGATGCCGCAAGCGCCGCGATGGCTTCGGGTGTTGTGACTCCCTCAGCATAACGTACAGTTGCACTTTCGGTGGCCAGATTGACCGACGCGGACAAGACGCCATCATCTGCTTGCAATGCCCGTTCAACGCGCCCCACGCACGATGCGCAGGACATGTTCTGAATATCCAGCGTTACCTCTTCCGTCCGTGCCAGATATCCGGCGCTGTTTAACGCATCAGCAATGGCCGCTTTATCGGCTGGATCGCGGAAATCGACCTGAACGCTTTCGCTGGCGAGATTAACCGAAGCGGCATCTACCCCTGGCACATCTTTCAACGCGCGCTCAACCCGCCCTACGCAGGACGCACAGCTCATACCCTGAACTTGAAACCTTGCATGTGAAATTTCAGTCATATTGTCACCACCAATGTTCTGCTGACGGGAAACATAAGGGTTCCAGCAAGTGGAAGGTCAAGGGATGGGGCTGACTTTCTTTGCCACTAATTTTGACGATCCAATAATCACGACTTGACCTTCCTGTGCTGGAATACTTTAGCCGGGACGACGGAACACAGGAGCAAACATCCATGACGACCCTAAATATCCCGGATATGAGCTGCGGGCACTGCAAGTCAGCTATCGAAAAAGCCGTTGCCACGGTGGATTCCTCCGCACAGTTGGACTTTGACATGGAAAACCGCAGGGTACGTGTCTTAAGCACCAATTCACTTGATCATATCCTTGCAGCGCTGAAGTCCGAGGGATACGAAGCCACGATCGCATGATAAACTTAGGAGCGCACATGCTGTCGCCCCCTTGGTTCTATCTTGCGTCTCTGACTGCCACGATTAACCGGGTCATTTCATCTTCGGTGATCAGACCCGGGGCAAGCGCATCTCCAATCACAAACGAAGGAGTGCCACTGAAGCCAAGCTGTCGGGCCAATTCCATGGAAATCTGAATATGCGCGTCGACTTCCGGCGCTTCCATATCTGCGCGCAATTGATCCTCGTCCAGGCCAAGTTCCCGAACAACTTTCAGTACACTGGCCTCAGTGGCACGACCGTTCAGAGCCATAAGCGCCCAATGAAATTCTTCGTATTTTCCCTGGTTTCGTGAGGCCAGCGCAGCGCGTGCCGCGAAGTCGGAACCTTCTCCAAGTATGGGCCATTCTCGATAAACAATTCGCACATCGGAATCGCCCGCGATTACGTTCTTCACGACCGGGGCAGCGCGTTTGCAATATGGGCAGTTATAGTCGAAAAACTCGACCACGGTTACATCGCCTTCCGGGTTTCCGATTACAGGCGCATTCGGATCCTGTTCCAGCAATTCACGCTGATTTTCCAAGACGCTTCCAATTGCTTCGGCTTTTGCCTGATCCTCGCGCTGTTGAAGCAATTGAATCGCCTGCATGATGATCTCAGGGTTTTCCAAAATGGCTTCGAGAGCCAGCCGTTTTACATCGGAGTCAGACAGCTCGTCGGCGCGTGCCATAGGAATGCCAATCGACATGGCGATAGCGACTAAGCCTGCAAGTATTCGTTTCACATCAGTTTCCTTCCGTTTGTTCTGCTTCGGTGCGTTGCTCTTGCAGCTTGCGTTCCCGATCCGGCCAACTCTCCTTGATGAAGGCGAGGATGTCCCAGATATCCTGATCCGACAGAGTGTCCCCGAAGCCTGGCATGCCGCTTTTGACGTCAGCGACACCCATCTGTTTCAAAGTTTGGTCCCCGCCAAACTTTGTATAGTCGAACAACAGCTTGTCGCCGTGATGCCAGGTATGCCCGGTTCGGTCATGCGGGGGCGCCCGCAAGACGCCATCCGGATCAGGTGTTTGCCAATCCTGCTGACCCTCCAAATTTGCCCCGTGGCATGACGCGCAGTTTTCGGCGTACAAAACTGCACCACGTGCCGAATCCGCTGATGCACTGTTCTGCGCACGCCCACTCAGGCCCCAGCCAGCGACCGCGACAATGATCACTACAGCAGCCAGTGACACCCATTTCGCCGAACTCTTGTTCATCATGCCACGCTCAGCCAGGTCTTCATACCAGCGGCCTGATGCGACAGCATATGGCAATGAAACAGCCAATCCCCCGGGTTATCCGCAACGAACGCAATCTCCCGCTTTTCTATCCGGTCAACCAGGATTGTGTCCCGCAGCGGCCCTAGGTTGCCGTTTGGCAGAACTTCCTGAAAGTGCGTCCCGTGCAAGTGCATAGCGTGCGGAAAGACGGTGTCGTTCTGCATCTGAATCCGGACTATGTCGCCACGCGAAACGGCAGCAAGGGGGTTTTCAGGTAACCCGGCGACACCGTTGAATGTCCAGATCTGCCCTTCCTGAACCAATTCATTGGTGCTCATGACCTGGCCGTTAAAAGTGCCTTGACGCAGTCCGCCCATCGCCCCGCCTTCCATCACTAATGGGATTGTCAAAGCGTCAGAAACATCTTCGAGAAAGGAAACAGGGTTGGGTGGCAGGGCTTCTATTGCACCGCGGTTTGCGGATGCACCGCTTCCCGAAACCGGGATTTCAGCAATGACAAACGATTCATCGCGTTCGTGAAGAGTTATTTGAACGGCTTCGTTCGATTCCGCTGTGACATCAACAATTAAGTCTGCTCGCTGTGCAGGCCCAAAAACAAGGGTTTCAAAATCCTCTGGCTGCCTTACAGGCATGCCATCATAAGCGACCAGTTTCCCGTTTGCGCCACCTACTGAGACATACATGATCCGATCAGTTGCCACGTTGACCATTCGAAGTCGCAAACGCTGGTTTGTCAGAACTTCTGTCATGGGCGATATGTGTGCGTGAACGTAGTTTCCCATTCGGCCTGCATGCGTCCAGTCATGCATCGCGCCGAAATCATCGACGATTTGGGCGTCCTGACCCAACCTCCAGTCATCCAGCAGGATCGTAATGTCATGATCCGTGTCCGGCGGGTCCATTTCGTCGACGATGAACGCGCCGTAAAGGCCCCTGGCCACTTGTTCCGTTGACTGGTTATGAGAGTGGTACCAGAAGGTTCCTGCATCCTTCAGAGGCAAGTCATACTGAAACTCGCCGCTTGTTGGTACAGCCTCCTGTGTAAGACCCGGCACCCCATCCATGTTGTTTGGAACCCGCAGTCCATGCCAATGGATTGCCGTAGGCTGAGGCAGTGAGTTCAGGAGTGTCCGGCGAACCGTTTCGCCCTGCCGGGCACGAATTTCGGGGCCCGGAACACCGCCATCATATCCCCATATCTCGGTTTCAGGATAGCTGTCGGGGGCAACACGTGCCAATCCTGAACGCGCCTCGATTATTCGGGGGGCGGTAGCCGCCCTCCCGATAGTCGGCACTGCGATTAGTGCCGACGTGCCTGCAACGAATTGCCTGCGATTGAGCTTCATGAGGACTTCCCTCCAAAGAAAATTTGATCTCTCACTCGATTACCCCCCGTCGTGCACATCCAGCAGATAGGTCGCCATTGCCTTCCGGTCTTCGTCTGTCAGAAAGCTGGTGCCATAGTTTACGACCTCTCCCATGGCGCCGCCGAAGACATCGCCATCAGGCATGACGCCGGTGCGCAACGCGTAGGCCAAATCATCTACCGTCCAACCACGCTTTTGCAGGGTCTCAAAGTCGATGGCCGGTGCCTTGTCACCGCCCGGCAGAGAGTCACTTCCCTTGAAGTGTTCCGTGTCCGAATTTCTTGCGCCAGCCAGGTTCCTCCCGGTGTGGCAGGCCGCACAATGTGTGGCACCTTCGACCAGTAGCCGGCCCCGGTTCCACACTTCGTCATTGCCCGGCACGGGATCAGTGCGGGGTGGTTCCAGAAAAGCCGCGCGCCACAGCTTCAGGCCCCATCTCTGATTGAAGGGGAACGCCATTTCCTGTTCTTTTGACGGTTCCGCTACCGGTGGAACTGTTTGCCATGCGGCCCAGAGATCGGCGATGTCCTGATCCGTGAAATTGGCATAGAATGGATAAGGAAAGGCCGGGTAATAGGGTTGTCCGCCGGGTGATACGCCTTGACGCACCGCGCGGGCGAACTCCTCGATTGTCCAATCACCGATCCCGTGATCGGGATCTGTGGTCAGGTTCGGCGAAAAGAGCGTGCCGAACGGGGTATCCAACTCCACCCCACCGGCCAAGGCCGCGCCCCCTTTGGCAAAATCTGTGTGGCAAGCGATACAACCACTTGCCCTTGCCAGATACGCCCCGCGGTTAACGTCACCCTGAATGTCGAGAGCTTGTAAGGGCTGGCCAATCGGCCAAGCCATCACAGCAACAAGTCCCGCTGACGCCGCTACGGCGGCAGCAAGGCCCAATCGGAATATCGGTCTCATGACGCATTCCTATTCCGACCGAAATTGCGTGTGACACGCCGAGCATGTCTGGCTCAGCATCATGAACACACCATCTGCCGGCATTTCAGAAAGTTGTGCCTGGTTTGGACTGCCGCCCATCATTCCGGCACCCATCATAGAACCGCCACCCATCATGGATGCGCCGCCCATCATGCCCGAACCATGGCCCGACCCGGACATCATCAACCCGTTGTCCGCCGCAAGCACAAGGCCTTCAGAGTAGGATTCCAACTGCCTGGCTAACTCTGCAAATGAACCCCAATCCTGCCAGATCTCCGATTTGGCCTCCGAGGGTTTGCCATCAGATCCCTCTGGAAACAGCTTTGTCATGCTCTCGCCAGCGTGACGCCCGATTTTCTTGGCCTCGCTTCGTACCGTTTGCGCATTGTAGGGCGTTTTCCCCTGCATCATCGGCGTAAGGATCTTCATGCTGTCCTTCATCGCGGACATACCATCCATGCGTTCTTTGACGATGCCGGTTGCGCCACCATGCGCCAGGGCGGCGGCTGCAAACAGAGAAACCAGGGCAACGCCTGTGGTCATTTTCAGAATGTTCATTGTTTTGTCCTTGTCGTCTGCTTCGACGCGCCCAGGTTGAGCGCAATTCGACTGGTCAGATCAGGACACGCGGCGGTGGTGGGTCAAACGCCGCGATACCGAGAACCCGGTATTGGGCTCGAGGGATCGAGTATCTTTGTTCAGTATCTTGGGGGCCAGGCGGTGGTGGACCCATCGAAAATAGACCAACAGCGTTGCAAATCGTTCCGCCATGACAATGTCCGGGATGACCCTGCTTGACATGCTCAACGTCCGCGGAGTCCGTTTGGTCAATCACGTGCTGAGAACCACTGCCATGTGCATGAGCAGAATCGGCCGTCACAAGCAGCCCGCCAATGGTCAGCACCATTGACAGTATGATGTAACGAATTGCACTGCCCATTCGGCTCGTCACCTTCAGAAAATCCCGTTTTCCTGCTGCAGCTCTCTGATATACGCCACGATGCCCTTCACATCCGCACGGGTCAAGCCATCGACCGGCGGCATATTGCCGAACTTCCAATGGTGTGCCCGAACTCCATTCTGGACTGCCACATAAAATGACTCGTCCGAATGGTGGCTTGGTTCATAGATTTTATGCACCAAAGGTGGTGCAAGGCCTTCCAGACCTGTTGCATTCGCGCCATGGCACGCCGAGCATTTGGCGTCGAATGCCACTTTGCCGACGGCCGCAAATTCGCTTAGCTGGTCCGGCAGAGTGACGTTTTCGATTGGGTCTCCTTGCTCCAGTGCTGACGTATCGGGCGGCGTCATCGAGTGACCTGTTGGTTGCTGATTTAAGTTGTAGACGAACGCGGCGGCGCCTGCGATCACTACTCCGCCGATCAAGAGTGTAAGTTTATCCATCTCTGTTCTTCACATGATTGTCAGTTCTTAGGTTCAACGCGCGCAAAAAAAATCGGCCTGACCAAGGTCAGATCAGTTTTACCTGAGTGCCCACAGTGGCCAGTTCGAACAATTCCGCAATCTGCTCGTTGTACAAGCCAATGCAGCCGTTGGAGGATCTTCTCCCGATCTTGCGCGTGTCGTTGGTGCCGTGGATCCGGTAGTATTGCCAGCTCAAATAAAGTGCATGTGTCCCCAGAGGATTCTCCGGACCCGGGCCCACATAATCGGGCCAAGCGGGGTTGCGCTTTTTCATTGCTGGTGTCGGTCGCCAAGACGGCCCTTCGACCTTGCGAGTAACTGTGGTGTAGCCCAGCCTTGTAAGGTCTTCCGTCAGCGGTACGCTGGTTGGATACATTCGGTAGACGCTTTCGTCTTCCGACCAATATTGCAGGACCTTGGACTGTGTATCGGACAGGATCACACCATTCTTAAGCGTATCAAAGTGGTCCTGCCATTTAGCAACGCGGAATGAGGAAACATTGCGGCGCGTCCCCTCAGTTGCCGTTGATTGGGCCCAAACGGCCGGTGCTGGAAAAAGCGTCGTCGCAGCAAACGCGGCAATCACTCCACGTCGCGTAACAACCTTTCCTTCTTTGCTCCGTTTCATGCCTGCCATCCCAAAGTTTATTCTTTTTTTCCGACTCAAATAACTCGTATGCCCGGTTCCTGCGCTGGAAGGTCAACACGCAAATGACATTTCATATGGGATGTCTCGTCTGAATTGTCGTTGCCGTTGGCGCAGGGATATTTCCTTAGAAGGCGGACCCAAATCATCAAGTCATTGTGGAAAAGCAATTTTTCTTGGACGTAACTCCAGGCTGCTTTAAGCAAAACCTGACTTTCTTGAATCAACCGAACACAAAAAAGCAACGCTAACAATTGCTTAGTTCTTGGTGAATTGATGTGATCACCCGTCGATGCGAGGGTAGCAGGCACTACAAATGACAATCACAGTGGACTAAACACCATGTCCTTCAGGAAAGCTTTCCAAGCACTGGCCGCACTTTTGTTCATCGGCGCTTGTACCGAAACAACGTCAATATCTGCAGATAGCGAGCCCGGAACGCTTTCCCAAGTTCCTGACGCCGTAGCCCAGATTGCTGCTCCGGGCCAGGACCTGAACGCAGTGAAAATCATGCCTGAGGACGGTTGCTATTGGTATCGCTATGTTGGGCCAGTTGAAACAACCTACCTACCACTTAGGACTATTGAAGGGCGCCCAATCTGTACGCGCGCCTGACAAGCGCCTGTCAGCTGGTCGCGGTCAGAAGCCGCTCGGGAGGGTAGAGATGAGCCGTGGACCCTGGCCTGACACGATCATAAAGCCCGATGATATGTGGCATCGCCATCCTTACGCAGCCAGAACTTGCGCGACCTCCGATAGATCTTGGATAAGGCGTTCCGTGAATTCGCAGGTATGTGTCGCGACCACCTTCGAACAGATAAAACGCCCTTGATCCCAATGGGTTTGTCGGCCCACCGGGCACACCATCTGCGAATTGCGCATATTCATCAGGGTCGCGCTCAATCATTTCGGCTGTAGGAGTCCAACGCGGCCATTTGGCCTTTCGCTTGATCGTGTAGACTCCGGGCTCGTAAAGATTGCCTCGGGCAATGGCTACGCCGTAACGCATTGCTGTGCCACCGTCTTCGATGAAATACAGATATCGTGCCACCGCGTCGACATGAATGTCACCCGGAGTAAGTGGTCGATTGGTTTGCACACGCTGAGGCAGGAAACGTGGGTGTAAACCCCAGGGATTGGATGTTGCGGGATCAAAATTGGCTGGAGTTACTTGCGCATCCCACTCCGACCATTGCGAGGCCGCCGCCGACGTCACTCCAAAAACCGGCTGAGAGAAAATGGCGAGCGAGGCTGCAACAAAATGTCGTCTGGTCAGCATTGATAGCGCTCCTATTGGCTGGTTGGTGTCTGGAGTTAGTACCCAGGGGATTAGACAATCCGCGACGGGGGAAGATTTGTCCATTCAATTATTCGTTCGATATCGCTTCGACCCACCCGCGAGTTTTCAAGGCTTAAAGTGACCTAGGCAGCTTCGTGTTTAACCTGAAACTTCACCAGGCGTCGGGACGACAATGCCTGCTGTTCATACCCCTAAAAACTTCCCTGTTCCGGCCGTGTCTATGCACCAAGTAAGGCCCAAGCAAATGCTGGACTGGTTTGACAGCGTCAAATTCGCTTCGCGCCAAAACAGCTTGACCTTCCATCGTGGGAAGGCGTTAGCAGAGGTCTCCAATCCAAATTTTGGAGTTGAATGTGAAAGAAAAACAGACTGCAAACGCGCCGCAGGCGTCAGTACCGGTTAGCGGCGGCAAGATAATGAAATGGGGCATGATGGTATGTTGCATTGCCATGATAACGCCGATCGCTCTCTACTTGATCGCCGGCGGGACGGTTGGTGGGCTTTCTGACTCCTTGGGTCTTTTCGCACCGTTGATCCTGTGCCTCGGAGCCCATTTCTTTATGCACAAGGCGATGGAAAAATCCTGTCATTCGAACAAATCTGAATCGGAAAGACCAAAGGCAACAGACGCCGCGGTCGGACCGAACCCAGTACACCGGCAATAATCTTCAATCATGAAGCTTTGGTGCTCAAGGTTGGCCGCCATGTCGCTGGCCGCTCTTTCGCTGGCGGCTTGCGCACCACGCCCTAAACTATGCCCGCTGCAACCGCCGCAGCCTGAATACGCCCTGCCCCAAGGTTGCCGGGTTCAATGGGAGGGCGCGGATGGCGGGGCCTATTTCATCTGCGAAGACGGGCGCGAAGGTTTCGTGAGCTGATCGTGGGGATGTGACATTCCGGCTCGTTGACCCTCCAGCGCTGGAATCTGGCAGAGACGGGTGCAAAACAACCGATGGCAACGCGCAATGGCAAGAACACTCCTAAATTTATGTATTATGATCTTGGGGTTAATCTTTGGCCAGACTTCCGCCGGGACAAGCCTTGCAGCTACATCCCAAGCGTATGAATCAGAGCCCCTGGTCGCACACATAATTACCGCGCAGGACGGGATCGCGCCTGACGTCAAGACGATCACTGCAGGACTGCATCTGAAACTGGGCGAAGATTGGAAAACCTACTGGAAGTCGCCTGGTGAGGTGGGAATTCCGCCCAAGATCACTTGGAACGGCTCGCAAAACGTCAGCGACGTACAGTTTCACTGGCCCGCGCCGATCCGTTTTCGCGCCTTCGGGATCGAGAATTTCGGGTACAAGGACGAAGTGGTCTTTCCGCTGACCGTCACACTCGAGAACCCCGGAGCGCCAGTTGACTTGAAGGCCGCTGTGACAACGCTGATCTGTTCCGATATCTGTGTGCCGGTCGAGTTTTCGCTGGACTTGTCGCTGACTCAGGGAACGGGTCGGGATCAGGACTCGGCCCGGCTTATAAATGCCTTTCTGTCGCGGGTGCCAACCACGGGAAACACAAGCGGAATGAAGTCCGACGCCGCGACCCTGGATACCGAGTCCGAGATGCTGACGCTGAATTTCACCAGCGACCTGCCCTTTGATGCGCCTGATGTCTTTCCCGACATGGGACGTGACACCGCGTTTGGTGCACCCGACATCCGGCTCGCTGGCGACAGGCGTCAGCTATGGGTGCAGTTCCCGGTCCTCGCTCTGGCACAGGACCCCCCCGCCTTGTCCGTCACGGTTACCGACACCAACCGCGTGGCCGAGTTTTCGCCCCGTACCGACGCTCCCCCTACCCCGCCACCATATGAGATCGCGGCCGCCGAAACTTCAGCCAGCGCGCTGGTCTGGATCATTTTGCTGGCGGTGGGCGGCGGGTTGATTCTGAATGTCATGCCCTGCGTACTGCCAGTGCTTTCGATCAAGCTTTCCTCGGCGGTAAAGGCTCGCGACCGCTCTGCGGCTCAGATTCGCGCCGGGTTCCTGGCTTCGGCAGCCGGAATCCTGACATTCATGTGGCTGTTGGCGGCTATCACCATTGCGGCGCGGTCGCTGGGCTATTCCGTCGGCTGGGGCATCCAGTTCCAGAATCCGCTTTTCCTTGCGGTGATGATCGTGGTGCTGGCGGTTTTTGCAACCAGCCTCGCGGGCTTGTTCGAGATCACGCTGCCGCAGTCGCTGAACACCCGGCTTGCCCATGTCGAAAAGGGCCGCGTGTCGCTGGTCGGGGATTTCCTGACCGGAGCCTTCTCAGCAGTTCTGGCGACGCCCTGCTCGGCCCCCTTCCTCGGCACGGCGGTGGCCTTTGCCCTGACCGGCCGACCGGTGGATATCGTGGCGATCTTCACCGCAATGGGGGTCGGGCTGGCCATTCCTTACCTGCTGGTTGCAGTGCACCCGAAACTTACCGCCGCTCTGCCTAAACCGGGGCGTTGGATGGTGGGATTAAAATGGGCCCTGTCGGCGGCACTGCTGACCACGATCGGCTGGTTGGTCTGGGTGATGGTCGGGGTGGCCGGAGACACTGCTGCAACTGCTACCGTGCTGGCTGCAACTGTTCTGGTCCTGTTGATCTGGAAAAGTACGATGATGCCACCCGTTTTGCGCTGGACAGCCCTGTTGCTGACGCTGACCGCAGCGTTTGCCGCACCGGTTGCGATTGCCGGCAAAGACCGGTCCAGGCTGCTTGAACCAGCCGGAGAGATCCCTTGGATTACCTTCAGCCGCCCCGAAATCGCCCGCCTTGTGTCGCGCGGCGAGGTGGTTTTCGTCGATGTCACAGCCGACTGGTGTCTGACCTGCAAGGCCAACAAAGCGCTGGTGCTGGAACGCGGCGAGGTTCTGGCAACACTGCAATCGGACAAAGCAATTCCGATGCAGGCCGACTGGACCCGCCCCGACGATGTGATCGCCCGTTTCCTTGAGGACAATGGACGGTTCGGGATCCCCTTCAACATCGTCTACGGCCCGTCGGCCCCCGAAGGCATCGCCCTGCCAGAGATCTTGACCACGAACGCCATTCTCGACGCGATGGAACAGGCCGCGCCGATTGCGGGCGGAGCCGTGGAAAGCGGATCCTGACCCCGGAGTTCACATATCCCGGACGCGGTTGCTCTGCTGCGCTAAACGCATGGTCTCGTGCTCTTCCATATCCAGTATCGCCTGAAAGAGTTCGCGTGCCTCGGGTATCTCGGCACGCCCGTGCAAATACCGATATAAGTCGATCACCTGATTGTGAAGATCGAAGACCGCTTCGCAGATCTCATCGACGCTCATCTGTGCGAACGGCCTGTCGCAGGCGCGATGTGGGTCGATCGGCTCATTGCCCAAATAGTCATATACCCAGGTGTTGAGCGCTTTGGGATCGGCTCGTTTCACGAAACCATCGACGATTTTCTCCAGAGCAGCCTCATGATCGGCGAGGTAGGTAAGCAACATCCTGGCCAGCTCCTGCTCTGACTGTGTCGAACAGTGGGCCAAACATTCGGCGAGCCAATGATGCATTTCCCGCGTCCAGACAATTAGATCAGAAAACGTTTCAACTTTCATGGTCTCAACCTCCTAAAGATCGGCATGCGATAGCCTAAACCGGAATTTTCCAGATGGCTCACTGGGCATCAGCGCGAAGTCGGCGCCGGCCCGATCCACGCCGGGCTGCGGGAATCAACCCCCCAGTTCCAGCAATGCCCGGTCGATTGCCACCTTGCGCGGATCCCCCTGCGGCAGGTCATCCGCCAGATCCCTTGCCCTGCCATAGGCGTTCCGGGCGCCGTCGGTCTCGCCCAGCACCGAATAGGCGTTGCCCAGCCGCATCCAGCCGTCCAGATCGCCTGGGTTTTCCTGCATCCGGCTCGCAAGCCGTTCGACCATCGAGCGGATGAAGGCCTGCCGGTCTTCGTCTGACATCTCCTCGGCCGCCGCCACCTGATCGGCAGTTGGGCCGGGCATGGAAGGGGCAAAAGCCGCCAGATTCACCGGAGCCCGTCCGATCGACGGGGCGATGCGGTTAAGCTGGGCCACAAAACTCTCCATCCATGGCCGGAACTCCTCTTCGGCGTCCATCCGCGTCTTCAGTAGGTCATAGGCCTTATCAGGCGATCCAGCCTGCTCCAGACCAATGGCTTTGTAGAATGTCGCTGCTGGGTTCGATGGGTCCAGTTCCAAGGCTCGTTCAAACGCCCGATCGGCCTTGGGCGTAACGACACCGTCATCGGCATAGACCAACGCCTCGCCATATTGCGACACCAGCGCTGAATTCGCATTGGGTCGGTCCAGCAACCCCTCGAACGCGTCTGCGGCATCTCCAAAGCGTCCCATACGCATATAGGTCTGAGCCAACAACACCCATCCCTCGGTTGGCCCGCCGGTTTCATCCGCCTCAAGCCGCGACTTCAGGCGCACGGCAAGGTCGGCGATTTCACGGGCTTCGGCCTGCTCCCCCTCGCGTTGGGCAAATGGCTGGCTGGGGATGTAGGGACTACCCAGTTGCCAATAAAGACCGGCTCCGAGCGCTGGAACTACCAGCGCGGCAAGTAAAATCAGCGCACGCCCGGAATGGCCCATTATCGCTTTGTCGTCCGATTGCCGGTCAATCGCCTTCAGGCGACGTTCTATCTCGGCTCTGGCGGCCTTGGCCTCTTCGGCTGAGATAATTCCTCGTTCCAGGTCCTTCTCCACTTCGCCGATCTGGTCGGAAAAGATGGCAGAGGCGCTTTCGCGTCTCGACAAGTCCGAGGTCTTGCGCCCCAGGCCGGAGAGGGCGAGCGTCAGAAACACCGCCACGGCCATGAATGAAAAGATAATCCAGATCATGCGTGCGGCTCCGTGAGTGAATGGTTTTCGGGATTCCGTTCTTCGCTCGCGCCGCGTTCCGTCTCTTGTTTTCGCGACTTCCGATATCGGCGCGCATTTTGGGTCAATACCGCTGCAGTCGCGATACCACCCAGCCCCAGGATGACGATAGGCGCAACCCACAGAATGTAAGTTGATGGCTTCCATGGCGGGTTGAACAGAACATAGTCGCCATAACGCGCAACCAGAAAGTCCATAACCTGCTGGTCCGTGTCGCCTGCCACCAGCCGTTCGCGCACAAGCAGACGAAGGTCGCGCGCCACGCCAGCGTTAGAACTGTCGATGTCTTGGTTCTGGCACACCACGCATCGCACCTGTTTCGAAATCGCCCGGGCCCGCTCTTCCAATACCGGATCTGCAAGTATCTCGTCGGGCTCAACCGCGAATGCCGGCTGCGACACCAGCATCGCCAGAGTGACCGCGGTAATTACAATGCGACGTATCATGACGCCTCTCCTCCGGCCGCCCGCGCCTGATCCAGCGCGGTGCGCATCTTTGAAATTGCCTCGTCGCCCAGCACCGGGCCGACAAAACGGAATACGACCTTGCCCGCGCCATCAATCACAAAGGTCTCCGGCACGCCGGAAATCCCCCATTCGATCCCGGCTCGGCCGTCCAGGTCGGAACCGATGCGCTCATAAGGGTTGCCCAGATCGTCGAGCCATTTCCGCGCGTCCTGCGGCTTGTCTTTGTAGTTAATGCCCATCAGGCGAATGCCCTCATCGCGTACCATACGCGTCAGCACCGCATGTTCGGCCCGGCAGGGCACGCACCAGGACGCAAACACGTTGACCACGATCGGAGCTGACCCGTCATTTTCCACCAGATCGGTACTGGACAGCCCGTGGGTATCCAGCCCTTCGACCGGCGGCAAGTCGAACTCAGGCACCGGCTGCGAGATCAAAACAGACGGGATTTCGTTTGGATCGCGATCGGGATTCAGTCCCCATAGCAGGAAGGCACCCAGGATGCCGGCAATCGTAATTGGGAACAGTGCAAATAGACGTTTCATTGCCCTACTCCGCCGCCACCGCAACGGAGCTCTGCCCAGTCCGTTTTCGTGGTGCACCGACGCGTAGACGCCGATCGGAGAGTGACAAGACACCACCAAATGCTAACAATCCTGAACCTATCCAGATCCAGACCACCAATGGCTCATACAAGATACGCAGGGTCCATTTGCTCTGTTCTGATTCCGCCGCCGGTTCCGATATTGAGGCGTAAAGGTCCCCTGCCAACGTCGTTCGAATTGCTGACTCGGTCGTACTGGTACCCGCCACGAGATAGGCCCTGCGCTCGGGTTGAAGCGTGGTGACATAAGCGCCATCGCGAAATACCGTCAGTGTGGCCGCGCGAGACAGATAGTTCGGACCGCGAAGCTGTTCCACACCGTCAAAACGCACGTCGAACCCTGCTATCTCAATCTGTGTTCCGGGCTCGGCAAAAGTCACGACCTCGGATTTCCAAGCGCTGGACCCGATAAAGCCGATCATACAGACAGCCAACCCCGCATGGGCCACGACCATGCCGTAATGAGAACGCGGTAGGCTGCGGGCCCGACGCAGGGACTCGGCCAACGGTGCCTCACCCAGCTTAATTCGGCTGGCCCACTCTGTCAGCACAGCGCCCAGCAACCAAACCGCAAGGCCGATCGACACTACCGCCAAGGCTGGGCCGCCGGTATCCAGATACCACACAAGCAACGCTACGAGCAGGCTAACCCCGGCCACCCATTTGAGCCGGGACAGAACACCGCGCAAATCCGCCCGCTTCCATGACAACAGCGGCCCAATCCCCATTACAACGACTAGAACCAGCATGATCGGCACGAAACTGGCGTTGTAATAAGGTGGTCCAACCGAAATCTTTTCACCTGTCACAGCCTCAAGCAAAAGCGGATAAAGCGTACCGAATAGAACCGTCGCCGTTGCGGTGGCCAGCAGCAGGTTGTTAATAAGCAAACCGGCCTCGCGGCTGATCGGGGCAAAAAGACCGCCGCCCTCCATCTCCGGTGCGCGTATGGCAAACAGCGTCAATGAACCACCGATCGCGACAGCCAACAGCGCCAAGATGTAAATGCCGCGTTCGGGATCGACCGAAAACGCATGGACCGATGTAAGCAAGCCTGAGCGGACAATGAATGTCCCCAACAAGGACAACGAGAAGGTCAAAACGGCCAGTAGGATCGTCCAACTTTTGAAGCTGCCGCGCTTTTCGGTCACAATGGCCGAATGGAACAGCGCTGTGCCAGCAAGCCAGGGCATAAACGAGACATTCTCGACCGGATCCCAGAACCACCAGCCGCCCCAACCCAGTTCGTAATAGGCCCACCAGCTGCCCAGAACGATACCAAGTGTCAGAAACACCCAGGCCGCCAATGTCCAGGGTCGGACCCACCGCGCCCATGCCGGATCGACCCGCCCCTCAATCAGGGCAGCCACGGCGAAAGAAAATACGATAGAGAAGCCGACGTAACCCAGGTATAGGAACGGCGGGTGCATAGCCAGGCCGACATCCTGCAACAGCGGATTTAAATCCTGACCATCCAGCGGTGCCGGAAACACCCGGTCAAACGGGTTCGAGGTGAACAGCATGAATGACAGGAACCCCGCGCTGATCCAGGCCTGCACTGCCAGAGTGCGCGCCTTGAGTTTCAGTGGGATGTTCCGAGCCAACAGAGACACACCCAGCCCGAAAATCACCAATATCAGAATCCACAACAGCAGCGACCCTTCGTGGCTACCCCAGGTCGCAGCCACCTTGAAAAGCATCGGTTTCAGCGAATGAGAATTGCTGGCCACATTTAGCACAGTGAAATCGCTGACCACGAAGGACCACATCAGAGCGGCGAAGGCGATAGCAACCAGCGCTGTCAGTAGGACCGAGGTCGCAGATGCCGATCGCATCCACATGACATTGTTCCGTGCTGCTCCAATCAAGGGAAATACGCTTTGCACCAAGGACACGGCCAGGGCAAGCGCCAGGGCGAACTGCCCGATTTCCGGTATCATTCCAATCCCTCCGGATTTCCGGTTTTGCGGCCTTGTCCGACAATCCAGCGCTGGAGGGTCAAGCGCATTATTGCCGCACCCCCTTCGGCTGATGCATGCTTGACGAGCGCAAATCTGGCCGGCGGCCTTGACCTTCCAGCGCTGGAGACCCCCACCATTTCGACTTCACCGATGGACGTACCGAACACTTTGTTTTCAGGGCAGGGACTCAGGAAACAAACGAACACGAGGGCATCATGACACGGAGCAACAGCAAGATTACGTGCGTCTGGCAACGCCTCCAGGCTGTAATACTGGCTGGGGGGCTGAGCCTTGGGTCAACTGCCATGGCCCAACCGGAAACCCGTCCGGCTGACAACGTGGCGATGAACCCGCAAGCCTCCAGCAACATGTCAGGTATGGGAAGCATGTCCAGGATGATGCGCCCCGACGCGGTGCCGCCAACGGGTGTCGTTGGCGGTATGCATCCACCCGAGGGTGTTTTGATGCCTGTGTTCTCTTACATGAACATGGAGATGGACGGAAATCGTACCGGAACGCAGTCGCTGTCTACCTCGAACGTTCTGTCGCAGTATCCGATCGCGCCGCTCAGCATGAGCATGAACATGGCGATGGTCGGCCTGATGTACGGTGTGACCGACGAGATCTCGGTGATGGCGATGCTGCCCTATACCCGCAAGACGATGAAGCACCAGACCCGCATGGGCCAGACCTTTAAGACCAGGGCACAGGGGTTTGGCGATCTGAAGATCATCGGCGGATATGATATCTACAAATCCGACGGGCAGGTGCTGGAACTATCTCTTGGCCTCAGTCTGCCGACTGGCTCGATAGACGAGACCGACACCACGCCAGCTGGGCCGGACCAGCTGCTGCCCTACCCCATGCAACTGGGTTCAGGCACCTACGACCTGCTGCCGGGCGTCACCTATACGGGCCAGAACGCGGATTGGTCTTGGGGCGCCCAGCTGGCCGCCGTGATCCGGATGGGTGAGAATGATGCCGGTTACACCTTGGGTGACGTCTATTCAGCAACAGTTTGGGGTGCACGGCGCTGGAATGACCAGTTCAGCTCCTCGTTGCGGGTGGTCGGCGACATCGTGGAAAACATTGACGGGTCGGATGCGCGCCTGAACCCAGGCATGGTGCCCACCGCTGATCCGACCCTGCGCGGCGGCCAGTTTCTGAGTATCGGAATCGGAGTGAATTACCTTGTGCCGGGGTCGGGCGTTTTGGCGGGCACGCGCCTGGGTATCGAGGGCGTGATCCCTGTGTATCAAGATCTGGATGGGCCCCAGCTTGAACGCGATTACGCAGTCTCCTTCGCGATACGCAGGGCGTTCTGACCCTTCAGCCCCAAACCGACTGTAAACGGACAATCAGCGCCGCCGCGGTGGTCAGAACGACCACTGACACCGCCATCAGTAGCAGGGCCAATGTCACAGGTCCGCCGCGCCCAGGTACGCGACGTGCCAGTTGGGCTGCAAATCCAGTACCGTGGGCGATCTGGCTCTGAACGACGGATAGGTATAGCGGCAGCGCTCCGACCAGCGTGGCGTACAGGTAAACGCCTGAGATGTTCTCGAAGTAGGCGGAGCGTACCAGCGTCGGACCGACTACCCGCAACGCCACTACGGGATCACCGCCGAAAGACCCGAACCAGTCTGCCGAAAGCGCGTAGATCAGCGCGTGCAGCGCGATGAACAGGACGGCCCGTAGCAGCAGGTCAATTAGCAGATACCGGGCCGGGATGGCCCCCCTGCCCCGCGCCCTTACCCCAACGGCGAAAAGAAAAAAGCTGAGATAATTTAAAAGGAAAACGACCGGCAACCCATTCGTCACCACCTGACGCAAAAACCGAACAAACGCGGGACCACTGTTCAGGAGGTGCGTCGCAAAGCCCGGCGTGCGCAAAACGAAGATGGCCAACAGCGGAAACAACGCAAGGCAACTGACGATCAGCGTGTTTCTGGCAAACTTCCAGAAAGGCAATTCAGTGGCAAAATATCTGTTCATTTCATTTAGTTTGCCAACGGTTCCAGCGCAATGTCGATGCCAATTGGTTTACAGACCTGCGACAGAACCTCCGATTTTATTATTCCGCAAGCCCTCTACCTACTTTACGCGCAAAATCTGTTACTTTTGCTCGTTACTTTTGTTGCGCTATCAGTTTCAAGTTACACTCGATAAGTATCGCTTATCATGACTGATTGATTTCGCCGGAAAATGCGCGCAGAATGTGCCTCATGAAGCCCCTTGCGCCTTACCTCCCCAGCCCCTCCCCAGCCCTCTCCGCAGAAGATCAGGAGGCGCTCACCGATCTTTATGTGCGCGGCACGCCAGCCAATACGCTGCGCGCTTATGAGCGCGACCTGCTCTATATCACCGCCTGGAAGTCCGCGCGGTTCGCAGCGACGCTGGACTGGCCGGAATCTGAGGCCACCGCTCTCACCTTCATTCTCGATCACGCTCGCGATCTGAATGACGCACCAGAAACGGATGTGGCGCGCGAAACCGCAGAAGCGCTGATTACTCAGGGGCTGCGGAAGTCCCTCGCCTGTCCTGCCCCTTCGACGCTGGACCGGCGCATCGCCTCCTGGCTTGCCTTTCATCGAATGAAGAACCTGACCAGTCCTTTCGGTGCGCCGCAGGTGAAGCAGGCCCGTGCCAAGGCGCGCCGGGCTACAGCCCGGCCCCCTGCCCCAAAATCGCAGCACCCGATTACCCGCGATGTTCTCGAGCAGTTGCTGACCACCTGCCGGGGGTCGCGGCGCGATTGCCGCGACCGGG
>NZ_JBQFPO010000011.1:0-103357 GCF_056536425.1 Ruegeria sp. D1(2025) | reverse complement strand
GCTCGATCTCGTCGCGCTGGCGGCCCAACTCGGACCGGATCGAGCCGAAAAGCTCAGGATCACGATCCGAAAGAGACTGGGTGAAAAAACCGGTGTCACGAAGATTGGCGTTCATGGGGGCTCCACATGGCTGGGAATAATCTTGCGGATTTCCTATCGGAAACGACATACATGCAAAAGTCGTAAAGCGACGAATTGGCCCGTTATGGCGTCAAGTCTGGCCTATCGGGGAAAGGTATGTTTGTTTCGGAACCAAATGTGCAGCACCGGAAACCCGTTTACATGATTCAGAGAATCGCCTTTCTTGCCAGCGACGCCAAGGTGGCCCAGATTGCGCGGGATGCGCTGGTCGCCCGATACGGCAATGCCGCGCCTCGGGACGCAGATGTTGTGGTCGCGCTTGGGGGCGACGGGTTCATGTTGCACACCCTGCACAACATGCAACATCTGGATACGCCGGTTTATGGCATGAACCGCGGAACCATCGGCTTTCTGATGAACGAGTTCAGTGAAGGTGACCTGATGGAGCGGCTGGCCGCCGCCGAGGAGGAGGTAATCAACCCGCTGGCCATGCGCGCCATGGATCAGTCCGGCAAGATGCACGAAGCGCTTGCAATCAACGAAGTGTCGTTGCTGCGCGCCGGACCGCAGGCCGCGCGTCTGAAGATCAGCGTGGATGGCAGGGTTCGCATGGCTGAACTCATGTGCGACGGTGCATTGTTGTCCACGCCTGCCGGATCTACCGCCTACAACTACTCGGCCCACGGCCCGATTCTGCCGATCGGGTCGGATGTTCTGGCGCTGACCGCGATTGCCGCATTTCGCCCGCGCCGCTGGCGCGGCGCTCTGTTGCCCAAGATCGCGCATGTCAGGTTTGATGTGATCGAAGCGGATAAACGCCCGGTCATGGCGGATGCGGATTCGAACTCATTCCCTGACATAGATTGGGTTGAAATCCGGTCCGAGCCGTCAATCACACACCGAATTCTGTTCGATCCCGGCCATGGTCTTGAGGAGCGTCTGATTTCTGAGCAGTTTACCTAAGCTGTCCAGTTTGAACATTTTTTCGGTTTGTGTGAACCAGTTCACAGGAAAGTGCTTTATCATTCGTTAATCTGAACTTGCCCGGAGAACACGCTAAGGCGGGAGTGAGTGGCCGCCAACAGCGTATTCGAAATGATTGCGCAGTTTTCGCGCTGGCGAGGGTGGGTGGTGCTACGCTCGTCATCAGAAATTCGGGCATATTTTAGTACGCGGACCCCGGGCACAAAAACCCGGGGTCTATTTTTGTCAGCTGCGTTGTCAGGGTTTAGGCCGAGGCTCAGCGTGCCCCTGATTCCATTCTGTCCCACAGCGGAAAACACATCTGCCCGACGCGGGCTTCGATCGCGGCCGCGGCATCAACCGCCAGGTCTTCACGCCACCGCCGCGCAGCGATCTGCACATTGATCGGCTGAGGGCCTTTAGGCAGGCTGGCAAGCCGGGCGGGAACGCATGCGGCCGGCAGACCCAGAAAGTTCATCGCGTACGAGTAGACGGCGCAGCCGAGAACCTCGTGAACACCTTCGGCCCCCTCTGTGTCACGATCGGGTCCAAAGAAGGGTTGCGGCAGAAATGGGGACAGAACCAGCGCATAGTCCTCCATGAACAGTGACCATTGCCTTGCATAGTGGCTGCGTTCCGCCAGCATGCGGATCAACTCGGTTCCCACGATCGGCGGAAATTCCTGGAAATACACTTCAAAGACATCCCGGATGGTCTGCGACCCGACCGCTTCGATGTCGCTTTTCATCAGGGTCAGAACCTCGCCCATCAGTGCGCGATACCCATTGCGTCCGCAGTCGAACACATCCGGCGTTTCGACTTCGTCTACCTGATAGCCCGCGTCCGTCAGCGCATCGCGTGCGGTTTCCAGCGCCTTTTCAACTTCGGGGTGCAGGTCGTAGCCGTATGTGTTCTTCGTAAATGCAACCCTGATCGGGGTATCCGGGTTCTCGGTCCGCCAGGGCAGGGGAACGTGGAACGGATCCCGCGGGTCAGGGGTAATCAGACAAGGCATGGACAGGTGCAGGTCGGCAGCAGAACGTGCGATCAGCCCCTGCACCGACATGGACTGTGCCAGTAACCCGCGTTCCGCCTGTTGACTGGGGTTCCAGGCTGGTACCCGGCCCAGACCGGGTTTGACAGTCACCGCGCCGTTGGCAGCGGCCGGAAATCTCAGGCTGCCACCGATGTCGTTGCCATGGCCCAGTGCGCCTATACCGGCCATCACTGCAGCGCCTGCACCGCCAGACGACCCGCCGGGCGAGATGTGCCTGCCCCAGGGGTTGTGCGTGCGACCATAAAGCGGATTGTCGGTGTCCGCGCGGAACGAGAATTCAGGTGTATTCGTCCGGCCGATCACGACCGCGCCTGCCTTCAACAGATTGGCAACCACCGGGGCGTCGTCGGGTGCGATAACATCCTTCAGGGCAGAAACGCCGTTTGTTGTCGCGTGGTACTTCTGGTCCACATTGACCTTGATGGTTACGGGAACACCGTGCAGCGGGCCTGCAGACGCGCCTTTGGCGCGCGCCTTGTCCAGTTCTCGTGCGCGTTCAAGGGCTTGCACACTCAGGTCGTCTACGACCGCATTCAGGTCCGGGTTGATCTCGTGCATCCGGTCCAGCGCGCCTTGCACGGCGGCCTCGGCGCTCAGTGCGCCGCTGCGGGTTTGGCTGGACAATTCGGTGGCGGTTAGTCGCCAGAGTTCTTGATCTGTCATGGGCCCTCTCTGTCTCAGAGTGACAGTAGGGGGCCGGTAACAGGTTGCAAGCGAAAGGCGAAAAGCGGGCGACGGTTTGTCGCCCGTTTCTGGGTTACTGAGCGTAACCGATGGTTTTCAGGGCCTCGGCGATCTCATCCAGAATGGCCGGATCGTCGATGGTTGCGGGCATCTTGTAGTCCTTGCCATCTGCAATCGAGACCATGGTACCCCTAAGGATCTTGCCCGACCGCGTCTTGGGCAAGCGGTCGACCACGACAGCAAGCTTGAACGCCGCAACAGGCCCGATCTTATCGCGCACCATTTTGACGACATCCTGCACGACCTCGGCGTGATCTTTGTCGCAGCCGGCGTTCAGGCACAAAAAGCCAACTGGCATCTGCCCTTTCAGCTGGTCCGAGACGCCGATGACCGCGCATTCAGCGACGTCTGGATGGGCGGCCAGGACCTCTTCCATCCCGCCTGTGGACAGGCGGTGGCCGGCCACGTTGATCACGTCGTCGGTGCGCGCCATGATATAGAGATAGCCGTCCTCGTCGATCATCCCCGCGTCACCGGTTTCGTAATAACCGGGGAACTGATCCAAATAGGATTTGCGGAACCGGTCCTCGGCGTTCCAAAGGGTCGGCAGAGTGCCGGGCGGCAGGGGGAGTTTGACCGCGATGGCCCCAAGCTCGCCCGCCTGAACCGGGTGGCCTGCCTCATCCAGAATCTGCACGTCATATCCTGGCATCGGCTTGGCGGGTGATCCCAGCTTGACCGGCAGTTCCTCGATCCCCAGCGGGTTGCCGGCAATGGTCCAGCCCGTTTCGGTCTGCCACCAATGGTCGATCACCGGAACTTTCAGTGCGTTCTGCGCCCATGTGATCGTGTCCGGGTCTGCACGTTCACCTGCCAGGAACAGTGCCCTCAGGCAGGACAGGTCGTAATTCTTAAGCATGTCGCCCGAAGGGTCTTCGCGCTTAACAGCGCGGATGGCCGTTGGGGCGGTGAAGAAGCTGCGCACGTTGTGTTCAGAAATCACCCGCCAGAAAGTGCCCGCATCCGGGGTGCCGACCGGTTTACCTTCGAACACGATCGTCGTGTTGCCGTGGATCAGCGGCGCGTAACAGATATAAGAATGACCGACGACCCAGCCCACGTCCGAGGCGGCCCAGAACACATCGCCCGGATCAACGTTGTAGATGTTCTTCATCGACCAGTTCAGCGCTACAAGATGCCCTGCGGTAGGGCGCACAACACCTTTGGGCGCGCCGGTCGTCCCCGAGGTGTAAAGGATATAGGCTGGATCGTTGCCATCAACCGGCACACATTCCGCCGGTTCAACGCCGTATTGGAAGCCATGCCAGTTGAAATCGCGCCCTTCGATCAGCTGCGCCACTTCCTGTTCGCGCTGGAAGATGACGCAGAATTCGGGCTTGTGACTCGCCATCTCGATGGCGCCGTCCAGTAGCGGCTTGTAGTGCACCACCCGACCGGGTTCCAGCCCGCAAGACGCCGCAATGATCGCCTTTGGTTTCGCGTCGTCGATCCGAACGGCCAGTTCATTGCTGGCAAAACCGCCAAACACGACCGAGTGAACAGCCCCCAACCGCGCGCAGGCCAGCATCGCCTCAAGCGCTTCGGGGATCATGGGCATGTAAATGATGACCCGGTCGCCTTTCTCGATCCCCTTGGCCCGCAGCGCCCCGGCCAGCGTTGCAACGCGGTTGCGCAGTTCGACATATGAGATTTCGCGTTTCGTATGGGTGATCGGGCTGTCGTAGATTATGGCCGTCTGCTCACCCCGACCGTTTTCGACATGCCGGTCCACCGCATTCCAGCAGGTGTTGACCTTGGCGTCACAGAACCATTCATAGAGCGGGGCATTGTCGTCAAACAGCGCTTTGCTTGGCGGCTGTACCCAGTCGATCCCCTTGGCGGCGTCCATCCAGAACGCCTCCGGATCGGATTTCCAACTCTCATAGATGTCCTGATAAGCCACGGCATCGTCCTCCTCAAAATCCCTTGCCAGTGTGTTAGGCATCTGCCGCCTGTCGGACAAGCGGCTGAAATGACGACGCGTCAGTTTACCGCGAATTATTTGCAGATACCGGGAAAATGGGCTGCAAAGTTTTGCAAATCGCCTTCCCGATCAAGGTGAATTCGCAACAAAGCCTTTGTTTTGCAAAACTGCAAATTATTAGTTGCAAATGGCCGCGGAATCACGGAGCGTTCAGTTTCCGGTCTTGGCGTATCGGGGCAAGCTGTCCTGAATATCCAGCCACGGCAGGTGATCTGTATGGAACACGTGAAACCGGGGCGAAACTGTTTCCGGGTTTTCCAGCGTCGCGATGTAAAGGTGGATGTTCACCGTGTCCCCTGCATTGCGGTACGCCATCTGAGTTCCACAGGCCGCGCAGAACAGCCGCTCGACATCCGGAGATGAACGATAGACCGCAGGTGGATCGCCAGACCAGGTCACCGATTCATGCGGCAATCCGAAAAATGCGGTAACAGGGGCGGCGCAGTTGCGGCGGCAATCTGTGCAGTGGCAATAGCAACTCCACGCTATGTTGCCGTCACTTTCCCAACGAACGGCCTTGCAGTGACAATGCCCCTTCATGGTGCCCCCTCCCGAAAACGGCGGCCTATGTCAGAGCCACCCCATTAACCGTAATGCGCAACCGGAGTTCCGGCAATGGCCGCCATGTTCAACAAGCCGCGCGCCGTGATCGAGGGCGTCACGATATGCGCCTTGTTGCCCATGCCCATCAGAATGGGGCCGACCTCGATTCCGTCCGCTTTCATCTTCAGAATGTTTCGCACCCCGCTGGCGGCATCCGCGTGGGCAAAGATCAATACGTTGGCGGCGCCCTGAAGGCGCGAATTTGGGAAGATACGCGAGCGAAGCTCGGGGTCCAGCGCAACATCCAGGTTCATTTCACCTTCATAGGTGAAGTCCCGAGGTTTGGAGTCCAGAATATCCAGCGCGGCGCGCAGACGCTTGCCAGAACCTTCGGCCTGATTGCCGAATTGAGATTGCGAGCAGAACGCGATTTTCGGCTCAAGCCCGAACCGCCGCACGTGGCGGGCCGCCCCGATTGTCGTTTCGGCAAGTTCTTCAGGTGTGGGCAGTTGCCGAACATGTGTGTCGGCAATGAAAAGGGGACCGTCTTCCAGAATCATCAGGGACAGCGCGCCCTGCGCACGAAGATTTCCGTCGTCCAGAACCTGTTCGACATAGTTCAGATGCCAGCGGTATTCGCCAAAGGTGCCACAGATCATGCTGTCGGCTTCTTCACGCTGGACCATGATGGCGGCAATCGCGGTCGTGTTGGTGCGCATGATCGCCTTGGCCAGATCCGGTGTAACGCCCCGGCGCTGCATGACCTGATGGTAAGAGTTCCAGTAATCGTAGTAACGCGGGTCGTTTTCCGGGTTCACGATCTGAAAATCCTGCCCCGGCCGGACAGTCAGGCCCAGCTTTTCGCAGCGTGCATCGATCACCTCGGGTCGGCCAATCAAGATCGGAGTTTCCGTAGTTTCTTCCAGGATCGCCTGTGCCGCGCGCAGAACCCGTTCGTCTTCGCCTTCGGCAAAGACAATTCTGCGCGACGCTGCGGCTGCGGCCTCGAAAACCGGACGCATCAGCAGGGCCGATTTGAAAACGGTCTGGTTCAGGCTTTCCTTATAAGCCTCGATATCCGAGATCGGCCGTTTGGCCACGCCACTGGCCATTGCCGCCTTGGCAACCGATGACGATACAACGCCCACCAGACGCGGATCGAATGGTTTCGGAATCAGATAATCCGGCCCGAACGTCAGTTGTTCTCCCTGATAGGCGGCTGCGGCCTCGGCGCTGGTGGTGGCGCGGGCGAGTTCGGCGATGCCATCGACGCAGGCAATCTGCATGTCATCGTTGATCTCGGTCGCGCCGACGTCCAGGGCACCGCGAAAAATGAAGGGAAAGCACAGCACGTTGTTGACCTGGTTGGGAAAATCGCTGCGGCCCGTTGCGATGATCGCGTCCGGAGCAACCTCTCGGGCGGCATCCGGCAGTATCTCAGGGGTCGGATTGGCCAGGGCAAAAATGATCGGGCGCTTGGCCATCTTTGCGACCATCTCGGGCTTCAGGACATTCGGGCCGCTGAGTCCCAGAAACAGATCTGCATCGCCAATTACATCATCCAGTGTGCGCAGGTCCGATTTCTGCGCGAACTGATCTTTGTGCGGGTTCATATCTTCGGCCCGGCCTTCGTAGACCAGCCCGTGAATATCGCACAGCCAGATGTTCTCACGCTTGACCCCCAGTTTGACCAGCATCATCAGACAGGCAATACCCGCTGCACCGCCGCCAGTTGACACCACCTTGATGTCTCCGAACTTCTTACCGGCAACGTGCAGGGCGTTCTTGGCCGCGGCGCCAACGACGATGGCCGTTCCGTGTTGGTCATCGTGAAATACCGGGATGTTCATTCGCTCACGGCACAGTTTTTCGACAACAAAACAATCCGGTGCCTTGATGTCCTCCAGATTGATGGCGCCAAAGGTCGGTTCCAGTGCGCAGACGATATCCGCCAGCTTTTCCGGGTCGGGCTGGTCCACTTCGATATCGAAACAGTCGATACCAGCGAATTTCTTGAACAGAACCGCCTTGCCTTCCATCACCGGTTTTGAGGCCAGTGCGCCGATATTGCCAAGACCCAGAACCGCGGTGCCGTTTGACACGACACCCACCAGGTTCCCGCGCGATGTGTAAAGCTCGGCATTGGCGGCATCCGATTTGATCTCAAGGCTGGCCTCGGCCACACCGGGCGAATAGGCACGCGCCAGATCGCGGCCATTGGCCAGCGGTTTGGTCGCTTTTATCTCAAGTTTTCCGGGCTTCGGGTGGGCGTGATAGTCAAGCGCGGCCTGCCGCAGGCTGGGTGTGTCGGACATCGGTGAACAAGCTCCTTCCCGAAATTTGGTTTAGTGTTAAACTATATTTTCTGACTTGGCTATGCGGTCTAATGCGTAGGCCGGAATTGGCCGAGAGTGACAGGCTGGTTGAAATTGTTCGTGGTTCTTTTACACGGAGTGGACTTTCACTGCAGCGAAGCGCAAAATCAGGCATGAGCATAAAAGACAACACACGGCCGGAGAAGGCCGTTTCAGGCAACCAATCTTCATTTGGAATGGAAAAGTCCGGATTCCGCGTGGCAATCGCGCTGATGGCCCTGATCCTGTGCGCCGTTGTGATTTGGCCCCTGCAGGCCGAGCAGCTCAACCAGGAAGGGGGGCCGTTCGAAACGATTTCGGCCGCCGCGCTGCTTGCTGCCGGGCTGGCGGCACTGGTGCGGTTTCCCGGATTGAAACGTCTGTACATCGGTGTGACCTGCCTGCTTCTGGCCGAGCGAGAGCTGGAAGCAGACATTTATTCCGAAGGAACCGTGCCGTTTATGATACTGAGCGGCCTGGATGACATTCTGGACATGACGCTGATCCGGTTCGTGCTTGCAGTCATCATACTGGGCGGTGCCATTTGGCACGGGGTGCCCAACGCACGGCTTGCGCTGAAACAGCGCGCGCCGTTTTTGCTGATCTTCGTTCTTGCCGGGCTGTCGGCTGTGGTGGCCCAGCTTCTGGAAGAGGTCTCGGGACTTTTTGACGAGACGCTGTCCCCGATTATGGCGATCCGTCTGTTTGCGCTGGAAGAAACGCTCGAGATGTTCTTTTCGATTGGCATTTTGGCCTCTGTTCTGATCGGATGGCCCAAATCGAATATTGAAGAGAAGCCTGATGACCAGCAGCAAAAGTCCGACACTCGCTGAATTCCGTCTGCCCACGAACGAACTGCGCGACGACATCCCATTTTATACCAGAACGCTGGGGATGCGGATGGATATGATCTATCCCGCCGATGACCCCCGTGTCGCGGTGTTTTCGGGCCATGGCTTGCGATTGCGCATCGAAAAGGACGCGCCCGAGGCGCCCGGGACCTTGCGAATTCTGACCGAGGATCCGGATCGGTTTGCCGATGGCGAGCGTGTGCTGGTCGCCCCTAACGGAACACGCATAGAAATTGACGACCGCAACCCGCCGCTGGTGATGCCGGAAACGGTGCATTCCTTTGTCGTGCGCAGGCTAAAGGACCAGGCGCCGTGGATCATTGGGCGAGCGGGTATGCACTATCGCGATCTGGTGCCTGATCGGCTGGGCGGGTCGATCATCGCCAGCCACATCCGTATCCCCGATGGCGGCCCGGTGCCCGACATGGTGCACTTTCACAAGGTCGGGTTTCAGCTGATCTTTTGCATCCACGGCTGGGTCGATGTTGTGTACGAGGATCAGGGCGAAAAGATGCGCCTGACGGCGGGGGATTGCTTTATCCAGCCTCCGGAAATCCGTCACCGCGTGCTTGAGGCCTCGGACAATGTGCAGGTGATTGAGATCGGTGTACCCGCGGAACATGTCACGGAAATCGATCATGACATGGATCTGCCCACCCCTCATTACCGGCCCGCGCGGGAATGGCAGGGGCAGCGGTTTGTGTACAATCAGGCCAAAGATGCCGAGTGGGGGGAGTTCCGTTTGCCGGGATATATCTGCCGGGACACCACGATTGCCGATAACACTAAGGGCGTTGCCGGGGTTCAGGTGGTAAAACGGGGGCAGGGCGAGCCGGTCTGGGCGAGCCATGATACCGATATCCACTTCACCTTCGTGATGAACGGTCGGGTGACACTGGAAGGGGAAGGACGTGAGCCCTATCGGCTGGAACAGGGCGACGCCTTTGTGATCCCGCCGGGGATGCGCACGCGTCTTGCGGACCCGTCCGATGATGTCGAGCTGTTAGAGGTCACATTGCCCGGGACTTTCAATACAACGCTGGGTTAAGCCAAGATCGGATCAGGAAACATGCGCCGGGGGCTTCAAATCCCCCGGCTCTTTCCATTAGGGTATGGCATTCTGACCAGATGATCAAAAATCGGGAATCACCATGCCTTTGAAAGACGCCGCCCTGTCCGTCCGGGAAAACGCTTACGCGCCGTATTCGAAGTTCAAAGTGGGCGCGGCGATCCGGTCGAAGTCCGGAGTGATCTTTTCCGGCTGCAACGTGGAAAATGTCGCCTACCCGGAAGGCATCTGTGCCGAAGCGGGTGCGATTGCCGCGATGGTGGCCGCGGGTGAGCAGGAACTGACCGAGGTTTATGTTGTCGCCTCGAGCCCGCAACCGGTACCGCCTTGTGGCGGATGCCGTCAGAAGCTGGCGGAGTTCGGCAAGCCGGACGTCAAAGTGACGCTTGCGACAGCAACCGGAACTGAGCTTGAGACAACCATCGGACAGCTTCTGCCCGGCGCGTTCGACGCCTCTCATATGGAGGATGTCTGAACCTATGGACGCCCGTTCGATCATCGCAAAACTGCGCCGGGGTGACGTTCCGACCAGTGCAGAGCTGAACTGGTTCGCCCAGGGTTTGGCCGATGGTGCCGTCAGTGACGCGCAGGCCGGGGCGTTTGCCATGGCAGTTTGCATGGGCAGTCTGGGCGCACAGGGCCGCGCCGATCTGACCGTCGCGATGCGGGACAGTGGAGAGGTGCTGAGCTGGGATCTGGACGGTCCGGTGATCGACAAGCACTCGACCGGTGGGGTCGGGGATTGTGTCAGCCTTGTGCTGGCGCCGGCGCTGGCCGAATGCGGGGCCTATGTTCCGATGATCTCGGGGCGTGGCCTTGGCCATACCGGCGGGACACTGGACAAGCTTGAGGCCATTCCAGGGGTCAGCACCCAAATCAGTCAGGACCGGTTGGAGCAGATATTGCGCGAAACCGGTGCGGCCATCGTCGGCGCAACCGGCCAGATTGCGCCTGCGGACAAACGCCTTTACGCGGTGCGCGACGTGACGGCGACAGTTGAAAGCCTGGATCTGATCACGGCGTCGATCCTGTCGAAAAAGCTGGCAGCGGGCCCGGATGCGTTGGTGCTGGACGTGAAGGTCGGTTCCGGTGCGTTCATGAAAACGCTGGATGATGCCCGAAATCTGGCGCGGGCCTTGACCGAAACAGCAAACGCCGCCGGTTGTCGCACTTCGGCAGTGATCACCGATATGAACCAGCCTCTGGCCTCGGCGCTGGGCAATGCGCTGGAAATAGCCGAGGTGATGAAGGCGATGACCAGCGGCCAACCGACGCCTCTTGCCGAGCTTTCCGCCGAACTGGGCGGTGTGCTGCTTAAAGATGCAGGGATGTTTGCCTCGATTGACGAGGGGCGCAGGCAAATCGCCGATGTGATCAGGGATGGTCGGGCGGCGGATCGATTTGGCCGCATGATGGCGGCGGTGGGCGGTCCGGTCCATCTTGTCGAAAACTGGGAACGCTTTCTGCCCGAAGCGAATGTCATTCAGGAAGTTGCGGCCCAACACAGCGGCTATATCACAAGCATAGACGGCGAGGCGCTGGGTCTGGCCGTCGTCGCGCTGGGTGGCGGGCGGCAGGTCGAAGCCGACGTCATTGACCCGGCAGTGGGCATTTCTGACATCGTGCGATTGGGGCAGCAGGTATCACAGCGCGAGCCACTGGCCGTGGTGCACGCCGCACGCGAAGACGCGGCCCGGCAAGCCGCAGAGGCGATTTTGCAGGCCATCACGATCAGCGAAGCGCCCGTACCGGCCCCCGATCTCGTCCATGAAAGGATTACCGCATGAGACGGGCTTTCCTTGTCGTCATGGACTCTGTCGGTATTGGCGGCGCACCGGATGCGGATCAGTTTTTTAACGGCGAGGTCCCGGATACGGGCGCCAACACCGTGGCCCATATCGCGCAGGCCTGCGCGGAAGGGCGCGCCGAAGATGGTCGATCGGGTCCGCTGCACCTGCCCAACCTCGACGCGCTGGGGTTGGGAGCGTCTGTGCGTCTGGCCTCGGGCGATGAAACACCGGGGCTCGAGGTCGAACCAACCGGCCTCTGGGGCTGCGCGCACGAACATTCGCTGGGCAAGGACACGCCTTCGGGCCACTGGGAACTGGCCGGACTGCCGGTGCCGTGGGACTGGCACTATTTCCCGGACACTACGCCCGCATTCCCCGCTGATCTGAGCCGCGCGGCGGCAGAGGCAGCTGGAACAGACGGGATACTGGGCGATTGCCACGCCTCGGGCACGAAAATCATTGCCGAACTGGGAGCCGAACACATGCGGACGGGCTGGCCGATCTGCTACACCTCGGCAGACAGCGTGTTCCAGATTGCCGCGCATGAGGAAAGCTTTGGCCTCGACCGTCTGCTGCAGATGTGCCGGACGCTGGCCCCGATGCTGCATGACATGAAGATCGGCCGCGTTATCGCGCGCCCGTTTATCGGCTCGCCCGAGGGCGGGTTCACCCGAACCACCAACCGCAAGGATTTTTCCATTCTGCCGCCCGCGCCGGTTTTGACCAACTGGGCGCAGGATGCCGGACGTCGCGTTCACGCTGTGGGCAAGATCGGCGACATTTTCTCGATGCAGGGGATTGATACTTTGCGCAAGGGCTCGGACTCCGAACTGATGGGGCACCTGTCTGATCTGGTGGACGAAGCTGAAGACGGCAGTCTGACCTTTGCCAATTTTGTCGAGTTTGACAGTCTCTATGGACATCGCCGCGACATCAGCGGCTATGCCCGCGCGCTGGAATGGTTCGACCGCGAAATCGGCGCGATCCTGATAAAACTGCGCCCGGGTGACCTTATGGTGCTGACCGCCGATCATGGAAATGATCCTAGCTGGACCGGCACAGACCACACACGCGAAAAGGTGCCGGTGCTGATCGCAGGGCGGGGCGCAGGGCAGATCGGTGCGGTCAATTTCGCCGATGTCGCCGCCAGCATCGCGCATCACCTGAACATTCCGGCACATGGACCGGGACGGAGTTTTCTATGACTGTCGCAGACCTGCCTAAGATCGAGTTGCATCTGCATCACGAAGGCGCGGCTCCGCCCGCCTTCATTCGCCAGCTTGCGTATGAAAAACGCATTGATCTGAGCGGTATTTTCAAGCCCGACGGCTCCTATGACTTCCGCGATTTCGCCCATTTCCTGAGCGTTTATGAGGCCGCTTGCGAAGTGCTGAAATCGCCCGAGGATTTCCGTCGACTGACCCTGGCAATTCTGGAGGAAAGCGCTGCCAATGGTGTGGTGTATTCGGAAACCTTCCTGAGCCCCGATTTCTGCGGCGGTGGTGATGTGCACGCCTGGCGCGATTACCTGAATGCCATTCAGGACGCCGCGGATGAGGCTGAGCGCAAGTTCGACATCACCCTGCGCGGCGTCGTCACTTGTGTTCGCCATTTTGGCCCGGACAAGGCGAAACTCAGCGCCCGTTGCGCGGCCGAAACCTCAGGCGATTGGATCACGGGCTTCGGCATGGGCGGCAACGAAGGGGTCGGCGCGCAAGGCGATTTCAAGTGGGCGTTTGATTGCGCCCGCGAGGCAGGATTGCGGCTGACCACCCATGCGGGTGAGTTTGGCGGACCGGACAGCGTGCGCGATGCGGTGCGCGCCCTGGGGGTCGAGCGGATCGGACATGGTGTGCGCGCCATCGAAGACCCCGACCTGATGCATGAACTGGTCGACCGGGACATCACGCTTGAGGTTTGTCCGGGGTCCAATGTGGTGCTGGGCCTGTATCCGGATTTCAGCGCCCATCCGATCGCAAAGTTGCGCGATGCGGGCGTCAAGGTCACCGTCTCAACCGACGATCCGCCGTTTTTTCATACCACCATGCGGCGTGAATATGAGATGCTGAACACAGCTTTCGGCTGGCAGGCCGAGGATTTCAGCGCAATGAATGACACGGCCCTCAATGCGGCCTTCTGTGATGAAGACACCCTTATGCGGGTCCAAAAAAGACTGGAGAAAACATGAGCGAACATCTGACCGTCGTTGATCATCCGCTGGTGCAGCACAAATTGACGCTCATGCGGGACAAGGGCACATCGACCGCCGTTTTCCGGCAGTTGCTGCGGGAAATCACCCTTTTGCTGGCCTATGAGGTCACGCGAGAACTAAAGCTGACGACCCGCAACATCGAAACCCCGATGGAGGAGATGGACGCGCCCATTCTGGCCGGTAAGAAACTGGCATTGGTGTCGATTCTGCGTGCTGGCAACGGGATGCTGGACGGTGTGCTTGAATTGATCCCGTCGGCGCGGGTGGGCTTTGTCGGATTGTATCGCGATGAAGAAACGCTGAAACCGGTTCAGTATTACTTCAAAGCGCCCGAAGGACTGAAAGACCGCCTGGTCATTGCTGTGGATCCGATGCTGGCCACAGGCAACAGTTCGGCCGCCGCGATTGATCTGCTGAAAGAGGCAGGCGCGACCGATATCCGTTTCCTCTGTCTGCTGGCCGCGCCCGAAGGCGTCGCGCGAATGAAAGAGGCCCATCCGGATGTGCATATCGTGACGGCCGCGCTGGATCGCGAACTGAATTCCAAGGGCTATATCATGCCCGGACTGGGCGACGCCGGCGACCGGATGTTTGGCACCAAGTAAGCTGTCTGCGGCGCTTCGGGTGTAAGGCGAGGCACGAATTCCCTGCCACGCCCACGGCGTTCTTGGGGTATTCGTGTCGGAGAGTGTTCAGGTAAATCCCGAACGCTTTATTCACCACAGATGTTTTGCAGCCGGACCCAGTCACGGTCCGGCAGAACTTGTTCCTGGGATCGGCCCGCCATCGGGTCGGCCTCGATCAGGCCCAGAACCGTTTCGCCAGTGATATCACGCGCGTAGGCGTAAGGTGTCGAGGGCAGGGCCGCCTGAGCAAACACGGCCAGCAGTTCCTGATCGGGCAGGGATGGACGCGGTTCCGAAAGGACCTGCTCGGTATAACTGTCGATGATTTGCGGTGTCAGTTCACCGGTCGTCAGCAACCGGAATGCGGTTGTCGGGCCGGTGCGGTCCAGCAGGTCGTCAAGCGGGTCATGTGCCTCGGCCCGGGCACGTTCGGCGATGACATATCCTGCCGCCACGGCCGGGTCTTCATGATCCTCGACCAGCGTTCGGCTCAGCAGCACCGTGCCGCCCGGCAGGCTGAGGCTGTTCTGTACCCCGGCAGGCAGGATCACGATCTGCCGTACACCGGTCCTTTTTGCCAGCATATCCAGCGCGGCCTTGGCGTCTTCCGATGCACAGGCGCGCCCGGAGACCCTTTCGATGCGTTGCAGGATGGTATCGCCGATGTCCTGCCGCTTGATCTTGGGAACGACTGAAACAACGTGGCTTTGCAAGGCAACCGGCAACCAGAGCAACAGCAGGGCCGCCACGGCGGCGACTACCCCGCCGACACTCAGCCAGCGCAGTCGGCCAGGGTGCGGACGTGACCGGTCGATTGCACGTTGCAGCCTGTCGATCGCTTCGATCATCGTGGTTTCGGATTCGGCCAGTTCCAGCGTTTCATCCGGATCGCCGTCAGGGTTGAAAATGGCCGGGTAGCCGCCCGGATTTTGCCGCTCCAGCGCGGCCAGGGACCAGTGGGTCAGCGCACGGTCATTGAAATCCGATATCGTCAGCGTGGCCTCGCCAATCGAGACGACCACCTCGCGCCGCTGCATATCGGGCGAGGGCCGCCACAGACCGGTGGCTTCGATCCGCTGGTACTGTTTTAAGGCCGTCATCGGGGCGAGGTCTGCTCAAAATTATTTTGATCCAGCTTAGCATGATAAATTTACGCGGCGCAAACCTGTTGAACCGTATTTGGCACTTGCGCCCGGTACCCGGATACGGGGAAATACGCGGGTCCGGCAGCGAAGGCGAAAATTGAACAGAATGCAGGCAGGCAACCCATCTTCACCCGTTTTGGCCTCTGGCCTCATGATCGGCGCAATGGCCATCATCGGGGTGATCGACAATGTCGTGGTTCTGGTGGCCGAGACCATCGGCCTGTGGCAATTCCACCTGAGCCGCGCATTATTGATGCTGCCGCTGGTGCTTCTGTTGTCACTGCTTGGGTTGGGCGGATTGCGCCCGATCCGCCCGGGCATTGTTCTTTTGCGAAGCGTCCTGATGACGCTGGCCATGCTGTTTTATTTCTCGTCGCTTGCTTTGATGCCGGTTGCACAAGCGTTGGCGGGGTTGTTTACGTCCCCGATTTTCGTGTTGCTGATTTCGGCCTTTGGTCTGCGGCAGAAAATCGGGCCCTGGCGCATTCTGGCTGCGCTGCTCGGGTTTCTGGGGTTGCTTCTGGTTCTGCAACTCAATCCGGCGGATTTCGATGCCAGAACCCTGTTGCCGGTCGCAGGCGGGTTTTTCTATGCGCTTGGGGCGATCCTGACACGGTCCCACTGCGCGCAGGAAAGTACGGTCGTCATGCTGGGGGGGATGGTAATTACACTTGGTATTGCTGGCGCGCTGGGGCTGACGGGGTTTTCGATCTTTCCGGTCGGTGCGGAACCGGGCCCGGAAGGGTTTGTGACCCGGGGCGTGGTCTGGCAGATACAACCCTCGCTTCTTTGGGTGGTGGTCCAGGCCGTTGGGTCAACCATTGCTGTTTTCATGCTGATCAAGGCGTATCAGGTTGGTGAGCCATCCTATGTCGCAATCTTCGAATACTCTGTGATGATCTTCGGTCCTGCGTTTGCGTGGGCGGCCTTCGGCCAATCAATCGATGGCATCCAGATCGTCGGCATCGGGCTGATCGTGCTGGCCGGAGCCCTGCTGGGCTGGCGTTCGATGCGCGCGTCGGCGGAACAGGCCGTGGCGTGATCGTTTCCCGGCGCAGGTCGTATGTGTTTGTCCACATCCCCAAAACGGGGGGCACGTCGCTTGCATCGGCGCTGGAACAGAGGGCAACGAAGGATGACATCCTGATCGGAGACACGCCCAAGGCGCGGAACCGTCATCGACGGCAAAAGGGCTTACAGGCCAGGGGCCGGTTGTGGAAACACTCCACCCTGGCGGATATCGACGGACTTGTTTCGCCCGAGGCGTTGGAACGCATGTTCACCTTCACACTGGTCCGCAATCCATGGGATCGGCTTGTCAGTTACTACCACTGGCTGCGGGACCAGAAATTTGACCACCCCGCAGTGTCGCTGGCAAAGGTATCATCATTTGAAGAATTCTTGCTGAACCCGGCCACGCTTAGGTCAATTCAGGCGCATCCCGCGCGGCGCTACATGACGCGGGCAGATGGGCACGAGCAGTGCCGAGCCTTTATTCGGCTTGAGAAGTTCGAGGAGGATGCTGAACCGTTGTTCGCGCATCTCGGTTTCAGGCTGACCCTTCCGCATCTCAACGGGTCCGAAAGAGAGGTGGATTATCGGCAGTACTATTCCACGCGAACCCGAAATGCGGTGGCGGATGCCTGCGCGGAAGATATCGCAAGATTCGACTACCGGTTCCACTCCTGATCCCGTCACCGTTTCCGAATTTCCGGCAAGCCTGTGAAAAACAATCGCATTGTTTGCTGATTGTGGGTCAATTGGGCCGTAACAGGCTCAATTCGGGCTAAAATATGTCAAAACTAAGACAGCGCGCCGGATCACATGATACCCACGTTTCAATGTTTATCTGTGCCAAGGGGGGCTGGGCACGTGTTTGAAGTAGTGAGTGTTACTGATTTATCAGATCATGCGCGGAAGATGGACGACGTCCTGTCGCGCAATGCAACGTTGTCGCGCCGGGGCGGGTTTGTCCACGGCACCAAGATTGCGACGACCCGAGGCTGGAAGCCGGTGGAGCGCGTCGCGGCAGGTGATCTTGTCCGAACATTGGACCATGGTTTCAAGGAAGTACGCCGGATTGCGACTGACAGGGTGAGCATCGCAACGGGTGAAACGCGCGCAGAATATCTGCCTGTCTACGTGCCGTCGCGTGCGGCATATAATGGACGTCCTGTCTGGCTGATGCCAGAACAGGGGGTCGCGCTGGACATAAGCCGGATTGAACCGGGCACCGAAGGCGTGTCTGTGATCCCGGCCCGGATGCTCAGCGGGATGTGCCGGATGACCTCGCAAGCACCGTCCACAACCCTCGATGTCAGCACGTTGTTTTTCGATTGTGACGAGGTGGTCTTCCTTGAAGGCGGGTTGCAGACCTATTGCCCCGCAAGTCGCTTTGGATCGCGCGGGTCCTCGGATCAGTCTTCATACCAGATCGCCGAGGCGCAAGACGCCGACCACCTTGTCGATCTGATCGCATACAAGGGCGAACTATCAGCCCTTGCAAACCCGTTGGGTGCGCTGCCCGCGCCCATCCCGCAAGAACCGATTTTTCCCGTCAGGCCACAGTTGGGAGTGCGCCGCCCGGGAAGACCCGGCAGGCCGAATGTGCCAGCCCTGTTCTTGCGGCCTGAATGGCAGACCTAACCAAACACTAAGAAAACGATGCAGGCGCGTATTACGCGCCTGCATCACTTGTTCAGGCGGCCTTGGCCTCGGGCGCGAAGCGGCCATAGAACGTCTGGCCCTTATCGGCCATCTCACGCAGCAGCGGCGGGCAGGCGAACCGTTCGCCGTATTGCGTTGCCAGCTGGTCGCAGCGTTCGGCGGCGTAAGGTGCGCCAATGATGTCCAGCCAGCTTAGTGGGCCACCGGACCACGGGGCAAAACCCCACGCCAGAATGGCACCCACGTCACCTTCGCGGATATCCTCGAGAACGCCTTCTTCCAGCGCGCGGACCGCTTCCAGAACCTGTGCGAACATCAGGCGTTCCTGCACCTCGATCAGGTCGGGCTGATCTTCGGCCAGCGGGTATTTGTCCTGCAGACCTTTCCAATACCCGACGCGCTTGCCCTTTTCGTCATAGTCGAAGAAGCCTGCATTTGCCTTGCGGCCCAGACGTCCCTGTTCTTCCATCCAGAAGATCAGATCGTCCGAGGGGCTTTCGGGATAGGCATCGCCCATCGCCGCCTTGGTTGCGCGGGCAATCTTGGCGCCCAGATCAATCGAGGTCTCATCGGTCAGCTGTACCGGCCCGACCGGGAAACCCAGTTGACGTGCGGCGTTGTCAACCAATGCAGGGCTGACGCCCTCGGTAATCATGCGCGCACCTTCGTTGATGTACGGGATGATGCAGCGGTTGCAGTAGAAGAACCGCGCGTCGTTGACGACGATCGGTGTCTTCCGGATCTGACGCACGTAATCCAGCGCCTTGGCAACCGCACGATCCCCGGTTTCCTTGCCTTTGATGATCTCGACAAGGAACATCTTCTCGACCGGCGAAAAGAAATGGATGCCGATGAACTGATCCGGCCTCACGCTGGCCTTGGCCAGATCGGTGATCGGCAGGGTCGAGGTGTTGGAGGCAAAGATGCAATCTTCGGGAATGATCGCTTCGACCTTTTTGGTCATGTCGGCCTTGACTGCGGGGTCTTCGAATACCGCTTCAATTATCAGGTCGCAGCCTTTCAGATGCTCCAGATCGGGCGTCGCGGTGATGCGAGCCAGCATGGCTTCTTTCTTTTCAGCCGTGACCTTGCCGCGCTTGATACCTTTGTTCAGGTACGCTTCGGTATAGGCCTTACCCTTGTTGGCGGCCTCCTGATCGCGGTCGATGAGAACGACTTCCATCCCGGCCTGAGCGGACACCAGCGCGATGCCCGCGCCCATCATGCCCGCGCCCAGAACACCGATCTTCTTGACCGACTGGTCCGGCACACCCTGAGGTCGCACTGCGCCTTTCTCCAGCGCTTCCTTGTTCAGGAACAGGCTGCGGATCATCGCTGACGAGGACGGGTTCATCAGGATCGAAGTGAACCAGCGCGCCTCGATCCTCAGGGCTGTGTCGAAATCGACCAGAGCACCCTCGTAGACCGCGCTCAGCAGGGCCTGAGCGGCCGGGAACGCGCCTTGTGTCTTGCCGTTGACCATCGCCGAAGCGCCAACGTAGTTCATGAAGCCAGCCGGATGGTACGGCGCGCCACCGGGCATCTTGTACCCCTTTGCATCCCAAGGCTTGACCAGATCCGCATCGCTGGCGTTCAGCACCCATTCCTTCGCGGCGGCCAGCGGGTCTTCGACGACCTCATCGACCATTCCTGCACCCTTGGCCTTGTTCGGCTCCAGTGTTTTGCCTTCCAGCAATAGCGGAGCCGCACCAACGGCACCCAGCTTGCGGACCATGCGGGTGGTCCCGCCCATGCCCGGGAAGATGCCGATCATGATTTCGGGCAGGCCGATCTTGGCCTTCGGGTTGTCGGCACAGAAAATGCGATGGCAGGCCAGCGGTACCTCAAGCCCGATCCCAAGCGCGGTGCCGGGCAGGGCGGCGGCAATCGGTTTGCCGCCCTTTTTGGTCTTCGGGTCCATTCCCGCCAGTTCGATCTTACGTAGAATGCGATGTCCGTTCATGGTGAAATCGAACATGGCCTGCGCCGGTTCATCGCCCGACTTCTCGCGGATCGATCCCAGCACGTTCAGGTCCATACCGGCGGCAAAACTGTCCTTGGCCGAGGTGATGACCGCACCCTTGATGTTGTCATCTGACAGAACCTGATCGATCATCTCTTCGATCAGGGCCAGCGCCTCGACGCGCAGGATGTTCATGCTTTTCTCGGGTACGTCCCAGGTGATGATGGCAACGCCGTCGGCGTCCACTTTCATGGTGAAATCAGTCATGTCTCGTCTCCGATCTGGTCAGCCGTCAGCGGGCTGCCGTCTTTGCGGGTGAAGCGAAAGCCGTGGGCATCGAACTTCACCATCATGTCTATGTCGCTATAATACCCGGTCTCGGTCGGGGTCCGCGTGCCCACCACCAGAAAGGTCGCGGGCGCATCGGTTTTGTTTACAAGGTGATGGCCATTGGCCTCACCTGCGGGCCAAGCGGCGCAATCGCCGGGCTGCATCTCATGCTCGCCATCGTCATCGATCAGCACGCAGGTGCCAGTGAGCATGATGGCAAACTCGTCCTGCTCCATATGATAATGGCGCAGCGAGGACATGCCCTGCGGTTCAAGCCGCACGATGTTGACCCCGTATTGGGACAGCCCGACGGCATCTCCGACCGGTTGAACAAAGCGGCCATCGCCAGCTTTGGCCAGCTTGCCGGGGTAACCCGAACCGCCCCGGAAAGGGATTTGAGAGAGATCCAGCTTGGGCATCAGACACGCTCGATAATCGTTGCCGCACCCATGCCGGATGCAATGCAGAGCGTTGCCAGACCGGTTTCCTTGTCCTGACGCTCCAGCTCATCCAGAAGCGTGCCGATGATCATTGCGCCGGTTGCACCCAGTGGGTGACCCATCGCGATCGAGCCGCCATTGACGTTGACCAACGCCGGGTCGACGTCGAACGCCTGCTGGAAGCGCAGCACGACTGAGGCAAAGGCTTCGTTCACTTCGAACAGGTCCAGATCGCTGATCTTCATGCCGTTGTCGGCCAGGATTTTTTCGGTCACCGGAACCGGGCCGGTCAGCATGATGGTCGGGTCGGTGCCGATCTTCGCGGTTGCCTTGATGCGCGCACGTGGTTTCAGGCCGTATTTCTCCCCAAATTCCTTGTTGCCGATCAGAACCGCGGCCGCACCGTCCACAATGCCCGAGCTGTTACCCGCATGATGAATGTGATTAATTTTTTCCAGATGCGGGTATTTGAGCATGGCCACCTTGTCGAAGCCGGGCATCTGCTCACCCATCATCGCAAATGAGGGGTTCAGCGCGCCAAGGCTCTGCATGTCCGTGCCGGGGCGCATGTATTCGTCGCGGTCTAGAATGGTCAGCCCATTCTGGTCCTTTACGGTGATTACCGACTTTTCGAAACGGTTGTCTGCCCATGCTTCTGCTGCGCGCTTTTGCGATTCAACCGCCAGCGAATCTGCATCATCCCGGCTGAAGCCATATTCCGTCGCGATGATGTCGGCCGAAATGCCCTGTGGGACGAAGTACGTGCTCATCGCCAGAGACGGATCAACGGCGATGGCGGCGCCATCGCTGCCCATGGGCACGCGACCCATCATTTCGACGCCGCCAGCGATGTACGCGTCGCCAGCACCGCCTTTCACCTGGTTCGCCGCCAGGTTTACCGCTTCCATGCCAGAGGCGCAGAAACGGTTGATCGCCAGGCCGGGGATCGACTGATCCAGATCGGACGCCAGCACGGCCGAGCGTGCCAGACAGCCGCCCTGTTCCATCACCTGCGTGACATTGCCCCAGATCACGTCCTCTACGGCGTGGCCTTCGAGGTTGTTGCGCTCTTTCATCGCGTTCAGGGTCAGGGCGGACAGGCGCACCGAGGTTACCTCGTGCAGGCTGCCATCCTTGCGGCCCTTGCCGCGCGGGGTGCGCAGAGCGTCATAGATATAGGCTTCGGTCATGGGTCTTCTCCTCAAGCTCGATCCGACGGGTTGCCGGGCATCAGGTCATAGGGGTGTTTCCAGCCGGGCTGTTTGCTGAGGCGTGTCAGCCAGGCGTCGATATTTGGCCAGTCGGCGCGGTCGAAACCGAATGGTTCCGGATAATACAGGTAGCCGCAGCAACTGAGATCTGCATTCGTCACGCCGTCGCCGACGATCCAGTCACGACCGGCCAGATGCTGGTTCAGAATCTCGTATGCCGCCTTAAGCCGACCTTGATTGAACGCGATCACATCCGGGTTGCGGTGCTTTTCCGGCAGGAAATTGATCAGAAATCGAGTGAGGCCAGCCATTGAACTGAGTTTGTGATTGTCCCACAAAACCCAACGGAAAATCTCGTAGTTCTCTTCCCGGTTCCTGCCGCCGAACTTCCCTGATTTCTCAGTCACATACGCCTGAATGGCGCCGGACTGACTGGTGCGGAAATCGCCATCGATCAGAAAGGGCGCTTCGCCCATTTCGTTGGCCTCCGCGCGAAATTCTGGCGTGCGGGTCTCGCCATTGAAGAAATCGACAAAGACCGGCTCCCACTCCAGCCCCGACATCTCCAAGGCCAGCGCCGCTTTGTAGGAGTTCCCGCTTTCTCCGAAACAATGCAGTTTGATAGTCATGCGATTACCCCTCCCAAGGCGCATGTGGTCAGGTTGGAATTGAGTATTTTGGAAAAGATGAAGAGCCGACATTTACCATTGATCAACCTTGGTCTGTTTCAATCAACATGCGGTACAGGCTGGAGAGCCGATGACCGCAAAAGGTGAAGTCGTCCCTGTCCTGATGGCGAGTGCGCCCAGTGGCAGGGGCGCATCAGGCCTTCATCTTTTCAAAAATACTCCCGCCGGAGGCGTCCGGCCTCGATGCGATCGCAGGCGAAGAATTGGCGTATTGCCTCACCGCTTTCGCGCTTCCAGTTCGGAATTGAATATGCGTAGCCGGTGAGTCAGGTTCTCCTCATCTATGACACTGTTGAAATTCTCGAACAGAAAAGACAGCGCTTCACCCTCGTCCAGCCCCGCTTCGCGGGCGAAACCCTTGAGACGGCGATACCCGTCTTCGGTCATTGCAACCGGAAAGCGGCGGGTTAAGCGAAAGCGTTTCGGCATGTCTTGTCCTCCGGGGACCTGGTTCCGGGCGAAAGTACCCGGAACCAGACTGAGTTCAGAAATTTGCCGCGTCCAGCGCCATTACAGTATCCGCGCCGGTTTGTATCCGGGCCAGATGCATGGATGTGGCAGGCAGACGGCGCGCCATATAGAAGCGACCGGTGTTGATCTTTGTCTCGTAGAAGTTCTTGTCCGATGCGCCACTGTCTAGGGTTTCCTGTGCAACCTTTGCCATTTTCGCCCACATCAGGCCCAGGCAGACATGGCCGAACATGTGCATGAAGTCATATGACCCGGACAGCGCGTTGTTCGGATTCTTCATGCCCTCCTGCATGAAGTACATGCCAGCGGCTTGCAGGTCTTTCGACGCAGCTTTCAGCGGTTCGATGAAGGCTTTGTCATAAGCTTCGTCCCTGCCACCGTTTTCCTTGCAGAAAGATTTGACCATTTCAAAGAAGGCCATGACATGCTTGCCGCCATCCTGTGCCAGCTTGCGGCCTACAAGGTCGAGCGCTTGAACGCCATTAGCACCTTCGTAGATCATCGCGATGCGGGCGTCGCGGGTGTATTGCGACATGCCCCATTCTTCGATGTAGCCGTGGCCGCCATAGACTTGCTGGGCCTGAACGGTCATGTCGTAGCCTTCGTCCGTCAGGAAGCCCTTGATGACCGGAGTCAGCAGCGAGATCAGCCCGTCTGCGTCCTTGTCACCCGAGCGGTGCGCCTTGTCGATCATGGTCGCGCCCCACAGGATGAACGCACGTGCACCCTCGGTGAAGCTTTTCTGATCCATCAGGTTGCGGCGGATGTCCGGGTGCACGATCAGCGGATCGGCGGGGCCGTCCGGGTTCTTCACACCTGTTACGTCGCGGCCCTGCAGGCGGTCTTTGGCATATTCGACAGCATTCTGATACGCAGCTTCGGCCTGAGACAGGCCTTGCATGCCCACACCCAGACGCGCTTCGTTCATCATGGTGAACATGGCGCGCATGCCTTTGTGTTCATCTCCCAGCAGCCAGCCGGTGGCCTCGTCATAGTTCATGACGCAGGTCGAGTTGCCATGGATGCCCATCTTCTCTTCGATCTTGCCGACCGAAACGCCGTTGCGCTCACCCGGGGTGCCGTCTTCATTCACGATGAACTTGGGCACGATGAAAAGCGACACGCCCTTGATCCCTTCGGGGCCGCCGGGGATTTTGGCCAGCACCAGGTGGATGATGTTGTCGGCCATGTCGTGATCGCCGGCCGAGATAAAGATCTTCTGACCCGAGATTTTATAGCTGCCGTCGCCCTGCGGTTCCGCCTTGGTGCGCATCAGACCCAGATCGGTGCCGCAATGCGGTTCCGTCAGGTTCATGGTGCCAGTCCATTCACAGCTGACCATGTTGGGCAGGTACTTGTTCTTCTGCTCGTCGGTTCCGTGCGCCAAGATCGCAGACGCCGCGCCGTGCGTCAGGCCCTGATACATGGTGAACGCCTGGTTGGAGCCCGAGAACATCTCGCCCACGGCAGTTCCGAGAACATAGGGCATATTCTGACCGCCATATTCTTCCGGCATGTCGAGGCCCGTCCAGCCGCCTTCCTTCATCTTCTCGAAGGCATCCTTGAACCCGCTTGGTGTATAAACGATACCGTTTTCCAGCCGACATCCTTCGGTATCGCCAACCACGTTCAGCGGGTGCAGAACATTTGTGGCGATCTTGCCCGCTTCCTCCAGCACGGCGCCGGTGAACTCGGCCTCCAGATCGGAATATCCCGGAATGTCCGAGGTCGAGACTTTCAGTACATCATGCAAAATGAACTGTGCGTCTTTGATTGGCGCGTTGTAGACGGGCATGTGAAGCTCCCTTAATTCAGATGTCCGGGGGCGGGCGAGATTATTCGGCCGCCTTCTTTTCCTGTTTCATCGAGACGATGACCTTTTCGCCCCAGCGCAACTGCTCTTTCAGATCGTCGATGGCCTGTGTCAGTTCTTCACGGCGTGCTTCCATGTCTGCCAGACGTTCGCACGCGATCTCGTAGGTGCGGGACATCTGTGTCAGTTGCTGATCACCGACGTGATACAGGTCCAGAAGCTGCCGGATTTCTTCCAGGCTGAAGCCAAAGCGCTTGCCACGCAGGATCAATTTCAGACGGGCACGATCGCGTTTGGTGAACAGACGTTTCTGGCCTTCACGGATAGGAAACAAAAGTTCCTTGGCCTCGTAGAACCGCAAGGTACGTGGTGTGACATCATAGGTCTCGCACATTTCGCGGATGGTCATCAGGTCTTCGGTCATGGTTCAAACTCTCATCACTGGCGTCGTGAAAAAGATTTGCGCAGTTGATGGGCTTCTTACAACATGCAGATGACGTTTACGTAATGCGAACGCTACGTCACAAAAAAGTTGACGTAACATCCGTTCGCGTAAATCCGTGTTTCGGTAATCTTCTTTCCCTTGGGTAAGGGGCGGTCCTGCGATTCCACGCTGCGTGTATCGACGTTCTCCACAAGAAAAATCCCGCGGCAGGACCACGGGAGCTTCAGTTTCGACCGAAATGACGCTTGAAAGTTTGTCAGCCTAGAGAATTGGCGGTCTGGTCGCGCAGTTGCTTGAGGGCGTCCATAGCTTCGTCCAGTTGCTGCCTTTGCTGGCGCAACTCCTCCATTTGCCGGTCAGCCATTTCCACAAATGTTGCCATCTGAGCCTGGTTGCCCTGATGTTCATAGATCAGCAGCCACTGCCGGATCTCTTCAAGCGGGAACCCGAACTTGCGTCCGCGCATGATCAGCGTCATGCGTGCACGCTCGCGTGGGCCGTAATACCTGGAGCGGCCCTCGCGGTCAGGTTGCAGCAACTCGATATATTCGTAGTAGCGCAGGGTACGGGGCGTTACGTCGAACTCGGCGCACATTTCTTTGAATGACAAACGGGTGTCGGACATTCCTCATCTCCTTGCCTGCAACCTATGGAGTCGTAGCGGCAAGCGCAACAGTCGGGCTTGCCCTTTCGCTGAACTGACGATCATAAAGGGCGCGGAAGAAGGAAAAGACCGAATGGTAGAAAAATTGGGTTTCGCGCGCCAGTTCATCGAGGCGATTCCACATGCCAGGGCATTGGGCATGGAACTGACGTATATCGGTGCCGGAGAAGCCGAGATCACCATGCCGTACAACGCGGACCTTGTCGGGGATCCGCGCACCGGCGTCATTCATGGTGGGGCGGTGTTCGCTTTGCTGGACACTTGTAGCGGTGCGGCTGTCATGAGCCATCCGTCCGCGCCGGGTGCCACGGCGACAATTGACCTGCGCATAGACTACATGCGGGCGGCTACGCCGGGGCAGAACATTACAACGCGCGCCAAATGCTATCACATCACGCGCAATGTGGCCTTCGTGCGTGCGACCGCAACGGATGACGATCAGGAACATCCTGTCGCAACCGCATCGGGGTCTTTCACCGTGGAGGGCAGGTAAATGGCGCGCAATCGACCGGAGCCGATGCAGGTGGTCAAGAACCGCCGGGACGCCGCACTGAACGCCATGGTCGATGGGGTGCCGTATATCCGGTTTCTCAACATCACCTTCGACCGGCGTGGGGATGAACTGACGGGTGTTCTGAATTTTGACGAAAAACTGATTGGCAATCCGCTGCTGCCCGCGCTGCACGGTGGGGTCACTGCCGCGTTTTTGGAGGTGACCGGCGTGATCACCCTGTGCTGGGAGACCGTGTTTCACCGCATCGAAAGCGGAGAGATGAGTGCCGAAGACATTCGGGATGCCAGTTTGCTCCGATACCCGAAAACCATCGATTTCACGGTCGACTACCTGCGTTCGGGCTTGCCGCGCGATGCCTACGCCCGCGCTTACATCAGCCGTTCCGGGCGGCGTTATGCTTCGGTCCGGGTCGAGGCGTGGCAGGACAACCATGCGCGCCTGTTCGCGCAGGCTTCTGGGCATTTCCTGATGCCGCAACCGGATTCGGACGAAGGATAGCCTTGGATGCGGGATGCCTCGGCACCCATCACGCACAGACGGGTGCTGAAGATCGCAGCACCTATCGTTCTGTCCAATGCCACTGTCCCGATACTGGGGGCGGTGGATACTGGTGTTGTCGGGCAGATGGGGCTGGCCGCCCCGATCGGCGCTGTCGGAATGGGCGCGGTCATCCTGTCGGCCATCTACTGGATATTCGGCTTTTTGCGGATGGGCACCACGGGATTGGCTGCACAGGCGCGCGGGGCCGGAGACACGGCGGAAACCGGCGCGCTTCTGATGCGCGGTTTGCTGTTGGGCGGCGCTGCGGGGCTGTTTTTCATTCTGACGCAGGTCTGGGTGCTGTGGGGGGCATTTGCCCTGTCCCCCGCAAGCCCCGAAGTCGAAGCGCTGACCCGGCAATACCTGGAAATCCGGATCTGGGGTGCCCCGGCGACAATTGCGCTTTATGCCGTTACAGGCTGGCTGATCGCGATCGAGCGGACGCGGGGTGTATTTGTGCTTCAGGTCTGGATGAATGGCCTGAATATCCTGCTGGATCTGTGGTTTGTGCTTGGGCTGGGATGGGGCGTCGAGGGCGTCGCGCTGGCGACACTGATCGCCGAATGGACCGGGTTGGCCCTTGGGCTATGGCTCTGCCGTCAGGCATTTGCCGGTAATCAGTGGAGAGACTGGCCGCGTATTTTCGACGGCGCACGGCTGCGGCGGATGATGCAGGTGAACGGCAACATTATGGTGCGGTCCGTCCTTTTGACCGGATCGTTCACCACTTTTCTTTTTGTCGGATCAGATCTCGGCGACGTCAATCTGGCCGCCAATCAGGTTCTGCTGCAGTTTCTGGAAATCACAGCCTTTGCGCTGGACGGCTTCGCTTTTTCGGCCGAGGCGCTGGTCGGCGGGGCGGTCGGGGCAAAGGACCGTTTTCAGGTGCGGCGTGCGTCCGTGATGGCGTCACAATGGGGCGTAGGCGGCGCTTTCGCGCTGGGCCTGGTTTTCTATCTGGCAGGACCCGCGCTGATCGATGTGATGTCGACCTCGCCCGAGGTGCGTGAGGCCGCGCGCGAATTTCTGATCTGGGCTGCGATTGCCCCGGTGATTGGCGTGGCCAGCTGGATGTTCGACGGTATCTACATCGGCGCGACTTGGACCCGGGACATGCGCCAGGCGATGATCCACTCGGTAGGGATCTACGTCCTGTCCCTGTTCATTCTGGTGCCTGCATTTGGCAATCACGGGCTGTGGGCCGCGTTGATGGTTCTGAACATCGCGCGTGGCGTCACGCTGGGATGGCGCTATCCGAAGCTAGAGGCGCAAGTCGCTTAAAGCAGGGTCAGCAGGTTTTCGGGCGGACGCCCGATTGCGGCCTTGTCACCGCGAATGGCAATGGGGCGTTCGATCAGGATCGGGTTTTCGGCCATGGCACGGATCAAGGTATCGTCCGGCGTCGCTTTGTTCAGCCCCAGTTCCCTGAAGCGCTTTTCACCTGTGCGCATCATGTCGATTGCAGCAATGCCCAGTTTCGCCTGCACGGCCCGCAATTCGTCTTCTGACGGTGCGTCCTCCAGATACTTTCGGACACGGGGTTCTGCGCCGTTTTCTTCAAGCAGTGCAAGCCCCGAACGCGATTTCGAACACCGCGGGTTGTGCCAGTATTCCATCACACCCAATCCTCTCGTTTGCTGCCAACCGCCTGTGCGACATTTTCAAACCCGTCCCGGGCCAGAAGTTCGTCCAGACCCCGGGCGATTTCCGATGCCAGCGACATGCCGCCGTAAACCATGGCCGTATAGAACTGGACGGCCGAGGCTCCGGCGCAAATCTTGGCATAGGCCTGTTCCGCGCTGCTGATGCCGCCCACGCCAATCAAGGGAATGCGTCCTTCGGTCAGTTGGCTGAGCTGCGCAAGAACGCGGGTCGATTTTTCGAACAAAGGCGCGCCAGACAGGCCACCAGCCTCAACCTTGTGTGCGCTTCTCAGCCCGTCGCGAGACAGGGTGGTATTCGTGGCAATGACCGCGTCAATTCCGGTTTCCAGCGCGATATCGGCGATATCTTGTATCTCTGGTGCCGTCAGGTCCGGAGCAATTTTCAGGAATACGGGAATCGGTGTCGGCAGCGCGTCGCGCGTTTTGACAACACCCGCCAGCAAAGCGCCAAGCGCGGCCTTACCCTGCAGGTCCCGCAGTTTCTCGGTGTTGGGGGACGACACGTTGACCGTGGCAAAATCCAGATGGGCGGCACAATGGGCCAGTACTTTGGCAAAATCACCGGGGCGGTCGTCGCTGTCCTTGTTGGCGCCAAGGTTCAATCCGATAACCGCATCGCTGGGACGGCTCGCGAGACGGCGAACCATGACGTCCATTCCTTCGTTGTTGAAGCCGAAACGGTTGATGGCCGCCATGTCTTCGGTCAGGCGAAACAGGCGCGGTTTCGGGTTGCCCGGTTGTGGACGCGGTGTCACCGCACCGACTTCAATAAATCCGAACCCGGCCCGCGATAAAGGGCCCAGAACCTCGCCATTCTTGTCGAATCCAGCGGCCAGGCCGACCGGATTGGCCAGCGTCAGACCGGCGACTTGCGTGCGCAGGCGTGGTGACGTGACAGGGCCGGCAGCCGGGACCAATCCGGCTTTCAAGGCCCGGATCGACATCCCATGGGCAGTTTCGGGGTCCAGCCGGTGCAGGGCTGACAGCCCAAGCTTTTCGATCAGTTTCATCCGAAGGTCCCTCCGATCTGTGCTGGCGAACAACGGATCAGCCGCGAGGTCGAAACAGCCGCCTGACGATGCACCACGGCGGTGCGATAAACGGGGTCGGTTACCATCTCAAGGAAGGCGTGCGCGCTGGGATATCGGGCGATGAACACGGCATCCCAGATTTCGTCGGCGGGGCCTATCAAAGTGGTTTCAAATCTACCGCGCCACAAAATGGACGCTCCGATGCGGGCGACAATGGGCGCGGTTTCCAATCCGTAGTTCTGGTAGGCCTCAGCGCCGGTCAGGCCGGCATCTGCCAGCGCGTGTCCGGAAGGGTATTCAGCCTGCGCGCGAAACCTGACCAGGTTGAGCATCTCGATCGGTTGATCGCGATCCAGTGCCTTGAACGCCTCGAACTGCTCACGATCAGGATCGATGAAGCCGATCATACCATCTCCTTGGGGAACTGGTGTAGCGCTCCGTCAAAGGGCAGGGCGCGGGTCCAGATCACATCGGTCATCCGGATCTGCCGGTAAAGGTGGGGAAACAAGGCGCCCCCGCGCGAAACTTCCCATCTCAGATCATCGCCCATGGCGTCGGCATCGCAGGCCAAGAGGACAAGGCCATCAACTCCGGCAAAATGCTTGGCGGCGGTTTCGGCGGCCTGTTTGGACGTCGAGAAATGGACAAATCCGTCGGTAACGTCAATCGGCGCGCCGTCTGACGCGCCCTGATCCTGCAGCGTGGCCCATTCATCGGACCTGAAAATCTTGTAAATCAGCATGAGGTGGTGATGCCTTGCACGGCGTGGGGAATCAAGGCGGATTTCCCCCTTTGACTCTTTGTTTCAGTCGGCGCACGATCCCTGCAATCAACGACAGGGAGTTTCATTAATGTTGATCCGTTTTCTGGCATCTACTGCCATTGTGGGCCTGACCGCAGGTGTTGCGGCCGCCGACTACAAACTGACCATTCTGCACACCAATGACTTCCATTCCCGGTTTGAGCCGATCAACAAATATGACAGCGGCTGCGACGCCGAAGACAATGCCGAAGGCAAGTGTTTCGGCGGTTCTGCGCGCCTTGTGACCGCAGTGGAAGAAGCCCGCGGCCGCGCTGAGAATTCGATTCTGGTGGATGGCGGAGATCAGTTTCAGGGTTCGTTGTTTTATACCTACTACAAGGGCAAAGTCGCGGCCGAGTTCATGAACCGGCTGGGTTATGACGCGATGACCGTGGGCAACCACGAATTTGACGACGGCCCCGAAGTGCTGCGCGGTTTCGTCGACTCCGTCGATTTTCCGGTTCTGATGTCCAACGCGAACATTGCTGACGAAGAACTGCTGACCGACAAGATCGCGAAGTCGACGGTTATCGAGGTTGGCGGTGAAAAGATCGGCCTGATCGGCCTGACGCCTCAGGATACGGACGAACTGGCCTCACCCGGGCCAAACGTTACATTTTCCGACCCGGTTCCGGCCGTGCAGGGAGAAGTGGACAAGCTGACCGGCGAAGGCGTCAACAAGATCGTTGTTCTAAGCCACTCGGGCTATGGTGTGGACCAGCGCGTGGCGCAGGAAACCACCGGCGTTGACGTGATCGTAGGGGGGCATTCCAACACGTACCTGTCGAACGTGTCCGACAGGGCCGTCGGGCCTTACCCGACCGTCGTGAATGACGTTCAGATCGTTCAGGCCTACGCCTATGGTAAATTCCTGGGCGAGTTGAATGTGACATTCGACGACGACGGAAATGTGATCGAGGCCGTTGGTGAGCCGCTGATCATGGACAACACCGTGACCGAGGATCAGTCCGCGCTGGACCGGATCGCTGAGTTGGCGGTTCCCCTGGATGAAATCCGCAACAAGGTTGTGGCCAATGCTGCCGATGCGATTGAAGGCGACCGCGCGATCTGCCGCGTGCAGGAATGCCAGATGGGCAATCTGGTTGCCGATGCAATGCTGGCCCGTGTGGCGGATCAGGGCGTTCAGATCGCCATCGCCAATTCCGGTGGTTTGCGGGCCTCGATCGATCCGGGCGAGGTGACCATGGGCGAGGTTCTGACGGTGTTGCCGTTCCAGAACACATTGTCGACATTCCAGATCAGCGGTCAGGGGGTCATCGACGCCCTGGAAAACGGCGTGAGCCAGGTTGAAGAAGTCAAAGGCCGCTTCCCACAAGTGGCCGGTCTGGCCTTCACATGGGATCCGTCGGTTGCCCCGAACGAGGGACGCGTAACCGAGGTGATGGTGGCCGAAGGCGATGGCTTCGTGCCGATTGACCCGGCGGCGACATATCTGGTCGTGACCAACAACTATGTCCGCAACGGCGGTGACGGCTATTCCATGTTCGAAGGCGACGACAAGAAAGCGTATGACTTCGGGCCGGATCTGGCGGATGTCACCGCTGAATATCTGGCCGCGAACGCGCCGTATCAGCCCTATCTGGACGGACGCATCAAGCAGAAGTAAGCATCCCGGCACCAATGACAAAGGCCGCATCCCAGATGCGGCCTTTTCTATTCGGTGTGTTTTGTGTCAGCTGAGATCGTATTCCGGCCAAAGCTCGGGATCGAAGCCGCTCAGCATCGGTTGGATATGGTCTGCGACCTGACGCCAGCCGCCGATTGATTTGGTCGAAATCTTCTTTCGAACCTGATCGATGCTGGCGGTGCGCACCTGCTTTTTGTTTTTTTCCGGGTGCATCATCGTCTCGTGCCATTCGAGGCCAAGGAAGTCCGCAACCTGCCGGCTATAGGTTTCGGGGTCAGCGACAAGTTTTTCATACGGCACGGTCAGAATCCGGTCGCCGAAGATGGTTTCCCAATGGGCGATGTACTTGCGGTAAATGTTTGCGGAATGCCCGATTGCTTCCAGATTGGACGCATATCTCATACCCGGTGCCGGGAAGCGCCTGATCCATTTCGACAAACCGACATCGCGCGGATCGCGCATCATATTGATAACTTTCGCATTCGGGAATGCGGAAAGTAAGAATCCTACCTGCTGGTAGTTATGAGGCAACTTGTCGACAAACGCGATTGATGTCTCCGGGACCGGTGGCATCAGGCGGCGGAAATCTCGGGCAAACTCCTCCGCGTCTTTCGCGTCATAGGCTTTGCCTTCATGGATAAAGTCGTAGGACAAGTCCGGCCCTACAGTCAGTTCCCCACACCCTGCGACATCCGGAATCGAACTCAGCATCATTTCCATGAGCGTCGTCCCGGAGCGCGGTTGGCCGATGACAAAAATCGGGGTCGGCCCATCGACCACCTCGGAGGAGATCGGAGTGTCAATTTCGGGGAACAACTGCACAATGCGCCGAAGTTTCTGGCTTTCGTCGCCGAATTTGTACGGATTCAACTCGTGTTGCAGTTCGTTGGCCCGCGCGAACCCGGGCATTGCAGCAGTCAGCCCATGCAGAACGGATGTGATTTGCGCCTTGGCGAACTCAAGCTGCGAGACAGGATGATCGCTGTTTTCGATGGCAGCAGCGACAAGCGGTTCCAGGTCGCGCGCGCGGTCCTCGTCGGCCATGTTGGACAACTGCAATAGTGACGCCACATGAGCGGGATCATTGGTGATGATCCGGTCGAGAATCTCGGCGGCATCCTTTTTCTTGCCCTCCTGATGAAGAATCGATGCTTTTTGGAATGCGACTGCGTTGTCGTCTGGCGCCAGTTCATAAGCGCGATAGGCGTCCTGCCTGCAGTTGTCGCTGAACCCAATTCTGTCGTAAGCGCGGGCTCGGGTCGTCAACAGCGTGACATCGTCCGGAGATTTTTTGAGTTTTTCGGTCGCATGCTCAACAATCTCGCGCCAGTTGGATCCTTTGAGTTGGATCTCATCCACAACGCGAACAAGCTCTGCGTTGTTGGGAAACTGCTCCAGCATTTTCTCGGCATAAGCCAGTGCGCGCGGGATCTGGCCTGTCTGCATCAGAGCGTTTGCAAGGTTTTCAGCAAACTGAGGGTCATCGGGTTTGCGACGCGCGGCTTCGACGAAATGGGGAATGGACTTCTTGTACTGTTTCAATTCGGTGAAAACAAAACCCGCAATGGCTTGAAAGTCCGTATCCTTTGGAAACTTCTTGATCCCCAACTGCGCTTTTTTAAGTGCCTGCGGCAACTTACCTGCCTCGAGATCACCAAGCGCTTTGCCCTTCAGGGATTTAGCTGTTTGATTTGCCATGTGACCTCGTGTGAACTTGAGCCTGGAGAAAAAAATGTCAGTGGTTCATTACCTATGTGCGGACGGTTTGCAATAACTCTTCCCAACGACGCAATGGCGCAGCTGTTTTCTGCGCGCCCGGCGAACAGCCTTCCGGGCGTTCCCAATTTCAATGTGTGCCCGACCAATCAGGTGCATGTCGTGCGGACCGGTGAAGGAGGCCGCCAGCTTGATCCGATGCGTTGGGGGTTTCTGCCGCATTGGTACAAGGCGCAAAATGATGGCCCGTTGCTGATCAATGCGCGCGCTGAAACACTGGCCCAGAAACCCGCGTTCCGCGCGGCCTGCCGCGAGCGGCGTTGCCTGATTTTGGCGACAGGTTTTTATGAATGGACCAAATCCGACCAAGGACAGAGGTTGCCTTGGTATATCTCGCGCCGCAACAACGAACCGATTGCCTTCGGCGGTGTCTGGCAGGACTGGGGTCCTGAAGGTGAACGCCAAAGCACCTGCGCCATCGTCACCACTGCGGCCAACGGAAATCTGGGCAAGATCCATCATCGGATGCCATTGATCCTTGAACCCGACGACTGGGCGCTTTGGCTGGGTGAAGCGGGTAAAGGGGCGGCCCGGCTGATGCGTCCCGGTGCGGAAGATGTGTTGACCTATCATCGGGTTGATCCTGCGGTGAACTCGAACCGGGCCAGCGGCGCAGAACTGATCGAACCAGTCGAGGAGTGAGCTGGCTTTTCTTTCAGCCAAGCCCAAGATAGACCGCAGATATGGTTCTGAAATTCACCACCCTGCCTGACCTCTACACACACGACTTCGATACCGTGATCGATGTGCGAAGCCCTGCAGAATACGCAGAGGATCATTTGCCGGGTGCCATCAATCTGCCGGTTCTGGACAATGAAGAACGGGCGAAAGTCGGCACGATCTACGTTCAGGAAAGCCCGTTTCTGGCCCGCAAGCTGGGCGCGGCTCTGGTGTTTCGCAATGCTGCCGCGCATATCGAAAACAGCCTCAGCCATCACGAGGGAGGATGGCGGCCTCTGGTCTACTGCTGGCGCGGAGGGCAGCGGTCAGGGTCGTTTACTTGGATGCTGCAGCAAATCGGGTGGCGTGCCGACGTGGTTGAAGGTGGCTACCGCACCTACCGCCGGCTGGTGAACCGCTATCTGTACGATGACGTCCTGCCGCACCGCTTTGTGGCGCTGGACGGATATACAGGAACGGCAAAAACCGAATTGCTCGCGCATCTCGCAAAGCGAGGCGTGCAGGTTCTGGACCTTGAGGCGCTGGCCAATCATCGCGGCTCGTTGCTGGGTGAAATGCCCGGAGGACAACCCAGCCAGAAAGGGTTTGAGTCCGCATTATCCGCCGTGCTTTGTCGGATGGACGCCAGTCGGCCAGTGGTCGTCGAGGCCGAGTCGTCCAAAATCGGAAGTCTGATCCTGCCGCCAAGCCTTTGGAACGGGCTGCGTGCGGCTCCACGTATCCGAATTGATGCCCCGCTTGCGGCGCGGGCAGATTATCTGGTCGCTGCCTATGATGACATTCTTTCAGATCACGAGCGGATGCGTGACCGGCTGTCACCGCTGCGCTTTCATCGCGGCCATGACGTCGTCGATAACTGGCTGTCCCTGATGGAGGCCGGAGATAAACGTGGTTTGACGCGGGCGCTGATGGATCAGCACTATGATCCGGCCTACGCCAAGTCGCAGAAAGGTAGGGGCGCTCAGGTCATTGCGGAGCTTCAGGCCGACCGGCTGGACACCGACAGTCTTGCCGATGTCGCCGCCCGGATCGAACAGGTTCTGGCCCGGCTTTAAAGACGCAAGCCCGGGGCCTCGGTTAACCGACCGACAATAGCTGCCGGATATCCCGCGTCACGAAGTACCGCGCACAGGTCCTGAGCCTGGTCCGGGGCGACCGCAGCCAGCAATCCTCCGGCGGTTTGGGGGTCGAATAACAGGCCTGCTTTACCTTCCGCAGGCAGTTCCGGAGCAATTGCCCTGTTGTCAGCGAAAATGCTCGACCGGATGCCGTTCGAATACAACTCTTCAGCGCCGACCATTGCAGGCACGGCCTCAAGATCCAGTGCTGCACCGCAATCCGAAGCTTCGCACATTCCCTTCAGGTGGCCGGCCAGACCAAAACCCGTGACATCCGTCATCGCATGCGCGTGCCTGAGGATTTCGGCGGCTGTGCCCTGTGGGTGGGTCATGTGGCGAAATGCGGCCGCGACCCACGCGCCATCGGCCTGACCAGCCATTTCAGCGGCCATCAAAACACCGCTGCCAATAGGTTTGGTCAGGATCAGTGCATCCCCCGGCAGACCACCGGCCAGAGTAATAGGTTCCTGGGCGCAAAGACCGGTGATGGTGAAACCGATGGTCATCTCATCGCCCATAGAGCTGTGGCCGCCAACAATCTCGGCACCAGCCTGCCGCAGAACGTCGCTGGCGGTTGTCATGATTTCCGTCATCGTGCGGTGCTGCAACGTAGCGGACATGCGGGGCAGGATCACAGTTGCAGTCGCCGCCTGCGGCGCCGCACCCATCGCCCAGATATCACCAAGCGCGTGCACGGCCGCGATGCGCGTCATCAACACGGGGTCTGCGGTGAAGCTGCGCAAGTGATCCGACGTGATGACCTGACGCGCCCCACCCGTTGTCAGCAGGGCCGCATCATCGCCGGGCAGGGGGGTGACATCCGTGCGTTCGGGCGCAGGCAACGTCTGCAAGGCTTGCTGCAAGGCGCCACGCCCAACCTTGGCACCACAACCGCCGCACATCGGTTTGTCACCCAATGCTTCGCGCAAACCGTCCGCATGATGCCTGGGCAGTTTAGGTATTGCCATCTGCGGCAGGTCGCGAAATCTGTTCATGAATTTCTGGTCGATGTGGTTTTTCCAGTTCCACATCAACGGACCGCTGAATGACGTTCCCAACTTTTCCGCAAGGGCGGACTTCCTGCCCAGCGAAATCAGTTTCAGATAATCTTTCTGCGGCACGTACCGCCGCATCCGTCCCGCTCCCAATGCCGCGCGCAGATTGTCAAACAGAACCGGCGCTTCACGGACCGCATAGACACCGGCCTTGGGGCGCGGGTTGTCGGACAGGTGTGCGCAATCACCGGCGGCAAAGATCAAGGGGTCGCTGGACTGCAAATGCGCGTTGACGCTGATGTAGCCATCCTGCACCTCCAACCCTGTTTCAGCGATCCAGTCATAGGGTCGCGCACCTGCGGCTCCGGTCACGAACGCGGCTGGGATGTGGCGGCCATCCTCCAGTTCAACATAATCTTTGCCGATCTGGCGAATGGAAGCGTTTTCGAAGATCGCGATCCCCAGGCTTTCCATCGCCTGTCGGATGGTTTCCCCGGCCTTGGGGCTTGTGGCCGCCAAAGCCGTAGCGTTGTCGATCAGAGCGACCCGGGCGTCACGGTTCTGCGCCCGCAACGCATGCGCCATCGCCATGACCAATTCGACCCCGGCAACACCGCCGCCAATGACCGCGACTGACGCGGGCCCGGGCGTCTTCAGGTAGTCGGCCCAGCGTGCCGCAAATAGGCCCAGAGGCTTCGCCGGCACCGCGTATTCTGCAAATCCGGGCAAGGCGGGCATGTCAGAAGTTATGCCCACATTGACCGAAGCAACATCAAACGAAACAGGCAGGTGTCCTGATACGTGAACAACCCGGCTTGCCGGATCTAGGCCGTTTACCGCGCCCAGAATGATGCGCGCCCCGGCAAATCGCGCCAGCTTTATAAGATCGATGTCCAGCTCGTCCCGCCTGTAATGCCCGGCCACATAACCCGGCAACATGCCGGAGTAAGGCGCGGTCGGGCCGGGATTGATGATGGTCAGTCGCGCGCCGGGCAAGGGGTTCATTCCCCATTTGCGCAGCACAAGCGCGTGCGTGTGGCCCCCGCCGATCAGAACCAGATCGCGGGTCAAAGGCAGCGTAGGAGTATGCATCAGGGTCAGTTCGCTGTGTGATCCGGGACGTCTTCGACCTGCTCGACCGCGTGGGTGGCCCAAAGCTCATCCTCGCCTGCATCCGGCAGATCGCCGGGCGATTCATGGCGATGAATGTGCCATTTGGCAATGAACAGGGCCGTGATCGGCGCGGTCAGGAACAAAAACAGCGTTATCAGCAGCTCGTGCAGCGACGTGTGATCCTCTAGCAGGACGGAATGAAAGATCGACGCCAGCAGAACGCCCCCCACGCCCAGAGTTGTGGCCTTGGTCGGCGCGTGCAGCCGGGACATCGGATCCTTCAGCTTGATCATGCCAAACGATCCCACGAAACCAAATATGCCCGAGACGATCAGGAAGAAAGCGATGAGAAATTCGAAAACGAAACCCATGTCGCCCTCACTCGATAATGTTGCCACGCAGCATGAAGCGTGCGTAAGCCACCGTTGAAACAAAGCCCAGCATGGCGATGATCATGGCGGATTCAAAGAAGATCTCGGTTCCCAGCCTGAGACCGTAAAGGATCATCAACGCGATGGTGTTGATGACCATGGTATCCAGCGCCAGTACCCGCGTGCCGACACCGTCGGCCGTTACGATCCGCCACAGACACATCATGATCGCCGCGCCAAAACAGGCAAAAGTAAAGTAGATGGCATAGGTGATCATTCGAAAATCTCCTTGAGGCGACGTTCATAGCGTTGCTTGATCTGGTCCCGAACCTCGTCAGGGTTCGGGGCGTCAAGGCAATGGACCAACAGATTGTGCCCCTGCGCAGACAGATCGCAGCTGACTGTTCCGGGCGTCATGGTGATCGTGCCGGCCAGTACCGTGATCGCTTCGGGCGTGCGCAGTTCAAGCGGAATGCAGACCCAGTTTGGTTGCCGATCACTGTCGCGTTTGAACAGGATGATCCGGGCCACGGCGATATTGGCCATCACAATGTCCCACAGAACGACAAGCATGTATTCCACGATCATCGGCCAGTTGCGCAGTACGGGACGGTCCGGCCAGTAGGGCTGCGTTATGAACGGGATGATGATCCCCAGCATCAGACCAAACACCAGCGAGTTCAGTGAGGGCTGGTTGGCAAGCAACATCCACACAAACGTCAGCAGAATGGTCAGATGCGGGTGCGGAAATATCCGGTGTAGCAGTTTGATCATTCTTCACCTCCCATGACGGCCGAGATGTAATTTTCGGGCGAGAACAATTGTCCTGCCGTGCCTTCAGCGTAGGTCAGCGCCGGGCCAGCGAACAAGGTCAACAGCATCAGGCCAAGGACCAATCCGAATACCGCCGTGAATGCCAGCGCCGGTTGAGGTTCGGGCGCAGGCAGAACGACGTCTTCATCTTCATCTTCATTTTCGGTCTCTGCTGTGGTGTTAAGCTGCGCGTCGTGGCTTTTCCAGAAGATCAGCGAACCGGCCCGGGCCAGTCCGACGATGGTCACAAAAGACCCGATCAGGATCACCGCCCAGATTGCGTTGGCGTCCGGGGCATCCCGCGCGGCGTCCAGTACCAGCAGTTTACCGACAAAACCGGACAGTGGCGGCATACCGGCCAGCGCAATTGCGCCCACGAAGAACAGCGCCGAAATCAACCCGCTTTGCGGCATCGGAGTACAGGGCTCGATGGCACCGCCGCGCCGCTGCATCACAAGGTCGGCGACAAGGAACAAAAGCGCCGTCGCCAGTGTCGAGTGGAAAATGTAATATAGCGCGGCAGCGGTTGCGCCGGGCGAGAACAGCGAAATCGCAATCAGCAAAGTGCCCATCGACGCAATCGCGCAGAACGCGACCAGGCGCGCGATGTGCTGTGCTCCCAGAATGCCGATTGCTCCGACCGCCAGAGTGACCAATGCAGCCGGTTGCAGCCAAGCTCCGACCAGGCCTTCTGTCACTGCGACGTCGGGACCAAAATCCAGGGTATAGACCCGCAGGATCGAGTATGCGCCCACCTTGGTCATGATCGCAAACAGCGCGGCCACAGGCAAAGGCGCGTTGGCATAGCTGGCGGGCAACCAGAAATGCAGCGGCAGAACGGCGGCCTTGATGCAGAAGACCAGCAGCAGCAGTACCGCGCCGACCCGCAGCAAAGCTGTATCTTCGGGTGGAATTTCGGCCACTCGCAGCGCCAGATCGGCCATGTTCAAAGTGCCGGTCACGGAATAGATGGTGCCAAGTGCAAACAGGAACAGGGTCGAACCAAGCAGGTTGTAGGTGACGTACTGAACCCCGGCTTTCAGCCGTACAGAACCACCTCCGTGCGTCATCAGGCCGTAAGAGGCGATCAGCAGAACTTCGAAGAAAACGAACAGGTTGAATGCGTCTCCGGTCAGAAAGGCACCACAAACACCCATAAGCTGGAAGTGGAACAGGGCGTGAAAGTGCTTTCCCCTGTCGTCCCAGCCGGAGGCAATAGAATACAGCACGATGGGAAGGGCCAGAAATGCCGTCAGCAGCACCATCATGGCCGACAGTTTGTCCAGCACCAGCACGATCCCGAATGGCGCGGGCCAGTTGCCCAGTTCATAGACCTGAATGTCGCCGCCCGATGCTTTTGCGGTGATGGTCAGGGCGATACCCAGCAGGCCTACGACACCGGCGACCGAAAAGATGCGCTGCAGGTCCAGATGGAATCGCAGTACCATGATGATGAAGGGGGCCAGGATCGCGGGCAGGACGATCGGCGCAACGATCCAGTGATTCATGCGTCTTCTCCTGCGCCGTCCACGCTGTCCTGCGCGCTCATGTCGATGTGGTCATCCATGGACGACAGATAGGCGGACAGGGCGATCATCACGATCACCGCCGTCATACCGAACGAGATCACGATGGCCGTCAGCACGAGTGCCTGCGGCAGCGGATCGGTGTAGGGCACGTCCTTGTACTTGTTCAGAACCGCCGGCGCATTCAGCGCCAGCCGCCCGGTGGCAAACAGGAACACATTAACTGCATAGGTCAGCAAAGACAGGCCCAGAATGACGGGGAAAGTCCTGCGACGCAGGATCAGGAAGATCCCGGCTGCGGTCATGACGCCTACGGCAGAGGCTACGAGCGCTTCCATCAGGCCTGCTCCTTCTCTTGGTCTTCTTCTGGCGGATCATCCCGAAGCGGGTTGATATCCATCGGGAACTCCTGCGCCATGCCCGGTTGCCAAGCAAACCGTGACAGGCTGTCCAGCGCCAGCATGACAGCACCCAGAACGGCGAGGAATACGCCGGTGTCGAACAGGATGGCGGTGGCCCATTCGAACTCTTCCAGCGGCGGCCAGTGAATGTAGCCGAAATCGCTGGTCAGGAACGGCCTTTCATTGAACCACGCGCCCAGTCCGGTCGCAGCGGCTATCAGAACGCCCCAGCCGATTGTTCCGTGGTAAAAGAACCTCTGCCGTTCAATGGCCCAGGTGTATCCGCTGGCCATGTATTGCATCAGGTAGGCGATCGCGACGATCAGACCCGCGATAAAGCCGCCGCCGGGCTGGTTGTGGCCGCGGAAAAAGATGTAGGCGCCCACCATCAGGGCAATCGGCATCATCACGCGGGTTGCAACCACCATCATAAGCGGGTGCGAGTCGCCCGATTGCGGCCAGTGCGGTTTGCGGTTCAGAAGATAGGCCCGGACATTTGTGCTCAGAACCGCCTCGGTCAGGGCAAAGATGATCAGCGCGGCAATGCCCAGAACGATGATCTCGCCAAAAGTATCAAAGCCCCGGAAGTCGACGAGAATGACGTTGACCACGTTGGTGCCGCCGCCGCCCTTGTACGAGTTCGCCAGATGGAAATCCGATATCGTCGGAAAAGCGAAATCGCGCAGCATCAGCGCATAGATCAAGGCGCCGCTGCCGATCCCCGCCACGACAGAGATCGCCGCATCCCGCCAGCGGCGCTGGGCGCTGCTGTCCCGTGGGGTTTCGGTTGGCAGAAAGTTCAGCGACAGCAACAGCAGGATCATCGTGACCACTTCGACCGAAATCTGCGTCAGCGCCAGATCCGGGGCGGACAGGTAGTTGAACGCCATTGACACGATCAGACCCACAACACCGATCAGCACCAGTGACAACAGGCGGTTGCGGTGGAACCACATGATCGCGAGCGTAGCGCCCACCAGACAGATCCAGCCGATAATCGGTATGATTGGTGCGGGCAGCGGCACCCGGGTCTCAAGCCCGATCGTTCCGGTCGAATAGGCGTAAAAACCCATGCCCACGGTAAAGGCGATCATGATGATGGCATAACGCGAGATGACGCCATTGTGCAGTTCGTCCGTGACCCACTGGCTGAGCTTTGTCAGCGCGCCGATCACTGCGTCGAAGATGTCTTTTGCCTCGGGCCGGGGCAGCGCATTCCAGACCTGTTCTCCGCGCTTGTGCAGCGACACCAGGAAAAAACCTCCCAGCGTTGCCACGATGGACATGTACAGCGCCGGAGTAAAGCCATGCCACAGTTTGAGCGAATAGTAGGGCAGCTTCTCTCCGCCGATCACCGCGCTGGAGACAACGGCGACCAGCGGGCCAACGATGGCGGCGGAATACAGACCGATCAGCACAACCAGAACCACAAGAAATGCGGGGGCCAACCACAGCCCGACGGGCGGATCATGCGGATGTGCCGGGTAATCGTCCCGCTCGGGGCCCAGAAAAACGTGGCCCACAAAGCGGAAGGAATAGGCCGCCGAGAAAAGCGCCGCCAACAGGGCCAGCCCGGGCACCAGATAATGCGAGTTCAGCCATGTTGTATGGACTGTTTCCTCAAGCATCATTTCCTTGGAAAGGAACCCGTTCAGCGGTGGCAGGCCAGCCATCGACAGGGCTGCAATCGTCCCGATGGTGAAGGTGATCGGCATCAGGTGCCGCAACCCGCCCAGCCGTTTGACGTCACGGGTTCCGGTCTCGTGATCGACGATCCCTGCGGTCATGAACAGGGCGGCCTTGAATGTTGCGTGGTTGATGATGTGGAAGATGGCGGCCACGGCGGCAATCTTGGTGCCAAAACCCAGCAGCATGGTCACAAGACCCAGATGCGACACGGTCGAAAACGCCAGCAAGGCCTTGAGGTCATCCTTGAACAGCGCAATGCAGGCACCGATCAACATCGTCACCAGACCGGTTGTTGCCACGATGTAGAACCAGGCCTCGGTCCCAGCCAGAACCGGCCACATCCGCGCCATCAGGAACAGCCCGGCCTTTACCATCGTGGCCGAGTGCAGGTAGGCCGAAACCGGTGTTGGTGCGGCCATCGCGTGCGGCAGCCAGAAATGGAACGGGAATTGCGCTGACTTGGTGAAACAGCCCAGCAGGATCAGGATCAGCGCGGGCATGTAGTAGGGCGACGACTGGATCAGCTCCTTGTTCTGGAGGATAACGCTCAGGTCGTAGGACCCCACGATATTACCAAGGATCAGCATCCCGGCGATCATCGCCAGCCCGCCTGATCCGGTGACAGCCAGCGCCATGCGCGCGCCCTGACGCCCCTCGGGCAGGTGCCGCCAGTATCCGATCAACAGGAAAGAACTGAGCGACGTGAGTTCCCAGAAAATCAACAAAAGCAGAATGTTGTCGGACAGAACGATGCCCACCATCGCGCCCTGGAACAGAAGAAGATAGGTATAGAACTGCCCCATCGGGTCTTCGCGGGACAGGTAGAACCGCGCATAGAGGATGATCAGCAAACCGATCCCCAGGATCAGCAGGGCAAACAGAAACCCCAGCCCGTCCAGCATGAAATTCGCGTTCAGTCCCAGCCCCGGTATCCAGTCGAACCTGGCCGTCACCACCTCGCCGCGCATGACGGACGGAATGTGGATCAGCAGCCCCATCAGTGCCAGAAATGTGGTCAGTCCGGCAGCCGAGGCCGCTGCGTTTCGTCCCGCCCGGATCAGAAGGGCTGGGAACACAGCTCCGAGGAAGGGAAGGGCCGCAATAAGGAATAGGGACAAGTGCGATACTCCGGTCTGGGCGGTCAAAGTGGTATTGATTTTGTAAGGATAATTCTCTGACTGTCCAGCGATTGCAAGATTATGCGCCCGTTTCGGCGTGAAGGGCGCGCGGATTTTCCTTTGGGGCGAAAATGACGCGAACTTGATCCGGCCGATGCCAATTCGACGCGGCAATGTGCTTCGCCCTGTGATAAAACCGATTTGTCGGCATGGGAGCGCGGCGTGGCAGAAAAAGTGAACCTAACGCGAAGGCGGGTAGTTTTGGGTGTTGGTGCCGCCATCGCCGCCGGCTTTGCGATACGGCAGTACCGTCTGATTCCACAGGATTATTCCGGTGGACGGGTTCAGGTCGCCGGCGCGTATCAACAGGCAGTTTCGGGGGACATCCTGCTGGTGGATATCCGCACCCCCCGGGAATGGCGCGCAACCGGGATTGGCAGGGGCGCGCATCCGCTTGATATGCGCCGCGAGGACTTCGTGCAGGCGCTCACGCAGCTTGCAGATGGCGATCGGTCTGCGCCTGTTGCACTGATCTGCGCCCGTGGCGTCCGGTCGGCGCGGCTGAGCAATCAACTGACGGCTGCCGGTTTTACCAATATTATCGACGTCCCCGAAGGCATGCTGGGCTCGGCCGCCGGACCGGGTTGGCTGCGCGAAGGGCTGCCGGTCGAAGCTTACAAAGAGGACATTTGATGAAAGCGAAATTCTGGCTGGCGCTGAGCCTTTCATTCGCCGGACAAACGGCTTTGGCCACTTGTGCCGAATCTGAAGGTACGTGCGAGACCCCGTCCGGCGAATACCACATCGAATTGCCAAAGGTCGAAAACCCGCCGCTGGTCGTGTTCCTGCATGGCTATGGCGGCAGCGGCAGCGGTACGATGAAGAACCGCAATATGGTCGATCCGCTGCTCGCGCGTGGCTATGCGGTGATGGCACCCGAAGGGGCAATGAGCAACGGGCGCAAAAGCTGGAACTTCTATCCCGGCTGGGAGGGGCGGGACGATACCGCCTTTCTGACCGAAGTGGTGCAGGACGCAGCCGACCGATTTGGCATCGATAGTGACCGGGTCGTGCTGGGCGGGTTTTCCGCAGGCGGGTTCATGGTGAACTATCTGGCCTGCGATGCACCAGAGACGTTTTCGGCCTATGTGCCCGTATCAGGAGGCTTTTGGCGGCCAAATCCCGAAAGCTGCGCAGGGCCGGTCAAGCTGTTTCACACCCATGGCTGGGCAGACAATGTAGTCCCGTTGGAGGGGCGCATACTGGGTGGGGGGCGGTTCCATCAGGGGGATATCTTTGCAGGGTTTGAAATCTGGCGGGAAGCCAATGAATGCCCGGATACCAAACCATCCGGGTTTTCGATCACGGGCAATTTCATGCGCCGAAACTGGACGGGCTGCGCCGAAAACAGCGCGCTGGAGTTTGCGCTGTTTCCCGGTGGTCACGGTGTTCCCAAAGGGTGGGCGGACATGATGGTGGACTGGTACGAAGGCCTGCCCGGAAGCTGATCATTCCGCCGGGGTCATCGTCCCCTTGCCCTCAATCAGGCGTTTCAGTTCGTCACGGTGGCGGCGGGCCGAACGGGTGATTGCGGGTTCGGCGAAGTCCTCGCGCATACCGACCATGCGCCGGGCCGTTCCTGCGGACACGCCGCTAAGCGCGGACAACGGTATGGCCAGGGCCAGGCTGATGGCGATCGGGGCCAGCCAGATCGATACCAGCCCGGCCAGAATCCCAACGCTTAGTGCGATACCGCTGATCGTTTCCAGAGCGTGGCACAGAACAAGGGTGCGCAGGCTATAGCTACCGCCGTCGCGGGCTTGCGGGGACCAACCTTTTTGGATGCCCAACGCCGTTCGGAAGACTGCGATCATCTGTTGTACCATCAGGATCGGGGCATAGAGGATCGACAGGATCACCTCGGACAGAAACGAGATGAAAAACCGCCGCCCGCCACCGAAATCGGAATAGCGAACACCGCTAAGGGGCAGGGCCACGACGCCCAGTACCTTGGGCGCCAGCAACATTGCATACATGACCAGAATGATCAGCACGTGGCGGGTTTCAGTCATTTCCGGCCATTGCGGAAATAGCGGATTGTCGGGGCTGAAATAATGTAGAACCGACGCATCCTCGCCCTGACCGATCAGCGCCCACATGACCAGCAGCGCAAACCACAGCGGCGACATCAGATAGCCGACCGCACCATGAAACATGTGGAAGCGGGACACTGCGCGGAATCCGGCAGAGCCCAGCAGTTTCAGGTGCTGCAGGTTACCCTGGCACCAGCGGCGGTCGCGCATGGCGTGGTCAATCAGGGTGGGCGGTGTCTCTTCATACGATCCGCGAATACGCGGCAGGAATCGCACACCCCAGCCGGCGCGGCGCAGCAACCCGGCCTCGACAAAGTCGTGGCTCATGATCAGTTGGTCCTGCCCGCTGAAAGATCGCAGTTTGGGCAGCCCGGCGCAGGAAGCAAAGGCACGGGTTCGAATGATGGCATTGTGGCCCCAGTAGTTGCCTTCCTGCCCGCACCAGCGGGCCAGTCCTTCGGCAAAGGCAATGCCATAAACTCCGTTGGCGAACTGCTGCATCCGGGCAAAGACCGACTGCGCACCGATAAGTTGCGGATAACTCTGGATCAGGCCCGCGCCCGGATCACGCGCCAGCGAATCCGTCAGGCGGGCGATGGCGCGGCCGGTCATCAGGCTGTCGGCATCCAGCACCAGCATCGCATCCCAGTCCGCGCCCCAACGGCTAACCCAGTCGGCGATGTTGCCGACCTTGCGGTCGGTATTCTGTTCGCGGCGGCGGTAATACAACTCCAGCCCGGGTGCGAGCGAGGTTCGCAGCGCCTCGACGCTGGCCTGTTCCTGCGCGGCAATCTCGGGGTCGCGCGTGTCGGACAGGATGAACATGGCATAGTGATGCTGGCCGCCGCGCGCCCGCAATTCTTCCAGCATTGTCCGGGCATTGCCCAGAACGAACCACGGCACTTCGTTATAAACCGGCATCAACAACGCGACGCGCAGCGGGGTCGGGCGGGTCTGGTGTTTGGGCTGCTCCTGCCGCGCAAGCGACGCCATGCCCAGAAGAACGGTGCAGACCGTGAACGAAATCCAGAAGAAATTGAACGAGATCAGCGTCAGCAGAATGCCCTCGATCAGGTTGATCCCTTCGGCCCCGAACCAGTCGGACATCACCCACAACAGGCCCAGCGTTGCGGCCATCGCGGGTGAAAAAGCCAAGGCGCGCCAGAACCCGGTAGACGGATTGTCCGTCCGGGACGGAACCTGTGCGTCACGGAACCCGGCGCTGAAATCCTGCGCCGGCATGGCCAGAGGCGCCTCGGGGGGCATGATATGCAGATCGCGGTTCATGTGGTCCATCTGTACAGCCAGACCTCGGAGGCCGGTTGTTTTCCGACAAGCAACTGCGCGCGCAGTTCGACATGATCCCGTTCGGCGGGTTCAAATGAAAATGCCAACCGCATTCCGCCGGTATCGGGGTTGCGTTGCAACACACCGTCCGAGGTTTCGGCATGAGGCGAATCCACAAAGATCGAAATCGCCTCGAGGTCGTCGAACAAGTCGCTGGCCTCAAAGTCGATGACGGCCAGACGCCCTTCGCCGAACGTATTTTCGCCCATTGCCGTGTTGATTACGCGGGCCATCGGCGTACGCTGTGGATTGTCGCCCCAGATCAGGCGGTAGGATATATCGATCTGGCTGCCCGCAGCATACGGGGCAGCCGGTCGCCAATAGGCAACGATGTTGTCGTAGATCTCCTGATCGGCAGGAATTTCGACCAGCGTGACCGAGCCCTTGCCCCAGTCGCCTTTGGGTTCGACCCACAGGCCGGGGCGTTTGTGATAGTTCGCTTCAAGATCAGCGTAATCCGAGAACTCACGTTTCCGTTGCATCAGGCCAAAGCCGACCGGGTTGGTGTCGACGAAGGAAGAAATCTGCAACCGCGTCGGGTTGGCCAGCGGCCGCCACAGCACTTCACCCGCGCCGTTGCGCACCAGCAGCCCGTCGCTGTCATGCACGGCGGGCCGGAAATCGTCGAACCGGCTGTGATTGGTCTGATCGAACAGGAACATCGATGTGCCCGGCGCGATGCCTACATGGGTCAGGTCCTCGCGCGGGAAGAGGGTCGCCTCTACCTCCATCACGCAATCCGCGCCTGCGGTGACATCAAAGCGGTACGCGCCTGTCACGCTGGGGCTGTCCATCAGCGCATGGACGATCATGTTGCGTTGGCCCGGCGCGGGACGCTCCAGCCAGAAACGGATGAATTCGGGGAATTCCTCGCCATCCGGGTCGCCGGTCTTCAGCGCCAGTCCCCGCGCCGATAAACCATAAACCTCATGCAGGCCAATGGCGCGGAAATAGCTGGCACCCTGCCAGACGCAGAACTCATCGGTTTTACCGGGGCGATGCATCTCAGTGCGCAAGCGCAGACCGGAGAAGCCCAGAGTGTCGTCCACGGGCAGGTGTGGCACGTCTTCGGATTTGTCGAACATCGCCAGATCGAACGCGACCGGCGTCGTCATGCCGTTTTCAACGGTCGAGACCTGAACAGTGCGCGGAAAGTAAAGGCCCGGGGTAAAGAAATCGACGTTGAAGGGTGTCTCGGTCTCGTACCACAGCGCCCGGTCCAGCCGGAACCGGATCGAGCGATACTGCTGATATGTCAGGTCCTGCCATTCCTGCGGCACCATCTCGCGGTCCGTATAGGGGCGGCTGGCCAGATCGCGGGCAAGCTTAATCACATCATTGCGGTCAAACGGAACCTCACCGCCAGTCGCAAACGCGGATGGGGCAAATGCCAGTGCCGTCGATAAGGTCAGAAATGCGCGGCGTGTAAGAATCATTTCTTAGATTTCCATGGTTGCGATTTGAACCATGCGGCCAGATAGGCCACACCGATGATCATGGCAAAGCCAATTATGTTGGCGGCAAAGACAGCGGCGGAATCCCGCCCGGTCTGGTCCAGCCCAACGCCGATAAGTCGTGCCGCTGCCATCGAAAATACGAACACTGCCAGCGATTGCTGACCCACCTTGGTGATGACGGTCAGCAGCCATTGCCAGATCCGTGCCGCCACGCCGTGTCCCGAGGCGATCAGGCGATGCCCGTGTTCCCCGGCGGCGACCCAGCCCAGATAGGCCAGTGACAGGAAATGGAGATAACGGAACAGTCCGAATTCGGTTTTGCTCCGCAATTCCTCGGTCAGGGGCCAGGCCTTTCGGATCAGCGCGCCCAGTTCCGGTGCTGCGGAATTCACCCAAAGGAAAACCTTCCACGAGCCAAAGGGCGCGGAAAGGATCAGGAACAGCGCCGCGATCCAGATCAGTGTTTTCGACACAGGCGGCGCGGGAATCCAGCCGCGCATGAATGCAAAACCGGTAAAGAACAGCAGTTGCCAGCCAAATGGGTTGAAGAACCACTGGCGATCCGACCACGGCTCGGCGGGCAGGGCCAGCACTCCGAACTGGGCGACAAGCCAGATCGCGATCGAGGTTGCCGCAACCGCCCAGAAACCGATCCGGGACAGGCCCATGAACAAGGGCATCATCGCAAGAACCACCAGATACATCGGCAGGATGTCGAAATAGTTCGGTACATAGGTAAGGGTGAAAATCCCGACCATCTGCGGCGCAGGATCGTTGAAGAAATGCTGCAAGTTCAGAGACGAGACATAGGTTTTATCGAACGTGCCAGTCTGGTCCAGTGCGGCCATGGTCATGGCGACAAAGAAAAACAGGCCGATATGTGCCCAATAGACCTGCCAGATGCGGAAGGCGACCCGGGCGGTGCCCAGCCACCAGCCTTTGCGCAGAAAGGCCCCGCCAAAGGCAATCGCCGAGGCCATGCCGGAACAGAACACAAAAATCTCTGTCGCATCCGAGAAGCCGAAGCGTGCCGGAATCCATTTGGCCCACGGATCGTTCGGGATATGCGCGATCAGAATGATGAACATCGCGATGCCGCGATAGAAATCCAGCCGCGGATCGCGCGTGCTGGCAGGGGTCGCAGCCGAAGCTGCAACCGATGCAAAATCAGTAGCGGGCGAAACAGTCGCCATACGTTCTCTGTCCTTCCTGGTCTTTTTGTTGTTATTCGGCGGGCACGCTTTGCATGTCACCGCTGTCGCGTGCCGCTGCGATCAGTGCCCGACGAGCGAGGGCATAGTTGTCCTCGCCTCCGGCCCGCTTGGCACGACGGTCGTCAAGAATGTGCTCAACCTCATCCAGACGTCCGGCGCGCAGGCCGGAATCGATTGTAATACGTTCAAAAACATCACGTTGCGCATGGCTGCCACCTGCCAGTTGCATTGATCCGCGCGCGGCACACAGATGGTCAAAGGCGGTGCCATGCTGTCCTTCGGCAAATGCCTCAAGACCAAGTGCCGCGGCTACGCCGGGATCGGCCATGCGGCGGGTAGTGTCATCCTTGGCGCGTTTTGCGTCTTGCTGGATGCGGTTCAGCATCTTTGCCGTGGCGTCTGCGCGGTTGTCGCCGGTCAGCGCCAGAAGATAATGCAGGTCCGCGAAAATCAAACAGCCATCTTCGGTTCGCGCGGCGGACAAATCTGCCAGTTCTTCCCAACGATTTCCGACATTTACACCCTCAAGTTCCAACCGCATCAGCAACGATGTTCCGTTCGAGATGTCGCGGTAATCGTCGGTCTTGTCCTGCCGGATATGGTGATCATACAGCTCCATCACCTGATCGATCTGGCCCAGATCAAGATGCATCAGCGCCTTGTGCCACCACACGTGATAGCGGAAGTTGTTGCAGTGCGACCAGGCGTTTTCGCGACCGGCCAGCCAGTCCAGACCCAGCTGCGCGTTACCGGTCATCTCATGCACATGCGCGACCGCATGCAGACCCCATGCGTCGTCCGAGACCATCCACAGTGCCTGACGGCCCGCGATTTCGGCCTTTTCATATGCACCGGTTTCCTCAAGCGCGAACGAGTGGCAGCCCAGCAGGTATCCGCGCCCCGGATGATCTGGCGCATAAGCCGGCAGGATGCGTTCGATCGACCGGCGCATGCCCGGGGCATCGCCCAGCACAAATCGGGTTGCGTGGCTGAGTTTCATGGCCAGCGTATCCTGCGGATGGTCGCGCAGCACCGCTTCGAACTTCTGAACCGCCTGCTCCAACTGACCGGCCAGATAAAGCGCCAGTGCATCGACATAAAGACGTTCGCGGGCCGAGATCGGCTGCCGCGCCATTGCGGCATTTGCAGCCGTCAGCGCTTCGACTGCGACAGGCATCATTTCCCGCCGGCCCAGCAACGCCATGAACAAACCTTTGATGGCATGACCCAGCGCAAAGTCCGGCTCGAGCTCCAGCACTTTGCCCAAGTGCTGGGGCGTGACCGCTGAATGCGCCATGAACCCAAGCAGAACACCATTCCACGCTTCGACGCTTGCCGGCTGGGTCAAAGTGTTCATTTGTCCAAAAACGTCTTGTTTCATACTTGGGTCCAATCTGATTGCGATATTTGACACTGTTCGATTTATCAGAGTGTGCCGACGGGACGTAACAGTATCGACCCTGCTCTCGAATTGGTGAAAGGCTGTGTGTGTAAAACGCGAAAAAAACCGCCGATTCAAGGGCATGTTTCAGCAACATGCCGCCGAAACGGGCACTGTGTTTCAATCGTCGAAGGGATTTTCGGCGCCCAGAACGGCCTGGGTATCGGCGCCAAATACTGGCGGAGCCGCACGATAGATGACCGGCGTGCGCGATAAATTGAGCGGATTTCCGATCAGTTGCACCGGCCCAGGTTGCGCTTGCATGGCGATCTGCATGTTGCGGGCCGCCGCCTGATCGGTGGCAAAAACCTGATCCAATGTTTGTACCGGACCAACGGGAACTTTCAGGTTTTCCAGACCCGCGATCACCGTTGCGGTGTCCATGCCTTGCAGGGCAGGTCGCAGCATTGCGTTCAGAGCATCGCGGTTTTCAAGGCGGGCCGGGTTTGTTGCAAAACGGGGATCGTCGGCAAGGTCTTCGCGGTTGATGAAACGGCAGAACCTTTGAAACTGTGTGTCATTGCCGACTGCCAGAATGACGTGGCCGTCTGACGTTTCATAGACGTCGTAGGGCACGATATTGGGATGCCCGTTGCCTCGCCGTTGCGGAACGTTGCCGGATGTCAGGTAGTTCACACCTTCGTTGATCAGCCATGCGATCTGCGCGTCGACCAGCGCCAGATCGATCTGCTGTCCTTCGCCGGTCTGGTCGCGGTGCCGTAAAGCCGCCAGTATGCCGACGGTGGCGTACATGCCGCACATCACGTCGGCAATGCCGACACCCACTTTCATCGGCGCGCCTTCGGGGTCGCCGGTCAGCGACATGATCCCGCCATAGCCCTGCGCCATCAGATCATAGCCGGGTTTGCTCGCATTTGGTCCGGTTTGCCCATAGCCCGAGATCGAGCAGTACACGAGCCCCGGAAGCTCCTGTGACAGAGACATGTAGTCCAGCCCGTATTTGGCCAGCCCGCCGGGTTTGAAATTTTCGATCAGGATATCGGCATGAGATGCCAGCCGTTTTATTTCGGCCTGACCCTTGGCGGTCGTGATGTCGATCGCCACGGATTTCTTGTTGCGGTTGGCTGCCATGAAATAAGCACTCAGGTCCGAGCGGTTTCCGTCCGCATCCTCGACATATGGCGGGCCCCACTGCCGTGTGTCGTCGCCACCCGTTGCCGGGTTTTCGATCTTGATGACACTGGCGCCCAAATCGCCCAGCAATTGCGTACAGGTCGGCCCGGCCAGAATACGGCTGAGATCCAGAACCTTGACGCCTTTCAGCGGCCCTTCAGATGCGGCCATCGTAACCTCCGCGCTCAATCTCAGCGGCGATGACCGTGAATGTGTCGGCTTTTACGGCGGCATCCAGTGCCGCGCGCAATTCGGCGCGATTGCGAACAGTGTGGCCATTGCCGCCAAAGGCGCGTCCCATGGCGGCAAAATCGTGGCGGTCGAAGTCAACGCCCCGGTTGCCCATCTGACGCTGGCGCTGCTTTAGCTCGATCAGCGCAAGGCTGGCATCGACAAAGACCAGAAAGATCGGATTGCCACCCATTTCAGCAGCCGTCGAAAGCTCACCGGCCACCATCAGGAAACCGGCGTCGCCGGAAAAGCTGATCACGGGATGGTCCGGTTCTGCCAGTTTCAGGCCTATGGCCATCGGCACGGCGCAGCCCATGGTGCACAGGGCCGAGGATTGTATCAGCCCGCGCGGCTCGGAACATTCCCACATCTGGCTGAGCAGGATGCGATGTGCGCCGCTGTCGGCCGTCGCTAGGGTTTCAGGTGGAAGCGCGGCGCGGGATTCCGCGATCACTGCGGCGGGTCCCCAGTCGTCACTCACCGGGAACGCTTGCGCCAGTGCGGCTTTCACTTGTTCGGGCTCACCACCAGGCCACGTCGCGCACGCGAGATTGCCCTTGGCGATGGCCTCAAGCGTGGCCGCTGTGTCGGCAACCAGATTGAGCCCGGCCTGATGCATGTAGTGATCGTTAACGACCGCCGAGATGTCGATCACGCGCTTTTCCTCGGGGTCCCAGATCTCGCGCCAGCCGGGGCGCATTTCGATTGGGTCATAACCCAGGCACAGGACCAGATCGGCCTGCTCCACCAATGGCACCAGATGCTTGTCCGCCAGCGGGGACAGCCCTGCAGCGCCCAGACACAGGGGATGATCCTCGGGCACCACGCCCTTGGCCTTGTAGGTGGTAACAAAGGGAATTCGGAAGTGCTCAAGAAAGGCCCGCACTACACAGCGCGAGTCGTCATAGAGGACATCGAGCCCGATGATGGCCAGCGGACGCTCGGCGTCGGCGACCCAGCGCCGGGCCTTTTCAACGCAGTTCCCTTCGGGGGCAACGGCGGCGGGCTTGGTCAGCCGGCGCCGTTTCGTGCTGCTGACAGGCGTATCGGCAACCGAGATCGGCACGTCGATATGCACGGGGCCAGGACGTGGCTGATTGGCAAGTGACACGGCCTTGTCCGCGACGATATCCGCGCCCTCGGCGGTCATTACAAACGTGCCCTTCGTGATCGAGCGGTAGACCCGGGAGTGGTCCATAACCTGATGCGTATAGGTCAGCGCTTCGTCCGCGTCGACGCAGCCGGTCAGCACGATCATGGGAACCCGGTCCTGCAGTGCGTTCGCCACCACGTTGATCCCGTTCATCGCACCGGGGCCCAATGTCGCCACCAGAATCGCAGGCGCACCGTCGCGATGATGTACCGCCTCGGCCATAAAACCAGCCGAGTTTTCGTGTTTGGCCAGATGAAAGGTGATACCCGCCTTCTCAAGCGCGTCGACCAACGTCAGAACTTCTCCTCCGGGCATACCGAAAGCATGGCGACAACCGGCCTCGTACAGGCGTTGGGCCAGAATATCCGCCGCGCGGGGTGAAAGGTCCTGCATCCGTCATGCTCCGATACACAAGTTGCACAGCAGATTGCGGAGGACGCCGTCGGACGCAAGGCAGATCACGGCAGTGTGACTATTTGACTGCCGCTTCGGCCACGGCCTGAAACTTTTTGTCCAGTTCCCGTGCAATTTCGCCCAGCTTTGCGCCACCTTCTGAGGCATAAGGAGCAAACACAAAACCGGGCGTTTTATAGGACAGGGTGGCAGTTCCGTCTTCGTTTTCGGTCACGTAAAACCTGATCGGCGCCTCGATCATCGCGTTGGTCGATGTTTCCAAAACACGCACCGCATAATCGTTGTTGAATGCGCCGATCACCAGGTTGCCGGGAATGGTGATCCCGCGCGCAGCGGCGGCCTTTGTTGGCCCGGCTTGCGTCACCACGATCAGCCCGTTTGCCTTTATCGCTGTTTTGGTGGCGTCCACCAGGTCCTCATATGACTTGTCGGTCACATAAACCGCCCAGCCTTCAGGGATGTCGGGATCATCAGCCCAAACGGGATAGGCCAGCAGACAGAACAGGACCCAGAGCAATCTCATCACATTGCCTCATTTGGTGTGACTGACCCTGTGATGCCAGAAATTCAGCACCGACGCATTCACATTCTTGTGGGGTGGTCCGTCAGAGGAGTGCACCCTTCATCAGACGTTCGATTGAGCCATGAGGCTTTTCGCATCGAAGCGTCCCGCCTGATCAACAAACTCACCTGCTATGCCACTTTGCGTCAGACCGCGCGCCTTTTCAGCAGATAGATATCCATGATCCAGCCATGCTCGGCTCGTGCGCGGGCGCGGGTCTCCAGAATCTCCTGCGCCACCTCGGAAAGTTGGCCATGGATCAGCAGCTCCTCCTTCATGCCGACGAACGCGCCCCACCAGATGTCATAATCCTTCATCTCCAGAGACTGGAACGAGCATTCACCATCCAGCATGACCGCCACCTTGGTCGCGGCTTCGGGCCAGCCCTGTTCGCGAAGCCTTCGGCCAGTCGTGACAACATAAGGCGCGCCAATATCGTTGACCGGAATTCCGTGCGCTGCGGTCAGAGCTTGCAACGCGGTGATGCCGGGGATTACCCTTTTCTGTGGCTGGGGGGTCAGTCGCGCGGCAATTCGCAAAGAACTGTCGTAAAGCGACGGATCACCCCAGATCAATAGCGCCACATTCCGGGTCTCTGGATCAGCCTCCATCGCCTCCTGCCAACGCAGGGCGATGGCGTCGTGCCACTCATCAACACCGCGCAGATAGCCGTCCTCGGCCCGGCGTTCGGGAATGTCGAAATAAGCGATCCGGGGCGGGGTATCTGTCACCTGCGCGATGATCTCTTCACGCAGTCCTGCCAGATCGGCCTTGTTCTCGCCCTTGCGCGGGATCAGGATCAGATCGGCCTCACGGATTGCCTTTGCCCCCTGAAAAGTCACGTGATCCGGGTTGCCCGTGCCAATGCCGATCAGGGACAGCTCATACATTGTCAAACTCCGCCAGCGGGCCATACAGGATCAGGGCCGGGGCTGTGCCGATTTCGGATTGCAACTGTTCCGCCAAAGCGCCGATGGTGGCACGGCGAAGCTTCTGGTCGGGGGTCGAGACGGACTCGGCCATCAATGCCGGAGTATCCAGCGGCAAGCCATGGGAGCGAAGTGCCTCGACTAGCAAGGGGAAGGTGCGTTTGCCCATGAAAACCACTGTTGTCGCGGAAGGGTCCGCGAGTGCGGGCAGATTCAGATCTTCCGGTAACTGGCCGCTGACATCGTGTCCGGTCACAAATTGCACGCGGCGGGCGGTCAGACGACGGGTCAACGGGATGCCCGCTGCCGCCGCGGCCGCAACGGCTGACGGAATGCCGGGAATGATTTCATAGTCGATACCAGCATCCCGCAACGCGACAAGCTCTTCTTCCAGACGACCGAACAAGCCGCCATCACCGGATTTCAGGCGCACGACATGCTGGCCAGTACGGGCATAGTCCACCAGCAATCGGCTGACATGATCCTGTTTCGGCGACGGGCGGCCGGCCCGTTTGCCTACCCCAACCAGATCGGCATCATCGCGCGCATGGGACAGGATTGGGCCACTGCTGAGATCGTCAAACAGCACCGCGTCCGCCTTTTGCAACCGATTCACCGCCTTGAGCGTCAGCAACTCGGGATCGCCGGGGCCAGAGCCGATGAAGGAAACAAAACCGCTCATGCCGAGGCCTCGGCTATCAGATGAAAGAAGGTGCCTGTCACGTGTCCGCGTACCGATCCGGTCTGCGGTCCTTCGGTGCCTTCTGCGTCAAACACGCGCGCCAAAGGGGGGTCTGGCTGTTCGACAATCGACGAATAATGAAACTCATGCCCACGCAATGCCGTACCGGCGGCAAGTCCCGGCATCGGCGACAGCAATTCCGCCCGACGATAGCCCAGATTGAATTTGCGTTTTTCGTAAGATGTCACCAGACCCAGCAATCCGGCCATCCGGTGCCGGGTGCCGTCCTTGTCGATCAACCCCTCGCCCAAGGCCATGTAGCCCCCACATTCCCCGTGAACGGGCTTTGTATCGGCATGTTTGCGCAGCCCGGACAGGAACGTATCGGCCGCCGCCAGCGTTCCGGCGTGCAATTCCGGATACCCGCCGGGCAGCCACACAAGATCAGCATCCGCGGCCAGAGCTTCGTTCGCCAATGGCGAAAACGGCAGAACTTCAGCCCCTGCTGCGCGCCACCCTTCCAGCAGATGCGGGTAGGTAAACGAAAACGCCGCATCCTGTGCCAATGCGATCCGTTGCGCCGGAGGGCGCGGCAGCGCGGCTGACGATGGCCCTTTCGGGCCTGAGGAAGCTGCAGCCTTGATCGCCTCAAGGTCCACATGTTCGCGCAGGAATGCTGCATACCCGGCAATGGCATTTTCCAGATCCGGGTGTTCGACCGCCTGAATCAGGCCAAGATGGCGTTCAGGCAGGGTCAGATCGCCGCGCCGCGGCAGGACGCCCAGCACCGGCAGACCCGCGCGTTCCATCCCCAGACGGGTCAGGCGTTCATGCCGTGGGCTGGCACAGCGGTTCAGGATTACTCCGGCAAAGGGCAGGTCCGGATTGTACATTCGGAACCCAAGTGCCGTCGCCGCCGCAGATTGCGCCTGACCGCCTACATCCAGCACCAGTACAACGGGCCAGCCCATGCGCTGCGCTGTCTCAGCGCTGGACCCGTGCCCGAGTTCTCCGGGTTTTGCGACGCCATCGAACAGGCCCATCGAGCCTTCGGCCACAACGATATCCGCGCCTTCGGCCTGGGCTGAGATCGCGTTCAGCAAGGGGTCGCCCATCGCCCAACTGTCCAGATTGAACGAGGCCCGCCCGGCTGCCGCCCGATGAAACGCCGGGTCGATATAATCCGGCCCGCTTTTGAACGGCTGAACTGACAAACCATCTTCGGCCAGCGCACGCAAAAGGCCCAGCATGACTGTTGTCTTGCCGGTTCCCGAAGAAGGGGCGGAAATCAGCAATCCCGGGGGGTTAGTCATCGCCGTGGCTCCAGCTCGACCAGGGGCTTTCCGCACTTTGCGGGCGGTAGCGACGATCATAGGTCTTTGAATACAGGCAACTTTCGTCAAACCCTTCACCCGCCAATGCAGGACCGACAAGGATCAGCGCGGTACGCGAAATGCTCTCGTCCAGCGACTCTTTCAATGTGTTCAACGTCGCGCGGATGATCCTCTCATCCGGCCAGCTCGCGCGATAAACGACGGCGACCGGACAATTCGCGCCATAGGCCGGTGTAAGGTCGGCGATCACCTTGTCCAGATTGCCAATCGATAGGTGGATGGCAAGTGTTGCGCCGGTGCGGGCAAAGTTTTCCAGCGTCTCGCCTTCGGGCATGGACGATGCACGGCCCGGCGTGCGGGTCAAAACTACAGATTGCGCCAGTCCGGGCAGTGTCAGTTCCGTGCCAAGCGCCGCGGCGGCTGCGGCAAAGGACGGAACGCCGGGGGTGACGCTGACCGGGATGCCCATCTGTTTCAGGCGCCGGATTTGTTCGCCCATTGCCGACCAGACCGACAGGTCGCCGGAATGCAGCCGCGCCACGTCGTGACCAGCCTGATGCGCGGTCTCGATCTCCGCCATGATCTGATCCAGATCCATCGGTGCGGTGTTCACGATCTTCGCGCCTTCGGGGCAATGACCCAGAATTTCTTCGGGCACCAGTGATCCGGCGTACAGGCATACCGGGCAGGACGCGATGATATCGCGCCCGCGCAGCGTCAGCAGGTCGGCGGCGCCCGGTCCGGCGCCAATGAAATGAACGGTCATGTTTGTCCTCCGATGGCGACGGCGCAGGTCGCAAGCCGGTCGTCCGAAATCAGTCTGGGTGAGAGAAGCCGCGCCCCGGAACCGGCGGCGGCAAGGGCGGATGCTTCGGCCACGCTGCCGGTGCCATACGTGGCCCGGCTGCGGTTCGAGCAGGTGAGGGTCCGCTGCCCGGCCAGATCGGCGGGCGCGATGAAATGCACGGGCACGGCCAGCTTTTGGGCAAAATCAGTCAGGGCAGGGTGGCCTTGCTTGTCGGCAACAGTGGCCAGCGCATCCACACGATGCCCGGATGCGGCCGCCTTGAACGCCGCCTGCAAACTGTCCGCCGTGGCGGAGGACGAAAAGCCCAGGCCCGCGACGATCATAGTGTCACGCTCCATTGCACGACCGGATAAGCGGCCTTCCAGCCGCGACGCGGGCCAAGCGGTGCCGCATGAGACAGGTCAATGCGCAACAGGTCGCCGCCGCGTTCCTCGTGCCATTGGGCCAGCAATGTCTCGCTTTCCAGTGTGACCGCATTGGCCACCAATCGCGTACCCTGGGGCAAATTGCTCCGCAGCCATTCCAGCAGGTCAACGCTCAGCCCGCCGCCAATGAAAACAACGTCAGGCGGGGTCAAGCCATCCAGCGCCCCGGGGGCCGTACCGTGAACCACATTCAGCCGGTCCTGCCCCAGTGTATCGGCATTCCGGCGGATACGCTCGGCCCGGTCGGCGCGAGGCTCGATCGTGGTCGCCGTCAGGCTCGGGTCGCACATCAGCCACTCGATACTGATCGAGCCTGTGCCGCCTCCGATATCCCACAGATGTTCGCCGCGTTGTGGGGCCAGCGCAGACAGGGTCAGCGCGCGGATGGGGCGCTTGGTGATCTGCCCGTCGGTTTCGAATATCTCATCCGGCTTGCCCGAGGCTTTGGGCAGGGCGCGGCCCGCACCCGCGACGTCAAGTCCGACGCAAACCGGGTGCTCGAAGGTTCCCAGAAGCGCCTCGGTCAGCGAGACACTGCGGGCCCGTTCACGCGGGCCGCCAAGCGCCTCCATCACGTGCAGTTGCGTGTCGGCAAAGCCGGTCTCGGTCAGGTAATTGGCCAATTCGGCCACCGCCGCGCCATTGCGCAGCAGCAGGATTGCCCGCAATCCCGGGGACAGATGTGGGCGCAGCCGGGTCAGAGGGGCGGCATGCAACCCGAAGGTCAAAGTGCTTTCCAAGGGCCAGCCCAGCCGCGCGGCGGCCAGAGAAAAGGTCGACTGACCCGGCAGGGCCAACCACTCACCGGGATCGAAATTGCGCGCGATCACCGACCCGGCACCGAACCAGAACGGATCACCCGAGGCCAGTACCACGGTGGCGCGACCGCGCAGCCCGGTCAGAATGGGCAAACCATCGGCAAATGGCACGGGCCACGCGATCCGCTCGGCCCCGTTTTCGGGAACCAGCGCCAGATGGCGCGGTGGCCCCATGACGACTTCGGCGCGGTCCAGCACTTGACGGCTTGCCGGCGACAGGCCATCCAGTCCATCTTCGCCCAGTCCAAGAACGGTCAGCCACGGAGCTTCATGCATGTCCCACCTCCTGATCCTTGGCGGCACGACCGAGGCCAACGCGTTGGCCAAGGCGGTTGCCGACCGGGGCATAGCTGCAACCTACTCCTACGCAGGCCGGGTGGACAATCCGCGACCGCAGCCATTGCCGGTCCGGGTGGGCGGGTTTGGCGGGGCGGAAGGGCTGGCGCGTTACATTCGTGATCACGGTGTCAGCCATATGGTTGATGCCACCCATCCCTTTGCCGCGCAGATGAGCCGGAATGCGGTTCAGGGATGTGATGAAACAGGTATTCCGCTGGCCGCGCTGACCAGGCCAGCCTGGACCCCGCAGAACGGAGATTGCTGGACACACGTGGCGGACATCGCCGCTGCGGTGGATGCCCTGTCCGGGGCGTCTCAGCGCGTTTTTCTTGCGGTAGGCCGGATGCATCTCGGGGATTTTGCCGCCCAGCCCCAGCATCATTACCTGTTGCGGCTGGTGGATAAGCCTGACACCCTGCCGCTGCCGGATTGCGACGTCGTCGTTTCCCGCGGACCGTTTACTGTTGAAGATGACCGGGCGCTGATGGCGCAGCACGGCACAGAACTGGTGGTGTCCAAGAACGCGGGCGGAACCGGCGCACGGGCCAAACTGGACGCCGCGCGGGCGCTGGGCCTGCCGGTGCTGATGATCGACCGTCCGGTCCTGCCGCAGCGAACCGAATTGTCGAATGTTGCAGACGTTCTGGACTGGCTGGGTCATTCCTGATCCCTGGCCTGAGTAAACCTTGGAGTGTAGACAATTGGCCCGCGGTCCCTGTCAATCACACGGGTCAGTGAAGATCCGACTAGCACCACGGTCTGCATGTCGGCCATGTCAGGTGTCGCCTCGGCAAGGGTCGAGATGCGAATGGCCTCGTCGGGCCGCGTAACCGCTCGGGCGAACAGGATCAAACGCTCTGGCTCACATTCCTCGCGCAGGATTTCCAGTGTCTTTACAAAGCCTTCTGGACGGGACTTGGAGCGAGGGTTGTAAAACGCCATCGCGAAGTCCCCTTGCGCGGCCAGTCGAAGACGTTTTTCGATCAAAGGCCACGGCTTGAGATTGTCGCTGAGGTTGATGGCACAGAAATCGTGACCCAGCGGCGCACCTGCGCGGGCCGAAGCGGCCAGCATCGCCGTAATCCCGGGCAGCACGTCAATCGGAATTTCATGCCATTCCGAGGGGCCGTTTTCCATTGCCTCGAACACAGCGGCGGCCATGGCAAAGACACCTGGATCGCCCGAGGACACAACCACCACGCGCTTGCCCTCTGACGCCATCTGCAACGCGTGCTGTGACCTGTCGATCTCGACCCGGTTGTCGCTTGCGTGCAGCGTCAGGCCGGTGCGCTCTGCCACCCGGGCGACGTAGGGAATGTATCCGACAACGTCGGTCGCTTCGGCCAATGCAGCCGAAACCTCGGGAGTGACCAGATCCTCATTGCCGGGGCCTAGCCCCGCGATTTTGACCCAGCCGCTCATGGACGACGACCCTGGCCATGGACAACGATGATCGAGAAATAGGGCGTGATCTTGCCGCACGCCTCGGACAGCTTCGTCACTGTTTGGTTCGGCATTTGCGCGTATTCAACGATCCAGGCACGGTCATAAAGCCCGGCTGTCTGCAATGCGCGTTTGACCTTGTCGATATTGCGGCCGATTTTCATCACCACCAGCGCATCCGTCTGGGCCATGCGCCGGGCCAGATCGTCCTCGGGCAGGGTGCCGACCAGTACTGTCAGCACGTCATCGCCCCAGGTGATCGGATCGCCGGTTGCGGTCCACGCGCCCGACATGCCGGTGATGGCGGGCACCACTTCGACCGGAGCGTTGTCGCGCAACCGGCTGTATAGATGCATGAACGAGCCGTAAAAGAACGGGTCACCTTCGCACAGAACCACCACGTCTTCGCCGTTTTCAGACAGCGCCTTTAGATGCGCGGTGCAGTCTTCGTAGAACTCAGACAGCAATTCGTTGTAGCGCGGGTCCGTGACGGGAATTTCCGTGGTGACGGGGTATTCCATCGGGAATTCAACTGCCCCTTCCGGGATCATCCCGTTTACGATCTTGCGGGCCTGACCGCTGCGGCCCGGCTTGCGGAAAAAGGCGACGTGTTTTGCGTTGCGCAGCAGGCGATCCGCCCGAACGCTCATCAGGTCGGGATCGCCGGGGCCAAGGCCCACACCGTATATTGTGCCCATCTTCATTCCGCCCGGCTTGCGATGGCGTTGATCGCGGCCACGGTAATGGCGCTGCCGCCCAGCCTGCCTTTGACAATGCAGGACGGCACGGGCTGCGCTTCCCACAAGGCGTCCTTGGATTCCATCGCGCCGACGAACCCCACGGGGCAGCCGATGATGGCGGCGGGACGGGGGCAGCCGGGGTCTTCCAGCATGTTGAGCAGATGAAAAAGGGCGGTAGGCGCGTTGCCGATGGCGACCAGAGCGCCTTCCAGATGAGGGCGCCACAATTCCAGCGCGGCGGCGGACCGGGTGTTGCTCATCTCGGCGGCCAGTGGGCGCACGCGTTCGTCATGCAGGGTGCAGATCACCTGGTTGTCGGCGGGCAGGCGAAAACGGGTCACGCCTTCGCTGACCATGCGCGCGTCACAAAGGATTGGGGCGCCGCTTTCCAGCGCCGTGCGGGCCGCGGTCACGAATCCCGGCGAGAAATGCACGAACTCTTCCAGGCCCACCATTCCGGCGGCATGGATCATGCGAACGGCGACCTGTTCCTCGTCCGCGTCGAACCGGGCCAGATCTGCCTCAGAGCGGATAGTGGCAAAGCTTTCCTTGTAGATCGCCGCACCATCGGTTTCGTATTCATAGGGCATCAGGTCAGGTCCATAGTCATGAGTGTTTCGGGGCTCAGCCCGCGCTGGCTGGGCTCATCCCCCGCGCGGCCCTGATTTACAAGATCAAAACGGCCGTTCCGGCCAACCAAGGTGACGTCGGCCGGGCCCATTCGGGCACATCCCTTGGAGCAACCGGACACGTGCAGTGTGCCGGCCACGCGCGGGGCCAGGGCACGGGCAATGTCGCGGGTTTCTGCCTGCGCCTGAGGGCAGAATGGCGCACCGGGGCAGGCATCTGTGGTCATGAGTGGGTCGGCGTCATCGGTGACAAAGTCTGCAGCAGGTATCGACGCCCCGCCTTCCAGCAGGATCAGCCGCCAAGGTGTGACACGCAAAGCAGTCGCGCCAGTCACCGCGATCAGTTCGGCAAGTGGCTGGGCGGGCAGTTGCCCGAACGCCGCGCCATAGAATGTACCCAGATCGTGAGTGCCAGGCTGAAGCGGTTCGCCAGTTGGGGCAGGGTTGCTGCCCTGCCACTCCTGCGGCAGGCCTAGTGCTGCCACGACCCGCGCCATGCGGCGATTTTCCGGGGTGAAGTTCCTGGAGAACCATTGTGCCAACGCGATCAATTGGTCGATCGCTTTGGCCTCGGTGACACGTCGCCCGGTGTCAGACCCGTCCGCGCGCAGGATCAGGCCGTCAGGACCGGTTTCCAGCCGGATATCCGCTGAATCCGCTGCAAGCAGACGGTTCGGGCCGGTGTCGATGGCAAAGCCGAACTTGGCGGGCAAGTCGGGCAATTCACCCAGCCGGTCAGTCAACTCCGTAGTTAGACGGCTGGTCAGATCGCCGGTTTGATACAGCGGCGAGACGAGTATGTTGCGCCGCACCTCAATGCCGGGCTCTGCATCCAGCAAGTCCAGTGCAGAGAGTTTTTGAAGCAGAGGCTGGTGATCAGCTTCGCTCACGCCGCGCAATTGCAGGTTGGCCCGGTTGGTCAGATCGATGGTGCCGTTGCCGAATTGCCCTGCCAGCTCGCACAGGCCCAATGCCTGTTTGGCATCCAGCCGCGCCAGCCGAGGGCGCACACGAACGACCAGCCCGTCGCCGGACATCATCGGTCGATGCGCGCCGGGGCACCAGCCTTGTACGATCGGTGCGCTCATCTCAGACCCTCCAGATCGGCCCGGATCGAGTTCCGGCGCGTGTTCCAAAGCCCGGCCTCCAGCAGCGCGCGGAACCGGTCCTGCATGGCCTGATGCGCTTGCGGGTTGGCCTGTTGCAGGAACGCGTCCACCTCGACATCGCCCAGCGTCGCGTCATGGTAGAGGTCAAAAAGATGTGGCGCGACCGTACCGGACAGGTGGGCAAAAGAAGCCATGTGATCCAGCGTCGCCGCGATCTCGGCCGCCCCGCGGAAACCGTGGCGCTGCATCCCCGCGATCCAGGCGGGATTGGCGGCCCGGGCATGGACGACGCGGCTGATTTCTTCCGGCAGGGTGCGGGCGCGGGGTTTATCCGGATTGGTGTTGTCGAGGTGATAGAGTTGCACCTCGCCGCCGGTAATCTTCTTGGCCGCCGCGAAACCGGCCTCATGCGTGGCATAGTCGTTGGCCAGCAGCAGGTCGGTTTCGGTCAGGTCCTGAAGGTGCACGAAGCTGTCCGCATTGGCGACCTGCCGGGTAATGCCGTCGATATCCTGTGCGACGTGTTCGCCTTCCAGTGCGAATGAACTGGCCTGTAGCCAGGCCTCACCCGCCTGCGTGCGGGCCTCGTCGGTGTAGGTTTCCGACAAGTGTGTCATGTTCAGACCATAACTGCCCGGAGCCGGGCCAAAAACCCGAGGGTTCGGGGTCTGCCCCGCGAAAGGGTTCCAGTCCGGCGCTTCGTCCCGCTGGGACAGCGCCCGAACGGCTTGGCCAAATAGAGCGGAGAGCGTCGGGAATACATCCCGGAACAGGCCCGAAACACGCAGGGTCACGTCCAGACGTGGACGGCTGAGGTCGGTGATTGGAAGCACTTCGATGCCTGATACCCGCTCTGATCCCTTGTCCCAGACCGGTTTTACGCCCAGCAGGTGCAGCGCCATCGCGAATTCCTCGCCGGCCGTGCGCATGGTGGCAGACCCCCATAGATCGACGATCAGGCCTTTCGGATAATCGCCTTCCTCCTGCAGGTGCCGCCGAACCAGTTCCTCGGCCAGTTTCACGCCTTGTGAATAAGCCGCGCGGGTCGGGACCGACCGGGGATCAGTGGTGAAGAGGTTCCGCCCAGTGGGCAGCACATCCGACCGCCCGCGATAGGGCGAGCCGGACGGTCCAGCCTCAATTCGCTTTCCGGCCAGCGCGTCCAGCAAGGCGGCGCGTTCGGCGTGTGCAGATGGCGCGGGGTCGAAATTGCCGGTCACTTCAGGCACGCGGCCAAAGATGTGCAATCCGTCGCCAAACTGGCTTTCCTTGATGTCGCAGACAAAGCGGTCGATGCGGGTGATTGCCTCGGCGATACAGGTGGCCTGGTCAAGACCAAGATCGCTTTCCAGACCGATGGCCTGCGCTTCCTGCCGGATATCTTCCTGCAAGCGGTCGCGTCGTTTTGGGTCAAGCCCGTCTGCGTTCGAGAATTCGTCCAGCAGCGATTCAAGCCGAACCATTCTGTCCGGCGTGCCGCTCTCCTTCATCGGGGGCGGGATGTGACCCAGCGTGACGGCCCCGATCCGGCGCTTGGCCTGTGCGGCTTCGCCTGGGTCGTTGACAATGAAGGGGTAGATCACCGGCAAATCACGGATCAGCGCCTCAGGCCAGCACTCGGCGGACAGGGCAACGGATTTTCCCGGCAGCCATTCCAGAGTGCCATGGGCGCCAATATGGATCAGTGCGTCGGCGTGCAGGCTTTTGCGCAGCCAAAGGTAAAACGCGACATAGCTGTGACGCGGTGTGCGCGAAAGGTCGTGATAGTCGTCATCGCGCAGTTCAGGCGTGCCACGTTCGGGTTGCAGCGCGACCAGCGCCTTGCCCCGGTGCAGCGCGGTAAAATGAAACGCGCCATCAACAAAGGTCGGATCATCCTCGGGCTTGCCCCAGACTGTTTGCAGGTCCGTATTCAGTTGATCTGGCAAGTGTGCAAGCGCGGCCAGGTAATCTTCGACCGACCAGGCAATCCGGGCGCCCAGCAATGTGTCGGCGATCGGTTCGGCAGGGGCTGTGTCGTACCCGGCGCATTGCAAATCTGACAGCATCGCTTCGGCTGACGCCAGCGCATCAAGGCCCACCGCATGGGCCATCTGCCAGTCCTTGCCGGGATAGGTGGACAGGACCAGAACCGGCACCTGTTCCGCTTTGGGCCGGTCGTTCAGATTCAGCCAGCCGGTTACACGATCAATGATCGCTTCGATCCGTTCAGGTTCAGCGCGGTGGGCAAAGCGGGAATACTCCAGGTGCGGATCGCGTTTGCCCGGTTCCTTGAATGAAGCGATGCCCGCCGAGATCCGCCCATCCACTTCGGGCAGCACGACGTGCATGGCAAGGTCGGCGGGGGAAAGACCGCGTTCGGCCTCGGCCCACGCTTTGCGGCGTGAAGTTGCCAGAGCGACCTGGAAAACCGGCACACCCGCCGCGTCAAGCGGAGAGGTTCCCGACGCGCCTTTGCCGGAGAAGGACGTGGCATTGATGATCGCCGAAGGTTCCAGTGCAACGATGTTTCGGCGCATCCAATCGGCGGCGGCGGGTGCTTTGAGAGAAGGGGCGAACATGCCCATTGCCTCGAACCCACGCGCACGCAGGCTGTGGATCAGGGCGGCGACCGGGGCGGTGTCGGCGGAGGTCAGGTAGGCGCGATAGAAAGTGACGATGATGCGTTTCGCATCGTTCGTAAATGCGGCTTCGACCGGGGTTACGCCGCGGACAGGGCACCAAACACCGCATTCGGGAAGGGTTTTGGCCCCCAACACCGGTCCGGCGTAAAGCCCCGCCGCCAAGGCCATCTGCGCCAAAGCGGCCTGCGCCGCGACCTCGCCGCCGGTGTCGCACAGATGTGCCAGCCGCCGCAGGGTCGAGACGGGCAGGGTGGAATAGTCGTCCAGCCGGGTATCCTCGCGCCCGTCGGCGGGCAGAACCGCCAGCGCGATGCCTTTGGCCTGCGCCAGCGCAAGAACCTGCTGCAGCCCGTAGGACCAGTAAGGCACCCCACCAATCAGGCGGATCAGGATACCTTTTGCACCGTCAAGCGTCTGTTCCACATATGTGTCAACGGACAGAGGGTGCTTCAGCGCCGTCAGATTGGCCAACCGCATCGTCGGCATTCGCCCTTCCGGCCCACCGCCGCGATGCCAGCCTGCCGCGAAAGCACCGAGATCGCTGTCCGAAAAGGACAACATCACCAGATCCGCCGGGCTCTGGCCCAGATCGGTCGGGGTCTCGGTTTCTTCAAGCCCGTGGCTTTCGCGGAAGACGACGTGCATGGCTTACTCGGCGGCCTCGGTCACACCCACGAGGATATCCCGGATTTCGGCCTCTTTGATGTCGTCGTGCTCGGCAATGACCACAAGACGCGAGCGGCGCTCCTCGCCGGGTTCCCAGGGGCGGTCGTACTGATGACGCACCCGGGCACCGACAGCCTGAACCAGCAGACGCATCGGTTTGCCGGCAACTGCCGCATACCCCTTGACGCGCAGGATGTTCAGTTCCCTGGCCAGACGTTCGATCTTGGCAACCAGATCGAGTGGGTCACTTTGCTCCGGCAGTTCGACGATGATGCTTTCGAAATCGTCATGTTCGTGGTCGTGGTGACCGTCGTGATGCGACGGACGCGCGTCCATGTCATCCTCGGCTGCAGCTTCCAGACCGAGCACGACGCGGACGTCTACGACGCCTTCGGCAACCTCTACGACGGGCAGCCGGCGCGGGGCCTCAGCTGCGATGACCTCTTTGGCTTTGGCAACACCCGCTGGCCCGGCCAGATCGGGCTTGGTCAGCAGGATGATATCGGCGCAGGATATCTGATCCTCGAACACCTCGGACAGAGGCGTTTCGTGGTCGATCGAGTCATCGGCCAGACGCTGGGCGTCCACGGCTTCGACATTCGGAGCGAAGCGACCTGCCGCGACCGCCTCGGCATCGGCCAGAGCGATCACGCCGTCCACAGTGATTTTCGAGCGGATATCGGGCCAGTCAAAGGCTTTCAGCAGCGGCTTGGGCAGGGCGAGGCCGGAGGTTTCGATCAGAATGTGATCGGGGCGCGGGTCCAGCGCCATCAACGCCTCGATGGTCGGAATGAAATCATCGGCCACGGTGCAGCAGATGCAGCCGTTTGCCAGTTCCATGATGTTCTCTGCCGGACAATCGGGAATGGCGCAGGATTTCAGAATATCGCCATCGACGCCCACGTCGCCGAATTCATTGACCACGACCGCCAGACGTTTGCCCTGCGGGTTCTGCATCAGGTGCTTGACCAGCGTTGTCTTCCCCGAGCCCAGAAAGCCGGTGATCACAGTGACGGGTAATTTCTCAAGAGTGCTCATTTCAGGGCTCCAATCGGGGGAATGCGGGAGGCGCAGTTTTTGCGGAAATGTTCGGGGCGCTCGCGCCATTTGACCAAGCCGTCCTCGGTCGCCAGATATTTGGTCGCACCGTCGACAATGACGTCAACGTGTTCGGCTTCGTTCAGGTTCTCATAGACAAAGGTCCAGCGACCCGGTCCACCGCGCAGCACGATCGAGCAGCCCTGATCGCAGTTCGACAGGCATTCGACGGGTTTCAGCGTGATGCCTTCGGGCAGGTCGGCCTGTTGCAGCGCTTTGTGCAGCAATGTGCCGGGGCGTTTTTCATCATCCTCGACGGGCAGTCCACGGCGGCACGTGGTACAGACCAGCAACTCGACTGGTGCGGTCTCGGTCATGTCTCTCATCCCCCCAAATCCTCTTCGCGGGGGACGGGGTTTCATGCGGGCCACGCGTCTGCACATGGACCCGACACCGGAACACCCCGCCCGGTTTCTTCTTCGGGTGCTGGCAGGTCTCCCGGCTTGCGGATGTCAGAGGCTTGCTCTGGCAGATGTCCCGCCTTCCCGGCCTTTCGGCCAGTGGCTATGGGCACCCTCTCCGGTCACGGTCGCGGGGGCGGCTGCGTTTGACGGAAAAACCGCTGACGCATTCCCTTTTCATCCATCCAGGGATGGACACCAACGGGTCGGACATGCGGCACAGGCGGGGGACTTGTCAAGCTTCAGGATGCGCGGCTTTGCCGCCGGAAGGAAAAAGCGACCTGAGGTGGTCACTCAGCGGCATCGCCGGGCGCTTGCTGCGCCGGAAAACCTGCGTGATTGAGGGGGTCCGTCTGATCTTCGCTGGCTTTGGAAGGGGTCGGCGGGACCCGGACGGGCGGGGCAGATTCGGCTTCAGAGCGACTGGGGCAGGCCGTGTGTGGACGTTGCGGCGACCAATCGACCGTCATCTCCGAGCATCGCTAAACCGAGGGATTGGGGTTTCGTTGATTAAGTAACCGCCGTTCCGACCGGCTCGAGATACTCCATTTCAGTATTCGCGCAAGACCCGGCAAAAACGACCGCTTCGAGATCAAATCTGATGGCCGTCTTGCCGTGCACAGAGTAGCCAGAATTTTTGCAAAATTATGCCTCAAACTGTCCTTAGCGGGCGTCGGCGAACAGAATATGCCAGGAAACAAAAAATGAAAAAGTTAGCAGCTTTTCTTGTGTTCTTACCCGTCGCTGCAGTTGCGGAAGACCGGGCGTTCGAGTGTGAAGCGCCGGATGCAAAATATCCGGAAATGGCGGCCAAGCTGGTCAAATACGAAGGCCAGAACAAAGGGCATATTACCATTGGTGATATCGACAATAAGGCTGAGGTGTATCCCGGCCTCGACACCCTGACTTACCTGTATATCGGTGACGGCTTTACCCTGAATTACAACGTGAATCTCAAGACTGGCACGTTTGACTATTCGGCTTCGGGCAGCAAATCCGGATGGGGCAAAGGCAGCTGCAAGGAAGTTGTGGCCCAGTAATTCGCTAATGCCCGATCTGCGGGTTGGGCCTTTCGGTTGCCGAGAAAAGTACTTGCCTGGTTCCGTCCGGAGGCCAATGTAGTTGGCCGAGGACGGAACCCGGTAATAAGCGGCCGATCCGGTATGTGTCCAAGCCATTTGGGCGGCGTGCCAACCAATCAAAGCTTTTGATCAGCAAGGTTCGGCACGCCCCGAACACGCGGGCGCTATTGATCTGCCGGCGCTGAAGGTATTCGCGTTGGACCAGATATCCCGCGCCACGCGCCATGTTCCGTCATCTTCGAGATGGTAGATATTGATGCCATGGCCGGTGGAAACAGTGGCAGGGCCCGGGTCACGCGGAACATCGGTGGCGGTAAACTCATAACGCTCAAACGCCCAGTCCGCCGCCACAACAAATTCCAGCGATTGCTTTTTCCAACTGGTGTGAACGGCGTCGAAATACCCGCGCACCCAGGGCCCGACCTTGGCTTTGCCTTCCATGACAGGCGCGCCAGGAGCGATGAAGACCACGTCATCAGTGACCGTCTCAAGGAATTGATCCAGTTTGTTCGAGTTGATCGCTGCAAGATACGCTACGTGTGCGGCTTGCGGAGTCTCGGCTTTGGTGTCGGGCAGCGCCGGTGCCGCGATGGCCAACCCTATTCCAGTAAAAAGCATGTTTATCCTGATAGTCATATCGGCCTCCAAGCATTTGCGGCGATTGGACCTTGCCGGTTGTTCAAACCCGCCTGTCAACGCAAAACGCATTGCAGGACGATCGCATTGCAACGCAATTCGACAGGCTTTTAGGGCAATCGCAATTTCAGATAGCTACACCACTGATTGTTCAACTCGTATCGGGTGTATTTCTCGACAATAGTTACGTTTGGTGTACCTTGCGAGGCAGGAAAAAATAGCAATCATTAAGTATTTCTACTGAATGAACCTTATTGACTGGCATAAGTTGCCGCCGCTTTCGACCCTCAGGGCGTTTGAGGCGACCGGCCGTTTAGGCGGCTATTCTGCTGCGGCGCGTTCACTGAACGTAACCACTGCCGCAATTGCCCAACAGGTGCGAAAGCTTGAGGCTGATCTGGGGATTCCACTTGTGCGCCGAGAGGGACGTGGACTTGCTTTGATCGAGGCCGGTCGGACGCTGGCCAGCACGCTCAACGACGCATTCGAGCAGATCGCAAAAGGCATTGATGATGTGACGGCTCAGGAGGCCGCTCGCGGTGTGAGTGTGTCTACGACTGTCCGATTTGTCGACGCGGTCATCATGCCACGTCTTGGCGGCTTCTGGGCGGAACACCCCGGCATCCAGGTGTCCTTCGCTGCGGAAGGAAATTCGTGGGACGTCGATCTCGAAGCTTTTGACATTGCGATACGCGGAGGCCCGCCAAACCATGTTTGGAGCGGCGCGGCCCAGAAACTGCTTCTAAAGTCGCCGTTCGTATTATGCGGCACACCAGAGCTTGTCAGGTTGGGTGCGAAAAACCTGACCGATGTGCCGTGGATAAAGGACAAGAGCATTGGTTCCCAAGTCTTTGAAGGTGTCGTCCGGGACTTCGGCCTGCGCGTCGACGACCTTCAGCTTGTTGATCCGGGGGGATCGAAGTTCGAGCTGGACGCCGCCTTGCAAGGCTACGGATTGCATCTAAGCCCTCTAGTGACCGTCAAAAAGTACCTGGATAAAGGCAGACTGGAAGCTATCGACGTGCCGCCGAAATGGGTGGCCTGCTACTTTGCGGTCTACCGAAAGGGGCGCATTTCCGATCAGGTAGGTGCTTTCTTGAAATGGCTTGAAGTGACGTGCGCACCACTTTCTCAGGAGGCTTGAGAACCTCGAACTGGATTCCGTCCAACGTCATATCGGGCACTGGCCCGTCATTATGTTCACGCTATCGGGCCGGGGGCTGATCAGAGTTGCCTCGTGCAGGATTGGTTTTTTTGATTTCAATCGCTTATCCTTGCCGGGGATCATTTGGAAACAGGAGGTTCACGTGAACAGCTCTATCTCTGATGAGGCGATGGCGCGGCTCCCGTTTTGGGTGACACCTCCGGGGGAAACAGACGGCTTTTTGATCGTTGTTGGGTTTCTTCTTGTCGTTGTCCTGCTGGGCTTCGGCGCATTGTATTTTACCGTGCAGGCTATCCCCGACCGCATGGCGGCAGGCGCGCACAAGGTTCAAATGCAACTGGTTGGTGTGCTTGGGTTGATCTCGCTTTTCACACTGAACAATGCCTTCTGGATCGCCGCCATTCTGATTGCCGCTGTGCCTCTGCACGAGATATTCCCGCTCAGGACCGAAGTGGACCTTTCGGAGAACCACGATGCTTGAGTTGGTATTCTCTGCATTGATCACGATTGTCCCGGATTACCTGTACCGTCGCTACAAGCAGGGCAAGAGATGGGGCCATGAAATAACCCTGTTCAACGTCTGGTATGAATTGCGGTGGGGTTTGACCGCTTGCGCAATACTGGCCGTTACGCTGATCACAGTGATCTTCTATTTTCACCCCTCAACGCGGAACGTGTCCGCCGCATTTCGCACGGTTACCATACTGTCAGATCGCGGTGGCCGCGTCTCAGAGGTCTATGTCGCCAACAATGATGCGGTTAGTGCCGGTGACGCCATTTTCCGGTTGGACACGACCCGACAGGAAGCAGCAGCAGATACCGCTCAACGCCGCATAGAAGAGATCGAGGCCGCATTGGGCCTGACCGCAACAGAAATCGCGGCAGCCGCTGCTGGTGTTGAGGCGGCAGAATCAGATCTTACGCAGGCCACAAGCGATCTGGATCGACGCCTAGAGCTTGCCGAGCGAAACGATACTGTTGTGAGCGAGCAGGAGCTGGAGCGGTTGCAGACGGCAGTGTCCGGGGCGGAGAGCCGTCGCGCAGCCGCACTCGCGGCACTCGATGGTGCCAAGCTTCGCCAAACCTCACTTCTTCCTGCGCAGCTTGAAAGCGCGCGCGCCGTGCTTCGGGAGGCCGAAAACGAGATCTCGAAATCAACCGTATTCGCTGAGGTGGACGGGGTTGTGACCCAATTCCTCCTGAAGCCGGGTGACATCGTTAACCCAATTCTGCGTCCCGCTGGTATTCTGGTGCCAGACGTCTCAGGACAAGGGCGTTTCATAGCGGCTTTCGGTCAGATTTCAGCCAGCGTGTTCAAGCCCGGCATGCTGGTGGAAATCACCTGCGCATCCAAACCCTTGACCATAATCCCGATGGTCGTGGACGAGGTGCAAGACGCGATTGCTGCGGGACAATTCCGACCGGGTGACGCGCTGCTGGATCAGCAGGATCGGGCGCGACCCGGCACTGTGACGGCCTTTCTTGCGCCAATCTTCCCGAAACATCTGGAAGATATCCCCCCGGGAAGTTCATGCGTCGGCGTTGCCTACACAAGCCGGGCGAAGGAAATTGATGCCGGTGAAATAACGGGTTTTTCGGCTTTTCTTGCACGGATTGTGGACGGGATGGGAATCGCAAACGCGATCGTCTTGCGCGCACAGACAATTTTGCTGCCCGTTAAGGCGTTGGTTTTCAATTAAGGCTGATCTCGTTGAGAGGAAGGGCTTTGCCATGGGCGGCAATGCCAGCACCAATAACACGTTTCTCTCAGTCTTTTTGGGTCGCGATCTATCTGTCATCTTAACTTTGGCTCCACACTCATAACGCGACCCTTTGCTACTAATAAATCCGCTGAATTCTTCACGCCGGAACGCACATCGAACCGCATCGAAGCGACTGCTTATGCGAAGTCGCCATTCTTTTTGGATTTCCTGCCATCTTGTTTTAGCGCCCTAGAAGCCGTGGAAGTCAGGAACTAACTGAAATCCAGCAAGTTATTTGGCCTTATGAAGAAAAGGAAATGAACCGTCACAAAGCACACCCAGTGACCTTTTGGGAGAGGCAATGAGGTCACATCTTATTGGGTGAATATGACATGCTCTAGAAATTCAACCCTGGCGTGTGCTTGAGTTGATCCAGTTCTAGTGAAGGCATTTTCTGACAAACTATGGGAGACCTGTTTCGTGGAAATCTTGATAGTATTGGGTCTTGTTCTGGCAGGTGCGGTTTTTTTGGCGCTTCGCAGCAACAAACCTGACAACACGATTGCGCGCCCCTGGCAGCCTCGAGTGGGCGAAAAGCCCAAGATAACCACCGGCCCGCAGCAAAGCTCTTCGCAGCTGCCGCGTTTCGACCCAAGCCATACGGTCCCGCGTCCAGAGGTGTCGATATTGACTGGTTCCGCGTATGTAGTTGATGGCGACACTCTGGTGATCAAAAAAACCCAGATCCGTTTGTTTGGTGTAGATGCACCAGAGATGAGCCACCCATATGGAAAGAAAGCGAAGTGGGCGCTGGTGTCCCTCTGCAAAGGACAAAAAATCAGGGCGGAAGTAACCGAGCAGGACACCCACGGGCGAACTGTCGCCAGATGCTTTTTGGAGGATGGTCGTGATTTATCGGCAGAAATGGTCAAACTTGGGCTTGCGATAGACTGGGGAAAGTACTCGGGCGGGAAATATCGATCTTTGGAAATGCCTGATGCTCGAAAAAAGCTCTGGCTCGCAAACGCGCGGCAAAATGGACATATGGGGCTATGGGAGCGATATGAAGCAAAGCAGGCTGCCCGGAAACTGAACAACTAGCTGTAATAGAATGCATCGCCCATGCGCCCCGAATTTGCACGGCCACCGGTACGCGCCGCAAATTGAGCGCCATCAGCGTCCTACTTCTGTGCGGGTCTGGGGGGGTGAGACGGGGGAAAACCGGAGTGTCTTCAAGAAGGTTTGGTGGAGCCTAGGGCCACCATACCCTCATTGAAAACGCTGCGTTTTCCGCCAGCTGGGACATCTCGCCCCCACATAAAACCCCACATATTACTGAATTCTCCTGACTTCAACTGCTGTCAATTGGGCTAATGAAACCAATTTGGCAGTCCAAAACCTTGATGTCGCGCGGTGCTATCACCTTCATCCAGACAACTTGGCCAACGTGCGTTCAACATTGAGGAATGGAAATTGAGAATTGAGTGGGAGCATCCAAGGTGGTTTGCATGTCCTGTAACTAAGGAATTGAGCGTTGAGCATGTGATGCCAGATGGCCTTGGAGGCATCCTCACGTCTTGATTTCTTTGTGGGAATGCAACAGCCGATTTGGTTTTTCACTTGAAGGAGCGGAACACCTCGCTCTCGAACTCCGTAACCCACGGGTCAATCCCAAGACAGTGACAAGAACGCACAGTTAAGCTATTATGTCAGTATTATTGACGTATAAATGACGAGATTGACGGTTCTATGCCCCATGACGAGCAACAAGCTAAACGCGGCCCGGATGGCAAGTTCCTGCCCGGGCACAAACCGCCAAAGTCAACCGGCCGACCGCGGGGCGCAAATGGCATTAAAGCACGCGCAGCACGGCTTGCGGGCGAACGGCTTGAAGAGATGCTCGGGCGCGCCACTGACGTAATTTCCGACGAGCTTGATAACGGCAATCCAACCGTAGCCCAATGGCTCGTTGATCGGGTTCGGCCTCCTACACGCTCTGACTTCGTTCAATTGGCTGACAGGAACAAATTGAGCTCAATTGAAGATATCCTCGCCGCTTCAGAGCGGACCACAACTGCAGCATCGCGGGGCGAAATCAGCTTGCAACAGGCAAGGCTTCTTCAGGATGTCCTGGGTCGTCAGGCCCAGCTCAAAGGGCTTGAAGAACTGTCCGCACTCCGTGCGGAGGTCGAGGAAATGCGACGTACGGATAGAACGACCGCCGCAATTGATGAGTCACTGCTACCAAAATGGGGCCGCCTGAGCGAGGAACAAAAATGAAGAGAGGGTCATGGACAGACAACGGAGGAATGGCTGGAACTCGCCTGCCCATTTCTGATAGCACCGCCATCAAGGCTGCACTAAAAGCCGCAATCGAAGCGGCTGATAGGTTAGAGATATCAATCCGGCATTCTAAAAAGATAGGTGCTCTGCCTCCAAACCTAATGTCTGGTCAGCGTGAACTCTACGAGGCAAGACGACTACTGGCTTCGGGTATCGCGCACCTAGGAGAAAAGCGTTATTAGCAACACTTGTACGAACTGAAGCAAGAAGACACATATCCCGCTTCAGTAAAATTTTCCGCGAAGGAGACGTTCAAGCAAGTTGCAGCGAATGTCTGCTTCGAACCCAATGCGGAAGTGCTCCATCTCCGAACCTCGCAGACGCGGCAAACTAGTCGCCATATCCATGAGCCGCATCGCAGAAAGAAAAGCGGTCGTTCATTCACTGCGCAGCGAATTTTCGGGTGCCAATGTCCGAGTTGCGGACTTTGCAGACATCCGCATTTTTACTCCAAAGGACCACAGTCAGCCCAAAGCAGACCTACAAAATCGAGTCTTAGACAGGTGCACGCGCGCGGATGGGAGACGGTGGACCCCACTCACTTGAATATTTGATTTTATGCATGTTTTCTCGTACATATATACATTATTTTTTGTCTGGGGGGCAGTCATGAGAACTCATTTTGAACCCACGATTACGTTGTATGCTGCAACCGCCTTAGCGCTTTCATTTGGAACGCAAGCAGTTGGCTTTGAAGGCGAAGTGCCTCCTGATACGGTGGTCCCCGCACAGACCTACTCTCCGTTTGTTGACCGATCTTATCCTGATAAAGTTCTATTTGGTGATCTTCACTTCCACACTGAAATCTCATTCGACGCAGGGCTTGTTGGGACTTCTTTGAACATCCACGACGCCTTTCGCGTGGCCCGCGGTGAGAGGATAACTTCAAACACTGGGCAACCTGTTCAACTCATTAGGCCTCTCGATTTCCTCGCAATTACTGAACACGCGGAAATGTTGGGACTTGCGACCGCCGTTCGAGCAGCTGACCCTCGGCTTTTGGCTGACGAGTGGGGTCGTTTGACTTACGAAAGGTTCAATTCCGGGCAAGAAGGTCGGATGGAGGCGTTCGCTGATATCATCGAAATCGCATCAATCGAAGGGCGAGACCCGACCGCTGGATTGGATTTGGACGGTGACCTTTGGCAACAAATCGTGGAAACGGTCGACGAATACTACGAACCCGGCGTCTTCACATCATTGGCTGGGTACGAGTGGACATCAACTCCGAGAGGTAACAATCTCCACCGAGTGGTGATCTTCGGAGACGGCGCCGATAAGACCGGTCGAACCCGCCCATTTACCTATTTTGAAAGCGAAGACCCTGAGCCGCTGTGGGACTATCTGGCTGCGTACGAAGAAGAGACGGGCGGAAGCGCAGTATCTGTTCCGCATAACGGAAATATATCCAACGGAATAATGTTCGCGCCTACGAAATTCGACGGAACACCTATGGATGCGAAATACGCGGCCAAACGCATTCGTTGGGAGCCGATGCATGAGGTAACCCAGATTAAGGGGGATGAGGAAACGCACCCATTGCTGTCACCTGATGATGAGTTTGCGGATTTCGAAACCTGGGACGTTGCGAACATCTCAGGCACCGTCGCAAAGACCCCTGAAATGTTGCGCTACGAGTATGGGCGCTCTGCGTTGAAGGTCGGGCTCGAAGTTCAGCGTAAGACAGGCGTTAACCCATTCAAGTTCGGCTTCTACGGCACGACGGACACGCACACCGCGCTCCCAACCACGCGCGAGGACAACTACTTTGGAAAGTACCAACACACAGAGCCTTCAGCGAACCGTCACAACTTTGATGTAATCCCGGCCGAAGACCCGGCATTGCGTATCATTACGGCGCAAGAATCGGCTGCTGGCCTCACCGCTGTTTGGGCGCGCGAAAATACCCGCGAGGAAGTCCACGGAGCAATCAAGCGTAAAGAGGCCTACGCTACGACCGGGCCGCGAATGCGAGTCCGGGTCTTTGGCGGCTGGGATTTTGATGCCGATGATCTGTACGCCTCGGATTTTGTTTCCAACGGGTATAAGAACGGTGTGCCGATGGGCGGAGACCTTAGGAACGCGCCTAATGGGGTTTCTCCCAGCTTCCTGATCCGGGTGCTGCGCGACCCAGATGGCGCGAACCTCGACCGAGTCCAAATTATCAAAGGCTGGATCGACGAGAGTGGCGAAACCCATGAGCGGATCTTCGACGTGGCAGTCTCCGATGGCCGAGAGATTGGAGAGGATGGCCGCGCACGCGAACCAGTAGGCTCGACGGTAGACATTGAAAGCGCGACATACAGCAACTCAATCGGTTCCGTGGAGCTCGCCGGTTATTGGCAAGACCCAGATTTTGACCCGAACAACAACGCTTTTTACTATGTGAGAGTGATCGAAATTCCAAAGCCGCGATGGACGACCATAGACGCAGCTTTCTACGATATACCGCTGCCCGAGGCGGTTCCCGCAGAAGTACAAGACCGTGCTTACACATCGCCGATTTGGTTCAGCGCCGAATAGTAAAACTAGTATTGCGACAAAGCTGGTCTTGATCAATTTCGATTCCCACGGAACACGTTGGCAACCAGCTCCAATGGCTCGAAAGTCTCGAAAGCGTGAGGACGCCTTCTGGCTCAGTTGCAGGACAAATCAAATACCCGTTCCGGTGCCACCGTGTCTTCTCGCTGGTAACGCCGGCAGTGGCCACACGCTGTACTTTGCAAAGTCTGCTTTCTGCGCATTACTATCATTGGGACACCGCGCAGCATTGGTCAAAATGGCTCGGAGCAGTCATTCGCTGCACGTTGCGCTAGGGCCTGCTATGCGGACGAAACGGACATTCCGGCCTACTGTATGTGGTTGTCATTTTCCTGCATGAGATCACCTGAGCGGACAATCAAATCGTTAGCCGTGTGGCAGAAAGCCGTCACATAACTCGCATTTATTTTACGTGCGATCTGTCTGCAAATTGCCGAAACGGCTCCCAACATTTGTTGGGAGCCGCATTTGTTGAAAATGGATGGAGTTGGAAAGTCAGGCGTGACCACCACCGATCAAGCCGATACCCGAAGTCAGACCGAACCAAGCTTTAACCCGTAGACCGACCGCCTTGATGATACCCATGGCCTGAATCCCGTGGGCGACAAGTGTTCCTTCCATTTCGCCTTCAAAATTGGTGGTGTAGGATTGTACAATGCAACCACTACCTGGAACCAAAAGTTCGCGGTGCTCTGGGTGCACCAGATCGAGATGCACAACGATCTGACCCCGTTTCGCCTTTTCACTGGGCTCAATCAGGCGACCGCTAGGCGCTAGCTGACCGGAAGAAATCTGCTCCTGAATACGTACGATCCTTGCAGGAAGAACGGTATTGCGCATCGAGATGTTGAAGTTGCTTTCGCACGCCACCTCTGCGGCCATTCCCTCGTACAGTTCGGTGCGAGAAACCTGCGAGAAACCAGCAACGATGCGTCCTTTCTCTGTATCTTTCCGATCCGGTACAATCAGCATTGCAGGGCTCATCGCTGCTTGCGCTGCGCGCGAACCGACATTCAGGGTGACTTGTTCAACAACGCCGTCGACAGTGCTGTGTGTCAAAGTCTTGGACAGCTCGACCTGGGCCTGCTTCAGCGACGCGCGTGCTGATGCAAGCTGGGCCGGAAAAACGGCAGTCGCCTGCACCTGAGCCACACCAAGTTGCGTTTCCGCAGCCTCAACCTCTGCTTCCCGAGTGCTCAAGGTAGCTTGGGCGCGTTCCAACTGGCTCACTTGAAATGCTGCAGAGCCCTTTGCTTGAAGTGCCTCGTGATCCATCAGCACCAGCTCAGCCTGTTCTCTGGCGGTAACTGCGGCATCCACCAAGGCCTGAGCAGTTTGGACCTGCAATTCAGCTGCCAGTTTCGCGCTTTCTATCTCCTCAACTTTACGGGTTGCAAAATCTACTGCTGCTTGTTCCGACGCATTCTCGACTGCAAACAGCGGATCGCCCGGTTCTACACGATCACCGCCCTTTACGTAGATATCTGTTACTGTTCCACCGTTCTCGGCAACGACCGGAACAGTTCTGAATGGCACAAGACCAGTGTAAGATTTGGGGTAGTAGTAGAAAACTGCGAAGAACACGATCAGTGCCAGAACGAACCACATGAAAAGCGCTCGGTGAACGTTGTACAGAGTGACCGGTAGCCCGCGCCACTTCAGATAGATCACGCGCAGTACAAACGGAAAGGATGTGACGAGCAGTTCGATCATTTCACCAACTCCTCATTCGACGGGCGCCACCACAACATAAAGTCGCGGGCGATTGCGGTCAGGATTAGGGCGCCCGGCAGTAGATTGCTGAAGTGGCTGAGGGCCGGCATCAGCTCATACGCCAAAGCTACTGTAAGCATCGTCGGAATAGTTGTACGCAGCGGAGTGCCGATTGATTTGTGTTCGGTGTAACGTTCAAAGCGCGCATAGAGGTGAACGACCAGCAGGATCGCAAGGGCGAGAACGACCAAGCCGACCCATGCATAGGTGTCGGTTTGATTGGGCGCGACCCACCATCTGGGATCGCCACCAGCGGCAAAGGCCGGAGTTGAAATGACGCCAACTAAGGGCGCCATCAGGAACGCGGGTGGTTTCATGTTTCAGGTCCTTTTGTTGCGCAGCCAAGCTGCGCGTGTAGGTTTCAAGTGTCTTGAGAACGTCAATTCTCGGTTGGTTGTTGTGTGGTTTCTGAGGGCTGTTCCTGCGGGGGGTAGGGTGGATCCCAACGACGTCCGTTCGGTGTTTTCTCGCCAAATGGCGCACTGTGTAGACCGTGGATATTTCCCCCGGACCACTCTTGCTTGGCGGAATTTTGGATTGCCTTCAGTACGCGGTAGTACCTTGCGAAGTAGATCATGGTCGTTTCCTTTCCGATGACCGGGACCTAACCGTCATCGCGCCTGCGATCCTGAGGGTTCTGGACATTTGTTATTGGCTTCTGGACAATTCCAGTAACTGCAGGGAGTTGCGTGCAAGTCAGGGGAGGGCGTAAGAATGCCACGCATTAGCGCTTACAGACTGCAAAACGTTGGGCTGCGTTATTCGCAAGAACCCGGAGCGCGCATTCCGTTTCCTGAGGTCTTGGAGATGGCTGGGGTGCCCGTTGATATCGGCAGCAGCCCAGACGCCACCGTCGAGCTGCTTCATGAGGCGGGTACAATTGAAACTGCGTGCCGGGTTCTGGAAGACAAAACCTTTGCAGCTCGCGTGGGGCTGTCGGCACAGGGTCCTGGTACCCTTCTGGCTTACATCGTGCGGGCAGCCGAAACGGTGGAAGACGCGCTGGCTTTGACGCAGCGCTTTTATGCAATGCAAGACCCTGATCTGCGCCTGGACGTCGTGGGCGCACCTAATGAGCCAAAGATCACTCTGGAGAGCAGTGTTATCCCGGCGCATCAATACCCTCGCCACCGCGAAATGCTGATTTTTGGCCTGTATAAGCGCGTTCAACAAATCACCTCTGGCGGGCTTGCCCCGATCTCTATCGAGTTAGAAACGGACGATGCCGAGCACTGCCGGCTGCTGGCCGAATTGGCCGGATGTGAAGTCTTAGGCTTCAAGTCCGGATACGCCTTGGCTTTGCCCCCAAACGGCATGAGTTTTCGGATACCAACGGCAGACCCCACCTTATTGGGACATTTACGAAGGCACGGAGAAGAGCAATTAAAGGCTCAACCCGATGCGGTTCGAAGCTTGTCTGACCGCATTGTGGACATGCTCAGCGAGCGCCTTCCCGGGCCAATCCCCAACGGCGACGATATTGCTGCCGAGCTTGGACTGACGCGGCGCACTATGACCCGGCACCTGACCACCGAGGGAACAAGCTTCAAAGCACTCTTGGAAGGAGTGTTGTGCGACTTGTCCAAGCGGATGCTGCGTAGTGGAGAGGGTGTTGCCCGGGTTGCCTTCATGCTTGGATTTGCAGATCAGGCCGCCTTTTCGGTTGCGTTTAAGCGCTGGACAGGTGAAACGCCTGCCAGATTCCGAAAAGCTGGCCGCTAGAGGGACTGGCGCCGGGGGTCGAAAGATGTCCAATATCCACAAAACCTTGTCCCGCTTCCAAAAGAAAGCGTGCCATAGGGTCACCTAGTTCACTGGCACACAGCAGCCGCAGTAGTTGCTAACCCAGAACAAGGATGAACCCTATGAAGACCTCGAAAAAACTCTTTATCGCTCCGATCTCAGGCGCGCTTCTGATCACCATGGCAGCCTCAGCTCAAGCTGATTACGTCACCGACAAAGCCATCAAAGGCGCAGTTTTCGGCGCCACCGTGGCCGGTATTGCCGGTGAAAGCATCGTAGGTGGCGCGGCAGCCGGTGCTGCGGTTGGCGCCGTTGGCGGCGCGATCCAGAAGGACAATTTCGAAGATGCGCGGGACGAAGCACAAGAGCGCCGTGACGATTTCAAAGAAGACCGCAGAGACTGGAAAGACTGAAGCTCGACCGCCAACGAAACAGAAATAGGAGAAACACAGCCGAACAGACCTGACTGGTCAGCATGCGCTGCTAGCATCCAGACGCAGTTTGACTGACCATCCCGCACAGAACTCGCACAGTTTCTGATAGGTTGCCATTCGGCTCGAGAAACGAGCCGGGTGGCAACTTTGTTTTGGACCCTCAAATGTCGCAAGTTTGCGGAAGCAGCGGTTCCGAACTTCAGTCGCCAATCTCGCCCCCGGTTTTGTCCAAAACCCAAAAACAACCGTCCAGAACCCAAACGAACTGAAACCGGCACCAACCCAAGTCTGGCTCACCTGAATGACATCGACGAGCCGGCAGTCTAGGTACTTCTGTTCACTGCCGCACTTTGCAACCCAATACCAAAGGACACGGCAATGAACCTGTTGACAAACTTCGACGCGGAGACCCTGGCACGTATCCAGTTTGCCTTCACTGTGTCGTTCCACATCATCTTCCCGGCCTTTTCCATTGGCCTCGCAAGTTACCTGGCCGTCCTAAACGGTCTCTGGCTTTGGCGCAAAGAGCGCGCCTACCTCAACCTTTTCAACTACTGGAAAAAGATCTTCGCCGTTGGCTTTGCGATGGGTGTCGTGTCCGGCATCGTGATGTCGTACCAGTTCGGCACGAACTGGAGCGCATTCTCGGATATCGCAGGCCCTGTAATCGGGCCCTTGATGGCTTACGAGGTCATGACAGCCTTTTTCCTCGAGGCGGGCTTCCTCGGCATTATGCTCTTTGGTCGTGAACGCGTCGGTCCCAGCTTGCACATGATGGCCACGGCGATGGTCGCCCTCGGCACTCTGATTTCGGCTACGTGGATCCTTTCGGTCAACTCCTGGATGCAGACCCCGGCCGGGTTCGACATCAACGAACTGGGGCAGTTCATTCCCGTTGACTGGTCGTCGATTGTCTTCAATCCGTCTTTTCCCTACCGCCTGACACACATGGTTCTTGCCGCCTATCTCACCACTGCTTTTGTGGTAGCCGGGGTTGCGGCCTGGCACCTGCTAAGCGGCAATCGCACGGCCGAGGTCACTCGAATGTTCTCGATGGCAATGTGGATGGCCGTTCTGGTCACCCCTCTGCAGATCGTCGCCGGCGACCTTCATGGTCTGAACACACTGGAGCATCAGCCGCAGAAAGTGATGGCGATGGAGGGTCACTTCGACAGCCATCCCGAAGGTGCCCCACTGATCCTTTTTGGTATTCCAAACGAGGATGAGAAGCGCGTGGACTATGCCATCGCTATTCCGAAACTCTCGTCGCTGATTCTGAAACATGACCCCAATGCCCCGCTTGAAGGGCTGGACACTATCCCCGACGACGAGGAACCACCGGTCGCGATCGTCTTCTACAGCTTCCGCGTGATGCTCGCTATCGGCTTTGCCATGTTGGGCGTTGGCCTGTGGTCGCTTGTTCAACGGGTTCGCGGCCGCCTCAACGACGATCGCTGGCTGCACCGGACTTCCGTTCTATTGGCGCCCAGCGGGTTCGTGGCGGTACTGGCCGGTTGGATCACTACCGAAGTGGGGCGCCAGCCGTACACGGTATACGGGCTGATGCGGACGTCGGACTCACTGTCACAAGTGGATGCACCTACAGTTGCCGCGTCTCTGATAGCCTTCATCGTCGTGTATTTCGCCGTTTTCGGAGCAGGCACGTTCTACATGCTGCGCCTAATGGGGAAACCACCTGTCGAAGATATCCAGAAAAGTCACAAACCCATTGAAATCTCTACTTTGACGGAGGCGGTGTAATGCTTGAACTCTCGACAATCTGGGCAGGCATCATTGCCTTTGCCGTTCTGACCTATGTGATCCTGGACGGTTTCGATCTTGGAGTTGGAATCCTGTTCCCCTTCGCGAAAACCGACAAAGATCGGGATGTCATGATGAACTCGGTGACGCCGGTATGGGACGGAAACGAAACCTGGCTGGTCTTCGGCGGCGGAGGTTTGTTCGCCGTGTTCCCGCTGGCCTATTCCGTGGTGATGCCCGCAATCTACATGCCGAGCATCATCATGCTGCTTTCGCTCGTCTTCAGGGGCGTGGCCTTCGAATACCGGTGGCGAACGGTACACGGACGCTGGCTGTGGGATGTTGCGTTTCACGGTGGTTCAACCGTGGCTGCCTTCTGCCAAGGCATCGCGCTTGGCGCGCTGGTTCAGGGCATCCCGGTCGAGGACCGGCAGTACGCAGGTGGATGGTGGGATTGGCTGACACCATTCTCAGTGCTGACCGGAGTGGCCCTGGTGATCGGGTATGCCTTGCTGGGCGCGACCTGGCTCAATATGAAAACAACGGGTGAGATACAGCGCCGGATGCGTTCTTATGCCCGCCCGCTGATGCTTATGACGCTCGCGTTGATCGGCCTTGTTAGTCTTTTGACCCCATTCCAATACTCGATCTATCTGATCAGATGGTTTTCGTGGCCCGGTGTCGTTTTCTCTGTGTGTGTGCCGGCTGTTGTTGCTCTCATTGCTTGGATGCTTCATCGCGGCCTGAAAGAACAGCGCGACTATCAGCCCTTCTTCTGCGCCGTTGCCTTGTTCGTCGTCTGCTTCATCGGCATTGGGATCAGCTTCCACCCCTATATGCTACCCCCAAGCCTCACGATTGCTGAAGCCGCCGCGCCGGACATCAGTTTGGCCTTTGCTCTGGTCGGAGCCGTCGTTCTGCTGCCTGTGATCCTGGCCTACACCGCCTACACGTATTGGGTTTTCCGCGGGAAGATCGATCCAGAGGAGAGCTTCCATTGAAACTGCAAAAGCAAGTTTTCTGGTTCAGCGCGATCTGGTTGGGCAGCGTCTTTTGCCTAGCGACTGTCGCTTACGTAATCAGGTTGTTCATCACTTGAAATGGCAAGGACACCAATGTTCGCGCATCGGCATGTCCAGATCACGCAAATACTACTCCAAGCGCCGAAAGAAACTCCGTTCCGGCCTGCCAGATTCCCATGAACAAGCGGCTGGCTGGGTCGTCTGAAATTTAACAATCCAAGGGGGCTATTATGCTTTCTCGTGCAAAACCAATGTCTGTGCAGTGGAATCAGATTGACCCGGCTCTGCCCATACAACCTGAAAACCGCGGTGGTAGCCGTTCGTCTGGCATGTTGCCAAAGCTATTCACAGGGCTCCTTGCTGCAGGGCTTGTTACCTTCGTTCTATTGCCCTTCACCTCGGCCGTCACTGGGGCGGTCTCGAAAGACCTACCCGCAATTATGGACATGTTGCTAGTCTTGTTCTCTGTACTTGTCGTTTTTACTTCCATAGCTGCAATAGTACTAAAAGGGTCAACACTGCGAGCCGTCCTTGGGCGAGGATTGGCCTCTCTCGGTACAGCGCTTATCATTTCGCCCGTAGGGCTCTCGGTCCTTTTCGCATTATACCTGCAAGACTGGGTATCGATCGTAGTAGATACGTCTATCGAGCAGGCGGGAAAAACAGCGATATCCCTGTTTGGCGGTGTCTTCGTTGCCAATGCCCTCGCAATGGGATTGGCGTTTGGATGTTTGTCTCTGCTACTTGGGATCAGGCTAATGCAAAATCGTCCAAAACCACTCGTTTCACCTTAGGCGAGTGAACTTCCGCTTTGGGCTCAAAGCGGACTTGCGGCGCTGCGGCGGTTCGCTATCCAACCCAGACCCAAAAGCGGTCATTATGAGATTTGAGACGATTTTGCCGTTGCATTAGCTTAGCCCCCTAGGCCGCCATTCGGAATTCCGAAGCTGTCGCTGGGACTATCATGGCTGACCGACTGCTCAGAGCCCAGAACAGTCGCTCCATAAGACATCAATCGGAGCCTGCAGCCGATGCGGTAAGAAGAGAATTAGAGGGCTGGAGCGGTTCCAGTTTTCTTTTCCAGTGACCGCAGTACAACAATCATGTAAGCGGAAAGACCGGCCGCGAAAAAACACCAAATCGATGTGAAAGCGTGGGACGCGAAGAAAAAGCCGGCCAAGACTGAGATCAGGATAAGAAGTCCAAAAACTCTGATTTTAGGGTGAGAAGACAACAGCAGCGGGACACAGATGATCACGGCATAAATCACCCGCGCCACCATTTTGCTCGTTTCATTAGTGAACATCTCCGGATTCAAATAACGGATCGAATTGTGAATGAGGTCAATCTGCAGAATGCTTGGATTCAAGATGATAGGCAGGTACAAGAGCGACCCTCCAGCAATGCCCAAAACTGTAAAGGCGATGAAGAGGCGTTGCCGAAAACGGTACGGCTCGCAAGCAGCAGCTGAAAATGGCACCCAAGTTGGCCAAAACCAGTACGCAAAGAACAGAAAAACCATCGCCGCTGAGACACTTTCATAACCTTGGTGCTTTTCAATTCCTAGCCACACAAAACCTTCCGCAACCTGCTGCATTCCAAAGAAAAGTGGATAAGTCGCTAGCGGTAAGAAACGTACACCGACCCGCCAAGCAAGCGGCATTGTGATCGCGCTACTTGCGATCAAGACGCCGCCTACAGCAAAACTGGCATTTGCAGAAAAACACATACTCTTACAACTTTAGCACGCTTTGTCTTGCACGTCTCGTAGCAGCAAATTGGCTCGACAAATCAATGGCCGAATAGTCCGCTTAGCGGTCGCTAAAACAGAGTGCCGAGAACGGCAGCTAACAGTGCCGGCACACGCGCATTTGACCATTGTCTGGCCTATCTGCGGACGCCTCGGGCGGCTTCGGGATTTTCGGCCAGAAAACCGCGCAGAACCGCAAAGAGCTCTGTTGCATGCTGCAAGTCATCTCTGTGCAACGCGGCGCGAATATCGTCGCAAATCATCTCATGCACCTTCTGGGGCCCGTGATGCGTATGCATCAAGTATTCGCCCATAAGAGCAGCATCGTATTTTGTGATATGCTCATGTTCAGCTAGCGCTTCAATCTCGACCCGCGTCAGCGCAGACATGTCTTCAATATCTTCGATCGCAATCATGTATCACCCTCCCAAGCCATCTCATGCTACCGGATTGGTGCTTTGATGCATTGATTTGGCTCAATCACGTAAAGGCGTTAGTTAGATGCCAATCATCATTGAGATATCGAACTTGATACTCGCATGCGGGAGCATTCCAGGGTCTCGTGAATACTAGCCACAGCTTCTGATGACTACTTCGTCCGCAACTCGGACGCTCGACAATCGCGTAGCGGATGACCGGTTTTGAATTGCGCCGATTTGGCAGGCTTGAATGTCCGCTTTCGGGAAATCGCGCAGCATTGCCACGACGTGTTCTGTGATGTGATGGACGCGCGGCCGCGAAGATCGCTGCATCAGCATCAGGCCGGTTTGTCCGCAAAGCGGACGATCATGCCTGGTGCAGCGAACGACTGCTTCGAGCCCAAAGGCGACATTGGAGATGCGTGCGGCATTGGTGCCGAAGGGGCGGAGAGTAGTTACCATATACATGTGCGCGTAGACTTCCACAGTTTGACGTGGAAGCGGACATTTAGATTGCGATTACCTCGAAACTATTTCTGCATTGCAGCTTTTTGGGCTTGACTCAAAGGTATTCTACACTCAGGCAGATGCGAAGGTCGGATTTTTCGCCCTTCTGAAGCCTAACACGCTGAATTCCAGAGTGTCTGCCGTCAACGTTTGCCATCCCAATCTAGGTGTTCGTACTAAAGCAGGCATCAGCGATAGTGCAACCTCCCGTACTTAAAATGCAATGCCAACCAAAGCGAATCCGCCGAAGTAGGCTATTGAAAAGGCCAATAGATAGACCGACACGGAGTATGGCGTTAAGCTTCTGAATGAGCCGATCTACATTGGCCAATTATGTGTTTTTCGAGGGTGTTATTGGATGGTTCAGACTGACGGACCTCGCACGGCCGAAATGCGTCGGCTTGCAGTTATCGCATTCGCGGACGTTGCAGGGTTTTCGCGTCTTGTTGCAGAAAACGACATTCGCGCCGGCAATAAATGGAAAACGCTAAAAGAAAATGTTTTGCTGCCCTTACTAAAACGACATGGCGGAAGGTTAGTTGAAACCGCCGGAGATGCAATCCTTGTCGAGTTTTCAAGTGTTGTCGCGGCCCTAAAGTGGGCGGTGGATGCACAGAATACCCCGCAACCCACGGCTGATATGGATGCGGGCAATGAAAGTCATTTGCAATTGCGGATTGCAGTAAATGTCGAAGATGTCTTAGTGCAAGATGGGAACATACTGGGCGACGGCGTAAACATTGCATCGCGTATTCATGATGCAGCGGCCCCCGGTCAAATCATAACTACTGGCATCGTACGGGAATTGGCCGCCAACAAAGCAAATGTCAGCTTCAAAGACATCGGGACTCCCCGGCTTAAGAATATCAAACGCATTGTGCACTTGTTTCAGGTGGTTCCTTCTGATGCAGCGTCCGAAGAAGAGACGCGGTTGCACCAACCCTTTATCGAGTGGACCTCCCGCCCCACCGTTGCAGTTCTGCCTTTTCGCGCGTCATCGGGCCATGAAATGGAAGAGTATTTTGGGTCTGGCATCACCGAAGACATCATCAATGGCCTGTCGCGCAGCCATGCCTTTCACGTCATCGCGCGCGCCTCGACTTTGCGATTTGCAAAGCGTTCGATGGACTTACAGGAAATTGCCTCGCTGCTAGGTGTTAACTACGTGATGGATGGCAGTGTGCGCCGGCAACGCGATAAGCTGAGGATAACGGCGGAATTGGTCGACGTCGCCTTAAACCGATCGATTTGGTCCGAGACGTTCGACGGAAGCGCAGATGACCTGTTCGACTTCCAAGATACCATCGTAGCAGCAGTCGTTGGATCTTTTGAACCGCGCCTGAAAGCGCATGGTATCAAGCGCGTTCGAAATCGCTCGACGGAAAGCCTTGACGCATATGACTGCGTTCTCAAAGCGGCCTCGGAACTGTACCGGTTCACTGAGGACGGTTACCGGAACTCCGGAACCGCGCTGCGACGGGCGATGGAACTCGATCCTACATATGCGCAGGCCTACGCCTATTCTGCATGGCGACTGAATTACCTATTTGGCGAAGGGCACTCGGACGATCCTGAGCGGGACAAAAAACTGGCCATTGAACATGCTCAGTATTCAATTGCACTTGATCCCGAAGACTCGTTTTGCCAGGTCGTGGCGGGTCATTTGACAAGTCTGCTCAAAGGAAAACCCCATCAAGCATTGTCCATGTTCGATTTGGCTTTATCGCTGGATCAAAACAACGCTTTGGGCTGGGCCTGGAGTGGGGTTACTCTGTCCTACCTTGGCCGCGGTGAGGACGCGATACACAGGTTTCAAAATGCCTTTAAGCTCAGTCCTTTTGACACTTTGAATTTTACATGGTGGACCGGTGCCGGAATTGCGGAGTTTGTGTCTGAGAATTATGCCGAATCCATTTCTTGGTTGGAAAAGGCTCGGCACGTAAATCCGCGCTTCATTGCAACGTTGAGGATTTTGGCCGCAAGTCTCGCGATGAATGGGGAAGAAGATAAAGCTCGGGAAGTTGGTAAAGAGTTATTGAGTCTCGACGAAAAATTCTCGGTCGATCGTTTTGTTTCATGGTACCCTTTCTCTCATAGCGAACACAAGCGGGCTTTGAAAAGTGGGCTCTTGATCGCGGGCTTGCCGCGCTGACTGATTTTTTCACGGGCAATTTTTTTCCGTAACAAATTCCAGGGAGACTTCAGATGAAATCGGACATGAATACAGGAAACGGCATGGGCCGAGGTATGGGCATGGGCATGGGCCGAGGCATGGGCATGGGTCGAGGCATGGGTATGGGTCGAGGCATGGGTATGGGCATGGGCCGAGGCATGGGTATGGGAACCGGCATGGGCATGGGTATGGGAACCGGCATGGGCATGGGTATGGGAACCGGCATGGGTATGGGTATGGGAACCGGCATGGGTATGGGAAGCGATTCCAATGTGGGTGAAATCCCGGTCGGCGCAGATGGGGGCATCGGTTTCATCCGCAGCTACTACGCAACCCCTATCGAACTTGCGCTATTGCCATGGGCGCTCAACTTTACCCCCGACAATGCTGGCAACCCTTCTTTTCCGCTGGACTACATCATCAGTCCTTATCAGCCGGGTAAGCCCCTGCTGGAATGGACGACCCAAGACTGGGACCCCGCTCTGCGCTTCTGGACCTTGCCATTCGACGAGCACCTGACGGAATGGTTGCGGGCGGCAGACCGGTCCGAACCCGGCACGCTTGCCGCTCTCGAGTTTGCAGGGCAGGCGGCCAAGTGGAACCCGCTGGTTGGGTTCAATCCGGAGCCAACCGGAGCCGGGCACAAAAATTGGTTGGAAGACGATGATTTGACATGGATACCTGCGGGGAGTTCACAGGCACAAAAAAACGCAGCCTTTTCGATCATAAAAGGCGAATTGGAAACGTTGAAGCACTACATGGAGGATGACCGGCAAAGCTACCTTGTGGAGTCAGATATTCAGGCGGATGGCTTGCCCGACTATCTGGTTCATTTTCTTGGCATCAATTCTTTTGATCATCCCCATACGTTGCAACTGATCGATATCGGCCTCGCGATGGGGAATGTGGCCTACATGTCCTACAAAGCGCATTACAAACGGGTGCGTCCGTCGATCCTGCGTCCTGGCCTGACCGTTCCTTTCGGCCCGCCCGCACATCCGGCGTTTCCCAGTGGCCATTCCTTCCTTGCGCATTTCATATCATTGCTTCTGTGCGAAATTCCCGGCATCGCAGCGCGCTACGGCGTGCAGCCTAAAAACACAACCAAAGGAGATGGTCAGGTATTGCGCAAACCTGTGCGGGATGATCTGACAGGACGCAAGCAGATCAATTCGCCAATCTTCACTATCGCGCAACGCATCGCTGTCAACCGCGAGCGGATCGGGGTGCATTATCCCTCTGACAGCTACGCCAGCCGCCACTTGGCAGCGGCGATCTGGGAAGGCCTGATGAAACCGGTCGGTGATGCAGACCGGATTGATTGCCCGACACTGGATACGATTATCTCACATGCAACGAGCGAATGGCCGGACTCATGGTTTACGCCTGCACCCCCGCCCCCTTAATCAATAGGAGGCTGTAACAGCATCAGACCAAGGTTATTGTCACCCGCCACCAGATCGGTCAGCGCGCGTGGTCTCGTTGGTGGGTCTGCTTGGTCCGGGATTTCAGAGGCCAGCAAGGCCTGCGGATCCGAGTTGGCCAAATCGTCGTTGCAACTGCTCTCAAGCAGGATGACGAATGTTGTCTCTTCACTTTCTTGTTCCATCGCTACGGCGAAGTCGTCGGGAATATGAACTGATTGTGACAGTCCAGGTTCCACGCCTGGAACGGCAGGTAGCTTCGCAAAAGCGATCCAATTAATGTTGTTCGCAAGGTCCCAATGTGGTGCTGTCATGTTGCCGGTCACGATGCCGAGCCACATCCTCAAGCGCACTCCACCCGAAGGCTCGTGACCCCGGTTGCCCAGATTAAAGCCGTTTATTGGGTTGACCATCCATGCACGGTCTCCGGTCCAGTCGAGAGACACAGGTGCATAGCTGCCCGGACCGTAATGCAGGGTACCGCCAAGCAGGGTGTCTTGCGTTGGTCTGCCGTCCTGCAGGTAGACATCAACGGGCGCGGGCCGACCTGAGCCGTTTGTGGTTTGCTCGACATCTTCAACGAACATGCCTTGCGCTTCGAATGCCCAGCGTACGACTTTGTGCGAGACCCCGCCCGACCAGGAATCTCCGAGTGCCGGCGCAGGTGTGGTGTGGAGTGTCCCCGGCGCCGGTGCCGGAACATTCAGCGCGGTGCTCATCAACAGGCTCACGTCTTCCATGGCAAGTTCGAGCATTTCAGCTTTGGATGGAGATTGCGTAAAGGAGGCTGTCGCACGCACCAGAAGGAAAAGCGTCATGAAGGAGGCGCGATACCGGACGTAGCGATCCGGTTCCCCTCCGTGCTCCGTGTCGCCGCCCAGCGCGCGATAAAGGCGGAAAATACTGGAGGAAAGGATCTGTTCCGTCAGATACCCTTTTAGGGTTTCACAGCCTGTCGGCGGGGCGGCGATCACGGATCTGTTGAGGGTGCCGTACCACGCCCACCCCAGCAGCGGGGACCGGTCATGTCTGCGGGTCGTGAAAACAAACGGGTATGTGATGCCCCGAAACTGTGGATCAAGACCGTCTTTCGGATCACTCAGCCGCGAAAAGGGGTCACACCAAACCGCCGCCAGCGCATCTCCCGCGCTGTGCGCGAAATCGAACTCCAGTTTGCCGAGACGCGCGGCAATCAGATAGTGCCCCATTTCATGCAGCATCCAACGCCCACTGGATGCAATCCCAAGAGGCTCAGGCGGCAGAAATCGCTCGTCCGGATGTGACGACGCATCGAAATCAGGGTTCTCTGGCCGTGACCAGCGGTTGAGATTGGCCAGGGCCAGCCGGATTTGTATTTTTGGCTGAACACCTTGCGTGGCCTCCGCACAATCGAATGCAACCTGCGCATTGATCGTTCGACCGTCCCTTCCCGGGCCCGGGAAAATTCCGTATCGGTAGAAAATCTCGACCTTCTTTTTTGCCCGCACCGCATAAAGCTCCGGCGGCAACCCGACGGCTTCCATAAAGTGAAAGAAATCGAAGCTGTGGCAGTAGGCCATGATTGCCGAAAAGTCATCGCGGCGGGGCGCGGGTTTCTCGCCGCCCGGGAGATCAACAGTTTTAATGCCCGCGCCGGCGTCCTTATCTGCTTTCACGTAGCCCGGGCAGCGACGGACTTCGAAGCCGTCATCGGTCAGCTCCATGTCCTGTGCAGACCCGATGTCGCGGGCGATGCGGTACGCCTCAAGGACCTTGTCTTCGCGCGCAGGACGTCGCAGCGTATAATTGTAGCGTTGAACAGCTGCCGCAATCCAACCCGGCGGTGTTTTCACGAAAACCTCCGCTTGTCCCGGGGTCGCAGCATGCGTCACGAGCGGGTGCACCTCGGTCGATAGCGGCATGTCTTCAGGTCTCAAAGGAAACGAAATCGCAAAATCGGAAACGATTTGATAGCTTTGAGGCATGGGGTAGCCTGGCCGCACATTGTATCGTGGCGGGTCCAGAGGGGCTGACATGGCTTTCGAGGACAAGCTAAATCGAAATACCTCGGTCGCGCTGGTCCCATCTGGAGATTTGGGCAAGTGAAGTTGTTCCGCGTTCATTGTGTTTTGGTCAACAAACGCATCTTGGGCACTGCGCGCCGTGAGGTCACCCAGAATCGACTGAAACGAGCTGACGTCGTCACGAGATAAAAGTGTTTTGATGAATGCTTTTTCGTCTGCGCTGCCGTTCACCAAAAGTTCGCTGGCGCTGGTATAGCCTTCCTCAGGGCGCTCAACGGTGACAGACCGGACAATGACGCGGATATTGCCATCGGGCTGGCGTTTCACCGACATCGGAACGCGCACTCCGAAAGAGTAAGACGCCACCTTGTCTTCCTCCGAATAGGTTTCGGCGGCCGTCATGATCACGAGGGCTGGCAGTCCGCCATCCGCTTGCCGCGACAGATTCCACGATGCAAGCGTCGGCGGATCGGCATCGGCTGTTGAGCCAATGTCAGGCCAGACGTCGAGCCAGCGAATAAGACCAGGCTCGGGAGCGGGGGGCGCCGGACCAAGCGCTTCATGCCAGCTGTCCGGCATCAAGGGAACAACATCGATCGTTTCCTCCGGACGGTCACGTAGCCTCCACTCCCAGCCTTCATCAGCGTCTTCAGGATCCAGCAGAACGCGAATTGCTTCTACATATCCTTGCACGACCGTTTTTAGTGCAACTTCCAAGTCTTCGTCATCGCTGACAACCGCGTTGTAAGGCACGTTGTTGTGCGCAATCAGTCGCGATGGTCGCCCTGACCCTGGATACTCCTCTTCTTCGCGCAGCCAGTTTGGGGGCCATAAATCCGTTTGATACGCCTTGGGCGGCCAGTCGAATGTTGTAACTGTCAATTTGGGTATCCTGTCGACATTAGAAAAAGTAGCGGCGTTTGAAATTTTAAAACAGTAACACAATATGAACGCTCTGAATACTGTAGCAGGAGAACGTGGCTGCAACGGCTTTTGACGTGCACGGCCCTAAGATTGTCGGGATGCTTTCCCGCCGGATCAAACTGATACGCTCGCCATACGATAGTATCATCAACGGTCGAAAGACGTGTAAAGTTGAAACGGAGCTAGCTTGCAGCCGTATGAACAAAAAGAGCAGGTCAGAATTTTGCAAGTCATCGACATGATTTGCCGTTGCAGCGAACGTCGGCAAAGTGAGATGTAGCCGCAACCTTCACAGCGGTCTTGTGCTGGCCTGCTATCTCAACTCGCTTCTTTATCAGTCCGTGGATTGTGTTCTGCATACCCGCATTATGGATTCGCGCGGGCGTTTTGTTGAGTTATGTTATTGGTGCGTTTGATACATAAGCCCGTAAATGCGGACAAAGCGGCTTTATGTTCCACCCACTAAGCGTCCGTTTTTGGTGCGGCGTTTAACAAGAACTGAAACCGGGGATGATTGCGAAGAGACTGGAAGTCTGGATCATTTCGCATCCAATCCCGTTGAACGGGGCCAAGGCTCGGATATACCTTCTCAAGACACTCCAAGGCTTTTTCAGTTTCACCGATTAATGCATAAACGCAGGCCACGTTATAACCGTCGGTCGAATAGCTGTGGGTTTCCATGGCAAGAGCTCGACTCAACCACGCGCGTGCCTCATCATACCTTCCCAAGCTGGCCAAAACGGACGCCGACAATTCGAGCGGATCAGGGTTATCAGGATTGCTTTCTACCGCCTCCGAAGCCCGCTTAAGGCCCATCTCAAGGTAAAGGTCACGTTCATCCAGACGTCCGAGTTCGACGAGGTCGGCAACAAGTAGGAGTGGCGACCGATAATCGTCCGGCTTGATTTCAAGAGCGCGTGTAAAATGATAGGCGCTTTGCTTATGATCCAGTTGCCCTCGGTGATAACGAGCAAAGTTATGATGCGCATCATAACAAAGCGGATCAAGCGACAGCGCCCTGCGATAAGCCACAACCGCGGCTTCATTCTTCCCGACAATCTGCAATGCCAGTCCAAGGGAGGCATGCGCTTCTGCTAAGTTAGGATCGAGATTGATGGCACGTTGAGCCATGCTGACAATGTCTTCTGACGGAAAATCTGTGCCATGCCAATCGTTAAGCCTTGCTTCGCATTCAGCCAACCCCACGTAAGCGCGGGCGTAGTCAGGATCTTGCTGCACTGCTTCAAGGAAAAGCGTACGCGCCTTTTCAAGATAGTTTCTGGCACGCATGTGAAAGTAGCGTCGCCCCTTAAGGTAAAGAGTGTAGGCGTCTACACTTTCCGTGTGCGCCTTTTCGGCGATATCAGAGTCAAAAAGCCTAACCTGCAACTGATCAATGATTTTATTGGTTATTTCGTCCTGAAGTGCGAAGATGTTAGACAGATCCCGGTCATAGCGTTCTGCCCAGAGATGCCCGCCAGTTACACCGTCGATCAATTGCGCTGTGATGCGTAGGCGGTTGCCCGATTTTCGAACACTGCCTTCAAGAATGTTGCGTACGCCTAGGTCTCGGGCGACATCCTGTAGTTTAGTTGGTCGGCCTTTGTAAGCAAAAGCTGAGTTTCGACCAACCACAAAGAGGCCTGAAAGCTTTGAAAGATCAGTGATTAAGTCTTCAGCGATACCATCAGCAAAATACTCCTGCTCAGGGTCACCACTCATGTTCTCAAAAGGAAGAACCGCGATTCTGGGATGACTGGAGGCGTTTGCTAATGCAGGCTGCATATCGCCGGTTTGAGATCGAACGTGAAAAACTGGAACGGCGCCATCGATGTTTTTTAGCAGTTGTTCGCCTGCGTCATCGAAAGTGATGCCAAGCTTGTTGCCCACCTGATCGCGAACCACTCCCGAAACAGCGATGCCACCTGGTTGAGCCAGCGCCTCAATGCGGGCCGCGATATTGACACCTTCGCCGAATATATCGCCGCCCTCAAAGAGCACGTCGCCCATGTTAATGCCGATACGAAAGTGGATCTGTCGATCTTTGGGAACGCCGACGTTTCGTTTGGCAATTGCCTCTTGAATGACAAGCGCGGATTCTAAAGCGCTAACAACGCTTGCAAACTCCGCAAGAACTCCATCCCCCATAAGCTTAACGATGCGTCCGCCAGCTTGGTTGATTGCTTCATCGAAAACGTTGGCGAGAATTTCTTGCATCTCTGCCAAAGTGGCAACCTCGTTTGCGCCCATCAAACGGCTGTAGCCGACTACGTCTGCGGCAAGAATGGCGGCTAGGCGTCTTTCCATTGGCACTTGTCAACTCCGATTGTCTCGAGCATATCACCGATATGATGATGAACGGCACTCAAAATTTGGTTCAGTTTAATCCTACATTGCGTTTCAAACACGGCAGTTCCATCGACCGTGGCTTGTCCAATATAGGCTAACCTTGCTCGTCGTCGCTGGTTTGAAACCTCTCCACAGACATAGAGATGGGGTACACTACAACCGCACGCGAGTAATTCCTGCCGTTTCGATTGTCGGCCTTGGGCTCAGAGGGGTAATTCTCTGTACTTGGTATGAACTACCACTATGCGGGACAAAGCTTACATTGAAGCATTGTCCGCGTAATCGCTCTAGATCTCCTATGCTCTGTCTGGCGGAAATCTGAAGTTCGAGAACATCGGTCTTTGGTGTAGCTGGCTGACAAACATCTTTTTAAATTCGAAGTGGTGTGGCAACGTTTCGCCATCCTGAAGAACTGCATGCTAGTGTACAGACTTCCACCATGAATCTCATAAGGAGAAGACATGCTAACGAAAATTCTAACGTCTGCATTTTTCATTATTTTGCCCGCACTCAGTTTTGCTCAAACAGCTGAGCGCAGCGTTACCATCGAAGCCGACGCGACAGTTAAGTCAGTTGATCCGGACACTCGGCTCATCGTGCTGCAAAACTCAGAGACAGGTGAAGAAGAGACCATTCTTGCAGGACCGGAAGTCAAAAACTTCGATCAAATTGAAGAGGGTGACACAGTCAAAGCGATGTACACACTGGGGATGGCTGCAAGCATTGCTTTCCCTGGCGAGGTTGACAGTTTGGTTGAATTGGAAGGCCAGGCTGCAGAGGGATCAACACCGGGCATGGCTGCCGGAACAATGGTCACCTTGATTCTGACTTTTGTGTCCTTCGACAACGCGAGCTCAATCGCCACTGTGACGGACAGCAGTGGTACAGAACAAATGATCGAGGTTGAAACAGACGTTGGTCGCGAGTTTGTCGAGCAGCTTAGCCCGGGAGACAAAGTAGCTCTGAGCTTCACGGAAGGTCTCGCCGTGGGAATTGTCGAAGAATAGGCGTCCGCAGCGAAACCTCACTAGGTGAACTATTGTTTCCTCTTTCACCACCGATAAAAAGCTCGTTCCATCGCTTCCCGCATCCCAAGCCACGTCAGCGACCGCTATGCATTTGTAATTTCGTAGCACCCAGTCCCCTTGCTAACTTGAACACGATGTCAAAAACGCCGATGCCCTTTCATTCGGACTTTCCTTGGCTTATTTCACAATTTGATACGAGTTCGGAGATTGTTATGATTGGACCAGTGCGTTGAGAAGAAATAGATGGCCTCCCAGCGACGTCACTCACTTACATCACCGGGAGGCGACCAGACACGTCTGGTGGATGCGGCAGCAACAGAGGTAATTAAGATTTGCTACGCACCCCAATACTTGAATCCAAAATGCACCAAATCAAGTATTTTTGCGCGCGCTAAATTTGTTTCTCACTCTCTTGGTGCTTGCTTCCATACTCTACCCTACTGGCCCGCGTTAGAAAACGTGGCCGTGCCGTGCGATTGGTTGGTCACGAGGTTAGTCAGCAGAGTCTAAAATTAGTAGGCAAGGCACCTTTTTTGCTACCTGCGGCTCAACGCACATTCGAGATAGTTTGGCAAGGCACATGGGCAGACTAAATCCCCGCGTTGCCTATCATCTCAGGTTAGGGTGGCGCGGGGAACTTTGATCCAACCCGCGATCCGCACCGTAAAATGGTTACCCCAAACTGCTTCCCGCGTTGTTCAATTGGTTTCCCTCCGAACAATGCGGGTTTTTTGGGGATTGAGGGGGTAACGAGTTTTCCGTCGCTAGTGGCCGATCGGGTCGGTGAATTCCGGTCCGGTCGGCGTTAGATGATCAAACGCTTGGCTACCGAAATCGTTCCGCAATTCAGGAAAAAACGAAGCCCTTTCCCTTCGGTTTTGAGGCTTGTTTGCAAGAACGGCGTTTACCGCCTATCTTCGCATCCTCATTTTGCGATATTTTTTTTGGGAGCGTATCTATGAAAACTACAACTAAGATTGTTTTTGTTTCGGCTGTTCTCGCATTCGGGGCAACGTTAGGGCACGCCAAGGACAAGAACATTCTGCCGAAAGACAATGCAGAGTTTGTAAACTACGGCGAAGAATCCGGCTGGAACATCTTTGTAGACAAGAGCCGGAATACCTGCCTGATTGAACGGGTCGATGAGAATACAAACGTTGTGCAAATGGGTCTGACCCCAGACAAGGAGTTCGGCTACATAGGGGTCTTCACCAAGGCGGACATTGAGTTCGAAGATGACAAGGTTGAACTGCTCATGGACAACAAGTTGTACTACGGCGATACAACAGCTGCGCCACCCAATCTGGCAGATGGGTATAAGGGTGGCTATTTGTTGGCCAACAACCCCGACTTCGTGGCAGATGTGATGGAGCGCGAAGCCATGATCGTAATGCCGGAGAGCAATTTTGCCTTCGAAGTGAGCCTTGCCGGTACGAAGAAAGCGATTGAAGCGGCGCGTGAATGCAATGCTTCTCTCACCAACTGATTTGTCTCAATTTCTCAAGGCCGCTCACGTTGTGGGCGGCTTTGTTTTGGCAAAGCGGTCTCAAAGACTGAGGAAAGCCGACGTTCAATGCTGTCAAACGCATCGAAACCCGGCTCGCGGCCGGATAATTTATCTGCCCCTGCGCCTGAACACGAAACGGCAAAGATAGAAACGTCTGCGTCGATATAGCAGGGACCCACCCTTGCAACTGTTCAGATAAAACTTGAACCGCTCTTCACCAACGATCCTGATCGCAGCGTCACTGTTGGCTATCAGCCCCTTTGCCCATTCGGCCAGAGTGTATTGGTAGTCTTCCGGGCGGTTTTCCATTGAAACCAGTTCCAGATGCGGATGGGACGCTTCGATCACGTCCGCGATTTCTGGCAGGTCACTTTCGGGGAAAATCTCATGTATCCTATTCATATCACGCTCTGCCGGACCAGCGTCACCCCACGTCATGGTCTGTAGGGAAAACCGGCCATCTCGCGTCATCCACTCGGCACAACGCCGGAACAGTTCCGAGTAAATTCGCAGCCTTTCTTCCCGTGACATACTGGGTTTCACGAAGTGCTCAAAAGCGCCGACGCTGACAATGGACTCGTAGGGCTCTTCAGGTTCATGATGTTCGTAGCTTTGCAGAGCCGCGGTTACGTTGGGCAGGCCTAAAGACCCGATGTAACGATGCTGAAGGGGGCTCAGTGTAAGGCCGTGTGCCGAGGCGGCTCCCAGTCGTTTGACCCCAGCGCTCAGCAGAGTGCCCCAGCCACAACCGATGTCCAGCATGCGGTGCCCCGACGCAACATTCGCGGCACTGAGGTGATAGTTGATTTTTTCGTCCTGCGCTTCGTCCAGTGTCATGCCCGGTCGCGTGAAGCGCGCTGCCGTGTAAGTCATAGATCTGCCGAGCCAAAGCGAAAAAAAATCGGCGGGCATATCGTAGTGAAACTCAATAGCTTCCTGCGACGCCCCGGAGTTTGATTCAGTCATTGGCTGCCCCCGGCTTCAGCGAGTTCAGGCGATCAGCAATGTCTTCGATTCTGTCTTCAAAGTCGAGGAAATCATCAGGTAACAGGACCTGAGATTCGGCCTCAAGATGGTCGATGAGTTCGACGGCGCCAATGGAATCAATCCCCAGAGTAGATACGGTATCCGAACCCGAAATGTGGCCGTTTACAAGATGGTTCGGCAGGACCTTCTCGCTGGCGAGATCGCGCAGAATTGAGATCAGCCGATCAACTGTCCAGTCATTCCGGTTTTTCTGGTCCATCAAACCCGTCCTTCCCTAAATAGTTGCGCCGCCTTCTGGCGCATGAGTTTTCCACTGGAGGTGCGCGGTAAACGCCCTCCTATCGCATTTCTGATTACATCGACCTGTAAACCCAGTTCCCCAGCCACTGCAGCGCCCACCCTACGGGCTTGATCATCATCCCAGTTGCGACACTCTACTAGGAGAACAATCTCTTCCCGGTCTGCGCCGGAACGTATGCACGCAAAGGCCACGGCGCGTCCGACGCCGAGGTTCAGCGCATTTTCCGCGACCGCTTCAACCACAGTTGCAGGGAATGCTTCCGCGCCCCGCTTCAACACGTCCTTCGTACGACCGGTAACATACAATCGACCGCCATCCATGAAACCCAAGTCGCCCGTATCAAACCACGCGTCCGATGCGAATGCTTCAAGCCCGAGGTAGCCTTTCAAAACTGATGGTCCACGGACCTGGATATGCCCCTCATCACCGGCGCCAATCTTGGTTCCGTCTTCGGTTACGATCCGGCACTCCATGTCCGGCAGCACGGGCCCGCAGGAGATGTACCCGTTACTGACAGACCACGTTTCACCAGAAGCACCACAGGAAATGCCTACGACAGTTTCCGCCATCCCATAGGTCGGCTGCACCACCCCTTTGCTTAATCCTGCAGCGGAGTATGCCTCCTCGAAAGCGTCAACCACTGCCGGAAACACCATCTCGCCGCCGATCCATGCATATCGAAGAGCAGTCAGGTCCACATTTTTGACTGTCCGGCGCGTCAATAGTTTCAGCGCTGTGGGCGGAGCCGTTGTAATAGTACCACCATAGTTTGAAATCGTTTCCAGCCACGCGGCCGGGCGACGTACAAAATGTTCAGTTTCCATGAGTACTAGGTTCGCTTTGCGGCTCAATGGAAGCAGAACTGCCATGAGGCCCATATCGTGATAAAGAGGTGCCCAGGACACCATCCGATCTGTCTCTGACAGCTTTGATCTCTGCGCTATTGCGTCCAGGTTGGCCTTAAGTTGCCCAAAGCGAACTACGGCCCCCTTGGCCCCGCCTGTGCTGCCCGAGGTGAATTGAACGAAAGCAATGTCGTCCGGGCTTCGATTTGCCAGAAAACTATTTGGATCTAAGGATAAATCCGATTGGGCGTCGTCTTGCGGCAACTCCAGCGTGTCAACTGTAGCATCCAAGGCCTCGGGCAAGTCTGTGCCCGCCTCCTTGAGCAACAGTCTTGGCTGCAGAACGGACCAGACATCATCCACACGGTGCCGCGACCGTTCAGTCGCAGTCCGACCCGCAAAGGAAGGCAGCACACAAAAAGCCGCGCCGGCGGACCAGCATCCGAACATTGCCGCGATCTGGTCTTCGCCTCGGTGCAACCACATGGCGACGCGATCACCCGGCGATACACCGTTCGACTTCAAAAGCTCCGCGATCAGCGCGGCGCGACGGGCGATGCGTGCTCTCGGAACCGCCACACCATCTGGAGACGATTTTCCAACAAACACAAAATGTTCGGGCCAATACATTTTCATATGGAAAAATCTCTTTATGCCATTTTCTAAAAGATGATCGAGTCGGAGTCAGCTATCAACTGAAAATGGTGAATCCTGCCGGACTGCTTCTATCGCCCTTCGGGCACACGACCTACAGCGCGGTCGGACTCATCTGTCACCGCATTCAGCGCTTTTTGCAAACTAAGTCGAAGCCTCTCGGTTTCGATGTCGTCTGGAACGCTCGAAACAGCTTCATGCCATTCCTGGCAAAACAAGACGCCGCGAGTCCATAACGCGGGAAACCACATCTTGTCCCAAGTCGGCAGGACGTGGACCCGTCGCGCCGAGTAACTAACCAAAAAAACGCGTTTCGCAGAAGCGCGTGCCCAGGTTACGGGGGCAAGCGAAGCAATCCTGGCTGGTCCTCTAGGGCCGTCTGCTGCCACTCCAAGAGATACGCCCTCGCGAATGCCTCGCAACACCGCCCGCGTCAGCGCGACATGGCGTTGGTGCGAAGACATGCTGATCGTGCCCAACCCAAATCGTTTGACGACGTTTCCAGCAAGCTGACCAGCTCTTGAAGAGGATGTAAGCGAACAAATTGGTCCAAGCGAAGGGTCATACAAGTAAGGCGACATCATCAGTCGTTGGTGCCAGAGCACTATGATTGCTGGCTCGCCGCTCCGCAATGAGTCTTCGAGGTCTTCAAATCCGATCCTCTCCCACCTTGATGTCGAATATGCCAGCCAAATCCATGCCGCTACCATGGCTTCGACGCTGCGGTTGAGCCACGGGACGTCTGCAATTTTTCTTTTTTTTCGCATCACTTTTCACCGGCAACCGTTGTGGCTATCTTCGGCAACCGGGTTAATGAAAGCAATAATGAGCTGGAAGATTCTTGTGCTGCGATGAACAAGTCTCTTCAGCAGGCAGGGCCAGCGCGTCGATACTCAGCACAAGGAAGGTTTTTTGGCCATTTGGCAATTTATCTCTCTGCGTCTGAACTGAATACTTCGGTCATTCATGTTACTGCACGTGCTGTTGCCAGAGCAGAGGCGCTTCCGGTTTGGGCTCGATTTAGTAATTTGCGGCTTTCGGTGTAAGCGACTGCTTCGTGAACGGAGTGGCCGTCGGCTCCGTATCGTCCACTGCGCTAGACCTTCGGTATCTGCTGAATATTGATGCAATTCAGGTTAGGAGCGGTCGGTCAGCCCGAAATTTGCGAACGACAGCTGCCTCAAGCCGGTTGTCAGAGCAATCGGCAAAGCCTTTGAAAACACCAGATCAGCGCAATTAGTGTAATGACTGCTTTCGGGACTAGGTTGCAAGTCGAGCTT
>NZ_JBQFPO010000010.1:0-175174 GCF_056536425.1 Ruegeria sp. D1(2025) | reverse complement strand
GCACGCCGCCTGCTGAACTGGTCCCCACAGGTCTCCGTCAGGGACGGCCTCAACCAATTCAGCACATGGGCAAAAAAGGAGCAGGGGTGATTTGGCAGCGGAGACGAGGATGAGTAACGTCGTTCTTTATGACTACTGGCGGTCATCGGCCAGCTACCGGGTTCGGATCGCCCTTAATCTGGCTGGCATCCCCTATCGGTCGGAAGTCGTCGATCTGGTTGCGGGCGAACATAAATCCAAAGCCCACCTGGCCCGGAATCCACAGGGTTTCGTTCCTGTTCTGGAGATTGACGGCCTGCGGCTGACCCAGTCTCTGGCAATCCTTGAATATCTGGATCAAACGCGAAATCTGGGGCTGCTGCCAGCTGACGCAGGCAAACGTGCCAAAGTTCAGGCTCTGGCGCATTCCATTGCCGTTGACCTGCATCCCGTCTGCAATCTTTCCGTCGCGCGCCATGCCACCACGCTGAGCGGCGGGGCCGGTGACATGCCCGGGGACTGGATGCGTCACTTCATTCGCCCCGGTCTGCTGGCGTTTGAAGACCTGCTGGGCGGGTTCGATCAATCCCCGTATTGCACCGGAGACGCGCCCGGTCTGGCCGATCTGTGCCTGATGCCGCAGATGTACAATGCGCGCCGCTGGCAGGTCGACCTGAGCGGAATGCCCCGAATCCTGCAAGTTGAGGCCGCGTGCACCAAACACCCGGCGTTTGCAGCGGCACATCCTGACGCGCACGCCCCAACCTGATTCAGCGCACAGTCTCTGTGTGTTTGGCAAGGATGGCTAGGAAGCCGTGCAGCCGGTACACTTTGGCCAATGAATGATGATCGAGGCCCTATATGACTGAAATTACCGGCTATCACGCCCATGTCTATTTTGACGCAGATACACAGGAAACCGCCCGGCTTGTCTGTGAAGAAGCCGCGCGCCTGTTTCCCGTTCAGGTGGGCCGAATGCATGCGCGCAATGTCGGCCCCCACCCCCGGTGGAGTTGCCAATTGGGCTTTGCGCCGGAGGCATTCGACCGGGTCATTCCCTGGCTTATGATAAACCGCAGGGGTTTGACCGTATTTACCCACCCCGAGACCGGCGACCATCTGAGCGATCACCGTGACCGCGCGATCTGGATGGGAGAGATGCTGCCTCTCGATCTGTCAATATTCGATGACGCCAGGACCTAAGAAAGCCCTCGCGCCTGATCACGCAGCTTGAATTTCTGTATCTTGCCGGTCGAAGTCTTGGGCAATGCGCCGAAAACTACCGTTTTGGGCGTTTTGAAATGGGCCATGTTGTCCCGGCAGAAAGTGATAATTTCAGCCTCAGTTGCTTCCCTGCCCGGCTTCAGTTCGACAAATGCACAGGGTGTTTCGCCCCACTTGTCATCCGGGCGCGCGACCACTGCCGCCTCCATCACGGCGGGATGCTTGTAAAGGATCCCCTCAACCTCGACGGATGAGATGTTTTCGCCCCCCGAAATGATGATGTCCTTGGATCGGTCCTTCAGCGCGACATAGCCGTCGGGATGCATCACCCCAAGATCGCCCGAAGCGAACCAACCACCCCGGAACGCCTTGTCCGTGGCATCCGGGTTTTTCAGGTACCCTTTCATCACGACGTTGCCCTGCATGAAAATCTCACCCATGGTTTCGCCATCGGCCGGAACAGGTTCCAGTGTTTCCGGATCCGCGACCATCAGGCCGGACAGCGCCGTGTATTTCACACCCTGCCGCACCTTCAGCGCAGCGCGTTCATCCGCGCCCCTCTCATTCCATTTCTCTTTCCACGCACAGACAACCGAAGGGCCATATGTCTCGGTCAGCCCGTAAACATGGGTCACTTCAACGCCCATGGCCTCCATCTTTTCGATGACGGCGGCGGGCGGCGGCGCACCGGCGGTCATCACCTTGATGGGATGATCAAAAACCTTGAGGTGGTCCGGGGCATTGGCCAGCATGTTCAGAACAATGGGGGCACCGCAGAAATGGGTTACTTTCTCCTCTCGGAACGCAGTATAGATCGGCTCATCCCGCACTGCACGCAGGCAGACCGAAACCCCGGCATTGGCCGCCATAGCCCATGGGAAACACCACCCGTTGCAGTGAAACATCGGCAGGGTCCACAGATACACCGAGTGTTTCGGCATGTCCCAGTCCAGAATATCCGATTGCGCGTTCAGGGCGGCACCCCTGTGATGGTAGACGACGCCCTTCGGGTTTCCGGTCGTACCGGAGGTATAGTTCAGCGTGATGGCGTCCCATTCATCTGCAGGCAACGACCAGTTGTAGTGCGGATCACCCGTGGCCAGAAAATCATCATAGGTCACTGATCCGATCTTTTCGCCGCCGGCAAAACTTGGGTCTTCTATGTCGATGACCAGAACCTCGTGATCGACCTGTTTCAACGCCTCGTTGACCACGCCTGAAAACTCGGGATCCACCAGCAGAACCTTGGCTTCGGCATGGTTCAGGATGAACGCAACGATCGGAGCATCCAGCCGGGTGTTGATCGCGTTCAGCACTGCCCCTGCCATTGGCACGCCAAAATGCGCCTCGTACATTTCAGGCAGATTGGCCGCAATGATCGACACCGTATCCCCCTGCCCGATTCCGTGCGCCGCGAGCGCGCCGGCAAGCTGGCGGCAACGCGTGTACGTTTCCGCCCAAGTATACCTGCGATCACCGTAAACCACGGACGGATAATCCGGATAAACCTGCGCCGTCCTTTCGATAAAGCTGAGCGGAGACAACGGTGTGTAGTTCGCGCCGCTTTTATCCAGATGGCGGGTATAGATGTTGGTGCCTGACATCCGCTGGTCCTCCCAATTCGTGCCGGTAGACTTCACCACAAAGACAGGGCTGTGCAAATCCGTAAAAATACGCTGGCGTATGCTCTGGAGATACGGGATGATGCGATCTGGCCCTATCTACAAAGCACCTTTCAAGGTGATCTGGGCCATCGGAAACACTTCCCGGGACAGGGCTGATTTCGCCGCCGGGCACTGCATTTTGGAAAGGACATGTCATGGACGGCACGTTCAACGAAAACGATCTTTCGCGCGTAGTCGAAGCCGACCGCGCCCATATCTGGCACCATCTGCTGCAGCATAAACCTTTTGAAACCAGTGACCCGCGCATCATTGTCGAAGGCAAGGGCATGCGCGTCTGGGATCAGAAAGGCAAAGAGCATCTGGATGCCGTGTCCGGCGGGGTCTGGACGGTCAACGTAGGCTATGGCCGCGAATCGATCTGCAAGGCGGTGTACGACCAGCTGATGAAGCTGTGCTATTTCGCCAATACCGCAGGTTCGATTCCCGGTTCGATCTTTGCTGAAAACTTGATCGAAAAGATGCCGGGGATGAGCCGCGTCTACTACACCAACTCGGGCTCGGAAGCGAACGAGAAAGCGTTCAAGATGGTCCGGCAGATCGCGCATAAGCGCTATGGCGGCAAGAAGACCAAGATCCTGTATCGCGACCGCGACTATCACGGCTCGACGCTGGCGACCATGTCGGCAGGTGGCCAGGACGAGCGCACCGCGCAGTATGGTCCGTTCGCACCTGATTTCGTGCGCGTTCCACACTGCATGGAATACCGCAAGCACGAGCTGGACGGCGCGCCCGAGGAGAACTTCGGTGAATGGGCCGCGAACCAGATCGAAGAGGTGATCCTGCGCGAAGGTCCCGACACCGTTGGCGCGCTGTGCCTTGAGCCCGTGACCGCCGGTGGTGGCGTGATCGAAGCGCCGGAAGGCTACTGGCAGCGGGTGCAGGAGATCTGCAAGAAGTACGACGTGCTGCTGCATATCGACGAAGTCGTCTGCGGCGTCGGCCGGACCGGCACATGGTTCGGCTATCAGCAATACGGAATCAAGCCGGACTTCGTGACCATGGCCAAGGGCGTTGCCTCGGGCTATGCGGCGATTGCCGTGATGGTCACCACCGAGGAAGTCTTTGACCTGTTCAAGGACGACGCATCCGATCCGCTGAACTACTTCCGCGACATCTCGACCTTTGGCGGCTGCACCGCAGGTCCGGCGGCCGCGATCGAGAACATGCGCATCATCGAGGATGAAAACCTGCTGGGCAACTGCACCGACATGGGCAACCGCATGATGGGCAACCTGCAGGCGCTGATGGAAAAGCACAAGGTGATCGGTGACGTGCGCGGCAAGGGCCTGTTCCTGGGTGCCGAACTGGTAACCGACCGCGCCACCAAGGACCCGATGGACGAGAAACGCGTTCAGGCGGTCGTGGCCGACTGTATGGCACAAGGTGTGATCATCGGGGCCACCAACCGCTCGATCCCCAGCCGCAACAACACGCTGTGCTTCTCGCCTGCGCTGATTGCAACGGCAGACGACATTGATCAGATCACCGACGCCGTCGACGGCGCGCTGGGGCGTGTGTTCGGGTAACGGCTGCTGAGCCTACCCAACAACCCACGAAGAAAATTGGAAACCGGCGCTTGGTGGCGCCGGTTTTTTTGTCTTAGCATCAGCAGTTTACTGTCTGAGCAACTCGCCTACTGGCAACACAACTGGCGATGCTTCGCGATATCATCCGAAATGTGCTATATTCGAATGTGAATATATTTCTGCCGGAACTGGAGCAGGAACCCACAGTTTTTCTTTGGCCAGTAGATAGGAGGAGCATTTGATGAAGGGTTTGGTGAAAACTACAACCGTCGTGTTTTTGCTGGGTTTTAGTGTGGCCGTTGGAATATGGATGGAGCGCAATGACGGTGCTCCACAAGCTGCACTGCTTGATGCCATTAGCCCCAGTATGGCGTCCGCGCAGGAAGCGGAAACAGAAATTTCTCCAACTCTGGTTCGCGATCGCTCCCGTGACACCTATTATCCAAACACGGAAGATTTAGCATCTGATGAAATGCGCGTCGTCGCCTGCGGAACGGGCATGCCAACAACGCGGGCGGCTCAGGCAGCCGCTTGCTTCCTTGTCGAACTCGGGAACGGTGAAAAGTTCTTTTTCGATATTGGTTCGGGTTCTTCAGAGCGGATTTCCTCGTTGCAGATTCCATACAATTACCTCGACAAGGTATTCATAGGGCATCTGCACACTGACCATTTCGGGGCATTGCACGAGCTCTTTATCGGGGGTGCGTTGATGGGGCGAAACAAACCCCTCCGCGTCTGGGGGCCAAGCGGATCGGTTCCCGAGCTTGGCACCAAAGCGGCCACGGACAGTATGAAAGACATGCTGCTTTGGGACCTGAGCGCTCGTGTCGGGGCAACGGACCCTCGTGGTTATCAGATGGACGTTACCGAGTTTGACTACAAAGCCGAAAACGAAGTGATCTACGACGAGCACGGTGTCGTGGTCCGAACATTTCCGGCCATTCACGGGATTGACGGGGCTGTCAGTTTCTCCTTGGAATGGAACGGGCTGAAGTTTGTCTACAGCTCTGACACTTACCCAAATAAGTGGTTCATAGAATACGCCAAGGACGCCGATATCGCCATCCATGAATGCTTCATTGCTGTCCCCGACATTGTTGGTAAGCTAGGGTTTACACCCGAGTCTGCGCTGCAAGTCGGGACGCAAATACACACGGCTCCGGAAGCATTCGGTAAAGTCATGTCCGAAATAAAGCCACGGATTGCCGTGGCCTACCATTTTTTCAATGATTTCGACACCGTTGGAGGAGTCGAAGAGCGCATTCGCACGACTTATGAAGGGCCGCTAAGTCTGGCGGAAGACTTCATGGTATGGAACATCACCAAAGACGATATCCAGGTGCGCATGGCTGTTACCGAAGAACACACTTGGTCGCCACCTCTTTCCGAACCGCCAATTCCACCAGGTGAGAATGACCGTGAAACTTTCGCCAAAAACCAAGGTATTCCTGTAGAGTCAGTTGGTTTCTCGGATTTCATCGAAAGTGGAAAATGGGATGTAGAGGATGCATTGCGGCCAATCTACGAACAAGCCAGTGAGGCGCTTGGCCGTGACTTCCCCTATCCGGGTGACTGAATAAAGGATCGCGCACCACCTATAAAAATAAGAGGGCCGCTTCATCCGGAGCGACCCTCTCTTTCACTGTCTCTTTTCAGAGGATCAGGCAGTCAGAGCAGCCTGAGCTTTGGCGACGATCGCGCCGAACGCTTCCGGTTCGTGCACGGCCAGGTCGGCCAGAACTTTGCGGTCCACTTCGATACCGGCCAGGTTCAGGCCGTTGATGAAGCGGGAATATGTCAGTGCCTCGTCATGCGAACGGACAGCAGCGTTGATACGCTGGATCCACAACGCGCGGAAGTTGCGCTTGCGGTTCTTGCGGTCGCGGGTTGCGTACTGGTTGGCCTTGTCGACGGCCTGACGGGCAACCTTGAAGGTGCTCTTGCGGCGGCCATAGTAACCTTTGGCGGCCTTGATGACCTTCTTGTGACGGGCGTGAGTTACGGTTCCACCTTTAACGCGGGACATCTCTTAATCTCCTCTTAGCGGTCGTAGGGCATGTAGCCCTTGACGATCTTGGCGTCGGGGGCGGACAGGGTGGTGTTGCCACGGGCGTCGCGGATGAATTTCTTGGTCCGCTTGATCATGCCGTGCCGTTTGCCGGCCTGGCCAGCAAGGACCTTACCGGTCGCAGTCACCTTGAAGCGCTTCTTGGCGCTCGCTTTTGTCTTCATCTTAGGCATTTCCGTCTCCTTTTCCGGGTTCGGTTTCAAACGCGACTCGGCATGCCATCTCGGCCGGTCACGCGATCAGAAGCGCCGTTTACGCAAGTTCCGCCATACTGGCAAGGGGGTTTCGACCAGAATCTTCGCTTTTCCAGCCCGGCTCAGGCACCCCGGCGACACACCGGGGCATCGTTATCTCTTCAACCGGGGTCGGTGTTGTAGATCAACCGTTCGTCACAAGGGGCAATGCGCAGAATATTGGTGGTGCCCGGCACGTTGAACGGCACCCCTGCGGTAACCACGATCTGATCGGACTCGGACGCAAATCCACCGGCGCGGGCAGCACGGGCCGCGTTGACCACCGCACCTTTGAACCGCTCAAGCTCGGGCGTCATGACACAATGGCAGCCCCAGCTCAGGCACAGGCGCCGTGCGGTGCCTCGGGCCGGCGTCATGGCGATGATCGGAACACCGGGGCGCTCACGGGCGGTCAGCAAGGCTGTTGTGCCGCTTTGGGTAAAGCAGCAGATGGCCTTGATATCCGTCTTTTCAGCAATCTCGCGGGCGGCGGCAACGATACCGTCGGCGATCGTCGTCCCCTTGGCCGAACGCGAGGCCGCGATGATCTGCGTGTAAGTCGGGTCGGCCTCGACCTCGATGGCAACCTTGTTCATGGTCTGAACCGCCTCGACGGGGTAGTCACCGGCAGCGGATTCCGCGCTGAGCATGATGGCATCGGTACCCTCATAGATCGCCGTGGCCACGTCTGAAACTTCGGCGCGCGTTGGCATCGGGCTTTCGATCATGCTTTCCAGCATCTGCGTGGCCACAATCACCGGCTTGGCTGCGGCCCGGCATCTGCGCACCAGTCGTTTCTGGATCGGGGGCACTGCCGACACCGGCAATTCAACGCCCAGATCGCCGCGTGCGACCATGATCCCATCAGACGCATCAAGAATGTCCTCGAACGCCTCGACAGCGGCGGGCTTTTCGATCTTGGACAGGATCGCGGCCCGGCCATCGGCCAGCGTGCGCGCCTCATAAACATCCCGTGCCCGCTGCACGAAGCTGAGCGCCAGCCAGTCCACGCCCAGTTGGCAGACAAATTCCAGATCGTCACGGTCCTTGGCCGAAAGGGCCGCCAGTGGAAGCACCACGTCCGGCACGTTCACCCCCTTGCGGTTCGAGATGGTACCGCCGACCTCGACCGTGCAATTGGCGAAATCCTGACCGCAATCGGCAACGATCAGACGAATTTTGCCATCGTTGACCAACAGGCGCGCACCCGGTTCCAGTGCGGCGAAAATCTCGGGATGCGGCAGGCAGACACGCTCGGCATCACCAGGCGCCGGATCCAGGTCCAACCGGAACGCGGCCCCTTCCTGCAATTCCTCTTCGCCATTGCCGAACACACCGACCCGCAGCTTCGGGCCCTGAAGATCGGCCAGAATCGCGATCGGGCTTTCCAGGTCCTTTTCCACCTGCCGGATGATCCGGTGCCGTTCGCGGATTTCATCATGGCTGCCGTGGCTCATGTTCAGGCGGAAGACATCCGCTCCGGCTTCGTGCAGGGCGCGAATGGTGTCATAGTCGTTGGACGCCGGTCCCAGCGTCGCCACGATTTTCACATTTCTCAGGCGTCGCATCGGTCTTGCTCTCCTCGATGACTCAATGTTACCGCAAACAGTGCTTCGATGTGCTTATTGCGCAATTCCCTTTCCGAAGCAACTGCCCTACACCTGCGGCAAACTTGATGACAGGCTCATGACGTACACTCCGTTTTTCATTCACGGCGAGGATCGCCCGTCCCGCTGGCTGATCACCTGCGACCATGCAACCAACACCGTACCGCCCGAAATCAACGGCGGAGACCTTGGCCTGCCACGCGAGGATATGGAGCGTCACATCGCCTATGACGTAGGCGCCTACGAGGTGTCGAAACATCTGGGCGAAATTCTCAACGCTCCTGTGATCGCCGCCAATTTCTCGCGTCTGGTGATCGACCCGAACCGTGGCGAGGACGACCCGACGCTACTGATGAAGCTCTATGACGGTTCGATCATCCCCGGCAACCGCCAAGCGGACGCGGCCGAAAAGGAACGCCGCCTGAACATGTGCTACCGCCCCTATCACGAGGCGCTGGCGCAGTTGGCGGCCCTGCCGCACGCGGTGATCGTGTCGATGCATTCGTTTACCCGTCAGTTGCGGGGCCGCGAACCGCGCCCCTGGCATATCGGAATCCTGCACACGCCGGATGAACGTTTCTCACGTCCGCTGATCAACCGGCTCGAGGCAGAGCGCGATTTGTGTGTTGGCGTTAACGAACCCTATACCGGGGTTCTTCCCGGCGATGCGATCGATAAGCACTGCACCAGATTCGGTCGCCCGAACGCGCTGATCGAACTGCGCAATGACCTGGTCGCAGACCATGCCGGACAGCGCGAATGGGCCGAACGTCTGGCCCCGATCTTGCAAAGCGCCTTGGAAGACAGCGACCTGTGACGTTGGGTCACCTCGGGCCGTTTCCCGACCTCACATTATTGTGAGCATACCCCGCGAACCCCATATATTTCGGGAAAGGAGACGACCATGACCCAGGAAATCCTGACGACCGTCTTCGGCTGGATGACGGTCCTGAACATCGCCCTTTTGGGCTTTACCACATTGATGATCATAGTCCTTCAGGACTGGATCGCGGGGATTCACGGCCGGATGTTCCAGATGGAACGCGCCGACGTGAAAAGGGCATATTTCAGGTATCTCGCCAACTACAAGATCCTGACAATCGTATTCTGCCTGATGCCCTGGCTGGCGCTGAAACTGGCATGAATTCGATTTCAAAGGCTGGGAGGGGTCCGTTAGGCCCTTCCTGTTTGTTGTAACAGAGCCGCCGGATTGTTAGGTCAGGCTCAGAACATAAGACAATAACTCGGAGCCATCTAATGGACAAGCAAACCGAAATCGAACTTCAGGCCGCGGCCTTCCGCCGGTTGCAGAAGCATCTGATGGAAGACCGCACCGATGTGCAGAACATCGACATGATGAACCTTGCCGGATTCTGCCGCAACTGCCTGTCGCGCTGGTATCAGGAAGCGGCCAATGAAAAGGGCATCGAGATGGGCAAGGAAGAAGCCCGCGAAGTTTTTTACGGCATGACCATGGATGAGTGGAAAGCCAACTTCCAGACGGAAGCCAGCCCCGAGAAGCAAGCCGCCTTCAAGGTCGCCTTCGAAGAGAATGTCACCAAGAAAGGCTGACGCCTGAAAAAAAGGCCCGCCAATGAAGCGGGCCTTTTCTTTAGATTGCGGCCTTGCGGCTTTCGTCCAGATAGATCTCGCGCAAACGCTTGGCAATCGGACCCGGCGTTCCGTCGCCAAGCGCCACACCGTCAATCTCGACGACGGGCATGACAAATGCACTGGCCGAAGTGGTGAAAGCCTCATCCGCCTCTTTGGCTTCGTCGATGGTGAACAGCCGCTCTTCGATTTCCATCTGCGCTTCTGCCGCCATGCGCAGCACGGCCTTGCGGGTAATGCCGTGCAAAATGTCGTTGGACAGCGGACGGGTGACGATCTTGCCGTTCCTGACGAAATAGGCGTTGTTGCTGGTGCCTTCGGTCACATAGCCGTCCTCGACCAGCCACGCATCGTCACAGCCCGCTTTCTTGGCCATCATCTTGCCCATCGACGGATACAGCAACTGCACGGTCTTGATGTCGCGGCGGCCCCAGCGGATATCCTCGATCGAAATGATCTTTGCACCCTTTTTCGCGGCCGGGCTGTCGGCCAGACCCGGCTTGTTCTGAGTGAACAGAACAAGGCTGGGTTTGGTATCCGCAGAGGGGAACACAAAGTCCCGGTCGCCGTCCGATCCGCGGCTCACCTGAAGGTAAATCAGACCCTCATCAATGCCATTCAGCTCCACCAGCTTTCGGTGGATCTCAAGCAGTTCTTCCTTGGTGCAGGGCTCGGCCATCTCCAACTCGTCCAACGAACGTTTGAGGCGCACAGCATGACCTTCAAAATCAATCAGCTTGCCGTCCAGAACGCTGGTGACTTCGTAAACGGCGTCTGCAAACAGAAAGCCTCGGTCAAAAATGGATACCTTGGCCTCGGTCTCCGGCAGGTACTCGCCATTCACGTAAACGGTGCGGGTCATGTATGTCTCCTCAGCCCCAAAGTGCCGCCACGGGCGGGTGCACTCCGGCGTCATCAAAAATCAGCGGGTTGTCGCGGTCTTCAGCCAACAGAAGCGGACCGTCAAGGTCTGTTACCATCGCACCCTGCGCCAGCAATGTCGCAGGCGCCATCGCCAGCGAACTGCCGACCATGCAGCCAACCATAACGCGATAACCTTCGGCCAGTGCGTGTTCGCGCAACGCCAGCGCCTCGGTCAGACCTCCGGTTTTGTCGAGCTTGATGTTGACCACGTCATATTTGCCCTTTAGCGCTGGCAGACTGGCCCGGTCATGACAGGATTCATCCGCGCACACAGGTACCGGGCGGTCCATCCCGATCAGTGCCTCATCATCACTTGCAGGCAACGGCTGTTCGACCAGCGCCACACCCAGGCGCACCAGATGCGGGGCAAGATCAGCGTATACCTCAGCGGACCACCCTTCGTTGGCGTCCACGATGATTTTTGCGTCAGGCGCGCCAGCGCGAACGGCTTCCAGCCGCGGCATGTCGTCCGGAGTACCCAGCTTGATCTTCAGCAGCGGCCGGTTCGCGTTTTCGGCCGCCTGCTTTCGCATCGCCTCAGGCGTGTCCAGCGACAGCGTGTATGCCGTGATTTCAGGTCCCGGAACCGGCAGACCGGCCAATTCCCACACACGCTTGCCCGCGCGTTTTGCCTCCAGGTCCCAAAGCGCGCAATCAACCGCATTCCGCGCGGCACCAGCGGGCAGCAAACCAGTCAGCGCCTCCCGGGAAATATTCGCAGGCAAACCCGCGATCTCGGCCTCAACCGAATCCAGCGTTTCGCCATAGCGGGTGTATGGCACGCATTCGCCCCACCCCTGATGCGTCCCGTCCGAAATCCGAACCGTCAGCACCCTCGCCTCGGTTCGCGACCCGCGCGAGATGGTGAAGACCTGCGCCAGCCGAAACACATCGCGAGAAACTTCAATCTGCACGAACACGCTCCTTCATCTTTTTCCAAATACTCCCGCCGGAGGCAGAACAGCGCCTGCCAACGGCGAAACGTTCAGATCACAACGCAGCCAGCGCGTCCACCAGCTTGCCCGACCCAAATCGGAACGGGTCCGTTGCCGGCAAGCCCATGTCGGCTTCGATCCTGGCCAGATAAGCAGTCGCATCTTCCTCGGACATGTGCTGAGTGTTCACCGATACGCCCACAACCTGACAGTCCGGGTTCGCCACTTTCGCAAGTGACAGCGCTGTGTCGCGCAGGTCTTCCAGACTCGGCAGCTGGTAAGTCGGCAAGCCGCGCATATGCTCGCGCGTCGGCTCATGGCTCAGGATCAGCGCGTCAGGCTGGCCGCCGTGGATCAAGGCCATGGTCACGCCCGAATAGGACACGTGGAACAGGGATCCCTGCCCTTCGATCAGGTCCCAGTGATCCTCGTCATTATCAGGTGTCAGCCATTCGACAGAGCCCGCCATGAAATCCGCAATGACTGCGTCCAGCGGTACACCGTCACCAGTGATGAGGATCCCTGTCTGACCGGTTGCGCGGAAGGTGGATTTCATGCCGCGCTTGCGCATTTCGGCATCCATCGCCATCGCCGTGTACATTTTGCCCACCGAACAGTCCGTACCCACGGCCAAGCAGCGCTTGCCCTTGCGCTTGATGCCGTTTGCAATCGGGTAGTCCACCTCGGGCACCCGGACATCATGCAGCGTGCGCCCGGTGGCTTCTGCCACGGCAACCAAATCGGGCTCATCCCGCAACAGGTTGTGCAGACCCGAAGCCAAGTCAAACCCTTCCTCCAGCGCCATGACCAGAACTTTTTTCCATTCCTGGCTGATCACACCGCCACGATTTGCGACCCCGATCACAAGTGTCTTGGCACCAGCCTCACGCGCTTCGACCAAAGACATGTCGGTCAGACCCAGATCGGCCTTGCAGCCTTCCATCCGATACTGGCCCACGGCATTCTCCGGTCGCCAGTCCTTGATGCCAACAGCCACTTTGGCCGCCAATTGGTCGGGCGCATCGCCCAAAAACAGCAGATACGGTGTTTCGATCATCGCCATGCACTCCTTTGATTCCGGCGCAGGCTAAAGAACGCAGCAAACGAGCGTTTCGCATTTTCGCCCGGACGCACCCCACGCAATAGGATTATCTTGCATTAACCCGCAGAATTTCGGGACAATCTTGCAAGTTTTCAAACTGATTAAACTTTAGTCACCGTCAACGCACCGATTTTCGGCGAATGCTGCAACAGCATTGCCGCAGCTGCACAAAGGCGCTTGCGCCTGACCGCGCAATTTAATACCTCATTGAGCAAGAATACCGCAATTTCCTTTCTCGCACGAGGTCCCGATGAGCTTTCGCATCCAACCCGCCGCCCCTGCACGCCCGAACCGCTGCCAATTGTTCGGGCCGGGATCGAACACCAAGCTGTTCCCGAAAATGGCCGCTTCGTCTGCGGATGTCATCAATCTGGATCTTGAGGACTCGGTTGCCCCGTCCGACAAGGATGCAGCCCGTGCCAACGTGATCGAGGCGCTGAACACCGTCGAATGGGGCTCCAAATACATGTCCGTGCGGATCAACGGGCTGGATACACCCTATTGGTATCGTGATGTCGTGGACGTGCTGGAACAGGCCGGTGACCGCCTGGATCAGATCATGATCCCCAAAGTGGGCTGCGCCGAGGACGTCTATGCCGTGGATGCCCTTGTCACCGCCATCGAACGGGCCAAAGGGCGCACCAAGCCGATCAGTTTCGAAGTCATCATCGAATCCGCCGCCGGTATCGCGCATGTCGAGGCCATTGCCGCGTCCTCTCCTCGTTTGCAGGCGATGAGTCTTGGTGCCGCTGATTTTGCAGCCTCGATGGGCATGCAGACAACCGGCATCGGCGGAACGCAGGAAAACTACTACATGCTGCGCGAGGGCGAAAAGCACTGGTCCGACCCGTGGCACTGGGCACAAGCCGCCATCGTCGCCGCCTGCCGGACCCATGGGATTCTGCCGGTGGACGGGCCGTTCGGCGATTTCTCGGACGACGAAGGCTATATCGCGCAGGCGAAACGTTCGGCCACTTTGGGCATGGTCGGCAAATGGGCAATCCACCCCAAGCAGATCGCTCTGGCCAACCAGGTGTTCACCCCGTCAGACGAAGCTGTGTCCGAAGCGCGTGAGATTCTGGCGGCGATGGAACAGGCCAAAGCCAATGGTGAAGGTGCAACGGTCTACAAGGGCCGCCTGGTCGACATCGCCTCAATCAAACAGGCCGAAGTTATCGTCGCACAGTCCGAACTGATCGCCGCAAACGGCTGAACGTCATCTCTTTTTCGATGTAGTCTTTTGATAATGCGCCTCCCATCAAAGGAGGTGCATTTTTTTGTACCCTCGCCAAGCCTTCGGACCACGCGCCCGCCTACCCGTTGTCGGATACCGTTTCGTTGTCTATCGCTTCGGGATACCGGCCGCCGCGCAGCAATGTCAGGCGCTTGGCGGCCTTCCTGACATTTTCCTCGATGATGCTCTGATGCGCCTCGGTCGCCCGAACGGCGGGCAGAGCCACGGCCACGGCCCCGCACACCTTGTTGCTGGGGCCAAAATACGGGGCCGCTATCCCGATTACACCTTCCTCGAACGCGCCGCTTGAAATCGAAAGGCCTGTCTGACGGATCTGATCCAGTTGCTGCCGGATTACAGCCGCATCGGTTTGGGTTTGCGTCGTATGCGACGGCAAGGCGCCTCCTTCAATAAACGGCTCGACAAAGGCAGGGGCCGCGAAAGCCAGATAAGCCAGCCCCGAGGCCGTCGCGTGCAACGGCAACGACTCGCCTGATCCTATGATGACCCGGTTCATGCTTTTGCTCTCGATCGTAGCGATATTGGCCAGCGTTTGGCCTGCGATGCGCGACGCATGCGCCGTTTCGCCCGTGATCGCATTCAGGTCCCGCAACACGATCTTTACCGCATCGACAAGCGGAAAACTGGCCTCGCGCAATTGGGAAAACCGCAGAAACGCGGGGCCCAGATTGAACAAACGTGTTTCCTCGTCCTGTTCGACAAAGCCCTTGGATTCCAGCGCGGCTAAAAACCGCATCGTCGTCGCCTTGTTGTAACCGGACAATTTCGAAAGCTCACTCAGGCCGATACGGTGGCGTCTTTCATCAAAAAACTCCAGCAATGACAGCGCCTTATGTACTGTTGATGGGCCTTCCGCCATGTCACCTCGCAAACCAAACCTGATGATCCTTACCCCATGCATGAATAGCTTGACAGAGCAGAAGGTCAAAGCAATATTTGATCCATCGGCTCAATATTTGAATTGACGCGCAGCGCAAGAAGAAGCAAATAGACGTCAGCGGACGTGTCGGTCTGTCTCAGATCAAGGCGGCAGAACCCGTCGTTGGCGTATTCGCATGTCAGGGCGAAGGCAGCACAGGCTGACCGCCCGGATCGTAACTTATGGGACCCACCCGCCGCGCTGCGGTTATTGCTGTGCGGATGACAGAACGTCAAAGGAACAGGAAATGGCCAAGGCATTCGCCTCGCAGGGCGATCTGAGCGAAAAGAAAATCACCTTCGATGAAATCGGCGACGGGCTGTACGCCTTTACCGCCGAAGGGGACCCGAATTCCGGCGTCATCGTCGGCGATGACAGCGTGATGATCGTCGAGGCACAGGCCACACCGCGTCTGGCAAACAAGGTGATCGAATGTGTCCGATCCATTACTGACAAGCCGATCAGCCACGTGGTGCTGACACATTATCACGCCGTGCGCGTTCTGGGTGCCAGCGCCTTTGACGCCGGGCAGGTGATCATGTCGAACGCAGCCTACAACATGGTTCTGGAACGCGGGCAGGAAGATTGGGACAGTGAATTTCAACGCTTTCCGCGCCTGTTCGAAGGACATGATAGCATTCCGGGCCTGACCTTCCCGACAACGACCTTCTCGGACAGCATGACCGTGTTTCTGGGCAAACGCCGCGTCGACATCAAACAGATCGGCCGCGCCCATACGGCAGGCGACGCCATCATTCACGTGCCGGATCAGAACGTGATGTTCACCGGCGATATCGTCGAATATCACTCGGCCTGCTATTGCGGCGACGGGCATTTCGCCGACTGGGGTCAGACCCTGGACAACATCAAGGCCTATGACGTGGACGCCATCGCACCGGGGCGCGGCGATGCGCTGGTTGGAAAGGAGATGGTGGAAAAGGCCATCGAAAACACCCGCGACTTTGTAGACAGCACCTACCGGCCTGTTCGCAGGATTGCTGCCCGCGGCGGATCGCTGAAAGAGGCATGGGATGCCGTGCGCGCCGAATGCGACCCGAAATTTGCCGATTACGCGATCTATGAACACTGCCTGCCCTTCAACGTCGCCCGCGCCTATGACGAAGCCCGCGGTATCGCCCATCCCCGCATCTGGACCGCCCAGCGCGATCTTGAAATGTGGGAAGCCCTGCAAGGCTGACGAATTGGGGCCGGTTTGATTCAGATCGTGGCGACCCGAATCAGACGGTGAAACTATTGACCTGACGCTCTGGCGCCTGCGCGCCAGGGTTCGAATTTCTGCGCCCTGTTGCGCAACACCTGGGGAGAGAGCCTGTGAACAAGATTTTCGAAGACCCTCTTTATGCATACGAGCCCAGCCCGGATCAGACCGCGCCGACACCGGTGCGTCACAAGGTCATTGTTGTCGGCGCGGGCCCGGTCGGGTTGGCCGCTGCCATCGATCTGGCACAGCAAGGGGTCGAGGTTGTCGTGCTGGATGACAATGACAAGGTCAGCTTTGGCAGCCGGGCCATCTGTTTCGCCAAGCGGCCGCTGGAAATCCTCGACCGGCTGGGATGCGGTCAGGCGATGGTCGACAAGGGCGTCGTCTGGAACAAGGGCAAGGTGTTCTTCGATGACCGGCAGGTCTACAACTTCGATCTGCTGCCCGAGGACGGGCATCAGCGCCCGGCTTTCATCAATCTTCAGCAATATTACTTCGAGCAGTTTCTGGTCGAGCGGGTTCGCGAGTTGCAGGCGCAGGGCGCACCGATCCAGATCCGGGGCCGGAACAAGGTCGAAGCGGTTGGCACGCATCCGGATCACGTAAGGCTTGAAGTCGAAACGCCAGAAGGGTCCTACACCATCGAAGCAGATTGGGTGATTGCCTGTGACGGGGCCGGATCGCCGATGCGGGCTATGTTGGGCAAGGACTTTGTTGGTCGTGTGTTCGAGGACAACTTCCTGATTGCCGACGTGATCATGGAGGCCGACTTCCCGTCCGAGCGCTGGTTCTGGTTCGATCCGCCCTTCAACAGGGGGCAATCCGCGTTGCTGCACAAACAACCGGACGGCGTCTGGCGCATCGACCTGCAACTGGGCTGGGACATCGACAAAGAGCGCGAGAAGCGCCCCGAAAACGTCATCCCGCGTCTCAAGGCTATGCTGGGCGATGATGTCGAGTTCGAGTTGGAGTGGGTCAGCATCTACACCTTCCAGTGCCGCAGGATGGAACAGTTCCGCCATGACCGGGTGATCTTTGCCGGCGACAGCGCGCATCAGGTCAGCCCGTTTGGCGCGCGCGGTGCCAACTCGGGCCTGCAGGACACGGACAACCTGTGCTGGAAACTGAAGCTGGTGATCGACGGTCTGGCTCCGGAAACGCTTCTGGACAGCTATGATATCGAACGTATCCACGGGGCGGATGAGAATATCCTGAACTCGACCAGGTCCACGGATTTCATCACACCGAAATCCCAGATGTCCCGCATCATGCGCGACGCGGTGCTGGATCTGAGCGAACATTATGAATTCGCCCGTCCGATGGTGAACTCCGGTCGGTTGAGCGTTCCCTGCACCTATGATGGCTCGCCCCTGAATTCGGCGGATGCGCTGAACGGGCCGGCTTCGACCCGTCCGGGCTCGCCCTGCCCAGATGCGCCATTGGGGGACGGCTTCCTGCTGCCGAAACTGGCCGGGAAGTTCACCCTGATGACCATTGATGCCGATGCCCCGGATGAGATCGAGGTGGACGGTATCACGGTTTCGCGCCTGGCCCTGTCGATCAAGGACGACCGGACAATGGCCCTGAAGCGCCGCTATCTGGGTGATGCGCCGCAGGGGGTCTATCTGATCCGGCCAGATCAGCACGTGGCGGCGCGACGCGACACCTACGAAGAAAACGCATTCCGGCATGCGGTCCGCCGCGCCACAGGTAAGGAGTAATCGCCATGGCCGATCTGATCCTCACGCCAAATTTCGACAGTACCGATGGGTTCTACGCCGATCTGCTGGATGCACATGAAGCGCTGGACAAGGCACAGGGGGACGCGCTGAACGCGCGCCTGGTGCTGGTCCTGGCCAACCATATCGGGGACAACGACGTGCTGCGACAAGCCCTGCGCGCCGCGTCGCTTCAACAGGAGGACAACACGTGAAAATCGAGAAAATCCACCACGTCGCCTATCGCTGTAAGGACGCCAAGGAAACCGTCGAATGGTACGGCAAGATGCTGAACATGGATTTCATCCTGGCCATTGCCGAGGATCACGTACCATCGACCCACGAGCCTGATCCCTACATGCATCTGTTTCTGGATGCGGGTGACGGCAACGTTCTGGCCTTTTTTGAGCTGCCGACCAAGCCCGAGATGGGGCGCGATCCCAACACGCCGATCTGGGTACAACACATCGCCTTCAAGGTGAAAGACCGCGAGACGCTGCTGCAGTTCAAAGACCATCTGGAAGCCAACGGTGTCGAGGTTCTGGGCGTCACCGACCACTCCATCTTTCACTCGATCTACTTCTTCGACCCCAACGGGCACCGGGTCGAACTGGCCTGCCCCGATCCCGAGGAAGAGGCGATGCTCAAGCGCATGGACGAGGTCAAATGGCTGATGCTGGATGAATGGTCAAAGACCAAGAAGGCCCCGAAACACGCCGACTGGCTGCATGCCAAAGAACTGAACAAATAACGTGGCAAAAAGGCCGTCTGTTTTTTTGAATAACAGACGGCCTTTGTTCTCAGCTATCGCGGAACGTCCAGCCCGTATTTGTCAAGAATGGCCGAGGCCGCGACAATCCAGCGATCGCGCAGCTCGGCATTCCCGGTGCGGCGCAGCCCCAGGGCCTGAAGATCTTTCAGCCGCGCCGGGTCATCCCCCCCGAAGCAAACGGCGACACGTGGCCACCAGTAGTCGACCGACGCCTGAATCGCGGCCGTACCACCATCCTCTGCCAGTCTGGCCACACCTTCCTCGGCCAACTCGGCGTGGCGCGCCTCAACCGGTGCGATTGCACGAAAGGCTTCGGCCAGAGGTTGATACGAGACATAGCTGAATTCGGCCAGTTGCACGCCGACAGCGCACCCCATGATCAGGTTCATGACCACTGCGTCCGTCCACCCTTCAAGCGGATAATTGAAGACGGCAAGTCGCATATCATGTTCGCTGCGGGTCGCGCCGATATCCGCGGAACGGTCCAGCCGCGCAGCCCAGGGGTGGTGCGTCGCGTAGCGTTTCGTATTGACACCGAACTCACCCATGATGGTCAGGACACGATCGGCGTTATCGGTTTTCTCCAACACGATCTTGGCGGCGGCAATACGTTCCTTGATGCCCGGGCCGGTGTTAATGACGTCGGCAAACCCGGCGGCACCGGCCAGCTCGCTGTCCACAAAGGTCGCCATCAGCTTCATCAGTTCGGCGCGATACCGCGAAGGCACGTTCGAAGGGTTTGTCAGCACCCCACCCTGCGCAAGGTAGCTTTCAATGCTCATATCATCCGGCATGACAGGTCCCCTTCCTTATTGATCATAATCGACGACGACAGTGTCGGTCAGTGGAAAGGACTGACAGGACAGAACATAGCCCTTCTCGACCTCATAATCCTCCAGCGCATGGTTGGTCACCATCTCCACCTCGCCCTCAATCACTTTGCAGCGGCAGGTCGAACAGACCCCGGCCTTGCAGGCATAAGGTGCATCCATTGCGTTCTGCAAAGCCGCGTCCAGCAGCGTCGTGTCCTTGGGCATATCGATGGTCTGGGTTGCGCCGTCCAGCGTGATGGAAGCCTTTGCCGTATTGGCGCTGCTGGCGGCATCTTTGGCCTTGGCCTTGCGCTTCAACCGACCGGGCTGGGCACTGGCGAAAAGTTCGAATTTGATCTGACCGTCATCCAGCCCATGGTCGCGCAATGCACGGGCTATGCCCAGCATCATCGGCTCAGGGCCGCAAATGAATGCGGTATCGACATTTTCGATGTCGATCCAACCGGTTTTGAACAGTTGCGCGCATTTCTCTTCCGTCACCATTCCGGTGAACAGATCGATTTCCTGTGCATCCGTCTCGAGCACATGGATGACGTTGAAACGTCCCATAAAGCTGTTCTTCAGGTCCTCAAGCTCCTCGCGGAACATGATCGAATTCACGCTCTTGTTGGCGTAAACAAGCGTGAAACTGGAATTGGGTTCGCGTGACAGGGTGGTTTTCAGGATCGACAGCACCGGGGTAATGCCGGACCCGCCCGCGAATCCCAGGTACTGCTTCTCGTTTCCGGCATCCAGTTCGGTAAAGAACCCACCCATCGGAGGCATCACCTGAATGGTGTCCCCCACCTTCAGGTCTTCGTTGGCCCAGGTCGAAAACGCACCGCCATCGACCCGCTTGATGCCGACCTGCAGGACACCGTCATCCTTGCCCGCGCAGATCGAATAGGATCGGCGCAGTTCCTCACCGTCAAAGTCGCGGCGAAATGTCAGGTACTGGCCTTGCGTAAAGTCGAACTCGGCAGCCGCACCATTCTCGGGCTTCAGCGTCACGACCACTGCATCGCGGATCGTTTTGCGGATGTCTGTGACTTCAAGATCATGAAAGCGCGCCATGGGTTCCTCCCTCAGATGCACTTGAAATAGTCGAACGGTTCCAGGCAGTCGCAACACCGCCACTGCGCCTTGCAGGGGGTCGAGCCGAACTGGCTGAGTTTTTCCAGATGGTTGCCACCACAACGCGGGCAGCGTTCGGGTCCGCCTGCCGGTTGCGGCGGTGCGATGCCGAACTCTTCCAGACGCACGCGCCCCTTGTCCGACAGCCAGTCGGTGGTCCATGCAGGTGAAAGCTGACGGCGCAGTTCAAGCCGGTCGATCCCCTTTTCGCGCAGCGCCGTCTGGATATCCAGATTGATGACGCTGGTCGCCGGGCAACCCGAATAGGTTGGTGTGACCGTGACAACCAAAAGATCATCTTCCCACGCGACGTCGCGGATGATCCCCAGATCCACCAAAGAGATCACGGGGATTTCCGGATCGGGCACATGGTCCAGCCACTGCCAGATTTCACCGACGGAGGGCCGCGCCATCACTGTCACCACCGGCAACCGGGATAGGCACGCGGCAGCCACTGCATCGTGCACAGCAGATGGCCCAGATGTTCGGTATGCATCTGGCCGGTGCGACCACCCTTATGGGCAAAGCGGCTTTCGGGAATGATCAGCGTCGCCTCGGAAAGGACCCGGCCCACCAGCGTGTCGTATTCTTCACGCAACTGGCCGGGGTCGCTCGAGATACCGGCCGTAACCATGGCCTCATCGACCGCGTCGCCTTCAAACATTTCTCCGACATAGGGCCACAGGTAGTTCAGGGCGGCCTGCATCCGGTTATGGCTTTCCTCGGTTCCGTCTCCCAGACCGACAACCGTGTCGGCAGATCTTTCCAGGTGATACGCCACTTCTTTGCTGGCCTTTTCAGCGATATCGGCCACAGTCCGATCCGACGATCTGATCAGCCGGCCCAGCATGATGGAATGCCACGAATCGAACAGAAACTGACGCATCAGGGTCTGACCGAAATCGCCATTGGGCATCTCGACCAGCAGAACGTTGCGAAAATCCCAGACGTCGCGAAGAAAGGCCAGATCGTCCACCGACTTGCCTTCGCCCTCAATTTCGGCCGCATAACCCAGCCAGAGCTGCGTCTGACCGATCAGGTCCAGCGCCGTATTGGCAAGCGCGATGTCCTCTTCCAGCACGGGCGCGTGACCGCACCATTCGGACACCCTGTGCCCGAGGACCAAAGTGTTGTCGCCCATCCGCAGCAGAAATTGCAGCAGGGCCTGTTTGTCGACTTCTGCCATCACATATGCCCCACTTCGTCCGGGATGTCGTAAAACGTCGGGTGGCGGTAGACCTTGCTCTCGGAGGGCTCGAACAGAGGGCCCTTCTCGCCGGGTGCAGTGGCCGCGATGTGCCGGGCTTCAACCACCCAGATCGACACGCCTTCGTTGCGGCGCGTATAGACATCGCGCGCGTTCTTGATCGCCATTTCGGCATCTGGTGCATGTAGCGAACCCACATGCCGGTGGCTCAGCCCATGCTGGCCGCGGATGAAGATTTCCCAAAGGGGCCATTCATTTTTCATAGCGGAACCTCCTGATTACTCTGCCGCGTGCTTGCGGGCGGCTTTCTTGCGGGCATGTTCCAGCAAGCCGTCGCGCGCCCACGCGCCGTCGTCCCACGCCTTGTTGCGCGCAGCCAGCCGGTCCACGTTGCACGGACCGTTGCCCTTGATGACGTTGAAAAACTCGGACCAGTCCGGGTCGGAATAATCGTAGTGGCCGCGCTCTTCGTTCCATTTGATGCCGGGATCCGGCAAATCGAGGCCAAGGAACTCGATCTGCGGAACCGTCTGGTCCACGAACTTCTGGCGCAGCTCGTCATTGGTGTTGATCTTGATCTTCCACGCCATCGACTGCGCCGAGTGCACTGAATCCTTGTCGGAGGGGCCGAACATCATCAAAGACGGGAACCACAGCCGGTTCAGCGCGTCCTGCGCCATTTTCTTCTGCTCGGGCGTACCTTCAGCCATCTTGCGGATGGCGTCATAACCCTGCCGTTGATGAAAGCTCTCTTCTTTGCAAATGCGGATCATCGCGCGCGAGTACGGCCCGTACGATGTGCGCTGCAACGGCACCTGATTCATGATCGCCGCACCATCCACCAGCCAGCCGACGGCACCGATATCCGCCCAGTTCAGGGTCGGATAGTTGAAGATCGACGAATACTTCATGCGCCCGTCCAGCAACATTTCGGTGATCTCATCGCGGCTGACCCCAAGCGTTTCCGCAGCACAGTAAAGATACAGACCGTGCCCGGCCTCATCCTGCACCTTGGCCAGTAGGATCGCCTTGCGTTCCAATGTGGGCGCACGGGTGATCCAGTTGCCTTCGGGAAGCTGGCCGACGATTTCTGAATGCGCATGCTGTCCGATCTGGCGAATCAGGGTCGCGCGGTAATCATCCGGCATCCAATCCCTTGGTTCGATCTTGATATCGCGGTCGATCTTGTCCTGGAACTCACGCTCCTGATCCGTCATCTCGTCTTTGGATTTGACGCCGGTTCCGGCCGTTTTCACAAGTTGAGCATACATCTGGGGTCTCCTCCCTTAGACGCGTTCAAGGATCAGGGCGACGCCCTGACCCACGCCGACGCACATGGTGCAAAGCGCATAGCGCCCGCCCGAGCGTTGCAGTTGATAAGCCGCGGTCAGCACGATGCGGGCCCCCGACATGCCCAGCGGATGACCCATTGCAATGGCACCGCCATTGGCATTCACGTGCGGTGCATCATCGGCAACACCAAGCTCGCGCAGCGTGGCAAGGCCCTGAGCCGCAAACGCCTCGTTCAATTCTATCACATCCATCTGATCGATACTCAGACCGGCGCGGGCCAGCACCTTGCGGCTTGCCGATACCGGGCCGATGCCCATGACGCGCGGCTCGACACCCGTAGCGGACATCCCAACCACGCGCGCCATCGGTGTCAGGCTGTTCTTGTGCGCTGCCACCTCGCTGGCCAGAAGCAGCGCCGCTGCGCCATCGTTCACACCCGAGGCATTACCCGCAGTCACGGTTTTGTCGGGACCATTCACACCTTTCAATCCGGCCAGCTTCGCGGCATCGGTTCCGGGACGGGGATGTTCGTCCGTATCCACGACAACCGGATCGCCCTTGCGCTGCGGGACCGAGACCGGGGTGATCTCATCCCGGAAAATCCCCGCCTCATGCGCTGCTTGCCAGCGAGCCTGGCTGCGGGCCGCGAAGTCGTCCTGATCCTGACGGCTTACGCCATAGTCTTCGGCCACGTTATCAGCCGTTTGCGGCATGCTGTCCACGCCGTACATGTCTTTCATCTTCGGGTTTACGAACCGCCAGCCAATCGTTGTGTCATAAACCGCATTAGCGCGGCTAAAGGCGCTGGTGGCCTTGGGCATGACGAAGGGCGCGCGGCTCATGCTTTCCACGCCGCCCGCAATTGCCAGATCGAAGTCGCCGGCCCGGATTCCACGCGCGGCCATGCCCACCGCGTCCATGCCGCTGGCGCACAGCCGGTTCACGGTGGTTCCCGGAACATCAACCGGCAAACCAGCCAGCAGCGCCGCCATACGCGCCACATTCCTGTTGCTTTCACCGGCCTGATTGGCATCGCCAAAGATCACGTCATCCACACTGGCCCAGTCCACCTGCGGATTCCGGGCCATCAGTGCAGCGATCGGCACCGCCGCAAGGTCATCTGTTCTGACCGAAGACAACGCGCCACCGTACCGGCCAATCGGGGTACGTGTCGCGTCACAAATGAATGCGTCCATCAAAGGCCTCCTGTCGCAACGGCCGGAAATACCAACCGTATGGTCGGTTAATACGGGTCGCGATGATTCGAAGCAAGAAATATGTTACGTCTTTTTTGCCATTTCTGAATCAATGTAACTTATTGTTCGACACACCGACCTTCGCCACCGGGAAATACCGCGATCACTATCCGGTCAAAGCGGATTCAAGCGCCTCGATCGAAGGGCTCGGCAACCTGTCGAGGATCTGGAAAACAACCTTTCGGCAGGCCGGACCCTTCCACGCCTCGGGCAGAAACTCTGACGGCAAATCCGGGTGCCGCAAAACGATGCGGCGCCAGCTGTGAACGATCAGGACCCGCAGCACCGCCGCCTGGAACGGATCGCCGACACCCGAGGCCGGAATGCTCTCCTGAACCGCCCGCAATCGGGTCAGAAGCTGTTTATATCCTTCGTTCAGCGCATCTGGTCCGCAACGTTCGCGCAGCCAGCGGGGAACCGAGAGGTCGCCCCTTTGAACAACAAACAGGTCTTCGATACCTTCCGGAGCCTCACCGGGAGCCATCGCTGCCGTGCTGCTCAGTGGAATGTAGTCACCGGTCAGCAGCAGATCGGCCAGTTCCTGCCGGGACCCGTCCGAACTGTCCGCGATAAGGACATGCCAGGTTTCCGGGCGCACGGTTTCGCGGGCGTAGATGCGCGGCACCGCTGCGGCGCTTTGAGCGCGCCCGAACGCCGTCAGGCTGTGCGTGCTGTTGCGCCCGCTCCGGGTGCTTTCGATCCAGCCCTCCTTGCGCAGTCGGTGCAAAGCAACGCGGGTCGCTTCAGACTTTATCCCGGCAAGTCCGGTCAGCCGGGTGATAAGGGCACCGCTGATCTGATCGGTCTCGTTCTGGGCCAGATCGCCGAAAATCGATACCAGCACCGACCAGACCCGCTGCGTGCCGGACGCCGTCAGCTGGGCAATACAGGTTTCGAACCAGTCAGAATGCGGATCTTTCATAGCCTAAGTATAGCCCGGCCAAAGGAAATTGCCATCCGGCCCGCTTCAGTAGGCTACCATTGTCAGCAATTCATATTCCGCCACCAGATCACCATCCTGGTTGGTCAGCGACACGAGCCAGCGCACTTCTCCGTATTCATCATTGCGCCCGGTCTTCTTCATGACAGTCAGCCGCACCTTGATCGCATCGCCTGCTTCCACCGGCTTCATGAAACGCAGATTGTCCAGCCCGGTATTGGCCAGAACCGGACCTTCGTTGGGTTCCACAAACAGACCCGCCGCAAACGAAAGCAACAAATAACCATGCGCCACACGACCAGGGAAGAACGGGTTCCGCTCGGCCGCGGCCTGATCCATATGGGCGTAGAAAGTGTCGCCCGTGAAATGCGCGAAATGCTCGATATCGTCCATGGTGATGGTGCGCGGTGCCGTATGAATGGTCTCGCCAATCGCCAGATCGTGATACCGGCGGGTAAAGGGATGCGCCGGGCCTTTGATCTCGGTCGCACCGGAAACCCACCTGTCGCCGATCGCGGTCAGGATATCGGGCGAGCCCTGAATTGCCGTGCGCTGCATGTAATGCTGCACCCCTCGCACACCACCCATCTCTTCGCCGCCTCCGGCGCGACCGGGGCCGCCGTGGACCATGTGCGGCAACGGAGACCCGTGGCCCGTCGCTTCCTTCATCGAATCCCGGTTGTTGAAATACAAACGCCCGTGATAGGCCCCGGCCCCCATGACAATCTCGCGCGCGACGGATGGGTCGCGGGTGATCACGGACGCCACCAGTGAACCCTGCCCCTTGTTCGCCAATTCAACCGCATGGTCCAGATCACGATACCCCATGATGGTGCTGACCGGGCCGAAGGCCTCGGTATCGTGCACGCGCCGGGCCGTGTCAGGGCTGGCGCAATGGAACAGCATCGGTGGAACAAAGGCGCCCTTTTCGACATCCGCACCGTCAATGGCGAAGTCTTCAGGATTGCCGAAAACCCGCTCGGCCTCCTGCCCGATGATCGCGGCTTTTTCCAGAACATCGCGCCTCTGGCCTTGTGATACGAGCGCGCCCATGCGGGTGGTTTCAAGCCTCGGATTGCCGACGACCGTCTTTGCCAATCTGTCAGTAAGCGCATCGATCACAGCCTGAACATGTGTTTCCGGCGCGATGATCCGGCGAATGGCCGTACATTTCTGCCCCGCCTTGGTTGTCATTTCGCGCTGAACTTCCTTGATGACCAGGTCGAACTCGGGCGTTCCGGGTTCCGCATCCGGCCCCAGAACCGAGGCATTCAGGCTGTCCTGTTCGGCCACAAACCGTACCGAGTTCTCAAGGATCACCGGATTGGCACGCAGTTTCAGTGCCGTTTCGGCCGAGCCGGTAAAGCTGACCACGTCCTGCATTCCCAGCCGGTCGAGCATATCGCCCAATCCGCCCGTCACCAACTGCAAGGCACCCGTGGGCAAGATGCCTGAATCCAGCATGATGCGCACGCACAACTCTGTCACGTAGCAGGAGTTGGTGGCAGGTTTTACAATCGCCGGAACCCCGGCCAACAACGTTGGCGCCAGTTTTTCCAACATGCCCCAGACCGGGAAGTTGAATGCGTTGATATGCACCGCGACGCCCTGCAACGGGGTGCAGACATGCTGGCCCAGGAACGTTCCGTTGCGCGACAATTGCTCAACCTCGCCGTCCAGGAAGACATGCCCGTCAGGCGTCTCGCGACGCCCCTTGGACGCATAGACAAAAGTCGTGCCGATGCCGCCATCGATGTCGATCAGGTGGTCGGATTGAGTCGCGCCTGTATCGAAAGACAGATCATACAGTGCCTGTTTGTGCTGCCCCAGATGCATGGCCAGCGCCTTCAGCATCTTTGCCCGCTCGTGGAACGTCATTCTGCGCAGGGCGGGCCCGCCTACATCCCGCGCGTGGTCCAGCATTGCCTGCACGTCCAGCGCGTTGTTACCCGCGGTCGCGATTACGTCTCCGGTGACTGCACTGGCGATGGAACGGGCGCCTTCACCCGGCGCAATCCATTCACCGGCGGCAAAGCTGGAAATCTGTTGGATGGTCATATGTGCCTCCTCATCCTTGGCATCCGGTCGGCGATTGTGGCCGGTTCGTTCGGATCAAACTATTATTAACCGATCGGTCGGTCAAATATAAAACAGCAAAAATGCCTATCTATGCCGCATCTATGGCACCCGAGCTGGCAGACGGGCAAAGCCGCGAAACCTGGTGCGATTTCCTCTTTGCGCACCCTCCTGCAACTCAAAACCGGGAAAGCGCTCGAGAAAACGGCCAACGGCAACACGCCCTTCCATTCGCGCCAGAGTCAGCCCGACGCAGGTATGCGGTCCGCCGGCAAAGGCGTGATGTTTGTTGGGACGGCGATCCAGTTTCGCGGTATCGGGGTCGTCAAACTGGCGCGAATCACGGTTGGCAGCACCAATACAGAGGTGAATATCCGTACCCGCCGGGATCATGTGACCATGGAATTCAACCGCCTCGGTGGTCAGGCGATTGCCGAACTGGTTCGGGCTTTCCAGCCGCAGGAATTCGTCCACCGCCGTCGTGATCAGGTCGGGTCTGGCCAAGAGTTCGGCCCGTTTATCCGGGTGCCGGTGCAACAGATCAAGCGCGTTACCGATCAGGTTTGTGGTGGTTTCGTGACCGGCATTCAGAATGAAGATACAATTCTGATACAGCTCAACTTCGGTCAACCGATCGTCCACATCACCCTGCATCAGACGGGTCAGGACATCTGTCTCCGGGTCGCCCGGACTGGCGCGGCGGTCGTCGATGATCCGGCGCAGGTATTCGACGAAATCGGCGACAGCGCGATTGCCCTGCTCCTCCTGCTCGGGCGTCAGCTTGGGCTCAAGCGCCCCAAGTATCGCGAGCGACCAGTCCCGCAAAGGCTCACGCTCGTCACGGGGAATGCCCAGAAGATTTCCGATGATCTCGATGGGAATGGCACCGGCAAAATCTTCGATCAGTTCGACTTGGCCCTTGGCCTGCATCTCGTCCAGCAGGCGATCAACCAGTTCGACCAGCCCAGGCTCCATTTGCGCCAGCGCGCGGGGGTTCAGCGCGCCAACCATCACCTTGCGCACACGGGTGTGCAACGGCGGATCGTTGAACACCAGACTGGTGGTGTGGTGTTCGTATAATGGGCTATCGACCCCGTATTTCGGGCCAAATACCGCCTTCTTGTCCGAAATGAAACGGCGGGTATCGCGATACACCAGATCCAGATCCTCGTATCTGGACAGGATCACGCTGCCATCCGGCTGCACACAAACCGGCGCATCCTCGCGCAAAGCGGCGTAGGTCGGATACGGGTCCTGATGGAACCCCTCGGGAAGTGCGGTCAGCGCGAACATCAGTGCCCCATCGCGCCCATCTGCTCGGGCAGGACCAGCACCAGCCAAGGCACCAGAACGATCAACGCCAGGCGGAAGATGTCGGCAACCCAGAATGGTGTCACGCCCCGGAAGATCGTTCCGGTCGACACATCGCCCACCACGCCTTTCAGGATGAACACGTTCAGACCGACGGGCGGAGTTATCAAGCTGATCTCGGTCACAACGACCACGACGATACCGAACCAGATCGGGTCATAGCCCAGCGACGTGACCAGCGGGAAAAAGATCGGCACCGTCAGCAGCAGCATCGAAAGAGATTCAAAAACGCAGCCAAGGATGATGTAGATGCCCAGGATCATCAGGATCACCACGAAAGGCGACACTTCATATGCCGTGACCAGCGCAATCAACGCTTCGGGCAAACCAGCCAGGTTGATGAAATTCGAAAAGATCTGCGCCCCAATCAGCACCGAGAACAAGGCCGCGGCTGTATATGACGTCTCCTTCAGCACCTCGAATGTCGAACTCAGCGTCAGGCCGCCGCGCGACAGGGCGATCAGGAACGCGCCCATCGCACCCATGCCCGCCGCTTCGGTCGGGCTGAAGGTCAGGTTCAGCGGGTGAAAATCAAACGCGCCGTAGAGGCCCCCGATAACCAGGAAGAACAACAAAAGCACGGCCCAGACGGATCGCAGCGCCGTCAGACGCTCGCCCCAGCCGTGGCGTTCACCGGCAGGGCCTGAATCAGGCTTGCGCCAGACGGTCCAGCGCACCGCGAACAGGTAGAACAGGATGCCCATCATCCCCGGCAATATCCCGGCGACAAACAGCTTCCCGATCGAGGTTTCGGTCAGCAGGCCATAGATCACCAGAATGACCGAAGGCGGGATCAGAATGCCCAGCGTTCCGCCCGCCGCAATCGAGGCGGTCGACAACTCGTCCGAATAGCGATAGCGCCGCATTTCGGGCATCGCGACCTTGGACATTGTAGCAGCCGTGGCCAAAGACGACCCGCAGATCGCCGAAAAACCGCCGCAGGCGGCAACGGTCGCCATCGCGATACCGCCCCGGAAATGCCCCAGGAAAGCGTTAGAAACCGCGTAAAGCTCACGCGCCAATCCACCTTTGTTGACGAACAGTCCCATCAGGATGAACAGCGGCACAACCGACAGGCCATAGTCCTGCGCGGTGTCCGTGATCTGGCGGCCCACCATCGACATGGCGGCCTTGAGCCCCCGTTCCGAAAAAATCGCGCCGCCGCGTTCGTAGGCGAAGCCAAACGTGCCAACCAAACCCATCGCAAAGACAATGGGCAAACGAAGTAGCACCAGAACCAGTACCAGTGCGAAACCGATCAGGGCTGCGGTCATTGGGTCTGCTCCGACAGGGCGTGGGGTGCAAAGATGTACATCAGACCGGTAATCACCATCGCGATGGCGGCAATAACGGTGAAGAAGGTGATGAACCAGCCGACATAGAAGACCGGGATCGACAGGTATTCTGTGACGTCCCCGTAGTCGCGCGCGCGCTCGGACAGGATCCAGACCCTATTTATTGGCCAGATCAGCATGATGCCCGATGCCAGATAAACCGCAGCGTCACGGGCCCGGCTAAGGCGAAGACGGGAAAACAGACCGTCTGTGAGATCGACCGCGATCTGGCCTTTTCCCGCGGAAATCATGGGCAGGACCGAAAACACGAGGATGGCCATCAAAATCCGGGTCAGTTCGGTCGCAGCCTCGATCGGAGCATTGAAAACCGAGCGCAGGATGACATCGCAGAATGTCATCACCATCAGGATGAACAAGGCCACACAGGCCAGCAGCGTCGGAAAAAAACTGGCGCGCCGCGCCCAGATCACGAGATTTCGCATGATTATGTCTCTTGCCGGTAAAAAATGGCTGGTGGGAAACCCCACCAGCCGGACAGCCTTACTGAGCCGCCATTTCTTGCACGATCAGGTCATAGGTTGCCTGCGCGTCGATACCGGTTTCATTGACTTCGCCAATCACCTTGCTTCGAACGTCGGCCGCAATCTGATTGAACTGTTCAAGATCTTCTGCGGACGCGGCGTTGATGCTGTTGCCATCCGCCGCCTCGGTCGCTTCGCGCCCAATGGCGTCGATCTGGTCCCAGATCTTGCCGATCTCACGGCTCAGCGGCTCGCCAAAGACTTTCTCTTCCAGTGCCTTCTGCAGATCTTCGGGCAAGTCGGCAAACGTATCTTCGTTCATAATGAACGCAAACGAGCCGCGATAGAGCCCGCCGGGCACTTCGTAAACGTTCTGTGCGACCTCGGTCAGCTTGAAGCCCTTGCGGGATTCAAACGGCATGACCACGCCATCCGCCGCTTTGGACGCGAGCGTTTCATAGACCTTGGGGGCCGGAACCTGAATGCCGGTTGCGCCCAGCGCCGTTCCAACGTCGCCACCCACACCACCGGGGATACGTACCTTCAGCCCCGAGACCTGATCCAGCGATGTCACCGGAGCGCTTGAATGCAGCTGCGCCGGACCGTGCGTGTGCAGCGCGATCAGCTTGACCCCGCGATGCTCGTCGGCCGCTTTCAGGTACTTCTCATAGGCGCGCCAATAGGCGACCGATGCGGCCTCGGCCGATCCTTCGTACCCGGGCAGTTCGATCATCTTTGTAGTGACGAAGCGACCCGGCTGGTAGCCGTGGAAAATGATCGAGGCATCTGCTGCGCCATCCATGATCAGGTCCATTTGCGCGGGCGGAGGTGCAAGGCCAAGTTTCAGCTCGGCGGTGACTTTACCATCCGTGGCTTCTTCGACCATTTCGGTGAATTTCGGCCACATCATTGCGTTGATGCCATGGGTCGGCGGGGCCCAGCTGGAAATGGTCAGCGTGTAATCCGCCGCCAGCGCCACAGTACCCGAAACGGCCAGCGCGGCCGAGGCAAGAAGGGTACTCAACTTAGTGAACTTCATGGATCTGTCTCCTCCCAGTGAAACATGAGTTAAGAATGCGTTAATGGTCCTTTTTGTAACCATCAACGGGTTTAGAGCTTTCGGGCACCGCCGCCAACTTCCAGGACGCGGGGCTTTCGGACGCCACCAACTGCATGGCTTCCAACGTTTTTTTCCATCCCACCTCAGTCGCGTATTGCATCGGGCCGCCGCGCCAGCGTGGGAAACCATAGCCATGGATCTGAACCATATCGACGGCATCCGTGGTTTCGGCGATACCTTCCCTGACAATCAGCGCCCCTTCGTTGGCGAGAACGGCCAGAATACGGGAGGTGATTTCCTCAGCCGAAAACTCCCGGCGTGTAATGCCCTGCTCGGCAGAATATGTTTTGATCAGCGCCTCGACCTCGGGGTCGCGGATCGGTGCGCGGTTGCCGTCTTCGTAACGATACCAGCCTTTACCGCTGCGCTGCCCAAAACGCTCCAACACGCAAAGCTGATCGGCGATGGTGACGTACCGCTCCTGCGGATCACGCGTGACCGCGTTGCGTTTTCTGTTGGCCCAGGCGATCTGCAACCCGGTCAGGTCTTGCAATTCATATGGCCCCATCGGCATTCCAAAAGCGCGCATCGCGGCGTCAATCTGATACGGCATGGCACCATCGGCCAGCAGGTAATCCGCCTCGCGCCTGTATGCGGCCAGCATTCGGTTGCCGATAAATCCGTCACATATTCCCGACAGGACCGGAACCTTGCGCAACGTCTTGCCCAAAGTAAAACCTGTCGCGATCACCTCGGCACTGGTGTGAGGGGTTTTCACGATCTCAAGCAGTTTCATGACATGCGCCGGGCTGAAGAAATGCAGCCCCAGACAACGGGCGGGATTTTGCACCCCTTCGAATATGTCGACAGGATCAAGATAAGACGTGTTGGTGGCCAGAATGGCGTCCGGCTTCATGTGGGCGGAAAGGTCTGCAAAAACCGCGCGCTTGACGCTCAGATCCTCGAATACCGCCTCGATCGCCAAATCTGCGTCTGCGGCTCCAGAATAATCGTCCACGGCGCTGAAGGCTGACAACCGATCCTGCATCTGTGCTTCGGTCATTCTGCCGCGCTTTACCGCCCCGTTCAAAAGCTCGGAAACACGCGCCTCGGCCGCTGTCGCCGCCTCGGCATCACGTTCGATCAGGGTTACAGCAAGACCACCGTTCAGCGCGGCCGTGGCGATCCCGGCCCCCATAAGCCCGCCGCCGACCACAGCGATTCTGTTAACCGCGCGGGGTGAGGCACCCTGAATTGCCGATGGCTTGGTCACCGTCCGCTCCGCAAAAAAAGCATGACGCAATGCACGGCTTTCCGGGGTTTGTCTCAGCTCCAGGTGACGCGCCCGCTCTTTCGGCTGGCCTTTTGAAAATGGTTCCAGCGCCCATGACAGCGCCGTCAGGTTCTCCAGCGGGGATTGCTGACCTTTGGCACGTTTTTTTAGCGCCTCTCGCGACACTTCAAAAAGATCGGGCGCAATGTCTTGCACTTTCCGCTGACTGACGGGTACAGGCCGCGCAGGGATATCCGCGACAAACTCTCTGACCGCCAGGTCGATGTTTTCAGCGACCAGATCGACACCCCCAAGCTCTTGCAGGGCTTCGGCTGTCAGCAGCTTTCCCGAACAGGCCATGTCGATGGCAACGTCCATCCCTGCAAGGCGTGGCAACCGTTGCGTGCCTCCGGCACCGGGGATCAGCCCTACATTAACCTCGGGCAGCCCAAACCGTGTGCCCGGCGCAGCGATCCGCCAAGCACAGCCCATGGCAATCTCGAAGCCACCGCCCAACACGTTGCCATGCAACTGGGCAACAAACGGAACCGGGCTTTCCTCGATCATCTGCACGACATCAGGTAGGTGAGGCTCAACGGGCGCGCTGTCGAACTCTGACATGTCGCCACCGGCAATGAAGGTCGAACCGGCGCAGCGCAGAACGGCAACCCGGGCATCCTTGGCGGCTTCAACCGCATCCGCCAGCCCCTGGCGCACCTGCAACGACGTCGCATTCACCGGCGGATTGTTCACCGTGACCCAGGCGATGTCGCCTTCCAGATCCACCTTGACCAGCGGGGATTGCGTCATGCCGGCTCCCAGTTCGGTTCAGATTCGCAACTCGGTTATTTATTGACCAACCGTTCGGTTAATGCAATATGGAACTTGCCGGATTTCAAACACGAGGTCGCCATGAGCGATACCATTATTGCCATAAGTCACGGAAATTGGGTCGAAATCACCCTGAATCGCCCGGACAAACTGAATTCCTTCAACGAGGAGATGCACCTTGCCCTGCGTTCCGCGCTGGAAAAAGCGCGCGACGACGGAGCGCGGGCCATCTTGCTGACCGGCGCCGGGCGCGGTTTTTGTGCAGGGCAGGATCTTGGCGACCGGGACCCTTCGAAGATGGATGGGCCGCCCGATCTTGGGCACACTGTGCGCACCTTCTACGCGCCGCTTGTTCGGCTGATCCGGTCGCTCAACTTTCCGGTCATCTGCGCGGTGAACGGTGTTGCCGCCGGCGCGGGCGCAAACCTTGCATTGGCCTGTGACATGGTCCTGGCGGGCGAGAGCGCAAAGTTCATCCAGAGCTTTTCCAAGGTGGGGCTGATACCCGATACCGGCGGAAGCTGGCACCTGCCCCGGTTGCTGGGTGAAGCGCGGGCCAAGGGCCTGGCCCTGACAGCGCAACCCCTGCCTGCCGCGCAAGCCGCCGAATGGGGGCTGATCTGGAAAGCGGTGCCGGACGATCAACTGATGTCCGAGGCCCGCGCGCTGGCTGAACAGTTCGCAAATGGCCCGACGCTGGGCTACGGGCTGACAAAAGAATGCATTCACGCCGCAGCCAAAAACACCCTTTCCGATCAGCTGGATCTGGAGGCGCAAGCCATGAAAACCTGCGGTCAGAGCGCGGACTATGCCGAGGGCGTCGCCAGCTTTCTGGAAAAGCGCAAACCGAATTTTCAGGGCAGGTAAGCATGAACGCGAAAGAACGGGCAGAAAAATCAGCGGCCGCCATGTGGGCCAACGATCAGGCAAGCAAGTGGTTCGATATGGAAATCCTTGAGGTCGATGAAGGCCGCGCCGTGCTGACACTGACCGTCGCGGCCCACCATTGCAACGGTGTGGGTATCTGCCACGGCGGAGTCAGCCACGCCCTTGCCGACAGCGCCTTTGCGTTTGCCTGCAACAGCAGAAACACCGTCACCGTGGCGCAGCATACGGTGATGAGTTATCTCGCCCCCGGCCAGTTGGGCGACAGCCTGACCGCCACGGCGACCGAAATAACCCTGACCGGGCGGAGCGGCATCTACGACGTCCGCGTCACCAATCAGGACAACAAACTGATCGCCGAGTTTCGCGGCATGTCCCGCACGATCAACGGCCAGTTGTTCAAAGAATAACTTCGCGTTTGGAGGAGACCGCGATGGAAGATCTTAGCCCCAACAAAGCTGACCTGGACCCGATTGAAATCGCATCGATCGATGAGATACGGGCTCTGCAACTGGACCGCCTGAAATGGTCGGTGCGTCACGCTTATGAAAACGTGCCGATGTACAGGTCGCGTTTCGATGAGGCCGGCGTTCATCCTGACGACCTGCAAAGCCTGTCTGATCTGGCAAAGTTCCCGTTCACCTACAAGAACGACCTGCGGGATAACTACCCATTCGGGCTTTTTGCCGTTCCACGCCGCGAAATCGTGCGCATTCATGCGTCTTCAGGAACCACGGGCAAGCCGACCGTTGTTGGCTATACGCAAAACGACATCGACAACTGGGCCGATCTGGTCGCCCGTTCAATCCGCGCCAGCGGGTTGCGCAAGGGTGACATGATGCATGTGGCCTATGGGTATGGCCTGTTCACCGGCGGTCTGGGCGCACATTACGGGGCCGAACGGCTTGGCTGCACGGTCATACCGATGTCGGGCGGACAGACGGAAAAGCAGGTCGGCCTAATCACCGATTTCCGTCCGGACGGGATCATGGTGACGCCGTCCTACATGCTCAACATTCTCGAACAGTTTCACAAGGCCGGGCTTGATCCGCGCGAAAGCTCACTCAAGGTTGGCATCTTTGGCGCCGAGCCATGGACCGACGCCATGCGCAAAGAGGTCGAAGCCGCCTTTGACATGCATGCGGTCGACATCTACGGCCTGTCGGAAATCATGGGGCCGGGTGTCGCCAACGAATGCGTCGAAACCAAGGACGGTCCGGTGATCTGGGAGGACCACTTCCTGCCCGAAATCATCGACCCGGAATCAGGGGAGGTTCTGCCGGACGGGGAAATGGGCGAACTGGTCTTCACCACGCTCACCAAGGAAGGCCTGCCGATGATCCGCTACCGCACCCGCGACCTGACGCGTCTGCTGCCGGGAACCGCCCGGTCGATGCGCCGGATGGCCAAGATCACCGGGCGCAGCGACGACATGATCATCCTCCGCGGCGTCAATGTCTTTCCCAGCCAGATCGAAGAACAGGTCATGGCGACCGGCGGACTGGCACCCTATTACCAGATCGAGCTTTACAAGTCGGGCCGCATGGACGCAATGCGGGTGCTGGTCGAGGCCAATCCGGATTCGACCGATGAGTTGTCCAAAACCGCGGCGGCGCGCATGCTGACCAAGCGGATCAAGGACATCGTTGGTGTTTCAACCGAGATTATTGTAGAGGACCCCGGACAGGTTGAACGCTCGCAAGGCAAAGCCAAACGGGTCGTCGACAACCGCGATAAGGAGTAGACCTTGGCCCGTACCATCGCCAAAGATCACGATCAGAAACGTGCTCAAATCCTGAAATCGGCGGCACGGGTATTTGCCAATGAAGGGTTCGACCGTGCCTCGATGTCCTTGCTGGCCAAGGAGTGCGGGATATCAAAAGCCAATATCTACCACTACTACGACAGCAAGGATGCCATCCTGTATGACATCCTTGAAACCTACCTGCGCGATCTGCGCGACAGGATTTGCGGCATCAACACGGATGGCCTGACGGCTGAACAGAAGTTGCGGGCCGCGATAAAAGAAATCCTGTTCGCCTATCAGGGCGCGGATGATGAACATCGCGTTCAGATCAGCGGCATGTCCGCACTGCCCGACGAGCAGCAAAAGGTCCTGCGCGGCTATCAGCGGGATCTGGTCAATTTCGTCAGCGACATCCTGAAAGAACTGGCTCCGGGTGTTCTTGGAACAGACAAGAACAAGCTGCGCGCCGCGACCATGTCCGTTTTCGGCATGTTGAACTGGTATTACATGTGGAACACTGGTGCAGGGTCAAAAGCGCGCGAAGATTACTCGGACGTGGTCAGCACACTGACCCTTCACGGAATTCAGAACCTGTAGAAGGCGTGTGTCTATTGGGCCAGGACCGAGGCGCGCAACTCGTTTAGGGCCTGACTGTCCGGCACTTTGCTCAGGGCCTCCTCCAGAATGGCCAGCGTCGCCTCGCGCCCGTCGACTGCTGCGGCAATCCGGACCAGCATGACCCAGGCTTCTTCGCGTTGCGGATCCATGCGCACCACCTCGCGAAAGGCGCGTTTTGCTGCGGGAATATTTCTGAAGGTCAGCGCCATTCCACCCAGTACCAGATGGGTTTCCGGGAAGTCCGACCGCGCCCGCAGCGAGGCCCGCCACTCGGACATCGCCTGCTGCAACTTGTCCTGCTGCTGCTCCGGAAGACCGGCGGCAGGAAAATCCAGCATGGCCTTCGCAGCCTCGATCCGCACCATCCTTTCCGGGTCGTCGAGCAGTTCGTTTAGCCTGTCCGCCTGCAACCGGGGCGGCGCAGCCCTTTGAATTGCGATGGCCGTCGCCCTTATCAGCGGATCATCATGCGCCAACAGAGGTGCCATATCCTCGGCGGTAGTCTCATCCGCGACCTGAGACAACAGCCATAGGGCTGTTGCCCGGACCAGGCCCGCCTGACTGTCATCAAGCGCCAGAGAGTTCAGGTCCGGCTTGGCGCCCACTGGATCAGACCGCCCGGCCGCCAGCGTGACGCCGTAATGCGGGCGCGCTGCTGCATTCGGATGGTGTTTTTCTATCTCCGCCGCCGCCCATTCTGCCGACCGATCCGCGTGGCAGTCGGTACAGGCATCCGGTGCACCGGTTACGTCCGCCAGATCCGGCCTTGGGATACGAAAGCTGTGGTCCCTACGACCGTCTGTCCCCATATAGACACGCTCGATCATATGGCAGTTTTTGCACTGCGCGCCCTCGGACCCCGCTTCATGGAAATGATGCGAAGGATCATCGTAGAGCTTTAGCGGCAAAGACGTGAAATCGGGATTGCCTGCCGGGGAATGGCATTGCGTGCAGACGCCGTTTCCGTCTGCCTTCAATTCGGCGCTGTGGGCGTCGTGGCAATTCAGGCAAGTCACGCCCTTTGAATACATCCTGGATTGAAGAAACGACCCGTAGACATAGACCTCGTCCAAAATCTGCCCATCGGCGTGGTATAGGCCGGGGCGCAGCAATGACAGGTTGTTAGCCTCATGAAAACTGGTTCCGGGCATTGGGTTTCCCTCGCCAAACGGCTCACGTCGGGAATGGCAGGTCGCACATTGCTGTATCGCAGCCTCAGCCCCTGCCCCGGCGAAATCCATCGCAAATCCGTATCCCGCGGGCGCGGGCACCGATGAGGTTCCGGCAGATTCCGCCCAGTCGACATGCGCCGAACCGGGGCCGTGGCAGGCTTCGCATCCGACCCCCGTTTCGACCTGAACCGAAGCATAGGCCTGACGGCGTTCGTCATAGCGCTTTTCGAAACCGGTCGCATGGCACTCCGCGCAGCGGGCATTCCAGTTCTTGTATGGTCCGGTCCAGTGCAACCCGTCATCCGGCGGCAATGTCTGGTCGGGGTACAAGTGGTACCAACGACCGTTTTCGACATCCCAAACGACATCAAAGCTTTGCAATCGGCCCGGCTCGGTTTCGATCAGATACTGTTGCAGCGGCGCGACCCCGACAACGGAATGGACGGAATAGTCTTTCACCGTGCCGTCGGTCTCGGTCAGGTGAATGCGGTAGTTTCCGTTGTCGACTGAGAACTCGTATTGCACCCCGTCGTGCTCGAACCGGGTTCCGTCAAAGTCGGCCAGGACGGTATCCGGCGCGGGGCTGGTCCAGGCAAGCGCGTGATGCGACCCCATCCAGGCGTCGGTGGCATCCTGATGGCAGCCCGTACACTGCTCCGATCCGACATAGTGCTGGTCCGTGTTCTCCGACTGTATCTCTTGTCCCCTGACGGCAGCGGCAAGGTACGCCCAAGTTGCCAGAGCAAGGATCAGTACAACACCGAAATCCGAAATCCTGCCCGAGCAACCGGGCAGGTCAATGCGCCGGGGAACCGCCCAGCGAGGCTTCCAAAAACAAGTGTGCCGTCGCAATTGGAATGCTCCCCGGGCCCGTCGGATCACGCGGCGGTCTCTCCAACCACGTCTTCACCACCTTCTACACGATTGATTTCGGTGTTTGGAAAAAACTCGGACCAAACATGCCAGAACACGCCGGCCCGCAGCGTCTCGACCCTCTGCAACTGGCCCTGATCCGAAACACCCCAGAAATCGCATCGGGTCACGGGCTGGCCGCTGTCGTTGTACCACACACCCAAACTCTCATAACGAGGGTCCAGACTGACAACGACGTCGCGCCCGCCAACCCGCGCGTTCACGATCCAGTCATTCTCGACAATGAAATCGTCGGTCCAGCAGGCCGCCTCATCCCCGATTGTGATCCCCCAGACATAGGTCTTGTTCGGCAGCCGATTGTCCGAGCGGTCCATGTTGTCCATCACCGGCGCATCTTCCTGGTGCTGGCGTGAAATACCCCAGCCAAAAGTGATCTCCGTCACCATGTCCAGAAGGCGCAGCAGCGGGTTCGAAGAGGGTTTGTTCAGGTAAACCTCGCCGTCGGGAAAGGCCTTCTGAAACCCGCGAAACGTCATCCGAAACGTGGGCCATGGCTTCATCCGAGCTTCCGGCCGCAGGGGGCAGGCAGGTCCGTCCGCATTCGGGTCGCGATCCGCTTCGCGGAAGCCGTAGATATGCTGAATCGGCTCGCCGGTATCATTGTCACGCAGGATCAGGTTGTTGCCGTGCTGGGCCAGAACCTCGAGGTTCAGCCGCTTGCCTTCGATGGCCGGCGAATATCCCTGACCGAGATTGGCCATGGCACAGTAGGTCATCACGACGTCTTCGCCGCCCAGACCTTTTTCATTGCCCGCCAGATGCGGGCGCATAATCTGGGCATCCGGATGGGCGCGGGCGTGCCCATTGTTTTCGATCACGATAACCGGCGCAGTCGACCCGACGTATTTCCGCGCTTCGCTGATCGGAAAATACTGCGCCGTGTTAAGCTGGTTCCGCAAACCCAGATGCACCCAGACATAGGGAAACCCGTACAGAAATATCACCAGCAGCGCGGCGACAAACCAAAGCCAGAACGGACCACCGCCAAACAGGAAATGCGCCAGAGTTGAAACGGCAAACCCACTCAGCCCAATGCCGATGAGGCGGTATTCGTTTCGGATGAACCGCACCATATTTTCGCGCTTCACCTTCAGCAGCATCTGCGAGATGTCGCCAAGATCGCGGAAATAGACAAAGCCGATCCCAAGCGAGGCGATCAGGCCAACAGCGAAGAGTATGTTTCCGACCATCTGCACCTCGTGATCCTGTTCCGGTTTTTGCGTTATTGCTGCGCAGAGGCGCGTTTGGTCATGAACGCATCTACGGCCTGTTGCGTTTCGGGGCGTATGTTCTCGATCCCTTCATAGGGCACACCGTAGGCAGGCGTTGTATCGGGATATTTCTCTTTTCTTGCCATGTGACGCCCCAGAATCCGCGCGAACTCCTGACCGCCCCAGGCGCCAACCTCGGTCGAGACCGAGTATTCTTCGCGTGTGTCCCGGTAGAGATCAAAGAACTTAGCAAGAATCGCACTTTCCCCGGGCCCCGGCAGTTTCAGCTTAAGCTGGTCTTTCACAACGGCCTCAGGCTTGTTGACCGAATAAATGATGACATGATCGCGCCGCGCCTTGGTTTCATCGGCAAACAACAGGGCGGCCGATTGGTCCACCCCGTCAACCAGACGATCTCGTGGGATATGCTGATCGGCCCCGGCGAACCGGGAGAGCGTTGTGTAAAGATCCGAGACGTGAATGATGCTGTTCAGCAGACCATCAGCCTCGATCATACCAGGCCAACGGATGAAGGCATCGACGCGGACACCGCCTTCGGTCGTGTCACCTTTGCCACCTGCATAGATCAACGGCGTAAAGCCGGATTGTGGAGCGTATTTTGTGAAGTGTCCGTTATCGCCCATCACTACGACAACGGTGTTGTCGGTCAGCTCAAGTTCATCCAAGCGGGCAAACAGATCGCCCAGCCACTGATCCAGCAGCTGCATCTTGTCGACATAAAGTCCCCCATTCACGCTTTCCGGTCCCGATCGTCCGGCACGGGTGTTGTCCAGCGGGATCATCGGCCAGTATTGCAGGAAGAACGGATGCTCACCGCCTGCAAGGCGATCCAGTTCCTCCAGCGTCTTGTCCTGGAACGCCTGGTTCATCTCGTCATATTTAGCGGCATTCCAGCGTTCACCGGTTTCCATGCGGATTTCACGGATTGGGCCGCCGGTTTCACCTTCGATCACGGTCATCATTGCAGCAGCATCCGGCCGGAACCAGCCGTCCAGCGTGTACTTGTCGTCGTAATCCCGGATCGCGACCGAAACCTGTTCCCTGATCGCGTCGTCGTTGAAAATGGTCAGCTGCCCCTGCTGGTGGATTGCGTGCTGAGCGTAATCAAATCCCTGGTTCATCGCCCAGCTTTCAGCGATGTCGCCCATATGCCACTTGCCCACATGACTGGTCGCATAGCCCGCCTGTTTTAGGACCTCGGCCAGCGTGACTTCGTTCTCCGGCAGGCCAAAACCTGCGATATCGACTGTCGTGTCGCCCATGCCCATCCGCACCGGCAACCGCCCAGTCATCTGCGCCACCCGCGTCGGCGTACAAGAGGGTTCGGTATACATGCGTACCATTCGCATGGCCTGATCCGAGAAATCGTTGATATTCGGCGTTTCATAACCCCGCACGGCGTTCAGCTCGGGTATTCCCATGTCGCCAAAACCCATATCGTCGATCAGCACACTGACGATGTTCGGTGGGTTGCCTCCGTTGCCGTCCCGAAATGCGGCCAGAGCGTCGTTGACCGCAGCGTCATCCTGTGCCCATTGGTCTTCATGCTGGGACTGAAGAATGTAAAACTCGGCATCGTGTATGATCGGAGCATCCTGCGCAAATCCAGGCGACGCGAAAAGAACTGCCGTCAGCACCCGATAGCAAAACTGTTTCATACACTTCCCCCCAGATAGACATTTTACCGGCTGAACGCCGGATGTTTCACATCGATACATTGCGATACTAAATGTGAACTTCCCACGCGCGCAACCTTCCGGGCAAAACGTCATGGGCGGAATCGCCTGGGCTCAGCAAGCTTGGCCCGGTTTTCGGAGCCGCAACCCAAAGCCCACAATGGCACAATCTTCAGAATGGGCGATGAGCGGGTCGACTAATTTCCGATGGCTTGTGGTATGATATGCTCACGGGTCGGCGACCTTGATTGCCGCGGCAAAACCACCTCAATCGTACTCGAAAAATTTCAGGAGTTAAGACTTGGGTAGAAGCCAACTACGCTTGTTCGGGCGCTGCCCCGCAAGGCTTGCGTACACGCGACCGTCCGGCCATCAAACCGTCACCGTGGCGCATTTCGACCTCGTGCATTGACAGGCCCAACTGCATTGGCCCCATAAAACCACTCGCCGAAACGAAAAAACAAAAGCCGGATCGGCCAAAAGGCAATCATGCCAATGGCCGAACCGGCATCCTTTTGCACCGTTGTCGTGCTTTAGTATGGCGCCTCCAGCGGCGTCATGCGGACATAGACGGATTTGAGCTGGCTGTAATGTTCGATCGCAGCCTTGGAGTTCTCGCGCCCGACCCCCGATTGCTTGACGCCACCAAACGGCGCTTCGACCGGCGCATCATTGTACGAGTTGATAAAGCAGCTTCCGGCATCCAGTTGCGCGATGACCCTGTGCCCACGTTTCAGATCGCTGGTGAACACACCGGCGGCCAAACCGAAATCGGTGGCATTGGCGCGCGTGATCACCTCTTCCTCGGTTTCGAAGTCCAGCACGGCCATCACGGGACCAAAGATCTCTTCAACCGCGATCTTCATGTCGTCGGTAACGTCGGCGAAAACCGCAGGCGTCATCCAGTTGCCCGGACGTTCAATCCGTTCGCCGCCACAAACCAAGCGGGCCCCTTCGGATTTCCCTGCCTCGATATAGCTTTGGGCGATCTCCAACTGACGCGCGCTGACCAGCGGGCCAAAATTGGTGGCCTCATCCTGCGGGTCACCGATGATCGCGTTGGCAAGCCGCTCCTGCAGGCGGTTCAGAAACGCATCCTTGATGCCCTTCTGAACAAACACACGCGTCCCGTTCGAACACACCTGCCCCGAAGAATAGAAATTGCCAAGGATCGCGCCACTGACGGCGTCTTCCAGATCGGCATCGTCAAACACGATCATCGGAGACTTGCCGCCGAGCTCCATCGTGACATGTTTCATGCCCGCAGCCGCAGCAGCATAGACCTTTCGCCCGGTGGGCACCGAACCGGTCAGCGATACTTTGTCCACCCGGGGATCAGTGACAAGGGCCGCGCCGGTTTCACCCCGCCCCTGCAGCACGTTGAACAGACCCGGCGGCAGGCCTGCCTCGGACAGGATTTCAGCAACCTTGAGCGCGCAGAGCGGTGTTTCTTCAGAAGGCTTGAAAATCACGGCGTTGCCGCAGGCCAGTGCTGGCGCGGCTTTCCAGCACGCAATCTGCGTGGGGTAGTTCCAGGCACCGATGCCGACACACAGTCCCAGCGGTTCGCGCCGGGTGTAGACCCAGTCTTCGCCAAGCTGTATGTGCTCGCCGGTCAGGCTGCCTGCAAGACCGCCAAAATACTCCAACGCATCTGCGCCCGATGTTGCGTCCGCAACCAGGGTTTCCTGCAGTGGCTTGCCGGTATCATAGGTTTCCAGCACTGAAAGCTCATGGTTGCGTTCGCGCATGATGTCGGCGGCTCGGCGCAGGATGCGCCCGCGTTCGGTGCCGGACATGGCGGCCCAGGCTTTTTGCGCCGTCCGGGCCAGCGCGATCGTCTGATCGACGAGTTGGGGAGAGGCCTCGTGCAACCGCGCGATCACCTCTCCGGTTGCTGGGTAAATCACATCAAGGGATCGACCGTTTTCATCTTCAAGATAGGCGCCATTCACGTATTGGCTGGCCTGAGGCTGCGCGATCATGTTCTGAGGTCTCCGAAACATGGCTGATGGGTAGTCCGAAACTGTTTTTCTCCGGCGGGTTTGTATTGCGAACGCATGGTTCTGAGCAGACGGGCCAGCGCGGATCGAGCCGGCCATTTTATCTGTGGGGATGACCATGGTGGATTTTTATTGATCAGTCAATCAACTAACCGGATGATCCCATGCACACCGTCAGAGACCACGTTCGCAACTGTTTCCGACACCAGAATCCTGTTCGTAAAATCCCCAGTTGGAGAAGAGCCCTGACCGACCAGCTGGTGCGGGCCGCCCGAGGTCCTGTCGCCGCAAAATGGGGGAATCGATGGCGGACCGGTCGCCCCGGACCCAGCGCCGAAACGGGGATCCGAATTGGGGCGTTCGCAAGCACAACCCCGGCGGCAACCCAATCAGCCAGGCCAAATTGACCATCAACGCAATGTGCGCGAACGACCCGGTCTAACAAACCCGCTGCGTTGCAACCACTCCGGACAACCTCGGGATGTGCGCAGCTTATCAACCTTTTACACGAGACCGGACCGGAAAACCTCTTTCTGCAAACGCTGGATCATTGACACAGAACCGGGCTGGTGCACAGGCAAGCGGTCTATTCCGGCGCCCGGCGGACTCTGTTTAGAATTGAAAAAACCAGCCTAAAACGCTATTATGATCGCGTTTATACGAGTTATTGAATGTAGACGGCGGGCACCACTTTTTCTCCGCTCGGTGGCCTCAGAGCCATTGTTGCAAAGGATTGCGGCTTGAACTGCGGCTGGACCTGACCGAAGCATACAGCGCCCCTTCGACAGCAGGCTTTTCTGCCTCTGACGGAACGCCACCGCTTTCGGATAAAACACCAGACACGTGCCGTGGCATTAACAAGTTAGTCCGTATTCTTTTGACCTGATGCTTTGACGCCCGGGCGAGTTCGCATCTGCGCAGGTATTGAAAGCAACAGTCATGAGCACTCCCCGCTCGAATCTCCGACGAGAATTTGATATGGCTCCGTGTATTACGCCGGATCCCGTACGAACCGAGGTTGTGAAATGGCACTCCTTCACAATACAGGTGTTGAGAAGACCACAACGGATCGAACCGCCTGGATCCACCGGGGGCATATTCTGTCGCGAGACTATTCGTCAGACACCACCCACCCTTTGCAAAGGGTCCGGCCGTGAATATGCGCGTTATGGTCGAGATCACCGCGTCTGCACATTTCGATTTGCAGGATCCCGAAGCACTGGCCACTCAGATGAGAAAGCTGGGGTTCGAACTCGACCCGGATCTGGAACCTGTTCCGATGAACGAGACGGGCCACGGCGCACAACGGCAGCCGACCAGCGTGATACTCAGCGGAACCATAGCCGACGCGGAAGCTCTGGACGCACTCAAGCTACGACCGGACGTCATAAACATTTGGGGCGATACGCCAATTGCGCCTTTTGCCCCGTAGGCCGCGTTCAACCTGCTGAACCGGATTTCTTCCACCACTCAAACTCAACCAATCCCGAAATCTGTCGTGGCGACGTTCGCCGCGACCGACAACCTGCGCAACCAGTTTCCAGTTCACCAAATTTAACCCAATGGAGGTATAAAGATGGCTGCTAAAAAAACCACGCGTGGCAGGAAGTCCAACGGCGACAACGGCTCGCCCCCAAACGGGGTTCCCCAGCCCACTGACGGCAAGGGCCGGCTGAGCATACTGGTCGAAATGCGCTATACACCCGGCGGCTCCGGTCCCATGGCGATGTCCTCGGCCGAAAGTTTCTCGGGCGACGGCTTCGCTGTCGACAATGAATTCGAGCCCGTCAGCATGGGCGGCACCGGAAGCGCCGAATTTGCCGCTTCGGGTCAGGCCCCTGACGAAACCTTCGTGGTGCGCGGCACCGTTGCAAGCGAAGACGCAATGGCAGCCTTGCGCAACCGCCCCGAAGTGGCCGGTGTCTGGCGCGACGTCCCAATCGACGGCTTCCCCGTCGACAACCCGTACGGGCCGCAGACAAGCGGCGGCATGGCAGCATGCCCGATCCCGCCCTGCGACTGCAGCCCCGGCACGCCAAAGGGTAACATGGCCGACGTCGCCACCTATCTGGGCGTCGATCAGGTCTGGGCGGCGGGGTTCCGTGGAAACGGAATTGTTGTCGGCGTTTTGGACAGCGGCATCACCGCGCAAGGCCGACCGGTCAAGACCGGAGAGACCTCGCGTCGCATCCCGCGCGTAATCGGCGGATGGCCGTCAGACTGGGGCACCGAATCCGGCAAATGGGGCAATCACGGCAACATGTGCGCCACTGATGTTCTTGGCATGGCGCCCGAAGCCCAGCTTTACGATCTGCGGATTGCCGGATCTGGCGGCTCGCCCGGGACAATCAGCCGGGCATTGCAGGCGTTCAACTGGTCCATCAACCAGTTCCGAAGCAATGGCACTCCGCAAGTTCTGACAAACAGTTGGGGTATTTTCCAGGAAACATGGGATACCACCTATGCCCGCAACCCCAACCACCCGTTTACCCGCAAGGTGGTCGAGGCGATCAACGAAGGCATTCTCGTGCTCTTCGCCGCTGGTAACTGCGGAGATACCTGCCCCGACAACCGTTGCGGCGCCGATAACGGCCCGGGACGCAGCATCTGGGGTGCAAATGGCCACCCGCTGGTGATGACCGTCGGCGCGGTGAACAAGAACGAAGAGTTCATCGGATACAGCAGCCGCGGACCTGCCGCTCTGGATTCGAATAAGCCTGACTTCTGTTCCATCAGCCATTTCACGGGGTATTTCACAAGTGACTCCGGCACCTCGGCGGCGACGCCGATCCTTGCGGGTGCGGTGGCGTTGCTGAAGCAATCCCAACCCAGCGCAACGCAGGCACAGCTGAAATCCATACTGAAGGCAACGGCCAAGGATATCGGGGCCAGCGGCTTCGACCAGCATTCCGGATCCGGCATTGTCCAGATCAAGGCCGCATATGACCGGTTGCACCGGCCTGTCCGCAGAACGATCGTCGGACCCGCATGCCCGCGCAGAACGGTGGTTGGACCCCTTTGCCCGCGCCGGACCCTGACCGGGCCGTGGTGTCCGCGTCCGACAACCGTCGGGCCACGCTGCCCGCGCCGGACTTTGGTTGACCCATGGTGCCCGCGCCGGACCCTGGTCGGGCCGTGGTGCCCGCGTCCGACAACCGTCGGGCCGCGCTGCCCGCGCCGGACCTTCACCGGACCGTGGTGTCCACGCCCGACTTTCGCCGGATGCCCGCGCCCGACCCTGAGCGAGCCGAGATGTCCTCGGGTAACGCTGGTAGGCTGTCCGCGCCCGACACTGGCCGGATGTCCGCGTCCGACGCTCGCAGGCTGCCCACGTCCCACACTGGCTTGCTTCCGCGCTGGCGACGAGGATTACTATGACAGCGGCTGGGACGACGGATACGACGACTGGGACGACGGTTACGCGATGTACGAAGACGCCTATGACGATGAATGGGTGGATGAGTACGGCGCCGAGTCCGACGCCGACTATTGGGACGACGACTACGGCTATGATGACGAGTACTAAGTCATCCTGTCGGATGTAACGACCAAGCACCCTCGGGCCAACCGCCCGGGGGTGTTCCTGAGGGCCTTACGACATGACCAATGCAGCCATTCGTTCGAACTCAGAACCATCGCGCAGGCCGCGTGCGGAAGAACGGGTCGCTTCTGTTCTGCGCAGCCGTAACCTGATCCCCGCAACGCGGATCGTGCAACAGGGCATGCGCATCATGGCCACCCGGCGCGACCGCGCGACAACAGCCACTGTTCATCTGGGCGGACAGGGAATGTTTCTGGTCAAATTGGGCACCCGATCCGCCAGCAACTGGAACCGGCGTGAGATAACCTGCTATCAGGCGGTACAATCGCTCAGCCCCGGCATCGCGCCCTATCTGGCGCATTCCGATCCGGATCGAGGCATCCTGATCACCGAACTTCTGGACCCGGCCACAACCCTGCACGACTTCATGGGGCGCAACCCCTTGGATGACCCAGCCGTGCTTGATGGTCTGGCAAACGTGCTGGCCCGTCTGCATCAGGGACACGTAGATGACACGCACCTTCCCTCGGCTCGTCCCTGGGTGCTGGCCGAGGATTCCGGTGGGCTGCACGAACAGTTGCATCACCTCCTGCCCGATCCGGCTGCGCGTGCGGCGGTCATGGCCTGCATCAACCGCGCTCAGGCAAGATGGCGGGAAACCTGCCTCATCCATGGCGATCTCAAATGGGACAACTGCCTGCTGCAGTCCGGCCCGGATGGAACGGTGCAGATCCGGCTGGTCGATTGGGAACTGGCGGGTCTGGGCGATCCCGCCTGGGACGTCGCAACGGCCGTGCAGGAGTACCTTCAGCTGGCGCAACCGCCCGTCAGCCCGGACAATAAGCCACTGGCCTCTGTCCCTGAAAACGAAGCCTGCCGGGCTGCGGTCCATCTGTATTCAGCCTACACGCGCGCCACCGGCTCTTTAGGATCCGCAAATACGGATTTCCTGAAAAGATGCAGCCTCTACACCGGTATCCGACTTGTCCAGACCACTCTCGAGTTGCAATCGATGGAAGGCTCGGACGGGACGCGCGGTCAGGTAGCCTTGGCCATGGCGCTGAGGGTGTGCCAGACTCCGAATTGGCTTGAAACCCTTCTTCGGGACGGGCCGCGAATTGGAACAGGATCGGTATAGCAATGGGTGCTGATGCGCTGGACGAGGCCTTACCTTCGGCGTTTGACGTCATTTCGCGGGTATTGGCCAGTGAACCCCTTAGGCGCGGTGATCCCACCCCCCTGACGAATGCGCTCTATCGGGACTGGTATTGTGCGGTCGGTGAAAAACCGGGCCTGAATGCAGAAGACCGCGATCTGTGCGAGTTGCTGAGAACAGCGCACGCATCCTCGCACCGATGGGAGGACGGGTGGTATGTCGCGAAAGTGTCCAGACGCGGCAAGGTTGCCGTAACGCGCGGACGCGAAAGGCGGGTGCTCCACGTGATCGATTGCCTGCCCGAAGATGGCCGTGGCGCGCGTATTCGCCCCGGCGACACCGTTTCAGTTGTGGCCCGCCGGGATTCCGAAACCATGAACCCTGGCGATTACGTCACCTTCTCGGAACCCTGGCACGCGAACCGGCACCCGATTGTCCGGGTGTACTGGAACGTAACGCCACCCGGCGCCCCTGTTCTGGTTCACGCGCTCAGTCAGGCTTTGAACGACGCATTCCCATATTTCCTTAAGTGCCCCAGACGCCCGGCCGAATATGATCGCCGGGATGCGCTTGTCCTGTATCTGCCCCGACCAGATTTCGCAAAGGCAGCCCAGGCCATCGCCGCTACCGCCAGGCGTGCATGCGACGACCTGTGTGATCCGGTTCCCCCCCTTACCAGAAAGCTTTGCCCCGGGGTCAGCGTGGCCGACGACCCGGCAGCACGGGGTGAAAGCTTTGGGTCGTCCCGATGCGCGTTGGTGGCGCGGGGTGTCCTGCAATGCGTTGATCGCGGTGTCGATCAGCCCGCGGACTGGGTCAAATCCGTGCGCGCCGTATTCTCGTCCGAAGGCATCGCACCGGATCGGCCATGGGCCGAAGCTGCCGACAGCCCAGAGTACGCATTGCCGTGAGAAAACTGGACCCATCACCCCCGCCTTCCGGCGGCGACCAGGGCCCGGCCTTTCTTGGGGTCGCTACTGCTATCGCGGATCAACTGGTGCGCGATGCTATCCGGGACGGCGATTGCTGCACCTGGCTTGGGTATGAAATGGATCTGGCCGACGGGGAATGGCGGTCCGTTTACCAGACAATCGACGAATCCCTTTACGGCGGACTGGCCGGGGTTGCGCTGTTCCTTGCGGAGATGTGGCGGCAGACCCGCAATCCAGACTACGCCAACACCGCATCAAGCGCAGCCAACGGCGCCATGCACCTGATACGTGAACGGCGCTACGTCACACCGCACGGATGGTACGGCGGCCTCATCGGCACTCTGAGCACCGTTCGGTCCGTGTACGACATGCTGCCAGAAACGGAGATGGCAGACGATACGAGTCTTCTGCACGAAGTTCTGACGGCGGCGCCCCCACAGGATGGCAGCTTTGACCTGATCGCCGGGCCATCGGGAACGATTGCGGGCTTGCTGACACTGCACGGCTCGGAGTCCGGCGATAATATCTTGCGCGCCTGTCACCTCAATGGCGAATGGCTGTTGGACCGGGCGCAGCCCGGACCTGGTATCGGGTTGTCCTGGCAGGAAGAAAATGCGGAAACATCACACGCCTTTCCACATTGCGGCCTTGCACACGGTGCCTCTTCCCCAGCGCTCGCGCTGCTGGAGCTTTGGGCCGCGACCCGGGACGAACGTTATCGCAAAGCCGGTTTCCGCGCCTTTGAGTACGAGCGGCAATGGTTCGATCGCCACCAATGCGGCTGGCCCGATCTGCGCGATGTCAGGGCCGATCAGGCCGGTGACCCCAAAGCGATGGTTTACCCCACCTACTGGTGTTACGGGGCGGGCGGCATCGCATTGTCGCGGCTTCGGGCCTGGCAATTGACCAGCGACAAGACAGCCCTTGCAGAAGCCAACGCCGCCATCTTCGCCTGCAAACGACGGGCGCGGCAGGCACTGACCACCGAACGCGCCGGTTTCGAAGTAAACGCAAGCGTTTGCCATGGCCTTGGAAGTATCGTCGAACCCCTGATCTACTCATCTCAGCTCCGCCCTGATCCCGAGGCAATAGCCCTGGCCCGCGAACTTGGTCTGGCAATGCGACCCCCTGCAAACGAGGAATGGAGATGCGGCCTGGTCGAAGGCGGTGAAACACCAGGCCTGATGCTTGGTTTGGCGGGGATCGGGCGCATGTATCTGGGCCTCAGCGACCCAGGCCGGTTCCGGCCATCCGGCCTTGTATTGCCTGCGCCCGAGCGCGGGGATTCGGCCTGATCAACCCTTGGCGTGTCCCAGCCGGCGAATGGGAAACCGCGCGCGGATTTCCGCGTCCAGCCGAACCGGGATATGACCGGGGTCGGGGGCCGCCAGCAATTCGCGGGTACGCTGCCGGGCCCGTTCCAGCAGATCCTTATCTGTCGCCGCCGCCCATTCCTGTGGCGTGCGCCGGTCCGCCATCGCCGGATAGTAATAGTCGCTTTCCATCCGGTTCAGCGTCTGATCATGCGCTAGAAAATGTCCCGGCCCTCCGACACAGACATCGCGGATGGTTTCAAGGGACAACGTGTCTTCCGAAACCTCGAACCCGCGCGTTGCGCGCATCACCGAACCGATCATGTCATTGTCGAGAACAAAGCTTTCCAGCGAACAGCCCAGAAGCGAACCATACATCCCTGCCGCCTCGTAGATCAGGTTGGCACCCGACAGCGCGGACAACAGCTCGGTACAGCCCTTTTCATATCCGGCCTGAAAGTCCGGCATCTTGCTATCGGTCATCCCTGCGCTGACTGCGCAGGGAATGTCATAAAACCGCGCCATCTGTGCACAGGCCGCCATCAGCAGCCCCTGTTCCGCACTGCCGCCCGACATCGCACCGGTACGCAGATCACTGACAAAGGGTAAGGCTCCAAAAGTGGCCGGATGACCGGGATTCAGCAGATTGACATATACCAGCCCTGCCAGCACCTCGGCGGTCTGCTGGGCAACCGCCCCGGCTAGCGGTGCGGGGCTGGTGGCGCCCGCCTGCCCCGCCGAAACCAGCTTTAACGGAATGCCATGGCGCGCGGCAGTCGCGATGACTTCCAGCGCCTCTTCGGCAAAAGTCAGCGGCGGCACCACAAAACAGGTTGAGATACAAAGCGGCGGCCGTGCCCGCAGCGCCTCGGGACCGCCGGTGATCATCGTCAGCATACCGACGGCCTCTTCCAGAACGGCTGCCGAACCGAATGAGGTGCCAACCGGCTTGGCCGCTCCCTTTAGGCATGCGTAAAGCGTGTTCAGATCCATCTCGCGCGGGTCCGTGATGTCCCGCGCCACCACGGTGCGCTGGAACATGTGGATGTTGGGCAGCGCTTCGGCCAGCCGCGCCATATCGTAAAGATCGCGCAAGGTCGTGTCGCGGATCTGACCGGTTTCGCTGTCGATGATATGAACCGCCGCCCCCGACGTGCCGAAATGCGTTCGCGCACCTGACGGGTCCAAATCATGCTCGGGCCGCTGGCCAAACAGGGGAAACCCGCGGCCGGCGGTTTCCAGGACCCGCCGCACCATAGGTTCGGGAAACAACAGCCGCCTGTCCGTGGTCAGGGACCCACCAGCAGCACAGACCGTGTCGATGCAGTCCCGGGTCGCCCCCTTCAGCCCGATTTCCCCAAGAATACGCATCGCCGTGGTATCGATCAGCGAAAGTTCCCGGGCCGAAAGTGCGGCGAACTTTCCGCCTTCGATCCCCGGCCAGATCGCCTCGGTCACGCCCATTCCCGCGCCATCCTGCCTTGCGTGCCTGCGGGCGGCGCGTCCGCCGTTGCGTTTACGTGCAGTCATTGATCGATCCTGTCAAAAAAACTGGCAACGTTGTCCGCCTGCGGCCAGTTGAGTGCAGTCTTGTAACTGTCCTCAGGCAATCCAGTCAGACCAGAAAACTTGTCCGCCAACTGGTCAGGCGTCATTGGGTTGGATGGATGACCCAGAGGGGCGGCGCAGGTGGCCTGGACAATCTCGCCACTTGTCAGTTCAACCCTGAGCCTGTCTGGCTGATCCGGGTCATAATTCAGCGCCGGGTTTTTGGCCTGTTCTGCCTTGACGGTGGTCAAATCGATCAACCGGGCAACTTCGGGGTCGGCCCAGAACGCATCCGCGCTGTCGCGCAGCGATAGCTGTCCCTTTGCCAGAACTTGCGCAACACAGGCCGGAGCCGAAAACAGGGCTTCGGTACGCGATGCCGGGCGATCGAATGGCAGGATTTCATAGTGGAAATCCGGCATGAATGCCTCGATGGCCGTAATCCCATGCACGCCCCCGGCCAATCGCGAACGGATTTCCACCGCCGCAGTCATCAGGCGGTGCGTGTATCCGCACGAGGGCCAGGGTTTCAGGATCAGCCCATAATCGGACAGAGCCCAGTCCCGCCCCAACCGCGACATGACGCCTGAGAAGCGTTTCGCATCATAGTCACTCAGAAGCCCTGCAAACCCGCGTTCGTTGTCCATTACATGCGGTTGCCCCGTCAGGCCCTGGGCTGCCAGCAAGGCGGCCTCAACACCGTTGCGGGCGGCCCAACCGGCCTGCAAGGGCTTGGCGTTGGACCCGAATTGCCTTGTGTAGCCCGCCGCCTGCGACACCGCGAAAGACAGGGCATGCACTGTCTGGCCCGCCGACAGCCCCAACAACCGCGAAACCGCCCCGGCGACACCGATGACACCCAGCGTGGCCGTGGAATGAAACCCACGTGCATAATGCGCCAATGACACCGCTTTACCCAATTGCATGATGATTTCGGCCCCCACGGCATAGGCCGTCATCAGGTCCTTTCCGGAAACCGGGGTCAGATGCGCGGACGCCAGCAAGGCGGGCAGCAGAACAACAGTCGGGTGGGTATTTCCCGGCTCTTCCCAGTCATCCAGATCCCAGGCATGGCCCGCGACCCCGTTTACCAGCGCGGCAACCGGGGCCGACAGGGTCTGATCCGCACCGTAAACACGGACCGGACCGGGCGCGACCAAGGCCAACGCCGCCCGTGTTTGACGCGCCACCGCACTGTTCGCGCCAGCCAGTATGCACCCGAAACAATCGACGACCGCCGGGGCAGTCTGCGCCTGTACAGACGGGTCCGGGCGGGCCGCAACCGCAAATTGCGCAAGTGTTTCAATGGCCGTCACGGTGTACCCCCTTTCGGCTGAGTGGACCCGGAAAGCAGCGTCATCCAAATGCTCAACCTCGCACCCACTCAATCCGCGAAAGGATCAGGTTGATGCGGGTTCGTCGACAGCCAGACGGATTTGGTCTGCATGAAGCAGCGCATCCCTTCCCAGCCGTTTTCGCGCCCGTAGCCTGATTGTTTCATGCCTCCAACCGGCGACTGGGTGGCTGCGTTGAAGTAGTTGTTGATATAGACGGTCCCGGCCTCGATCCGGGACGCCACCCGCATCGCGCGTGCGACATCGCGGGTCCATATCCCGGCGGCCAGCCCGTAAACCGTATCATTGGCGATGCGAATGGCCTCGGGCTCCTCGGTCCAGGCTTCGGTGCTGACAACCGGGCCAAAAACTTCGTTTTGCGCCAGATCGGCAGAGTTCGGGACATCGGAAAAGATGGTGGGACCGATATAATAGCCCTTGTCCCGGCAGGCCGTGCGTCCGTCCAGTCGCAGGTTGTGACCGGCCTCCTCAGCGGCGGCGATCCGGCTCAGAACAGATTCATAATGTGGCCGGTTGGCTATTGGTGCGATCTGGGTTGCGGGATCAAGCGGGTCGCCGACCCGCGCCTTTTTCACGACATCCACCAGGCGGTCGGTGAATTCTTCGATCACTTCGGCATGCACCAGCAGGCGCGAGCCGGAAATGCAGCTTTGCCCGCCGGGTGGAAATATCCCGGCAGCCACGCCATTCACCGCCAGTTCCAGATCCGCATCCGGAAACACGATTTGCGGCGACTTGCCGCCCAGTTCCATCACCACCGGTTTGACCTGTTGCGCAGCCGCGATTGCTGCGGCCCGCCCGCCAGCCGTGCCGCCGGTAAAACTGACCATGCGCACATCCGGGTGTTCGATCATCGGTTTGGCGGTTGTCGGCCCATAACCTGTGACCACATTCAGAACCCCGGGCGGCAGATCGGCCTCGAGCAAGATGTCCATCAGCTCAAGCGTCGAACAACTGGAATGCTCCGAAGGTTTGATCACAACGGTATTTCCCGCCGCCAGACAAGGCGCAAGCTTCCAGATCAGCGTACCCAACGGAGAGTTCCACGGCAGCACCTGTGCCACCACACCGAACGGCTCCCATGTCATGTAGTTGTGGATGTCCGGTGCCTCGGCCGGTATCACACGGCCTTCGAACTTGTCGCACATGCCTGCGTAATAATGCCAACTGTCGACCTGCCACTGACCCGGTTGCAAGCCCGGCGTGATCATGGAAGGCAGCTTGCCGTTGTCCTGTGTCTCAATCACCCCAAGACGCTCGGCGTGTCGGGAAATCACGTCCCCGATCCGGCGCAGCACCCGCCCGCGTTCGGCGGGCTGCATTCGTCCCCAGGGTCCGTCGTAAAATGCCTTTCGCGCCGCCTCGACCGCTCGGTTCACATCTGTTTCGCGGCAGTCCGGTACACGGGCCCATACTTCTCCGTTGGCGGGGTTTTCGCTGTTGATATATGCGCCGCCCGCCGGGTCGTGCCATTGGTTGGCGGTAAAGTGCCGAAAGGTCCGAATATTGCTCATGACGCGGTCTCCATTGGATGTTCAGCGGGAAGAGGTGCCCGGCCAAGGATCATGTCGGCGGCTTTCTCGGCCATCATCACAACGGTTGCATAAAGGTTTCCGGTGATCTGAGCGGGCATGGCCGAGGCATCGCAAACCCGCAGCCCCTCAACCCCGTGCACGCGCAGTTGGGAATCCAGCACATCACCCATCCGGGCAGTGCAGCACAGGTGATGGCCGGTATAGGCGGTTCTTCGGATGGCATCGGTAATCTGCGCATCGGTTTTGGCCCCAAGCCACGGGCCGATTTCACCCGTCAGATATTGCGCGATCTGGGGTTGTGCCATCACCTCGCGCATCGCGGAAACGCCACGCTTCAGACACTCCAGGTCGCGGGGGTCGGCGAAGTAATTGGGGTCGATGACCGGGTGCAGAAGAGGGTCCGGGCCGGACAATCGAACCGTACCCTCCGAGATCGGGCGTTCCAGATTGATGTCGATCTGCACACCAGGCCGCGCCATCTTTCGCCCACGCACCAGTAACTTGCGGCCTAATCGGTTCAGCAACGGCACAGTTTCATGCGCACCGTCACCCAGGTTTTCCTCAACCACCATCGGGGTCATGTGCACCTGAAGCTCGGGCCATTTGGGGTCGTCGAAGGCGTGAAACAGCACTGTCGAGAAAAAAGCGCCGCCCCCGGGGCCCGATCCGTTCAGCAACCATCGTCCCATCAGCAGAGCTGCCCTGTCCAGACGCTGATGTTTGGCGTGGCTCAGGTCCGCGCGGTCGGATCCGAACTGCATCGACACATTCGGATGATCCGAAAGATGCGCGCCAACCGAGGGCAGGTCGGCCAAAACCTCGATATCATGAAACCGCAGATGATTTGCCGGTCCAATCCCCGACAACATCAGCAACTGCGGCGTCCCGATGGCGCCCTGACACAGGATCACTTCGCGCTCTGCCCGGATGACCTCACCCGTCAAGGTCAGCAGTCCGACGGCACGGCAGTCTTCGGTGACAACCCGCACAACATGAACGCCAGTGCGGACGGTCAGGTTCTTTGGCCGGGATTTCAGGTAGGCAATCGCCGCCGACTGCCGGACGCCTTTGGCAACCGTGCTGTCATTGCGCGCCACACCTGTTCTGTGCGGACCGTTCAGATCGTCCAGTTCGCGATGCCCGGCGGCTGCCGCCGCCGCGATAAACGCCTGCTCCATCAGGCCGAAATTGCGCGCCGGTTCCGTCTTCAGGGGGCCATCCGCGCCATGCCAGGCATCCCGTCTGTCACGGGCACCTTCGGCCCGGCGGAAATAAGGAAGGACCTCGGCGTAAGACCAGCCCGCCAGCCCCTTCTGCCGCCACAGATCATAGTCCGCCGCGACACCGCGCATGTAGATCATGCCATTGACGATCGAGGACCCGCCCAGCGCCTTGCCACGCGGATAGTAAACACAACGGCCCCCCAATCCGGGCTGAGCAACGGATGTATAGCCCCAGTCCAGCCTTGGGTTGCCGAACACGAATCCGTTCCCCGCAGGCATCCGAATAAACAGATCGCGCCCCTCTCCGCCCGCCTCGACCAGACAGACCGATATGTCCGGATCTTCGGCCAGCCGCGCCGCTAGAACGCATCCGGCCGAGCCGCCTCCGGCGATGACATAATCGAACGAACCACTCATTGCGGCAACCTGTCCAGAATGGCGCCGGTCATCTCGGCGCCGGTTGCTGCGCCGCCCAGATCGGGCGTCATGATCCCGTCCCGCAATGTGGCAGAAACAGCTCTGTGCAGGTGGTTTTCAGGGTCGGGCAGGCCAAAGCTGTATTTGAACATCATCCCGACCGACAGGATCGTCCCCACCGGATTGGCGTTCCCCTGACCCGCAATGTCCGGCGCAGACCCGGCGGTGCTTTCATACATGCCAAACACCGGACCACGGGCGGGACTGGCGCTCAGACTTACCGAGGGCAGCATACCCAGTGACCCCGCGTACACAGCCGTCAGATCGCTGAGCACATCGCCCATCTGATTGCAGCACAACACGACATCAAAATCAGCAGGCCGCTGCATCAACTGATAGGCGCAATTGTCGGCGAACATGTTTTCGAATTCGACATCCGGGTATTCCTGCGCCACCTCGGTCACGACGTTGCGCCACAGTTTGTAGCTTTCCATGACATTGGATTTGTCGCAGCTGACCAGGCGCCTGCGCCGTTCGCGAGCCAACTGAAACCCACCATGTGCAAACCGGGCGACTTCGTTTTCGTCATAAGCGGTCAGGTCATAACCCTGCCGCACCCCATCGACCCGACGCTGGCCGCGTTCGCGGGCAAACATCGCACCGCCACACATTTCGCGCAGGATCAAAATGTCCGCCCTGTCGGCAACACCGGCCCGGAACGGGGTCCGGTTCATCAATCCTGCCCATGCCCGCGCGGGCCTTAGCCCCAGATAGGTCTGCAGATGGTGGCGCAGATACATCAGCCCGTCCTGGCATTCCGCGCCGCCGGATACCCGGATGTCATCCCAGTCGGGTCCGCCGACCGCGCCCACCAGAACAGCATCCGATGCCTTTGCAAGTTCCAGAACCTCGGGCGTGCAAAACGTGCCATGCACCTCCCACGAAGCGCCGTGCAGCAGCCCGTGCCTGACGCACAGCGCAATACCATATCGCTGCGCCAGCACTTCGGCCACCTGCAGTCCATAGCCCACGATCTCGGGACCGATGCCATCGCCACCCAGCGCAAGAATCGTCTTTTCCATGGAACGACCCTGATTTGGTTCCGCAAACAGATTTGCCCGCTTGCAGCGAAAGAAAAAGACGGAAATGATGAATGAATATTGTTCCTACAATGAATGATTTTGACGCATGTCCATTCCCCTGCACCAGATCAACGCCTTCGACGCCGCCGCCCGCCACCTTAGCTTTTCCCGTGCAGCCGAGGAGTTGAACGTGCTGCAACCCGCGATCAGTCGCCATGTCGCGGCGCTTGAGGCGGAACTGGGGACCCGGCTTTTTGCCCGCACCAAGCCCCGCCTGACCCTGACAGAAGACGGGGTTTTGCTGGCCAAGGCCGTGTCACAAGGATTCGGGGCCATCCGAGGCGGGCTTGACGCGGTGCGAACCCGCGCGCACGAGGACACGATCGTGGTCAGCGCAAGCATCGGTTTCACCAGCGTTTACCTGTTGCCGAGACTGGCCGGGTTTCAGGCGGATCACCCCGACACCAAGCTCCAGATTGTCACCCGGGATCAGAACCCTGACTATGATCCGGCAAAATGTGACGTCGTTATTCTTTTCGGCGAACACGGCATTCCGGGTTGCCCATCGCTGCAAATATTCCCCGAGCGCATGGTGGCCATTTGCCGCCCCGACCTGCTGCACGACGGGCAACCCTATTCCCGCGCGGCATTGGCCGGGCAAAAACTGCTGCATATGTCCGAGCGTGACCATAACGGCGATTGGGGGCGGTATTTCCAGGGAACCGGAAAGAAAGTGCCGCCACCACCCGGCCATGACACCTACCTCAGTTTCATGGTCTATCTGCGCGCCATTCAGAATGGTCTGGGCATCGGCATTGGCTGGAGGCCCTTGATTGACGAGTTTCTGGCCAACGGAACCCTTGCGCTAGCCTGTGACCACGAGCATGAAAGCAAACGCGGCTACTTCTGCTCGGTCACGGCTTTGGGGAAAACAAAAACCGGCGCCCATCTGTTTCAGAACTGGATCGCGCAGGCGGCATGATGCGCGGCCCAGTGCCCGCTGACAACAGTGTTTTCACTTTTCTGCTTGCTGGTTTCTCGCCATGATCGAACCACCGTGCAGGCACACCGGATCGCAGCAACCCGATACAGGATGGCCCCATGACCAGATCGGAAAATCCCGGCCCCGCAACAACGCCGCGCACACGCGCCAAGGCCCGCCACATTCTGGATAACTATTATATCGGACCGGCCGGAGACGGCTCAGTTCTGGAAATTTGGGGCTATACGGACCGCATGTCCTATGCACCGGGCGATCGGGTTGCGCTTCGGGTTTCGACCTCTGCCCAAAACTGGACACTGGAAATTGGCCGCGACGGGCCGGATTACGAGCCGCTGCTTCACGAAACCAACCTACCCGGCATGCACCAAACCACCCCGCCGGACTGTTCGGTGAATGGATGCGACTGGGCAGTCGCCTACGAATTCACCATCCCCGATGACTGGCGCACGGGCGGATACCTGATCACCTTCAGTGCGGAACAGGACGGCGACAGGGTCGAAGAGCATCACCTGTTTCTGCTGCGCCACGCGGCGGATCACGTGCCCGCCCCTTACGTTCTCGTCTGCGCCACCGGCACCTGGCTGGCCTACAACTGCTGGGGAGGTTCGAACCATTATCAGGGCATCACGGGCGCAGACGGTGATGCATTTTCACCCGTGGTTTCGACCCGGCGCCCCTGGACCCGTGGGTTTTGTAAACTGCCCCACGGCGCCCCGCGCGCGGTTCCCGAAGCCCCGCATGTGCCCGGTGGAATGGTACGTTACCCCTACATGGAATGGGCCTATTCCTATGGGTACTCCAAGAAATACGCCTCGGCCGGCTGGGCCAGTTACGAACGGCATTTTGCTGTGTGGGCCGAAGCGAACGGTTTTGATCTGGATTTTGCCACTCAGCACGATCTTGATGCTGACCCGGACCTGCTGAACCGCTACAAATGTGCGATTTTCGTGGGTCACGACGAATACTGGTCTGCCCCGATGCGCCACGCCGTGGACCGGTTCACGGAAAACGGCGGCAAGGTGGCGCGGTTTGGCGGAAACTTCCTATGGCAGACCCGGATCCAGGATCAGGGCCGTCAGCAGGTCTGCTACAAGTACAATGCCGATCAGGACCCTCTGGTAGGGACGGACCGGGACTATCTGGTCACATCCGCATGGGAGGTCGCCCCCACCAACTGGCCCGGCGCGCAGACCTTTGGCGCAAGCGGACTGGGGGGCGTGTATGCCAGTCTCGGACGTTGCGCGGGTCAGGGCAGTGGCGGTTTCACCGTCTATCGCCCCCGGCACTGGGCGTTTGCAGGCACTCAACTGGGTTACGGCGACCAACTGGGGGCCACCTCGCGCATTTTCGGGTACGAGGTGGATGGCGTCGACTACCGGATGGAGGATGGCCTGCCCTTTGCCACCGGAAATGACGGCACCGATCCAGAGGTCGAAATCCTTGCGCTGGGTCTGGCTACAAATGTCGAACCCGACCACGGTGTCTGGGGTGAAACCGTCTACATCGGTGACGATGATGCCAGTTTCAAAGCGCAGGCAATCTTTGGAGAGGTCACCGAAGAAACGCTGGACCGTAGCACCCGCGGCAACGGGGTGATCGTGCACTGGCACCGCGGAAAGGGTGAGGTGTTCAACGCCGCCACCTGTGAATGGGTCATGGGGCTGACCCGGCGGGATTGGCAGGTTGAACGGATCACAAGGAACGTACTGACCCGGTTCGGTATCTGAACGTCGCGGACGCCGCGGTTGCTTTGCGTGCTATTGGGTGCAGGCCAAACCGGCAATCGGGTCTGTGCGGGAAACTTCCTTTACCTGAGCAACATCGCCGCAAACAACCTGAAGCCGCAGCATCCCTGCGTTCGGAAACCTGTCGAAATACGCGAACTTTACTCGATCAAGCTGCTCTGCGTTCTGGCAAGTGATCCGATAGTCGGCAACAAATTCCATATGCCGTTCGTCACCTGCCTTGTCGCTCTGCCCCTGTGCGACGCTGGTCAGCGTTACATTCGCTGACGCGTTAAAACAGCCAGCTTCGACCGGAGGTTCAAACAACTCCAGCGGTTTGGACAGGTCCGACACGGCCCGGGCTACCAGCACGCGATCGTCGTTGTTTTCCGCCGGATGTTCGAACCCGACGATGTCCGCTTCGGGCGCGGAAAATGAGAGCTGTATGCTCGTATCGGAGTGGGTAACGATCAGTGTTCCCGTACCGTGGCTATGTGATTGAGAAATATTGGATTCTTCGGCCAGAACAACGACTGGCATCAGGGAAAATGCGACCATCGCTGCTTTCATAACCAGTGCACCGTTCAAAAAGAATCACTGGCTTTATTGTATTCCGATCCGTCAATCGCGCAATGTCAGCACCCCAACCAGACCTCGCCAGATATGGGTAGGGGGCGCGGTCGGAACATAATACGACTATTTCCGACAATAAAACTCAGGTTGACATTCCTGACTAATTAAATCAGCTATAGGCGGAACGGTGCCTGCCACAAGACACCCGAACTATTGTTTCTGACAGGAAAGAAAATCATCATGACCAAACGCTTTGCCACAGCGGGTACGTTGACACTACTTGCCGCAACTTCAGCAATTGCCGCTGATGCGCCCTCCCGGGCGGACGTTCTGAACACCTATGCCAATATCGCCGAAGCCACGTTTGAAGACAGCCTGATTGCCGCGAAATCCCTGCAAACCGCCGTCGACGCACTGATTGCCGATCCGTCCGACGCCACGCTGAACGCCGCACGCGCCGCGTGGGTCGCGGCCCGCGTGCCCTATCAGCAGACCGAAGTCTATCGCTTCGGCAACGCCATCGTCGACGACTGGGAAGGCAAGGTGAACGCTTGGCCGCTGGATGAGGGGCTGATCGACTATGTCGACGCCTCCTACGGCGGACCGACCGACGAGAATGAGTTTGCGGCGCTGAACGTCATCGCCAACCCCAGTTTCGATCTGTCCGGCAACACTATCGACGCCGCCGAAATCACGCCCGAATTGCTGAGTGAAACCCTGCACGAAGCAGACGGCATCGAGGCCAACGTCGCAACCGGCTATCACGCCATTGAATTCCTGCTCTGGGGCCAGGATCTGAACGGCCACGGCTCGGGCGCGGGAAACCGTCCTTCCACCGACTATGTGCAGGGTGACGATTGCACCGGCGGCAACTGCGATCGCCGCGCACAGTATCTGAGCGCCGCAACCGAACTGCTGGTCAGCGATCTGGACTGGATGGCCACCCAGTGGCAGTCAGGCGGTGCGGCACGCGCCGCACTGGCCGAAAGCGACAAGGCCGGTGTCAGCGCCATCCTCACCGGCATGGGCTCGCTGTCCTATGGCGAACAGGCGGGTGAGCGGATGCGCCTTGGCCTGATGCTGAACGACCCCGAGGAGGAGCATGATTGCTTCTCGGACAACACTCACAACAGCCATTACTACGACGGGCTGGGCATTCAGAACGTCTATCTGGGCAGCTATACCCGCATCGACGGCACACCAGTTTCCGGTGCGTCGCTGTCGGATCTGGTACTGGCCACCGACCCGTCGCTGGACGCTGAGATGAAGGCCAAGCTGGCCAACACAATGCAGGCGCTGGGTCGTCTGAAATCGACAGCCGAGGCAGGCTTTGCCTACGACCAGATGCTGGAACGCGGCAATGAAGGCGGTGAGGTCCTGATCATGGGCGGTGTGAACGGCCTGATCGACCAGACCAAGACCATTGAGCGTGTCGTGGCTGCGCTGGACCTGGATCAGGTCAGCATCGAAGGCTCGGACAGCCTAGATAACCCAGGTTCGGTGTTCGAATAAGACCTGTCTGGCCGGGCACCCCCTCCCGGCCTGACTGAACCGGAAGCATCTGAACGTGGGTGCTTCCGGATATCCGGATCACCGGGGTTTGATGTGAAAAGCCGCATCCGAACCCCCAACTGACATCAAAGCTCGACCGCAAAAATGGGCACATTACCATGATCATCTGCCACTGCACACATATCTCGGACCACGACATCCGCGCCGCGATCGACTGGATGCGCGCGTCTGACCCGCACACGGTGATCACGCCCGGAAAAATCTACCATGCGCTTGGGAAATCAGCGGATTGTGGCGGATGTATGCCGCTTTTTCTCGACTCGATGCGGTCCTGCGATAATCTGGAAGTCCCCATGCAACTCCGCGCCCTGCGCAGCGGAGCAACACAGGAGAGTGCAGATGAAAGGCGACCCCAAGGTCATCGAATACCTCAACAAATCCCTGCGGCATGAACTGACGGCGGTCAGCCAGTACTGGCTGCACTACCGCCTGCAAGAGGATTGGGGCCTTGGCCATATGGCCAAGAAAAGCCGCGAGGAAAGCATCGAAGAGATGGGCCATGCCGACAAGCTCATCGAACGGATCATCTTCTTGGAAGGGCATCCCAACCTGCAAAAACTCGATCCTCTGAGGATCGGCCAGACCCCGAAGGAAACGCTGGAATGCGACTTGGCGGCGGAACAGGATGCGCGAGCGCTTTATGTCGAAGCCCGGGAATATTGCCGCGAGGCGGGCGATTATGTGTCGATGTCATTGTTCGAGGATTTGATCAGCGATGAAGAAGGACATATCGACTTCCTCGAAACACAGCTCGACCTGTATGAAAGGATCGGCGAAGCCAATTATGCGCAGCTCAACGCGTCGAAAATGGACGAAGTGGACTAAACTCTGTCTTTTGTCGGTGGTCACGTGCGTGGCCACCCCCTCCCTGTCCGCCGAACTGCGTGACATTCACCTGAACTTCCAGCCCAGAACCGAGGAAGAGCGCAACCGGATCTCCGCCGTCACGGCGTTGCCCGATGATTTCAGCGCGCCGCAACGGTTCGAGGACCTGCCCGCCGGGGCGGCCACCGTGCGGGCGCGCCAGGACGCCGATGCCTTTTCACAACCCTCGGGCAATCTGAGCTTCGAGCAGGAGCTGGATTTCCGGGTCGGCAACGGGCTGTTCAGAAAGATTTGGGTCTCGTCCCCCGCATCTACATTGGCCTCGGACGGTCTGGGCCCGCTTTACAACGCCCGATCCTGTCAGCGATGCCACATCAAGGACGGGCGCGGCCATACGCCCAACGGCCCGGACGACAACGCGATATCAATGTTCCTGCGCGTGTCTGTTCCCGGTGGCCCCGACGACAGGTATTCCGAGATCGAGGATTACATCGCCACCCGTCCCGAACCGAATTACGGCGGCCAGATGCAGGACCTTGCCTTGCCCGGCCATCCGGCCGAATACCGGCTGGATATCGCATATGAGGATGTTCCCGTTGAACTGTCGGAAGGCGAAACTGCCATCCTGCGCCGCCCGACCTACGGCGCAACAGATCTGGGATACGGCCCGTTGCACCCGGACGCGATGTTCAGCCCCCGCGTGGCGCCACAGATGATCGGATTGGGGTTGCTTGAAGCCATCCCGGTCGACGATCTGCTGGCCAACGCCGATCCCGAAGATATGGATGGCGACGGAATTTCCGGACGACCGAATATCGTCTGGTCAGCGGAATTTGGTGAACCGATGATGGGCCGGTTCGGCCACAAGGCCGGAATGCCGACGATCATGGAACAATCCGCCGCCGCCTTTGCCGGTGATATCGGCATTTCCAGCCCGCTCTACCCGGCGCCGCACGGCGATTGCACTGACCGCCAGACTGCTTGCGTTGCGGCCCCCCATGGCGATCAGGACATTCGGGAATTCGAAATTGACCAGCAGGGCATGGACCTGGTTGCATTCTACAGCCAGAACCTTGGCGTTCCGGCCCGACGCGATGTGGATGATCCGCAAGTGCTGCGCGGGAAAGAGGTGTTCTACACCTCCGGCTGCGCCTCCTGCCATACGCCCGCTTTCGTCACGCACCGCATGGACGACCGGCCAGAACACAGCTTTCAGTTGATCTGGCCGTATTCCGACCTGCTGCTGCACGACATGGGCGAGGGGCTTGCAGACAACCGCCCCGAAGCCCGCGCCGATGGCCGGGAATGGCGCACCGCACCGCTGTGGGGCATTGGCCTCACCGAACAGGTGTCCGGGCATACCCAGTTTTTGCATGACGGGCGCGCCCGGTCGCTGCTTGAAGCCATCCTGTGGCATGGGGGTGAGGCGCAGGCGGCGCGGGACAGTGTTGTTTCGATGCCAAAAGCCGACCGCAATGCCCTTGTGCGTTTTCTCGAAAGTCTCTGACTCATGCGAATTCTCACCTTACTGGCTGCCCTCATACTGCCAATAGCTGTCCACGCTCAGGATCGTCAGGCTGTACTCGCGGACACGGTGCAATCCCACATCCTGCCGCGTTTTGCGCAGCTTGCGGACGCGTCCGGCACACTGAAAGCATCGTCGCAGGCGGATTGCTCAACGGACGCCCCCGATCTGCATGCGGCTTATCACGATGCCTTCGACGCATGGATTTCTGCCAGCCACCTGCGCTTTGGCCCATCGGAAACCGATGACCGCGCCTTTGCCCTGGCGTTCTGGCCCGACAGCAAGGGTTTCACGCCCAAGGCACTGTCAGTGCTGATCGCCCGGGAAGATGATGCGGTCTATTCCGCCGAAGGGTTCGCGGAAACATCGATCGCTGGACGCGGTTTCTTTGCTCTGGAGCAGGTTCTGTTCGACCCGCAACTGTCCGCGGCAGGCGCGGATGACTATCGCTGCGCGCTGGTTCGGGCCATCGCGACAGATATCGAACGGAATGCGCGGGCTATCGACAGTGACTGGCAGTCCTTTGCCGGCAAAATGGCTCGACCCGGACCCGACGGCCCTTACCGGTCCGATGACGAAGCCATGCAGGAACTGTTCAAAGCGCTGATCACCGGCCTGGAGTTTACCGCCGACACCCGCCTTGGCCGCCCCATGGGAACGCATGACCGCCCCCGCCCCAACCGGGCCGAGGCACGCCGGTCCGAACGATCCCTGCGCCATGTAGAATTGTCGCTGATCGCCTTGCACGATCTTGCCACTCATCTGTCGACTGGTCATCCCGGGATTGCCGATGATCTGGACGCCACCTTTGCAAGAGCCATAAGCCGGGCACAATCACTGGACGATCCGGCCTTTGCGGGTGTCGCCGATCCACAGGGACGCATCCGGGTCGAAGCGCTGCAACAGTCGATCAACGACATCCGCGCTATTGCCTCTACCGAACTCGGCCCGACCCTTGGCATCAGCGCCGGGTTCAACTCACTGGACGGAGACTGATCCGCATGACCACCCGCCGCCGCTTTCTGGTCGGTCTGACCGCCGCCGGTCTTGCCCCCATGAAGGGGTGGGCGTCGGTGGGCGGCCCGGACTATCTGGCTGCGGCGTTATTCCCGGATGATACGTACCGCCTGGCCGGGTTGGATGTGAACGGAACCATCCTGTTTTCCCTGCCATTGCCCGCCCGGGGCCACGCCGCCGCCGCGCATCCACACTTGCCGCAGGCGGTGGCCTTTGCCCGCCGTCCCGGTACCTTTGCCGCGGTGATTGATTGCGCCACTGGGGTGCAAATCGCCGAGTTGCAGGCCCCAAAAGGGCGCCATTTCTATGGCCACGGTACCTATTCGCGAGATGGAACAAGGCTTTACACGACCGAAAACGACTATGACGCTGGCGCGGGCATCATCGGCATCTGGAACGGCCAAGATTACACCCGGATCGGAGAGATTTCCTCGGGCGGTATCGGCCCGCACGACTTGCGCCTGATGCCGGATGGCGTTTCTTTGGTCGTCGCCAATGGCGGGATCGAAACCCATCCCGAAACGGGCCGCACCAAGCTGAACCTGCCGGTGATGCAACCCAACCTGACCTATCTTGACCTGTCCGGCGACATTCTGGAGACGGTGGAACTGCCGCGCGCGATGCACAAGAGCTCGACCCGTCATCTGGCAGTGCGCCGGGATGGCCTTGTTGCCTTTGCCATGCAATGGCAGGGCGACGCGACCGCTCACCCGCCGTTATTGGGCCTGCATCACCGTCGTCAGACGCCCAGGCTTTTGGCGGCACCCGACACCGATCAAGCCACGCTTCAAGGCTACGCAGGAAGTGTCGCGTTTTCTGCCAATGGCGAAACCGTCGCGATCACCTGCCCGCGCGGCAACGCGTTGCATCAGTTCAATGTCGCAGACGGGCGATTGGTCAGCATCCACAAGCTTGACGATGTATGCGGGTTATGCGCAGGGCCCAAGGGGTATGTCTTTACCACCGGCACCGGAGTGATCGGCAGCCTGAGCGGCATCAGCGCCAACAATTCGGCCCAACTGGACTGCCAATGGGACAACCACCTGATCCCTGTCCGGGCGTTTGGCTGAACCTCGGCATTTTCCATCGCATAGATTACACTTGGACGAATCAAACTGCTGCCGTATTGGCGGGCGCAAAACCGGCACTCCAGACGTACAAGGACTGACTTGATTGAAACATACGCCCAACGCACCGCATTCCATCTACGGGGTTGAGAAATGGGGCAAAGGCCTCATCGAGGTGACGAAGCAGGGCGAGATCGGTCTGCGCAATCCCATGGCGCCAGAGGCTGCGGCAATCAGCCTGCCCGGCATCCTGAGCGACCTTGAGGAACGCGGCATCAGGGCCCCGATGCTTTTGCGTATCAGTTCCTACCTGGAAAACGAGATCGCTCATATCAATGAAAGCTTCCGGGATGCGATTGCCCGTACCGGGTACAAAGGGCACTATCGCGGTGTCTTCCCGATCAAGGTGAACCAACAGGCGCAGGTCGTGGACCGGATCGTCGAGTTCGGGAAGAAGTACAATTACGGCCTGGAAGCCGGATCGAAACCCGAACTGGTGATCGCGCTTGCCCATCGTCTGGCCAGCGAAGCACTGATCGTGTGCAACGGCGTCAAGGATGCCGAGTTCATCCAACTGGCGATCCTCAGCCGCAAGATCGGCTTCAACACGGTCATCGTGCTGGAAAGCCCGAAAGAGGCCGACACGGTGATCGAGGTCTATAACGAACTGGGCATCGAGCCCCTGATCGGTGTCCGGGTCAAACTGACCAACCAGATCAGCGGCAAATGGGAAGAAAGCTCGGGCGACCGGTCCGCCTTTGGCATGAACACCGATCAGCTGGTCGCTACTGTCGACAAACTGAAAGCGGCCGGTCTGCTGCATTGCCTGAAGCTGCAGCACTCGCATCTCGGATCTCAGGTGCAGGACGTCAACGACGTGCGCCGCGCCGTGGGCGAGGCTTGCCGCTATTACACCGAGCTGACGCGCGAAGGTGTACCGCTGACCCATCTGGACCTCGGCGGCGGCATGGGTGTGGACTATACCGGCGAAAAGAAAGCCGCCGAGAACTCGATCAACTACACGGTCGAGGAATACTGCGCCAATGTCGTCGAAACCGTGGCCTACGCGATGGATGAGGCCGAAGTGGCCCACCCGACTCTGGTCACCGAAAGCGGTCGCGCTGTGGTGGCAACCTCGTCGATGCTGCTGTTCAACGTGCTGGAAAGCACGCTCTACGACGCGCCCAACGGGCCCGAGGTGGAACCCGATGACCACCATATGGTATCGGACCTGGCCGCTGTGTCCAGTTACCTCAGCAGCGACCGGTTGCAGGAATGCTGGAACGACGCCACCTTCTATCGCAATGAACTGCGTGCCCTGTTCCGGCGCGGCTATGTCGACCTGCGCCAGATGGCCCGGGCCGAGCGCATCTACCTGTCGCTGATGACCCGCCTCAAGGCGCTTGCGGCCAGCGACGATCTGGAAACCGATGTGGACGACCAGCTTGAGAAAGTGGCTGATATCTACCACTGCAACTTCTCGCTGTTCCAATCCCTGCCCGATGTCTGGGCCATCGACCAGTTGCACCCGATCGTCCCGCTGCAGGGTTTGAACGAAACACCGGACCGCCGCGCGGTCCTGTCCGACATCACCTGCGACAGCGACGGCAAGATCGACCGCTTCATCCTGGCCGATGGTGTCTCTCCCAGCCTGCCGGTGCATTCGCTGCCTGAAGAAGACGAATACTACATGGGCGTCTTCTTCGTCGGCGCCTATCAGGAAACGCTGGGCGATCTGCACAACCTGTTTGGTGATACCAACGTCGTCACCATCGACCTGCGCGCTGACGGCGGCTTCGACCTGCTGCACGAGCAGGAAGGCGACACCATCTCCGAAGTTCTGTCCTATGTCGAGTTTGACCCCGGCGATTGTGTCGCTGCCTTCCGCAAAATGGTGGACGAGGCGATCTCGACCGGTACTCTGAAAGCCAAGGACCGCAAAACCCTGATGAGCGCCTACCGCGACTCGATCAACGGCTACACCTATTACGAATAACCCCCTGTGAGAGGAGAAAACCCCATGGGCAAAACACTGGTTGTCGGCGCAGGCGGCGTATCCCACGCCGCCGTGCACAAGATGGCGATGAACTCGGACATCTTCACCGAAATCACTCTGGCCAGCCGCACGAAATCGAAATGCGACGCCATCGCCAAATCGGTGAAAGAGCGTGTGGGCGTTGATATCGCCACCGCAGAACTGGACGCCTACAAGGTCGAAGACACGGTCAAGCTGATCAAGGAGACCGGCGCGGAAATCCTCGTGAACCTCGCCCTGCCCTATCAGGATCTGGTTCTTATGGATGCATGTCTTGAGGCCGGTATCCATTACCTCGACACCGCGAACTACGAGCCCGAGGATGAGGCCAAGTTCGAATATCACTGGCAGTGGGCTTATCAGGAGCGGTTCAAAGAGGCTGGCCTGACCGCCATCCTCGGCTCGGGTTTCGATCCGGGTGTGACCAGCGTCTTTGCCAAGTGGCTCAAGAAACACAAGCTGGACACCATTCGTCAAATCGACGTTCTGGACGCCAATGGCGGCTCGAACGATCAGGAATTCGCCACCAACTTCAACCCGGAGATTAACCTTCGCGAAGTATTGGCCGAAGTTCGCCACTGGGAAGGTGGCGAGTGGAAGCACTCGCCGGCGATGACAAACAAGGTCGAGTTTGACTTCCCCGCCATCGGCCCCAAAAACATGTACCTGATGTATCACGAGGAACTGGAGTCGCTGTCGACTCACTTCCCCGAGATTGAGCGCGCCCGCTTCTGGATGACCTTCGGTGACGCCTATATCACCCACGCCAAAGTGCTGGAAAACGTCGGCATGACCCGTATCGACCCGGTGATGCATGACGGCAAGGAAATCATCCCGATCCAGTTCCTAAAAACCCTGTTGCCCGATCCCGGCGATCTGGGCGCGGAAACCAAGGGCAAAGCCTGTATCGGCGACATCGCCACGGGTCAGGCCAAGGATGGCTCGGGCGAGAAGACCTATTACATCTACAACATCTGCGACCACGAAGAATGCTACCGCGAGGTTGGCAGCCAGGCTGTCAGCTACACCACCGGTGTCCCTGCCATGATCGGCGCGGCACAGGTTCTGAAAGGCAACTGGACCGAGCCGGGCGTCTGGAACATGGAACAGCTCGACCCGGATGATTTCATGGACATGCTGAACAACCACGGCCTGCCGTGGCAGGTCCATGAACTCGACGGCCCCGTCGAATTCTGATCTGGTCTTCATCTTTTCCCAAATACTCCGGGGGTCCGGGGGCAGCGCCCCCGGCCTCTCCACCCCAAGGAGACGCCGGTTATGTCCGACATGATGACCACACAAGCCGGGGATGCCGGAGCCTTCCGCAATTTTGACCTGAGCCGTGTGCCGACCCCCTGCTTCGTGGTCGATGAAAAGGCCGTCGAACGGAACCTGAGCATCCTCGCCGATATCGGCACCCGCTCGGGCGCACATGTGCTGAGTGCTCTGAAAGCCTTCTCGATGTTCTCGCTCGCCCCGCTGGTGCGCCAATATCTCGGCGGCACCTGCGCCAGCGGCACCTTTGAGGCTCGGCTGGGCCGCGAAGAATACGGTGGCGAGGTCGCCACATTCTGCGCCGGGTACAAGGACGCGGATATCGACGAGATCCTGTCACTGTCCGACCACATCATCTTCAACTCTCCTGCGCAAAAGGATCGGTTTCTCGCCAAGGCACAGGCTGCGGGCGTTCAGGTCGGCCTGCGCATCAACCCGGAACACTCCGAGGGTGAAATTCCGAAATACGATCCCTGCGCCCCCTGTTCTCGGCTGGGAACGCCCGTCAGCCAGCTCACCTCGGAAACCCTGACCGGGGTTGATGGCCTGCACATGCACACGCTCTGCGAGCAGGGATTCGAGCCGCTGCAGCGCACGTGGGACGCCGTCGAACCGAAACTCTTGCCGTTCATGGGGCAACTCAAATGGCTGAACTTCGGCGGCGGGCACCATATCACCCGCGACGACTATGACCGCGACGGGCTGGTCGCTTTCATCAAGGGCATCCGCGAAACATATGGCATCGATGTCTATCTTGAACCCGGCGAAGCCGTCGCACTGGATGCAGGTGTTCTGATTGGCGAAATCCTCGACCTGCCGACCAATGGCATGAACCTTGCGATCACCGATATCTCGGCCACCTGCCATATGCCCGACGTGATCGAAGCCCCCTATCGTCCGGCTCTGATGGATGAAGCCGAGGCTGGCCACACCTACCGTCTGGGCGGCCCGTCCTGTCTGGCGGGCGACGTGATCGGCGACTACACATGGGATAAGCCGCTGGAGATCGGGCAGCGCTTCGCCTTCCTGGACCAGGCCCATTACTCGATGGTCAAGACGAACACATTCAATGGCGTGCCGCTGCCTACCATCGCGCTGTGGAACAGCGAAACAGACGAACTGAAAATCATCAAAAAGTTCGGCTATGAAGACTTTAAGGACAGACTCTCATGAGCATTTTCCTCGACAGTGAACTGACCGCCTCCGAGCGCACTGAAGATGCGCGGTTCCACGTGATCCCGGTGCCGCTGGAGCGCACGGTGTCCTATGGCTCGGGCACGGCCAAAGGGCCCGAAGCAATTATCGAGGCCTCAAATGAGCTGGAGCGGATCGTCGGCAGCGCTGAACCCTGCCTGCAGGGCATCTTCACCGAGCCGCCATTGGATTGCGATGCCTCGCTGCCGGAAATCATGGAACGCCTGGCCCAACGCACCGAAGCCGCAGTGCGCGCGGGTAAGGTGCCGGTGACGCTGGGTGGCGAGCATTCGCTCAGCTACGGTGCAGTCATGGGCGTCGCCCGTGCGCTGGGTCAACCAATCGGTATCGTTCAGGTGGACGCGCATGCCGACCTGCGCAACGCCTATCAGGGCGAAAAACACTCCCACGCCTCGGTCATGCATCTTCTGGCCGAAGAAGGCATCCGCCTGGCCCAGTTCGGCGTTCGTGCCTTCTGCAAAGAAGAGGCGCAGAGCCGTGTACAAAACAACGTTTTTCACGTCGATGCCGAAGAACTGGTGACCGACAACATCCACGCCATCGACCTGCCCGAAGACTTCCCGGAACTGGTTTATGTCAGCTTTGATGTTGATGGACTGGACCCGGCGATCATGCCGGCAACCGGAACCCCTGTACCCGGTGGGCTGGCCTATTACCAGGCGCTGCATCTGGTGGAACACGCGTTGAAGGGGCGAAAATGCGTCGGACTCGATGTGGTCGAACTGGCCCCCGATGGCAATGCCGCATGGGATTTTACCGCCGCGCAGATCGTCTATCGTCTGATGGCAAGCTGCTGATCGGTTCAGGCGGGCCACTCAGGCCCGCCTTTCATTTTTCTTAATCAGTCTTGCCGTCGTCCGCCGTCTCGTTCAATTCCATGTGGCCTTCTCCCTTGTTCAGAACCCGGCGCAACATGGGTTCAAAGAACTCCAGCGGTTTGGTCGGGTAATCGGGGTCGAAGGCGCACTGGTCGTATTCGTGGCAGAAATACCGGCAGTCTTCCCAGTACGGGCTGTCACGATACTTGTCGCGGGCGTTGCGGTCGCCACCCAGGAAGTGGTTGTAATAATACCCCTGAAACACGCAGTGATGCTTGAGAATCCAGTAGGTTTTTTCGCTGACATAGGGCTTCATCATCGCCGCTGACAGCTCACCATGGTTGTAGGGGGACAGGATATCGCCCGTATCATGCACCAATGCAGCGATGACGATCTCTTCGTCGGCCCCGTCGTTATAGGCACGGGTCGCGGCCTGCAGGCTGTGTTGATAACGGTTTACAGGATAGGGCGTCCACTCTTCATCGAGCGAGCGGATTGCATCCAGAATGCGATCCGGCAGGGCCGCGTTATAGGCGTCTTCGTAGTCCATTACCGCAAGAAAATCTTCCTTGGTGGTGTTTTCGAAACTGGTCCAGGTGGGTTTGTGGCTTTTGTCCAGCATGGCGCGTCCTTTGGCTGAAGTTGCGCATCATGATAGTGCAATCCCTGTGGCCAAAAAAATGAATTGATTTTATCGGTTCGATCAAAAAATACTTTCGGCATGCAGATCAAAGCGCTCGAAACATTTCTGTGCGTTGCCGAGGTCGGAGGCTTTCACGCCGCGGCCCGCAAGCTGAACGTGACCCAGACCGCGGTCAGTGCGCGTATCCGCGCGATTGAAGATGAAACGGGAAAGCAACTGTTCAATCGGGGCGCGGGTGGCACCACACTGACTGATTTCGGGCGGCAATTCCGCCCTTACGCCGAACAGATGCTGTCGCTTTGGTCCTTTGCTTCACACGACCTGCCGTCTCAATCCCAGAACCGCATCGCCTTGCGACTTGGCGCGCAGCTGAGCATCTGGGATCCGTTGCTGGTTGATCTGGCCGTGCGATTCGAACGGCAGTCCGGAAAACTGTTGCTGACGCTAAACTATGACCACGATCTGAACATGGTCGACGCTGTCGCGACGCATGTTCTGGATGCCGCCCTGACCCATGAGAAACCGGCCGATCCGCGCGTGGTGTTCCACGACCTGGGCACCGAGCGTCTGATACTTGTCCGAACCCATGGCACGGCCGACACCGGCCAGGATCTGGTATTTGTCAATTTGGAATTGGGTGAAGTCTATCAGGACCACGTGAGATCCGTGGCCCGACAGGCGCCGGGGCAGACGATTTTTCTTGGCAATTGCACGATGGCGCTGCGCTATGTGTTGCGCCGGGGCGGAACCGGGTATTTCCCGCGCTATGTCATCGAAGACCACCTGCGATCACAGGAACTGATCCCGATCGAGGGGGCACGCGACCTGTTACTGCCGCTCTATCTGGTGACCCGCCGTGATGGCGCGGGCATCGACGATATCCTGAGCTGCCTTGCCGATCTTCGCGGCTGAACTCAGGTACCTGCCTGCGGCATTGCCTGGTTTTCGGTTCGCCGCATCACGACAAGCGGCCGGCCCGCAACAAACAGGAACATGCAGGAAATCAGGATGCCCCCGAAGGCCGGCAGATACAGCATCGGCCACAGGGCAGGATCGGCGATGACAATGGGAGAGATAAATCCGCGAACACCCTCCAGCAGAATAAGGATGGTGAAAGCCCCGAATATCTGTGGCCAAAGGCCAAACCGCGAGAAACTGCCCAGCATCAGGGTGGAATACCCCGCCATCGCGACAGCAATACAGATCGCGATCCAAGAGAACCGCTGGTGCAGCTCCTCGATCATCTCACCCTGGCTGAATCCTTCCGCTGCCGAGATTGCGTCCCGGTCATTGAGCAACTCGATTGTCGGAACCGCTTCGAGGCTGCGGTCGTTCATGCCGCGCGAACTGGTCAACCCGGATATGTCGTAAGACGCGTCCTGAAACAGGGTCGAAGACAACGTCCGGCCTTCACGGTCCAGGCGCAGCGCGATCCCGTCCAGCATCACAAGATGCAGACCCGCATCATTGTTTACCAGATACGCCGTCTTGCTGGAATAGCTGGCCGAGTTCAGTTTGTCGCGACGATCGGAAACAAACACTTCGTGCAAAGTACCGTCCAGATCAATGCTGCCGATATAGACCGTCACCGAAGTGGCCGGGTGCAGAAATTCACCCTCGTTCAGCAATTGCGCGGTGACGTCCCCGGCGACTTCGGCCTGTCGCTGCTCAAGCTGATCGACGGATGCGGGGCGCAGGAATATGCTTATGACCGCCATCATCAGCCCGGCAATGACACCAAAAACCAATACTCCGCGCGCCAGCCGCCACGGGCTTGACCCGGTGGCCAGCATCACCGTCATCTCGCTTTCCCGACTCAGCCGGTTGGTGGCGTAAACTGCGGCAGCAAATACGGCCATTGGCATCACCGTGCGGATCAGCGTCGGCAGTGTCAGGGCCGTAAATTCAAGAAACACCATGGCCGACTGACCACCGCTGATTACCCGGTCAAACAGGCTGACTGATCGGGTAATCCAGAAGACGCCAACCAGAACCAGAGTGAAAAATCCGAACAGCACCAGCAACTGCCGCAGGAAGTAACCATCGAAACGCGACATGTATCCCCATCCCGGTGCGTTCTGTCTGCACCGGACAATAGGCCATTCATTCGCCAGAGGGAACAGCGATTGCCCGTGAAACTGAACCGGCACACGGAAGGGTATCCCCAACCTGGGCTTCGTCGACAACATGCAAGGAAATGGCAGGGGCAGCAGGGTTCGAACCCGCGACCTACGGTTTTGGAGACCGTCGCTCTACCAACTGAGCTATACCCCTGTGGTGCGACCCAGATATGCCAGCCGCGCGGCGGACTCAAGAGGCTTTTTGCGATTCATCGTCAGATCACCCCGGGGACAAACAAGTTGCACAGAACGCGCAGTTCTTTAAGACAAGGTCTGGTCAGCAAAAGGATACAATACGTGAGCCTCCGCAAGAAAATCGCAGACAGCGAAGCCGTTCTCAACTGGGCGGCGCGGCGGATCGCCAGCTACATCCGGATGGTTCATCGCAATACGAGCTGGCAGCGCCTCGGGTTTGAGGAAATGGACAAACTGGTGGAACAGGGTGAGCCGGTGATCGTTGTGATGTGGCACCAGCGGCTGACGCTATCGCCCTACCTCTTTCCATTGGACAAGGGACGGGTTTGTACCATCACGTCGGCCGCGCGCGCCGGCAGCATGGTGGGCCGGGTGCAAAAGCTCTTCGGATTGGACTCGATCGCCATGACCAGCCGGAAACGCCACGTCGCCTTGTCGCGCGAGGTGCTGGGGATGATCAAGCAGGGCATTTCGATTGGCATAGCCGCCGATGGTCCGCGTGGGCCCGAACGGGTGTTGTCGACCGTGCCGCTGGTTTGGGCGCGCACCTCGGGCAAGCGGGTGTTTGGCATTACCTTTTCTACCCGCCACGGGCGCGAGGCCGGAACGTGGGACCGCATGCTGCTGCCCCGCCCCTGGCGCAATCAGGGCGTTTTCCTGTGCCGGGAATGGACCGAAACCGTTCCCCGCAAAGCCAGTGAAGAACAGATCGAAACGCTCAGGCAAAGCCTCGAGCACCACATGAACGATCTCACTGCTGAAGCGGACCGGATGGTCGGGCGTGAACCCTGGCAGAGTTAACAAACCAAGCATCAAATCCAGCCAAAACAACCGGACTGCAACTGCTTCAAACAAGGTGTAGTTGATTTGTCTTCTTGCAACAGTCATTTCGAACGGCATGTTTCGCCGTTACGCATTCTCGCGGCGGTTGAAATTTTCAATTAACGTCGGTGCCGAATCACGAGATACGACGCCATGACCGATTCAAAACAAAAGCAAGATTTTTCGGAACGAATACAACGCATTCAGCAGAAACACGGCACCCCTCCGCCACCGCAAGTCCAAACAGAAGCTCCATCCAGTGAACCGGCGCCGAAGGGTCATAATCTCCGCAACGCGATGATCTGGGCCAATTTGGCGGCCATGGCCGGAATTGGCGGGTTTTACGCCCTGATGATGTTCGACGAGTGGAAACTGTCGCAAGCAGCAGCCCCGGACAACCAGTCGGCCTCACAGCCACAACCCAAGCCTGTGCAGGACGTTCGCCAGATCACCGATCAAGGCTGGAGCATTCCCAGCCCGGGTCTGGCAACTGCGGACCGGGAACAATTGACCGTGTTGGATGTGGCGACGGGCTTTGATCCGGCAGGGCAGGACGCGCCGCCCAACGTGCTGATCCCTTTTGCCGTCAATTCCGAATGCACCTTCAAAAGACCGCAGCCGAATGATGTTGTCTATAACGTGCGCATGGAGACCGGCACGCTGCCGACAACGACCCATGTGTTCTCGAACCGGGCCATCGCGAATGCGCTGATCGACCATATCGAAGGTGTGCAGGTTTCGAAAAAACACTTTCAGACCGGATCCCGGGCGCAGGGACGGATGTTCGCCGTGGACGTGTTTGTCACGGACACGTCGGCACCCGTCTATCTGGTGCTGCAAAGCTTCCGCCAGAACGTGATCTGGAACCTGCAACTGGCCAGGGGAGTCACCCTGTCGCATGTCGCGATGATCGGCGAGAACTCGGGTCTTGTGGCGCCTGAACAGGACGTGCCGTTCGAGGCAATCAGGATCAGCGACTTTGTAACGAACTTTGAATTTGGCGCGAATGATGCCCCGGGGCCTTGCATGGTTGCACCATGGCGAAGGCCACAGGCGCATTGGCCCACGCAGACCAAGGCGGATAACGGAAATGATCTGTACACGAACCAAATTTACAGCTTCAACACCGGCTATCGCGCGTTTGACGCATGGTACCGGCAGGTCATGGGTGTGCCTGCGGACACCAATGTAACAGCCCCCCACAGTGCGGCCCATGTCCTGGTGGGCGACCTGCCGGACCAGCCAATCGAATATCGCAGCATGGCAGGACGTGATGTCTATGTCTCGGAAAACGACTTTACGCTGATCGGAGATGACACGTTTGAGGACACGCATATCATGCTGCTGACCGCCGCGGTCGGTGGTGACCTTGCGCTGCTTGATCCCGCGCCGCAGGAGGTTTCCCGGCAATGAAACTGATAGGTACGGCCCTGACTCTGTCGATCCTCGCCCTACTTGCGGTTTGGTATCTGCCGACGATGTACTGGGGCTATCAAATCAGCCGCGCGGTTTCACAGGCGCAGTCCGGCGACGACGCGGCGTTTGAAACCGTGGGTGAACTTGCCGAAGGCCCACCACTTGTTGCCTGGCTGCGCAACAACAAGAAGCTGAACGCAGCATTCAACCCCACGGACCTGACCACAGGCCGCTATGTGTCATACAAGCTGGAAATGCCGTTTGAGGCTTTGCTGAAGCCTGGAGAAACCCTGCCAGAGCCGGATTTTCAGGAACTTTATGCCCATGCACGCGCGCCGCAAACTCTGGCGGGATACTGTTTCGAAGTACTGGGCAACCTGGGAACAAAATGTGATGTTTCCAAATCCAACGCCACGCTTTCACGGGATGGAACCGTCAGGATCATCGGAAACCTGCAATATGTCCCGGATTACGAAACCGGCGATCCGTCAGTCGTCAAGAACGGCGAACTCATCTCGGCCCGGGTGCGGCTGATTGGTGGCCGCGATCTTCACAACACTCTGGGCAACCGCGCAGAGGTGTTCGAAAAGGTACGCAAAATCTGTACTGAAATCCGCACCTTGCTGGGAAACTGCATTATTTCTTCGATCAGTTTCGAAATCACCCCACGGGACGGCGTTCAAATTCTGCGGGCCTCGGCCCGTTTCGACGCCTTCGCCGACAGCACGCAATATCGACGCGACTCTCTGCAATCCGCCGTGGATCAAATAGCCGAAGGTCTAGTGAACTGATCGTTGCCCCTTCCGGGTCAACCTCGCTTAGCCGCCACGCAGGCGTTGCATCAGGTAAATCTCGCTGCCTTCCGGGATCGGTTCGGTCAGTCCCGAGGCGATGACGCGGCCGTCGATGGCGATCGACACACCGGCATCAATCGGTGCCTGCAATTGCGGATGCGCGCGAACAAGTTCGCGCAGCAGCTCGCCGGTGGTTGTGGCCTGCACCTCGACCACCTGCTGGCCCCCGGTCAGAGACCGGAGGCCGGACCAGAGGTGGACTTCAACCATTGTCCTTGAGCGCCGCCAGAATGCGGGGCGGCGACATTGGCAGTCGCTTCATCCGCACGCCCGCCGCATTGGAGACAGCGTTGGCGATGGCCGCGAGCGGCGGCACGATGCCGGTCTCGCCCACGCCGCGCACACCGAATGGGTGGCCGGGGTTGGGCACTTCGACAATCACCGTGTCGATCATCGGCAGATCACTGGCCACAGGAATGCGATAGTCGAGGAAAATCGAGTTCTGCAGCCTGCCATCTTCGCCGTAGATATACTCCTCGTTCAGCGCCCAGCCGATGCCTTGGGCGGCACCGCCCTGATACTGACCTTCCACGTAAGTCGGGTGGATCGCCTTACCGGCATCCTGAATGACCGTATAGCGGGTGATCGCGGTTTTGCCGGTTTCCGGATCGACCTCGGCATCAACGATGTGGGTACCGAATGACACACCCGCCCCTTCCGGAGTGGCTTCGAAATGCCCCGAGATCGGACCACCGGTCGCACCCATATCTGCGGTGATATCGGCCAGCGGCATTGGATCGAAATCGCCTGCGTTCGGACCCGAAGGCACGGCACAGCCGTTTTCCCATTTCACCGCATCGACCGGGATACCCCATTTGGCCGCCGCGCGTTCACACAGACGTTCCACAGCGTTTCTGGCTGCCTTGATGGTCGCCAGTCCGCTGGCATAGGTCACGCGCGAGCCGTGGCTTACGTCATTGTAGCCCAGCGTCGCCGTATCCGCGACGGTGACACGAATGTTCTCGTATGGGATACCCAGCACTTCGGCCGCCATCAGGGCCATCGACGCACGCGAGCCACCGATGTCAGGTGTGCCGACCATAACCTGGGCCGAGCCGTCCTCGGACAGCGCAAGCGAGACGCTGGTTTCACCACCGTGATTGAACCAGAACCCGCACGAAATGCCGCGCCCCTGCCCCGGTTTCAGCGGTGCCGAATAGTGGGGATGGGCCTTGGCCGCCTCAAGTGTTTCGACCAGACCGATACGTTCGTAAGTCGGGCCATAACTGGCTTTGGTGCCTTCGTGCGCCGCGTTCTTCAGACGCACGTCCACCGGATCCAGCCCCAGCTTTTTGCACAGCTCATCCAGCACGGATTCCACCGCAAAGGCCCCCATGGGCGCGCCGGGCGCGCGATAAGCGGCTTGTTTCGGACGGTTGGCCAGAACGTCATAGCCGACCTGACGAACATTGGTCAGGTTGTAGGGCGCAAAAGCGCACATGGCGGTCATATCCCCGGGCGCTCCCGGAAAGGCACCGCCCTGCAGTCGGAAGATACCTTCGGCCGCCGTGATCGTGCCGTCTTTCTTCATGCCGATTTTGATATCCATCGACGCGGACGAGGTCGGGCCGGTAGCTCGGAACACCTCAGAGCGGCTCATTACGATCTTAACAGGCCGGTTGGCCTTGCGGCTCAGCGCCAATGCAACCGGTTCGATGAACACGGTGGTCTTGCCACCAAAGCCACCACCGATTTCCGAGGCGGTCACCCGCAGCTGCGCCGTTTCAATGCCTAGCAGCGTGGCGCAGTATTTCTGCGCGTACCAATGGCCTTGCGTGCAGCACCACAGCTCACCCTTGCCGTCACTGCCCAGAGATCCAAGGCAGGCGTGCGGTTCGATATAGCCCTGATGCGTTGCCTCGGTCACAAAACTGTCTTCCAGGATCAGATCCGCCTCGGCAAACCCGGCCTCGACGTCGCCATGGCCGCTTTCGTGATAACGCACGACGTTGGGGTGCATCCCTTCGGGCACAGAATAGTCCGCAGCCCCTTCGCGGATTACCGGCGCATCAGGGGTCATCGCCTTGTCCACATCCGTGACGTGGGGCAGCACTTCGTACTCGACCTCGATCAGCTTGAGCGCATCGCGCGCAGCCAAAGCCGACGTGGCCGCAACCGCCGCAACAGCGTGACCGTCATAGAGGGCCTTTTCACCCGCCATGACATTTTCCAGCACGCTCCAGAATTCGCCTTCCAAACCGGGCTTGAAGGGCACATCCGCGAAATCGGCCCGGGTCACAACGGCTTTGACGTCCTTCAGCGCCTCGGCCTTCGATGCGTCGATCTTCACGATCCGCGCGTGCGCATGAGGGGAACGCAGGATCGCACCATGCAGCATACCGGGCGCATAAGCATCGGCGCCAAACCGGGCCCGGCCCGTCACCTTGTCCAGACCATCCGGCCGGTCAGGACGGGTACCCACGAAATTGAATTCGGATTTCCGATCGTCGAGTGCCATTACGAAGCCTCCCGCATCTCAGCTGCCGTATCCATCACGGCACGAATGATCTTGTCATATCCCGTGCAGCGGCACAGGTTGCCCGCCAGCCAGTACCGGGTCTCCTCCTCGGTCGGGTTCGGGTTCTTTTCCAGCAGGGACTTCGCCGCAACCAGAATACCCGGCGTGCAGATGCCACATTGCAGGGCGGCGTATTCGATGAATTTCTTCTGCAGCGGGTGCAGAACATCGCCATCCGCGATACCTTCGACGGTTTCGATCTGCTTTCCTTCCGCCTCGACACCCAGCATCAGGCACGAGCATACCAGACGGCCGTCAACCGTAACTGAACACGCGCCGCAATCGCCGGTGCCGCAGCCTTCTTTGGCGCCGGTCAGGTTCAGCTTGTCACGCAGGCAGTCCAGCAGGGTTTCGCGGGGATCACACAGGTATTCAACCGCGTCACCGTTCACGGTGGTGGATACGTGTAACTTGCTCATGCTTGCTCTCCCTTCGCGCGGGCATAGGCGATTTTCGCGGCGCGCTTTGCCAGAACACCCGAAACTTCGGTGCGGAATTCGATTGTGCCGCGTTTGTCGTTGATCGGATTACAGGCGGCGGATGCAGCCGCAGCCAGTGCATCAAGCGCGGCGTCGTCCAGAGTGGTGCCGATGATGGCCTTGGCGCAGTCTTCGACCAGCAGAACGGTCGGGGCCACCGCACCCAGCGAAACACGCGCCTCGGTGATCTTATCACCATCCAGGCGCAGGTTCACGCCGACGCCGACGACGGCGATGTCCATCTCGGTACGTGGAATGAAGCGCAGATATGCGTCTCCACCGTTGTCTCCCCGCGCCGGAATGTGCACTGCGGAAATCAGCTCGCCCTTGGTCAGCGAGGTCTTTCCGGGGCCGACAGGAATATCTTCGACCGCGACCTCCCGCGTGCCGCCAGGACCGGTCACGGTCACCGTGACACCGGCCGCTACCATGGCCGGCACGGAATCAGCCGCAGGCGAGCCATTGCACAGGTTGCCCGTCAAAGTCGCGCGTCCCTGTACCTGGGTCGAGCCAATCAGATCCATTGCCTCGACCACGCCGGGCCAGTCGCGGCCAAGTTCGGGGTGCTCGCTCATTTCGGCACCGGTGGCGGCGACGCCAAGGGTCCAGCTGCCATCGGCGTTACGGGTGATGTCCCGCACCCCGTTGATTTTTTTCACGTCGATCAGTGTATCGGGGGTCACCAGTTCCGAACGCAATTGCACCAGTACGTCGGTGCCGCCTGCAAGAAACCGGGTCGTTCCCGTTGCATTCGCTGCCAGCGCCGAAGCTTCTTCGAAACTGTTGGGGCTGTGATAGTCCATTTGTTTACCTCGCACCTGTGGATCAGGATTAACTGGGGTTTGAACGGGACGTTAGTGCAGCAACCAGGTGGCGTCCATGGCCGGAACGACCAAAATTTAGGTTTCCCAAAGTCGTTTTTGAACAATTGTCAGAGGTCAATCTCGATCACGCCATCCGCATTCGCGGCGCGGCTTTGGCATAAAATGATAGCTCCTTCGCGCTGCCGGTTCGACAACACAAAATCACGATGCTCAATTTCGCCCGAGATAACCCCGCATTTGCAGACCCCGCAAATGCCGTCGGCGCATTTCACATCCACATGAATTCCCGCCTCATTCAGAACCTGCGCGGCATCCTTGTCCGATGGGACGGTCAGCTCCCTGCCTGACTTTGCTAGCTTCAGAATGAACGGATGGTTTTCGTATTCGGGTTGCTCGGGAACCGAGAAATACTCCAGATGCCGGGCGTCTTCGGGAAAACCCTGTCGTTCTGCCGCTTGTATCACGCCGTCCATATATCGATCCGGACCGCAGGTATAAACGTGCCATCCTTCCTGATAATCAGACAGGATGACATCCAGATCGGCCCGGGTGTTTTCGTCTGAAAAATGGTAGTGCACATGATCGCCCCAGGGCGCTGCGGCAAGGTCCTGCAGGTAACCAGCGTCCGCCCGCGTACTGGCGGAATAGTGCAGCTCGAAGTCTCTGCCCAGCGCGTGAAGCCTGTGCGCAAAGGCAATCATCGGGGTGATGCCGATACCGCCGCCCATCAGGAACGTCTTGCTGGCAGTCTCATCCAGTTCAAAGTGATTGATGGGTTTTGAAATGAATACCTTGCGCCCCTTGCCGAAGATACGGTGCAACAGCGCCGAACCGCCGCGCCCTTCATCTTCGCGCAGGACGCCGATCTGATACGTAGTCCGGTCAGCAGGATCGCCCGACATGGAATACTGACGCAGAAATTCCGGGGCGACCAATACATCCAGATGTGCGCCGGCAGTCCAGTCCGGCAACGGCGCACCATCCATGGCCGAAAATTCGTATTTCGTGACATCCGAAGTCATCTTGTCGACCCTGGTCAGTTCAACCCGCATCACCGGTGCGTCTCCGGCGATCTGATAGCGGTGAACCACGCTCATATCCCCGGCAGCTTTGCGTGCCTTGTACTCGTCTGCCGAAACCAGAGCGTCATAGGCGGCGATCCCGGCCTCGCGGTCCATCGCGAACGGATAGGGCCATGGGTGCGGGGCCAGGTAAGCCGGGTAGACGGCCAGCGTCTGATCCTCGTATTTCAGGTCCAGATCCTTTTGCAGGTCACGCCGGTTCAGGGGATGGGTCGAAGGGCGATAGGCCCCGTCCGCCTGCAACTCGATATCCCACCACCATTTCTTGGTGTCGTTCAAACCGCCATTTCCGACCGCGTCGTCCAATCGCGCCAAAACGGGTGCGGCGGATGGGATGTTCATCGCTGCCCAGCGGAAAGGGCGTTCGCTGAACAGGCCTTCAAGGTTCCAAGGGCAGGTTTTCATGCACCGCCCGCACATGGACCCGCCCGGTGTCGTGATCCGATAGGTGGCGCATTTCTGGCTGTCGGATTTCCAGATTTCATATCCGTTGAACATCAGTTTCGGTCCGGCAGTGATCGCCCCCGAGGGGCACTCGCGCGCGCATTTGTTGCACGACTCGCAAAAGCTTTGCAGGCCAAAGTCGATGGGCTTGTCGTGGCTCATCGGCATATCTGTCGTTACCACGCCCGATTTCAGACGCGGCCCCAGATAGGGGTTCAGGATCACCTCGCCAATGCGGCTGACTTCGCCCAACCCGGACAGCAACAGCAGTGGTGGCTGCAGCACTTCGCCATCCATGACCGTATGCGCCTTGGCCTTGTAGCCCAGATTGCGGATTTGCTGGGCAATCACCCCGCCCAGTAAGGAAAATCTCAGATATGCTCGCATGGACTGGGCGACGCTGATCCAATCGTCACCGCTGGCGCCTTCCATCGTCTCATATCCCTGATCAATGATCATGCTGACGGCCTGATCATGGGGCGGATCGATGGATTCGCCGGTTGCGTCATGGGAATACCAGGCCCATTCGGGGCACCGGCTGAGACCAACCGCATCGACCCCCAGAAAGTAGGACGCCGCCTTGATGTTCGCCGCGTTCTGCTGCGCATCTGTTTGCTTGCGCCCGTCGGCGCCGTCGCCATCCTGCAGCAGAACGAAGGCACCCAGCGCGCGCCTTTGTGCGAAGCTGGGCGCGGATTTCCGGACGTAGTGCCCGCCTTTGGCCGCGTCCTGCAGGGGCTTGCCCATATCTCCGAATTGCGCGCGGGCAAACATGTCCGCCCGTTTCGGCACACGGGCCACGTTTTCCTCGTCAATGTATGTGGTTGGATCGTCGACACGCGTCAGCTTTTCGAACGGATGCGCGCCATCCACATAGCGGCGCTTGGCATAGGGGTCACGGTTCAACGCACCTTTGGCAAAACCTGCACCCAGCCACCACGCGGGGCCCCGAGTTTTGAACCACGGCTGCTGCGCCATGGGCTTCAGGGGCCTGTCATGGGCGATCTCCATCTCGGTGGTGATTGCAGCCAACCCGAACCGTTTGCCAAGCCAGGGGGCGACAAGCACGCCGTCCTCGGCCGTGACCAGCCCCGCGGCAACGGCCAACCTGTTCAGATCCACCTCGGACGACATGACCGTATGCGCCCGCGCATCAAACCCGAGCAATCGGATATAGTTGGCAATCACCACCGCGTTTTCGGTCGCCAAAAGGCAGGCACGATGGTCCTGTGCATCCCTGATCCACTCTGTCCCCGGCTCATCCGCGTCCGGGTCGCGATGATGTTCGTACAGGAAAACAATCGCGTGTCGGTGGGCGCCAATCGAGCCGGACTCCGCCTCCATGCTTTCCTTCAGATCCGCCATGATCACATCGATGCCCGAGGCCAGCGTCTTGGTCTGGCGTGTTCTCAGGGCGTGGGCCAGCCGGTCGATGTCGCGATTTCTCCGGGGTTCGGGCAACAGCGCCTCAGCCGGCAGCGGTCCGCATCCGATCATCGAGGCATCATTGAAATAACCAAACGCCTTCAGATGATTGGCGCGCTCCGACGGGCTGTCCGGGATTCCAGCCATCGCGGGGTTCACGAACCCGTCACGGATAGCATCCATCATGGCCTGAAATTCGCCCATCGCGTTTACGATGCTTTCAGGCTGGTCGGGGCGGTGAAAGCTGAGCTCTTTCATCGGCGGCACAAGCGACAGATCCGGAAGGTTGTCCTGCCGAGCCAACCGCTCCATTGGGTACGCCCCCATGTGAACGGGTCGGTTCTTGTCCGAGAAAAAGCGTATTCCCATTTCGCGCCTCCTGATCTGAAAGCTGCCTATCCTGCCGTGGACAGCAAATCCATTCATGAATAATCATAGATTGTATGAGCAAAACTGATTTTACTGATTTGGATGGCAAGGTGCTGCGCATCTTCCTGACGATACTCGAGGAAAGCTCGGTCTCGAAGGCGGCCGACCGGCTTGGCGTTACGCAATCTGCAATCAGTCATACACTGGCGAAGCTGAGACTGGTGTTGAACGATCCGCTGTTCATTCGTTCAGGTCAGGGCCTGACCCCGACCGAGCGCGCCTTGTCCCTGAAAGAGCCGGTTCAGACGCTGCTCGACGATATGCGGGCCCTGACCCACGAGCGCCCATTCGATCCCTTGTCCGAAGAAATGGCGTTCGGGATCGCCACCAACGACATGCCGCGCGAGCTGATCTTTCCCGAACTGCTGCGCGCCAGCCGCGCGGACGGCATTCGCGTTGAACTTGGTTTTATTCCGTCAGGTGTTCCCGACCCCGACCTGCTGCGCGGTGACAGGTGCCAACTGATGCTGACGCCGCTGCCGCCGGACGGGCCGGACATCATTCAGAAGCTGTTGATCACCAGCCCGCTGATGATTTTCTATGACGGCGCGATGCGAACGCCCCCGGACAGCTGGTCCAGCTATTGTCAGGCGGAACATGTCGAAGTGCGGTTTGCCGATGGACGCAGTTCGCGCGCGGTGATGCGCGGCGTGGATCAGTCGCAGATCAGGCCACCCACCGTGGCCCTGCCGCATTTCAACGCTATTCCATCTTTCGTGAAAGGCAGCGATCTGATTTCGACCGACACGGCGCTGATGAAACAGGGGCCGTTGTCTTCGCTTGATTGCGCGCCGCTTCCGTTCAACTGCGACCCGGTTTCGATCTACATGGTCTGGCACCAACGATCGACCAACGACCCCGCGCATCGGTGGCTGCGAAACCGGATCGAAGCGGTTGCCGCAAGGCTTCAGGTCTGAGACAACAGCCAGTCGCGAACCAACCCGACCAGTTCTGGCTGTCGTGGATTGGCAGGTGCCACGACGTGAAACCCCAGATCCCCGATCAGAACATCCGGCAGGGGTTGCACCAGACGACCGGATTCAAGTTCCCTCTCTACCAGCGGTGCGTTTGCCAGCGCGATCCCCTGCCCCGACATCGCCGCATCGATGGCAAGGCTGGTCTGGCTGAAACTCATCATCCGGGGTTTGCCGGTTACTCCGACACGCTCAAGAAAAAGCGGCCAGAGTCCGTGCGTATCGTTCAGCAGGACCTGGCCCAGAAGATCACGCGCAGCCCGCACATTCCCTGCCAGGTCCGGACTGCAAACGGCAACGAACTCGGTCGAAAACAGGGGTGTTACGATCAGCCCGGGCCCGAAAGGTGCGCGACCCTGCCTGACGGCGATGTCCACATTGTCGGTCCGGAAATCTGCCAGCCGCTCGCGGGCGTCTACCTGAACCGAGATGTCGGGGTGCAGGTCCGTGAATGTGTTCAGGCGCGGGACCAGCCATTTCGACGCGAAACTGGGTGTAACCGAAATGGTGATCTGCCTTGTGCCGGCCAGGTCATCGACGGCCTCTTCGATAAGCTGGAAGGCCCGTTGCAGCGGTGCGTGAAACCGCCGCCCCGCTTCAGTAAGGCGCAACCCGCGTGGCATGCGGTCGAACAGTTTTTCCGCCAACCGCGCCTCCAACCCGCGCACCTGCTGCGCGACCGCGCCTTGTGTAACGCCCAGTTCATCAGCGGCGCGTCGAAAGTTCAGGTGTCGTGCCGAAGCTTCAAAAGCCCGCAATGCATTCAATGGAGGTAGAGCGGCCATCGCAATAACCAGTAGATTTTCTACTGTTTTATGGCAGAAGAACTGATTGGTCAAACCCGGCCGCAACCTCCACATTCAATCCAGACATTCAATCGGAGAGAAGAAATGGCAAAAGTGGCTCTGATCACGGCAGGCGGCAGCGGCATGGGGGCAGATGCGGCCCGTCGGCTGGCGGCGGATGGCTTCAAGGTCGGCATCCTGTCCTCATCCGGCAAGGGCGAGGCGCTGGCGGATGAGTTGGGCGGCGTCGGCGTTACCGGATCGAACCAGTCCAATGACGATCTGCAAAGGCTGGTTGATACGTCCATGGCACAATGGGGCCGCATTGACGTGCTGGTCAATTCCGCCGGACACGGACCGCGCGCGCCTGTTCTGGAACTGACGGACGAGGACTGGCACACCGGAATGGACGTCTATTTCATGAATGCCGTCCGCCCGACACGGCTGGTCACACCAATCATGCAGGCGCAGGGCGGTGGATCGATCATCAACATCTCGACCTTCGCCGCATTCGAACCGGATCCGGTGTTTCCGACCTCTGGCGTGTTTCGGGCTGGTCTGGCGGCCTTTACAAAACTGTTCTCGGACAAATACGCAGCAGACAACATCCGCATGAACAACGTCCTGCCCGGCTTTATCGACAGCCTGCCCGAGAAAGAGGAATTCCGGGCGCGCATACCGATGGGAAGGTACGGTCGCAGCTATGATGAGATCGCGTCCGTCGTTGCCCTGCTGGCATCCGAAGGAGGCGGGTACATCACGGGTCAGAACATTCGCGTCGACGGTGGCATCACGCGATCCGTCTGACCTCAGAACCGTGCCTTCACCAGATGCGTCAATGCCGCGCCTGTTTCAAAAAAGGCGCGGCGCAATCCTGTCCAGCCTTCACGATGCGCATCCACGGGCTGTACTGGCAGCACTGACGGATCATCCACCAGAAGGCTTTCGGCCATGAGACGCCCAAACACGGTTCCCGGCCCGATGCCGCGCCCGGAAAAGCCGTGCGCGGACAAGGCGCGCGGTCCAAGCCGAGTGATTTTCGGGATGTGATCCGATGTCATTGCAATTCGCCCATGCCAGCCATCTGTCAGCGGCTGGTCCGCCAGTTGCGGATAAAGCTCGGCCATCTTGCGGCGTACCCACCCGGAATGAGCCCACCGCCCGGCGTGGCCCAGATCCCCCATTGCGCCGATGACAAAGCGCCCATCGGCATCCATTCTGAAGGATGTCATGATCAGTCCGGTGTCCCAGCACCCTTCGCCACCCGCAAGGATGCTGTCGCGCACATCATTCGGCAAAGGCTGCGTTGCGTATTGGAAATAGTAGACCGGCACATAGGCAGGTGCGGTTTCCTGCAGGTCGCAGTGATAGGCGTTTGTCGCCTGAATGAGCGCCTTGGCCCGAACAACTCCGCCTTCCGTGATCAGTGACCAGCCGCCCTCGTTCTGTGTCACCGAACGCACGGGGCTGTTCGTGAACACCCGCGCCCCGGCCGCGATTGCGGCCCGGGCAAGCCCCTGAACATAAGACAGCGGCTGGATGGTTCCCGCCCGGGGATCAAAAAGCGCACCGTGAAACGCGGAACTGCCGGTACGTCCACTGGTATCCTCGGCAGTCAACAGCTCGACCGGCGCGCCGGATGCGCGGAGCTGCGCATGGCGTTTCGCAATGTCCTGATTGCCTGCCGGGGAATGTGCGCAATGCAATGTCCCGTTCCTGACCGGCGCACAGTCAATTCCGTGTTGCCCGATCAGGCGAAAGACTTCGTCCGGAGCCCCGGCCAACAGGTCAATCAACCGGTCGCCTTCGGCCTTACCGAGATGCGCGCGGATGTCGTCCGGAGGCAGCCATAGGCCCGCATTGGCCAGCCCCACATTGCGCCCCGATCCGCCGTGCCCGATCTCCTGCGCCTCGAGCAGACAGACCGATGCGCCTGCTTTGGCGGCCGTCAGGGCAGCGGAACAGCCGGTGTACCCCCCGCCGATTATCGCCAGATCCACGGTCAGATCGGCAGTCAGCCGGGTGCTGTCCACATGCTCGCGGCTGGTATTCAGCCACAATGGTTTTTCATGATCACTCAAGTCGACGCCCTCGGATTCGCACCAGTCCTCATCGGTGTATCAGCCGGTTACCAGCATTCTCTGATCGTCGCGACCCATGGCAATCAAAAGGGGCTCTGCCTCCTGTCGGGCCTGAAACGCAGCCTTGTCGGCCATGCCCTGCCAATTTGCCAGAACCAGTGATTGCGCGACCGCGCCACCAAGCGTTGCGCCCGGCCCGGTGACAATGAACAGATCGGGGGCAAACTCGCGCGCGGCGGTCTGCACTGCACGTGAAAAGTCATAGGTTTCCATGACCTGATGCCCCAGCGTGTAGTCCCAAAGCGCCTCTGTGTCGGCTGCACCGGGCCACCAGATCTTGCCGCGTCCGTCGATCAGCGGCAGATCCGGCTGAGCGAACAGTTCCTGGCCAAGCAGGGCACGGCCCCTGGCTGCAACCGGTGCCTGAAGCCCGGTATGGAACGCCGCGTGATTTGCCAGTCGCATAGGAAACCGTTCCTGCACCACCGGCTGCGACTGCTCAAACGCTTTCAGCCCGCTTTCGTTACCCGCCAGCACAAGCATCCCACCCAGATCAATGGAGATTGCCAGAGCGTGTCCGTTCAACGCATCAATTCTCGCCACATCTGCCAGCAACTCAGCCTTCCGCGCAGGATCGTTCACCCAATCGTCACCCACAAACGGATACACCAGCTGACCGCCAATCAGCTGTTCCTGCATGAGGGTTCCCATCGTGTTAACCACCCGGAACCCATCCTGCGTACTCAACGCGCGCGCGGCGGCCAGTGCGATATACCACCCCATCGAATTGCCGGTTACGGCCACAATTTCGATATCGTCCGAAAGCGACTGAGCATCCGCAAGCGACGCCGCATAAATCAGGGGTGAGGCCACATCGCCTCTGGAGTACTTGCCGACCGTGTAGCGCTGAGCGCCATCCAGCGCCGTGGCACCTTCCTGACCCGCTTCGGCGCGAATGGCATCAAACACGGCAAACATGTTCATCCGATCCGAATGGTGTCGGTGCAGATAACCCAGTTCGGGCTTGTTATAGGTACCCCGTCCGGGGCAGATCACAACGGCAGTTCGGGTCATGGCTGCACTCCGGTCAGCTTCAGTGCGGAGGCGACGATACTATCTTTGGACGGCAGCGGCGCGGCATAGGCGGGGCCCGTCGCTATGAAACAATCTTCGGCCACGACGCGGGCGGTTGGTATCCCGTCACTTTCTTCGCGGAAAAACGTCATCAGCGCCTCGGACTGGCTGCCAGTCCTGCGGCATTCATCCACGATCAACACATGCCGGCACGGTTTGGTAGCCTGCCGCAACGCGTCTTCCGGCAGGGGGGCCAGCCAGCGCATATCGATGACACGCACGCTCAGCCCTGCGGCCTCCAGTTCCGGCAAAGCCTGCCTCGACAGGTAATATCCGTTGCCATAGGTCACGATCGCAAGATCGGTTCCTGCGCCATGCACGCCCACGTCCCCCAACGCAATTCTCTGGTCGGGAGAAGGATAGGTCGTCATCCAACCGCCATCCTGCGGTGCATGCAGATCCCGCATTGGATAAAGCGCGATGGGTTCCAGGAACACCACCACCCGTTGCTCTTCCCGGGCCAGACGGGCGCACTCGCGCAACATTTTCGCGGCATCCGCTCCGTTCGACGGGCAGGCAATGATCACACCCGGAATGTCCCGCAACACGGCCAGCGAGTTGTCATTGTGGAAATGCCCCCCAAAGCCTTTCTGGTATCCAAGGCCCGCAATCCGCAGAACCATCGGGTTCGAGAACTGCCCGTTCGAGAAAAACGGCAGAGTCGCCGCCTCGCCCCGGATCTGATCCTCGGCGTTGTGCAGGTAGGCGAGGAACTGAATTTCCGGGATCGGAATGAACCCGTTGTGCCCCATCCCGATCGCCAGCCCCAGGATGGATTGCTCGTCCAGAAGGGTGTCGATGACCCGATCCGGCCCGAACCGTTGCTGCAGCTTTTGTGTCACGCCATAGACACCGCCCTTGCGTCCGACATCTTCGCCCATGCAGACGATCTCGCGATGTTCCAGCATCAGATCGGTCAGCGCCCAGTTGATCAGGCGACTCATTGGTTGTGGTTCATCCATTGCCCGCATGTCGCCGCCAAACGCCGTGGATCGCGCACCGGCGCTGGGGCCGTTTGTGGGTTTGCAGACGCGTTTTGGTGGGACCAGGCTGGCCACAACGTCTTCGGCGCTGGCCAGATGCGGGCGGGTCGCGGCCTCGGCGGCGATCCGGTCAGTACGGGCGCAGGTCTGGTTATAGATTTTCAATGCCTCGTCCGGCGTCATGGCCCCGGCCTGATCCAGCAGGCGAACGGTATGCAGCAAGGGATCGTTGGCTTCATCCGCCTCGACCTCGGATTTGCTGAGATAGGTTGTCGGCACATCCGCCCCCGCATGGCCATAAAGACGAACCGTTTTCAGATGCAGGAAAGCGGGCTTGCGGCGCGTCCGGACATATTCGGCTGCTTCCTGTGCCACGGCATAGGTTTCGAAAATATCCAGCCCGTTGGCCTGGAAGTACTTGATGCCCGGCCGATGCTCCATCGAGGCCTGAATCCAGCCCTTTGGCGTCTTCACTGAAATACCGATGCCGTTGTCCTCGCAGACAAACAACAATGGCAGCGGCGTTGACTGCACGCTGGTCCAGCCGGCCGTGTTGATTGCACCCTGTGCAGTCGAGTGATTGGCCGACGCATCACCGAAGGAACACATGGCGATCCCGTCTGCGGGCAGGTCCCGATGCTCGGGGTCATGACGCCGGGCGGCACCCAGCGAATAGGCCGCGCCCACGGCCTTGGGCAAATGACTGGCAATGGTCGAGGTCTGCGGCGGTATCATCAGCGCCCGGGATCCCAACACCTTGTGCCGGCCGCCTGACGTCGGATCCTCTTTCGAGCAGGCAAAGCTGAGAAGCATGTCCCAGGCGATCTGCTGACCCGGAACCTGTTCAGCCCGCGCGATCTGAAACGCGGCATCGCGGTAGTGCAAAAAGGCAATGTCGGTCGGCCGAAGCGCGTGGGCCACGGCCGCCATGCCTTCGTGCCCTGAAGAACCGATGGTGTAAAACCCTTGGCCGGCCTTCTGCATCGCCCGGCTAGTCCGGTCCAGCGCTCGGCTGAGAACCTGCGATCGGTAGAGCGAGACAGCCTCGGGCCCGCTCAGCCCCGGACGCGGCGGCGCGCCTTCGGGCAAGTCGCGACGGGCGACGCGGGTCAGGAAGTTGTCGTGAACGATCTGGGCGCGGTCCATTGCAAATCCCCGGTCTTTGAATTCAAAGCTTTTCGACGGCGGCCGCAATGCGGCTCAGCCCTTGTTGCAGGCTTTCGGTGGCATAAGCAAAAGAAAGCCGCAGATGCCCCGGCATCCCGAAGGCCCGCCCCGGCACCAGCGCCACACCCGCTTCGTCCAGCAGGTAACGGCAAAATTCGTGATCGACCGGCATTTTAGGTGGAGTTTCGGGGAACACATAAAAAGCCCCGTCCGGCACCGCACATTTCATCCCCGCCGCATTCAGACCACGGACCACCAGATCACGGCGCGCCTGCATTTCGGTACGCCGGTCCGCCAACAGGTCCTGCGGTCCGGTAATCGCAGCCAAAGCCGCAGCCTGCGCGACCGAACACGCACCCGAAGTGATCTGCCCCTGCACCGCGATCATCGCCTTGATCAAGGGTTCAGGCCCAATACCCCAGCCGATCCTCCAACCGGTCATCGAATAGGCTTTGGACACGCCGTTTACAGTCAGCGTCCGGTGCGCAAGCTCGGGCAAGGCCTCGACAAACGGGGAAAACGGCACATAGGACAGATGCTGATAAATCTCGTCAGCAATGACCCAGACCTGCGGATGACGTTGCAACACCGCGCCCAAAGCCTGCAATTCCGCCTTGGAATAGACTGCTCCCGTCGGGTTTGACGGCGTATTTAGCAGCAGCCAGCGCGTGCGCGGCGTGATCGCCGCCTCCAACTGTGCGGGCAAGAGTTTGAAACCTTGCTGTTTTGGACACTCCAGCACCACAGGCACACCGCCCGCTAGCCTGACCATGTCTGCATAGCTGGTCCAGAACGGCGCCGCGGTGATAACTTCGTCGCCCGGGTTCAGGGTCGCCATCAGCGCGCCAGACAAAACCTGCTTGGCACCTGTCGACACGATGACATTCGCGGGCCCGACCCCCGCTTGGCCTGCAATCGCCGCGCGCAGGGCCGGTGTTCCCCCCGTAGCCGGGTATCGTGTCTGACCCTGAACAGCAGCAAGATGCGCGGCCTCGACCACGTGCGGCGGCGTGGGAAAGTCGGGTTCTCCGGTGCTGAGAGCGATCACATCCACGCCCTCGGCCCGAAGACGCGCCGCATGTTCGGAGATCTGAACGATTTCCGAAAGCTCTATCCCGTCGAGCCGCTCGGCCCGGTGAAACTCGGCCACTGTTTCTAGACTGCCCATATGCGAGAATCCCGTTACCCATCAGCCTGCCCTGTATCGGGCTAGCGCCTTCGCAATGCCAGTGATATTCCATCCGAAAGGTATGAGGATTCGTTATATGATTGCGCCGCGCCGTTTTCTGCCTTCGATCCCGTCGTTGCTGGCGCTGGAAGCGGTTGATCGCCTCGGCAGCGCCTCGGCAGCGGCCGAGGAACTGTCGCTGACGCAAAGTGCGATCAGCCGTCAGCTCAAGACCATGGAGGAGCAGCTGGGGGTCGAACTGATCCAGCGCACCCAGATGCGCCTGCATTTGACACCGGCGGCCAAGGAATATGTCCAGATTGCCCGAACCGCACTACACCAGCTTGCGCAGGCCTCTCTCAAACTCAAGGCAAACCCGACGGGCGGATCGCTGAGCCTGTCTATTCTGCCCGCGTTTGGCATGCATTGGCTGGCCCCCCGGCTTCAGGATTTTGCACGCCGTCACCCCGAAGTGACCGTGAACCTGAATACCCGCCTCAGACCGTTTGACTTCCAGACCGAGCATTTCGATGCCGCCATCCATTTCGGACAACGGGACTGGCCCGGCGTCAATTACCTGCCCATCATGCGGGAAGACATTCTGCCTGTCTGCGCCCCGGATCTTCTGCCAAAGAATCAAGGCGGTATTGAATGGCTGACATCGGCCCCATTGCTGCACATCGAAACCCGCCCCGACGCGTGGGAGAAATGGTTCGCGATACAGGGACACCCCGTCAAAGGCCTGACCGGAATGATGTTCGATCAGTTCTCAACCATGATTCAGGCCACAATCCACAGGCTGGGTGTCGCACTGCTTCCCAGCTATCTGGTTGCCGAGGATCTCAGGAAAGGCAGGCTGTCGCTGGCCTGGCAGGGTCCGCCGGTCAGCCTGGGTGACTATTACCTAGTGTGGCCGCAGCACCGACCTGCCGCAACACCGCTTGTTTCTTTCCGCGCCTGGCTTGAGGGGCAGGTCGCAACACCACCGGATTAAGCGGCGGGACCGCTGTCAAAGGAGGCCGAATTGGACGACAAGATCACCATTCGCGAAACGGGCGCATCGGATCGGGCGCAGATTCTGGAATTGTACCCTGATGCGTTCCCGGACGAAGATCTGACACCGCTGGTCGCGGAACTTCTGACGCTGGAACAGGATATCCTGTCATTGGGTGGATTTACCGGTGATCGGCTGGTGGCCCATGTCCTTTTCACCACCTGCCGGACGGAGAACGACCCGACACCGGGGGCCCTGTTGGGGCCGCTTGCCGTTTCATCGGACCTTCAGCGACAGGGGATCGGCACACGGCTGGTCAACGCAGGCATCAGCAAGCTTGAGACACTCGGGCACCAGCAAGTCTTTGTGCTTGGTGATCCGCAGTATTACAGCCGTTTTGGGTTTCTTGCGGAAGACCGGGTATCCACGCCCTATCCCATTCCAACGGAATGGGCCCCGGCGTGGCAGTCCCTGCACATCAACCGGAACCAGACAAAGGCGTCTGGCGTTCTGCACCTGCCAGATCCCTGGATGAACCCTACTTTGTGGGGCTGACCCATCTGCTGTCACGAACGCAGCGCGCCCCGGCGCGCTGCGCGGCCCAACAGGAGGAGGTGTTCCGCAAGGAACATTGACGACTGGCGGGAGCGTTCAGGACTCAGACGTCCAGGGAACGGGCGATGAGCTCCTTCATCACCTCATTTGTCCCGCCGTAGATCATCTGAACCCGCGCATCCGCATAAAGGCGGGCAATCGGATACTCCATCATGAATCCGTACCCACCGAACAGTTGCAGGCATTCATGCATGACCTCGTTCTGAACCTCGGAACCCCAGTACTTCACCATTGACGCCGTGGCCGCATCCAGTTCGCTCGCTTCAAGCTTTCCGATACAGTCATTCACAAAGCTGCGCAGAACTTCGGCCTTGGTCTTGCATTCGGCCAGCTTGAATCGCGTGTTCTGAAAATCCATCACGCGCTGGCCAAAGGCTTTTCGTTCCTGCGTGTATTTCACCGTTTCTGCGATGGCGAAGTCGATCGCGCCCAGTGCCATGATGCCAATGGTCAGACGCTCCCAGGGCAGCTGCTTCATCAACTGATAAAAGCCCTGCCCCTCTTCCGGGCCGATCAGGTTCGTCATCGGAACCTTGACGTCCTCAAAAAACAGCTCGGCCGTGTCGTTGGCCTTCATACCCAGTTTCTTCAGGTTGCGGCCCCGACGAAACCCCTCCGCGCCGTCGGTTTCAACCGCAATCAGGGACACCCCTTTGGACCCCTGCGATTTGTCGGTCTTGGCCACCACAATGACAAGATCGGCGGTCTGGCCATTGGTGATGAATATCTTGGATCCGTTGATCCGGTAGGAATTACCATCCTTCTCGGCCGTGGTTCGCACCGCCTGCAGGTCTGACCCGGTTCCCGGCTCGGTCATGGCAATGGCGCCGACCATCTCGCCGCTGGCCAGTTTTGGCAGCCATTTCTGTTTCTGATCTTCGCTGCCATAGCTGGTGATGTAATGGGTTACGATGGACTGAATCCCAAATCCCCATCCGGCGTCGCCTCGTGAAGCCTGTTCGTACAGCGTGACCGAGTCGAACCCCATGCCGCCGCCGACGCCGCCGTAAGCCTCGTCAATCGAGCCCGCCATCAAGCCGGTTTCGCCCGCTTTCGTCCAGAACGCGCGATCAACGATCCCCTGATCGACCCAGCGATCAATGCTCGGGACAAGCTCGTCATCCATGAACCGGCCGGCCATTTCGGCAAACATCCGGTGTTCGTCGGTGACCCATGCGGCGGTCGAAGTGAAAAGCGACATATCGTATTCTCCGGTCTTTGATAGTCCGATGCTATCCCCGGCCCCGGATTCTTCCAATCCGGGTGACGCCGCGTTCTCAACCCTTGCTACGCGACGTTCGTTTGCGCGGTCTGGCGTCTGACCTGCTCATCAAATCCGGTCATGTCAGTGCGTGGTTCAGCAGAACCTGCGCCGCCTCCTTTGCATCCTGCGCAGGGTCGCATTTTTTTAGAAGAACCGCCGTCACAATCGCGCCCTCCTGCAAAAGCAGCAGCTGGCACCCCAGACTTTCAGGATCACGAACCCCGGCCTTGCGGCACAGATCGGTCATGTAGTCCAGAAGCAACCGCTTGTGCTCGGCCGCCTGAACGTGGATCGGGTGGTCTTTTTCCTGGTACTCAGCCCCGGCCTTGATGAACATGCAGCCGCGGTATTTGTCTTCCTCGAACCATTCCTTCAGCACATCGAAACTGGCGATCAGCTGATCGGCGGGCGTTTCGGAAAGGTCTTCAATCCTTCGGACGAACCAGTTTCGGAAGTTTTCATCTCGCAGGCGCAATGCCGCAAGGATCAACTCCTCCTTGGTGCGGAAATGCTTGTACATCGATGTTTTGGATACGCCTGTTTCAACCACCAGCTTGTCCATTCCGGTGGCATGAAAACCGTCCCTGTAGAAAACCTCCAAGGCCTTGCGGACAAGCTCATCACGTTTGTTGGGGCGCATTCCTAGCTCCTGATTGTACTGATCAGTACATATACACTTTCTAAAGAGGCTTCAATGACAACAATTAACATATTGTTTTGTAACGCTATTACCAAAGCCAGGAGGGTGAAGTCGAATATTTTCAAAAAAGGGGCTTGAAAACATGTACCGATCTGTACATCTTATCATCAAGATTGACCGATCTGTACACCAAAGGATTTCACCGATGCGACGCCGTGCCAGCCTATTTTCACCGCAGTACGTTCCCTTTCTTCTGACTCTGGCGCTGATCACGGCCGCCTTAACCTGAAAGCCTGTAATATGAACCGCCCCCCTTTGCCGCCCTTCACGCATGAAACGGCCACCCGGAAAGTGCGCATGGCGGAAAACGCCTGGAACAGCCGCGACCCGGACGTCGTAACGCCCGCCTACACGGAAGACAGCCGCTGGAGAAACCGCGCCGAGTTCCTGAGCGGCCACGCCGAGATTCACGCGTTTCTGACACGAAAATGGGCCAAGGAGCTTGATTACCGCTTGATCAAGGAATTATGGACCTATCGCGACAATCGCATCGCTGTACGGTATGCTTATGAATGGCACGACGACAGCGGTCAGTGGTTCCGGTCATATGGCAACGAAAACTGGGAATTTGCTGAAGACGGCCGAATGGCCTCGCGCCACACGTCGCTGAATGATCTGCCGATCACCGCAGAACAACGCATGTTCCACTGGCCCGCAGGACAGCGCCCCGACGACCATCCCGGCCTGTCTGATCTGGGTCTTTGAAAGGACAGCCCATGCCACGCGCGTTTTCCGAACTGACCTTCACCCCCGCCGTTCGCGCCCATCAGGAGAGGATGGGTTCGGCGCGAAGCTATGCCAAGTTCCTGGACAGCGGTCCGCAAAAAGGACACCTGATCGGAGAGGCTGAAAAGGCATTCATTCAGGCCCGCGACAGCTTTTATCAGTCCACTGTATCCGAGACCGGTTGGCCCTATGTTCAATTCCGCGGCGGTCCGGTCGGGTTCCTGAAAGTGCTTGGGCCGCAAACCCTTGGATACGCTGATTTTTCAGGCAACAAACAGTACATTTCACGCGGGAATTTGGACGGCAACGACCGGATTGCCCTGATCCTGATGGATTATGCCAATCAGCGCCGTCTGAAGATTCTGGGACGGGTCGAATTCACCGAAGGCGAAGCCGCAGCCGCCAGTCTTTACCCTGACAACGCCGAAGCCTCCGCCGAGCGCGCAGTGATCATCAAGGTCGAGGCCTTGGACTGGAACTGCCCCCGCCACATCACGCCTCGTTTCACCGAGGCCGAGCTTCGGCCTCACCTGAATTCGCTTGGCCAGCAACTGGCGCAGCTTCAGGCCGAAAACGAAAAGCTCAGGCAGCAATTGGCAGGGCGATCCTGAACACGACGTCAACAACGCTCCTTACCCTTGAATTAGAACAAGGAATTACCCGAATGATGCGATCAACAATGAATTTGGCCAGCGCGCTGTTAGCTGGCATCGTTTTTTCACTGGCAGTGATTTCGTTTGGGTTCTTTGCCTCGCCCGAAGCGGTTCGAACGTCTCCGCCCGCGGCGTATAATTCGCTTCTGCTGATACAGTTTGAAACCAGGTAATGTCGAACCGTCTAGGGGTTTGCGGATCGAACAAGCGCTTCGATCCCTGCCGCGCAAAAATCGATCAGTTCGTCGGTCCCGGCAAGTTGTCCGCCTTGCGACAAGGCGTCCACCCGCCATGCACTGTTGAGGTGCGCCAGAACTGCGGACACCGAATACACCTGCCCGCTGGCCAGCAAAGCGATATCGACCTTCGGGTACAGCGCCGCGATTTCCGCAATGAAACGCCGCGCCGTTGGGTCGAAGCATTCCGCCGCGATGGCGCGCCAGCGCGGGTCCACAGACACATGCGCCACCAGACGCCCATAGGCCATCCATCCCGCTCCGCCCGTTTCGGCTAACGTAATGTAAGGCCGAATGAAGCAGTCCAGAACACCGCGCAGTGTTGGCTGACCAGCTTCTTTCAACGCGTTCAGGGCGTCCAGCCGGATTTGGGCCAGTTCATCCGCGCGACGCGCAACGGTCTTGTGAAACAACTCTTCCTTGCCGCCTCCGTGGTGATGCACCAACCCGACTTGCACACCGGCTTTGGCCGCGATGTCCCTGATCGACGCCCCTTCGAATCCGCGATCGGCAAACAGCGCCTCGGCCGCGTCCAGAATGCGCGCCCGGGTCTGCAGCGATCGTTTCGATGGTGCCCTTTGTCGTTTTATTTCAGTCACTTTGGCGGTCATGAAAATCATCTTGCCTTATTTTGTACGATCGTTCAACTTAAGCCGTGCGAACAGGGGAGAGTTCATGTCAGAAAAGCGCGAGGCATTCGCCCTGATCGGGGCGGGCCCGATGGGGCTGGCTGCGGCCAAGGTGCTAAAGGAGCAAGGTATTCCATTTCAGGGGTTCGAGTTGCATTCGGATGTCGGTGGTCTGTGGGACATTGATGCCCCGAGATCAACCATGTATGAGACTGCCCACCTGATCTCGTCAAAGCGGATGACGGAATTTTCCGACTTCCCGATGGAGGATGGAGTCGCCGAATATCCGTCGCATCGGGCAATGCGGGACTATTTTCGCGCCTTTGCCGACCACTTCGATCTGCGCAAACACTTCATTTTCAATGCCGAGGTAACAGAAGCCAAACCGCTGGGCGCACCCGGCGATGGCTGGCGCGTTTGCTGGCGGGATCAGGACGGGGAACATGAGGCCGAGTTTGCCGGTGCTCTGATCGCCAACGGCACCCTGTCCGAACCTAACATGCCGCAGTTCGCAGGCACCTTTGAAGGCGAACTGATCCACGCCTCGCAATACCGGTATCCCCAACAGTTCGATGGCAAACGCGTGCTGATCGTGGGCGCAGGAAACTCGGGTTGCGACATTGCGGTGGACGCCATTCACCATGCCGTGCGCTGCGATCTGTCGATGCGGCGCGGGTACTATTTCGTTCCGAAGTACGTGTTTGGGAAGCCAGCTGATACGATGGGCGGAATGATCCGCCTGCCCATGTGGCTGAAGCGCAAGATCGACAGCCTGATCCTTGGGTGGTTCGTCGGCGATCCGCAGAAATACGGCTTTCCCAAACCGGACTACAGACTGTACGAGAGCCATCCTATCGTGAACTCACTGGTGCTGTACCACGCGGGTCACGGAGATCTGCGCGTTCGGCCCGACATTCAGCAGATCGACGGCAAAACTGTGCATTTCACAGATGGCAGCAGCGAAGACTATGATATGATCCTCGCCGCGACCGGGTACAAGCTGCATTACCCGTTCATCGACCCGGATCTGCTGAACTGGCAGGGCGATGCGCCGCATCTTTACCTCAACGCCATGCACCCGGTCCGCGACGACCTGTTTGTTCTGGGGATGATCGAAGCGACCGGTCTGGGCTGGCAGGGACGCCACGAGCAAGCCGAGATGGTGGCGCGCTATATAAAAGGTATTCAGAGCGGCTGCACCGCGGCGGCCGAACTGAAGGCCACAAAACAAAAATCCTATGAGCGCGCCACCGGGGGCATGAACTACCTCAACCTCGCCCGCATGGCGTATTACGTGGACAAGGCGACCTATCGCAAAGCGGTCACCGGCTGGATTGACAAGTTCAGGAAAGCCGCTCCATGACCGGCATCGATGAGATTACCCTGAACTTCAGCCCTGCCTCTCTGACATTGCTGAATGGCATTCTTGCAATCGTGATGTTTTCGATTGCAATCGACCTGACCCCGCAGGATTTCAATCGGCTGCGCCGGGCACCCAAGCCTGTGATCGTGGGGCTGACCTCTCAATTCGTAGCGCTGCCTGCGCTGACGTTTGTACTGGTCTGGCTGGCGGCCCCGCGTCCTTCGATTGCTCTGGGGTTGATCCTTGTCGCAGCCTGTCCCGGCGGCAATATTTCTAACTTCATAACGCATCGTGCTGGCGGCAATGCCGCCCTGTCCGTATCGATGACTGCATTCGCCACGATCGGGGCAATCGCAATGACCCCGTTCAACATTGCGTTTTGGGGCGGGCTTTATCCACCGACCCGGGAAATCCTTCAAAGAACGGCAATCGACCCCTGGCAGATTGCGATCATCGTGGGGCTGATGCTGATTCTGCCTCTGGTGCTTGGCATGGCGCTGAATCAGCGCCGGCCGGATCTGACCGCGCGGTTGCGGACACCGCTGCAGTACCTGTCCATGGGCATCTTCGTTGCGTTCATCATTCTTGCTCTGGCGGCCAACTGGGACTTTTTCCTGAGCTTTGCCGGAGCCGTCGCCGGGCTTGTGATCATTCACAACGCGCTGGCTTTGGGGGGCGGTTGGGTTGTGGCCACTCTGACCCGGCTGTCCCCCTATGACCGCCGTGCCATAACGATCGAAACCGGTATTCAGAATTCCGGCCTCGGGCTGGTCCTGATATTCGCGTTCTTCAACGGATTGGGCGGCATGGCCGTTGTGGCAGCCTTCTGGGGCATCTGGCACGCGATCTCGGGGATTGCGCTGGCAACTGCCATGGCCCGGACCGAGGCGGCCCGATGACCCGCATCCTGATTACCGGTGCCGCCGGAACAGTCGGGCGCGCCCTTCTGGCCGAAGTCAAAGACCTTGCTGTATTTGCCACAGACCTGAACCGACCGTCCGACCTACCTGAAGACACCGCGTTTCTGCATCTGGACGTAACCACCGAAGAAGCGGCACGTGTGATCGCGAAAGTGAAGCCGGAAGTCATCGTTCACCTGGCCTCGATTGTGACACCACCGCCCGGACTGGGCCGCCAGAAAGCGTTTGAGGTGGATGTCACAGGCACAAGAAACGTGTTGAACGCTGCAATTTCCAATGGCGTTCGGCGGCTCGTCGTCACGTCGTCCGGCGCTGCCTACGGCTATCACCCGGACAACCGCGTCCCGCTACGCGAAAAGGATCCGCTGCGTGGCAATGCCGAATTTCCCTATGCCGACCACAAACGGCAGGTCGAGGAGATGCTGGCCGAGGCCCGTCAACGTGCGCCGCAGCTTGAGCAGGTTGTCCTGCGCGTGGGCACTGTACTGGGGGAAGGCACGGACAATCAGATTACGGCGCTGTTTCACAAACCTCGCCTGCTGGCGGTGTCCGGCAGTGACAGTCCCTTTGTCTTCATCTGGACCCGCGATCTGGCGCGTATACTGAAACGTGCGGCGACAGATGGACCGGCCGGTATCTTCAACGTGGCCGGCGACGGAGCGCTGGGAATAACAGAACTGGCGCACCTCCTGAACAAACCTGTTTTGCGCCTGCCTGCGTGGGCGATCCGATCAGTCCTGAGCCTTGCCCGCCCCCTTGGCCTGTCGCGATACGGACCGGAACAGGTGCGATTTCTGCAATACCGGCCGGTGCTGGACAACACTGCGCTGAAAACCGATTTCGGATACACCCCGGAAAAGACCAGCGCCGAGGTATTCGCGCTGTGGAAAGGATGGGCGGGGCTATGAAAACAGCGGTGATATCCGGCGGCGCAGGTGGGCTGGGTCGGGCCTTGTCGGCGGAGCTTCAGCGGCGGGGCTGGCGTGTTGTCCTGCTGGATCTGAATGTTTCAGATCTTACGGCGACCCCAACACAGCTTCCGATCGGGTGCGACCTGACGAAACCCGAGCAGTTGCAGGAAGCGGTCCTTGAGACCATCAAATCCAGCGATGGCATCGATCTGGTCATCTACAACGCAGGTGTCACCCAGATTCGCGGGTTTGACGTTTCCGACGACACCAGCCATCGCAAACTATTCGAGATCAACTATTTCGCAGCCGTCGCAATGGCGCGCGCGTTTCTTCCGGAGCTTCGCAAAACGCAGGGCACGCATCTGGCGATCTCGTCGGTCGCAGGCTTCGCGCCGCTTTATCACCGGACGGCCTATGCTGCCTCGAAACATGCGCTTGAAGGGTTTTTTAAATCGCTTCGATCCGAAGAGGGGCCGCACGGCGTCAGAGTGCATATTGCCGCGCCGTCCTTTGTTTCCACCAATCCCGGCAATGCCGAAACGCAGGCAGATGGAATGGCGCGTCCCGGCTCGGCATCCGATGAAATGGACGCCATGAGCCCCGAAAATGCCGCCGAGGTCATCCTGCGGGGGTTGGACAGGTCCAAGCCCATGATCCCGGTCGGGCGTGTTGCGCGCCTTGCGTGGTGGCTCAACAGTTTGTCACCGCGCCTGTATCAGCGACTGATGGAACGGAACATACGCGGATCCTGAATTCGGACAAAAAACCAGTCGAACCCCTTGACCTTCCCGTGACTGGAACCCCATGTGCAGGGAAGAACTTATGTCGGGACGAGTCGGATGGCTGAACTGAAAACACTGCAACTCACGATCACGGGCATGGGATGCGCTTCCTGTGTCGGACGTGTGGAAGCGGCGCTGCGGGGTGTTTCCGGCGTCACTGACGCTTCTGTCAATTTCGCAACGGAAACGGCACAGGTCGCAATTGAAGGCCCCTTGGCATCGTTGGTTGAGGCGTTGGACAGCGCTGGATACCCGGCTGCAACCCAGCAAGCGACGCTGAGAATCGAGGGGATGAGTTGCGCCTCATGCGTGTCCCGGGTTGAACGGGCCTTACTGGCCAGCCCCGGTGTCATTGATGCGCAGGTCAACCTGGCGACCCAGACAGCACTGGTCTCGTACCTCGAAGGGACGACGACCCCCGAGGCACTGGCGCAGGTGTCGGACGGAATCGGGTATACCGCGCATGTCGACCAGGGGAATGCGCCTGATCCCAAGCCCGCCGATAAATCAGACGAGATGAACGTCCTCCGTCGCTCGACCCTGCTGGCGGCGGTTCTGGCGTTACCGGTTTTTGTGCTTGAGATGGGCGGGCACATGGTCCCTGCCTTCCATCATTGGGTGCAGGCAAATATCGGTGCGCAAACCAGCCACATGATCCAATTTCTTCTGACCGCAGTTCTGCTGGTTGGCCCCGGTCGTGTCTTTTATGCCAAAGGCGTCCCGTCCCTGCTGCGTGGCGCGCCCGATATGAATGCGCTGGTTGCCCTCGGCACAGGCGCGGCTTTTCTTTATTCGGTCATCGCCACATTTGCGCCCGGAATACTGCCGCAAGGAACGGCGAATGTTTATTTCGAAGCGGCCGCCGTCATCATCGTGCTGATCCTTTTGGGACGCCTGCTGGAAGCGCGCGCCAAAGGTCGAACAGGTGCCGCGATCCGCAGGCTGATTGGATTGCAGCCCAAAACGGCGCGGGTTGAAAGGAACGGCATGGTTGCAGACATGCCCGTCGCAGACATTGTGGTGGACGACATCCTGCAAATCCGCCCGGGCGAGCGCGTTCCGGTGGACGCCGAAGTGCTGGACGGCACATCGTATCTGGACGAAAGCATGATTACCGGCGAACCGGTGCCGGTCGGGAAATCCGCCGGAGACACAGTGGTCGGCGGCACGGTCAACGGCACCGGTGCGCTGCGCGTCCGCGCCATACGCGTGGGGGCGGACACCGTGCTGGCCCAGGTCATACAGATGGTTGAAAAGGCGCAGGGCGCGAAACTGCCAATTCAGGGTCTTGTCGACCGCATAACGTATTATTTTGTTCCTGTGGTCATTGCGGTGGCAATGCTTACAATCGCGCTGTGGCTTGTTTTCGGCCCCGAACCCGCACTGCCCCTGGCGCTGGTTGCGGGCGTTTCGGTGCTGATCATAGCCTGCCCCTGCGCGATGGGGCTGGCAACGCCGACCTCAATCATGGTCGGCACCGGGCGCGCGGCCGAATTGGGTGTTCTGTTCCGCAAAGGTGATGCCCTGCAGCAATTGCAACAGGCGCAGGTCATCGCTTTTGACAAAACCGGAACCTTGACGTTGGGCCGGCCCGAGCTTGACGGCATTATCCCGGCCAACGGATTTGACCCGAAAAAAATGCTGCGCCTTGCCGCCGCGCTTGAGGCCCGGTCCGAACATCCAATTGCCACCGCGATCACAAGGGCCGGTCCATCGGATTTGCCTGAGCTGTCCGGGTTTGAATCGATGACCGGGCTTGGCGTACGCGCCGAGGTCGAAGGACAGGACGTCATGATCGGTTCAGCGAAGCTGATGATGCAAAACGGAATAGACATTGACGATCTGAGGGCCGAGGCGGACAGGCGCGCGGCATCGGGGGCCACGCCCTTGTATGTTGCCATTGACGGCGCGGCAGCGGCCTTGCTTGCCGTATCCGATCCGGTCAAGCCGGGAACAAAAGAAGCGTTGGCGCAGCTTCGCGATATGGGGCTGAACCTTGCAATGATCACTGGCGACAACGCCCGCACCGCGCAGGCGCTGGCCGATGAGTTGGGCATTGACCATGTCGTGGCCGATGTTTTGCCCGATGGAAAACTTGCCGCGGTCACCGAACTGCAGGACAGTCTTGGCGTGTTAGCCTTTGTTGGCGACGGGATCAACGATGCGCCGGCGCTGGCTGCTGCAGATATCGGCCTTGCCATTGGTACGGGAACGGATGTGGCAATCGAGACGGCAGACGTCGTTTTGATGTCCGGCGATCTGCGGGGCGTCGTGAACGCCTTGGAAATCAGCCGCCGGACTATGCGCAACATCCGCCAGAACCTCGGCTGGGCCTTTGGCTACAACACGCTGCTGATCCCCGTCGCCGCAGGCGTCTTGTTCCCGTTTGGCGGGCCACTGCTGTCCCCGGCGCTCGCTGCGGGGGCGATGGCCTTGTCCAGCGTCTTTGTTGTGACCAACGCACTGCGTTTGCGGCGGGTGAGCGTCAGCGCGCCCGTACCCTCTGCAATCCCAACAACCCAATCGGTGACACCATGAATATCGGAGACGTTGCCAGCCAGACCGGTCTGCCCGCCAAAACCATCCGGTATTATGAGGATATCGGACTGATCAGGCCCATGCGTGACGACAACGGCTATCGCCGGTTTCGCGAACAGGACGTGCACAAGCTGATCTTTCTGGGTCGCGCCCGTGCATTGGGCTTTACGATCGGCGATTGCAGGACACTGCTGGCCCTTTACGAAGATGAAACCCGCGCCAGTGCTGATGTCAAAAAGGTCGCGCGCGATCACCTGGCGCAGATCGAAATCAAGATTGCGGATCTCAACGCCATGCGTGACACGCTAAGCCACCTGATTGACGCCTGCGCCGGAGACAATCGGCCCGACTGTCCAATCCTCAGCGATCTGGGTCGCAAAAGCTGACACGGGGTTGCCCTTTGCCCGCAGCTTTGCTTTGTCTCTGCTGAACATTCCGGCCCGCCACCAGACGGATGCAGGGCCGGACAGCTGGGAGGATCATCTGATGGCAAAACTCGCGTTCCTAGGTCTGGGTGTCATGGGTTATCCCATGGCTGGCCACCTGCAGGCAGCAGGGCATGACGTCACCGTTTACAACCGCACGGCGAAACGGGCCGAGGCCTGGGTTGATCAGCACGGCGGCGCAATGGCGGGAACCCCGGCGGAGGCTGCGCAAGGCGCGGAACTGGTCTTTGCCTGTGTGGGCAATGATGACGACCTGCGCGCAATCTGCACCGGCGAGAACGGCGCTTTTGACGGCATGTCGCAAGGTGCCGTCTTTGTCGATCACACCACGGTATCCGCCAAAGTGACGCAAGAGCTTGCATCGGTTGCGGATGATAGGGGATTTGCCTTTGTGGACGCGCCCATTTCGGGTGGCCAGTCGGGCGCGGAGAACGGCGTTCTGTCCATCATGTGCGGCGGTTCGCAAACTGCCTATGAAAAGGCCGAACCGGTCATGCAGGTCTATTCGAAGATATGCCGCCGTATCGGCGACAGCGGCGCTGGCCAGTTGACGAAGATGAGCAACCAGATCGCCATCGCCGGTGTTGTGCAGGGTCTCAGCGAAGCCCTGCACTTTGCCGAAAAAGCCGGGTTGGACGGCCGCGCCGTGATCGAGGTGATCAGTCAGGGTGCTGCCGGAAGCTGGCAGATGGAAAACCGGCACGAAACGATGCTGGACGATCATTTCGACTACGGGTTCGCGGTGGACTGGATGCGGAAAGATTTGGGTATTTGTCTGGACGAGGCCAACAGGAACGGCGCGTCGCTGCCACTGACGGCATTGGTTGATCAGTTCTACAAGGACGTTCAGAAACTGGGCGGCGGGCGATGGGACACCTCTTCCTTGATCAAACGCTTGCGCGCGCTGGACTGAAGGCAAGGCGGCTGCCCCGTTTGCCGTAAGCGGCAGTTCACCCCCGAGATATATGGGCACAAAAGAAGAGATCGGCTTTGGGAAAGGACACAAAGCGCATGAATGATCTGACGCAATTCTGGGCGGACGCGCTGCGTGCGACCTGGGGGATCGAAGCGAGGCTGACCCGGCTGGACGGCGAATACGATCTGAATTTCCTGGCCGAAGCAACCAACGGACGGGACTACGTTCTCAAGGTGATGCGGGCCGGGTGTGAGGCCGAGTTTGTGGACCTGCAGGTTCAGGCATTGCGCCATATCTCATCCGAGGCCCCCGGCCTGCCGTTCCCGGCGGTCATCCCGGACCTGACCGGTGAATTGCTGCCCGAAATCCCTGACGATCAGGGTCAGCCAAGACTTGCCTGGTTGCTGGAGCGTCTGCCGGGCCAGTGCTACGCCAAGGCCGCGCCCAAAACCGACGAACTGATCATGAAGCTGGGCCGTGTTCTTGGAGCGACGGACCGTGCTCTGGAAAGGTTCGACCATTCAGGGCTGAGCAGGGAGCATTTCAAATGGGATCTGACACAGGCCCGGTGGATTTCCGGCAGGCTTGAGGTTGTTTCGGATCCCAACCGGCGCGCGTTGCTGACCGAAATCTGTGATGGGTTCCATGAGGTATCCGGCAGGTTGGCCGCAATGCCCAGGCAGGCCATCCACAATGACGCAAACGATTACAACATTCTTGTTGAGGGTGAGCTTGGGCAACGCCTGAAGATCTCGGGCCTGATTGATCTGGGCGACATGTGTGCGGCGCCGCGTATCTGTGACCTCGCAATTGCCGGGGCCTATATTGTTCTGGATCATCCCGGGCCTGAACGCGCCCTGACGGCGCTGGTGCGTGGCTATCACGCCGCCAACCCGCTGCGCACCGACGAAGTCGACCTGATCTGGCCGTTGCTGCGGATGCGTCTGGCGGTGTCTGTCGTGAATTCGACTCTGATGGCGGCTGTAAACTCGGATGATCCCTATGTCACCATCTCTCAGGCTCCGGCCTGGCGGTTTCTTGAGAACACATCCGTCAATGGCGGTCTGATGCCCGCCCGCCTGCGCGCGGCCTGCGGGCTGCCGGTCACGGACGGGGCCGAGCGTATCCACGCCTATCTGTCCGACCACCGCGGCCAGTTTGCGCAAATGTTCGGGCAGAATCTGGCGGATGTGCCGATGGGATCGCTTTCGGTTGAAAATTCGACATGGCCGCAGAACCCGTTCCATATGCCTCTGGAAGAGGCCGCCCGCGTGGGCGCCGAGTTCGGCGATGGCCTGTGGCTGGGGTATTACAACGAGCCGCGCCTGATCTATGCTGAGCCGGGTTTCCGTAAGGGACCTTGGAAGGCCTCGGACCGGCGGACTGTTCATCTGGCCGTTGATGTCTTCGCGCCCGCCGGAGCCGTGCTGTACGCCCCGATGAGCGGACGTGTTGAAGTGGTCGAGAACCGCGATGCCCATCTGGATTACGGCGGCGTTGTGATCCTGCATCATGAAACCCCTGAAGGCGATCCGTTCTATACCTTATATGGTCACCTGGACCCCGAGGTCTGCGCGCGGCTCAAGCCGGGCGATCCCGTCGCACAGGGCGCGGCCTTTGCCCGCCTAGGGGATGCCAGTCAGAATGGAGGCTGGGCCCCTCATGTGCATTTCCAGCTGGCCCTGACCACCGCCGGGATGGAGGCGGACTGGCCCGGTGTCGGCGACCCGGACGAGATGTACCTGTGGCACGCAGTCTGCCCGAACCCTGCGGCAATACTGAACCTGCCGGACGACAAGGTGTTTTATCGCCCGACCGACAAACAGGCGATCCTGCGCGGGCGCCAGGACCATTTCGGTGGCAACCTGTCGCTGACCTATGACGATCCGGTCATGCTGGTCCGTGGCTGGAGGCATCATCTGTTCGACGAGTGGGGTCGCCCCTATCTGGACGCCTATAACAACGTCCCCCACGTGGGTCATGCACATCCCCGCATTCAGGCGGTCGCAGCGGACCAACTGAAGCGGATGAACTCGAACACGCGCTATCTTCACCCGGCCCAAACGGCATTTGCCGACAAGATTCTGTCGAAACTGCCGGATCACCTCGAGGTCTGCTTCTTCGTGAACTCGGGGACCGAGGCGAACGAACTGGCCTTGCGGCTGGCGCGGGCGCACACAGGGGCAAAGGGGATTGTAACGCCGGATCACGGCTACCACGGCAATACCAATGCGGCTGTGGCGATCTCGGCCTACAAGTTCAACAAGCCTGGCGGTGTGGGGCAGGCGGATTGGGTCGAACTGGTCGAAGTGGCCGACGACTATCGAGGTTCATTCCGACGTGACGATTCCGACCGTGCCGCGAAGTTCGCAGACTTGGTGGACCCCGCGATTGCTGCATTGAAGGCCAAAGGACATGGGGTTGCGGGCTTCATCGCGGAAACCTTCCCATCGGTCGGCGGCCAGATCATTCCACCCAAGGGCTATCTTCCGGCCGTTTACGAAAAAATTCGGGCCGCAGGTGGCGTTTGTATTGCGGACGAAGTGCAGACCGGCCTTGGCCGGCTGGGCGAGTATTATTTCGGCTTTGAACATCAGGGGGCACTGCCCGACATCGTTGTCATGGGCAAACCCATCGGCAATGGCCATCCGCTGGGCGTTCTGGTCACGACCAAGGAAATCGCCAACAGCTTCGACAATGGCATCGAGTTCTTTTCGACTTTCGGCGGTTCGACCCTGTCCTGCCGGATTGGGAAAGAGGTGCTGGACATCGTCGATGACGAGGGATTGCAGGACAATGCCCGGAATATGGGTGTACGCCTGATGGACGGCCTGCGGGGGATTGAGGCCGATTTCGGCTGCGTCGGGGATGTACGCGGGATGGGTCTGTTTCTGGGCGTCGAACTGATCAGCCCTGACGGATCGGAAGGAACCGAGATCTGCAAGTTCGTCAAAAACCGGATGCGGGATCATCGCATTCTGATCGGAAGCGAGGGTCCAAAGGACAATATCCTGAAGATTCGCCCGCCGCTGACGATCGAGGCTGAAGACGTGGACATGATCCTTTGGGCCTTGAGAAGCGTTCTGAGCGAAGTGGGTGATTATGCACCCACCCCAGTCTGGGATCACGACCACCATGTTGGTTGCAGTTGCTGCTGAATTCAGAAGAACCCCGCTGCGCAGCGCGGGGTTCTCTCATCATTCGGTCTCTTTCAATGTAAAGTAGCTGCCGGGGTATGATGTCCCGTGTTGGGCAACGGAGCCGAGATGGTCATTCGGCGCAGCGCCAGCCCAAATTCTTCGGACAGACAGACAAGCGCCGGTGCAAAATCCGGCCTGATGATAAGCGAGGCCATCATCATCGCATCCTCTCGCGCCCCTTCGGATGCGGCAGCAATCATCTGCGCAAAGCAGTTTTCGTCCGCACCCAGGCATGCGCAGTTCAGGCCGTGGCGTATCAGAGGTCGGCGCCCATGGTTGGCGCACAGCGAGCACAACCTGTCCAAGGTCAGCATTGCGGCGCGACCGTGATCATTACCCAGAGCGATTTCAAAATCGCTTGCGGCATCAGCACGGCCATTAGCACCGTTTCCCCACAGCCGCAGATACATGACAGCTCCTGCCTCGACCGGGCTCAGATCCGCCAAATGTCCAACCGTTGCCCCGCCGCGCGAGGACTGCGCGCTCATTTCGTGAGGATCAGCTTGCCGGCACGGGTGATACGCAGCGTGTAAAGCTGGTCCCCCAACTCGATATGAGCCAGATTTCCACCCTTGGTCAGGTCTTCCGCCTTATGAGCAGGCAACATGGAAACGGCATAGGCCTGGCTTGGATTCGGGTTCTGCATGTTCATCGGGCAACTCCGGATAGGTTTTGGCAAATCGTCTTGATCTGATTGCGTTTTTCAACGATCTGGCTGACCCGGAGCCGGGTTGGCTGACTGTCTGCGCCTTAATCTGATTATTTTACTCAGGTTTGTCAAGCATGTGCCTTCACATTTCCGAATAACTGTTTGATTGCGTCGGGCCGGGACACCGGGTAGGTCTTGGAACGCATTGATACCGGTGGACATTTCTGTGACTGCAACCCTTGTATTCGATCTGGATGGAACCCTGCTCGACAGCCTCGCCGACATTGCGGCGGCGGCAAACCGAATGCTGGATGATGTCGGTCATCCACCGTTGGAACAGAACACTATCCGGCAATTCGTTGGAAACGGCCTTCCCAAACTGGTCGAGCGGGTTATCCACCATTGCGGCCTTCCCCTTGAACAGCATTCCGACCTGACACAGAGAACCCTGGCCCACTACAACGCCGCCAGCAGCGTCCACACCGTTGCGTATCCCGGCATGATCCAGGCGCTGCATGCGCTCAGCGAAATGGGCTGTGCGATGGGTGTATGCACCAACAAACCCGAACGGCCCGCCCGGCACATCCTGGAAGCGCAGGGAATGTCAGGTTTCTTTGATGCTGTTTTCGGTGGCGATACATTGAACATACGCAAGCCCAATCCGGCCCATCTTAATGCCTGCTTCGAAGCCCTGCCCGACACAGGACCGCGGCTGTTTGTCGGAGACAGCGAAGTTGACGCTGAAACGGCGCGCCGCGCGCAGGTGCCTTTTTTGCTTTTCACCAATGGTTACCGGAAGTCGGCCATTTCGGCCATTCACCATGATGTCGTGTACAACGATGCATTGGAACTGCCCGCGCTTGTCGCGCGGTTGGCGACTGGTCAGGCCGGAGATCTGTAAACTTGCCTGAAAGGGGTAAGGGGCCGGCCGAGGGGGTAAGTAGCCAGCCCCTTCTTGGGGGAAAAGTGGTTTGGTCTGTTTAGACCCGGTATCTGAAATACATAATTAACGATTCGCGGCTGACAGCGATATTGGGGGATTCCCGTAGGACCCAGTTTTCACGCCCATGAACGCCGATTCTCCTGGCAGAATGCGGCCCGATAATTGGTAGGCAAAGCCGCACGTACTTGAGTGAATCTGGCCTGGATTGCCCCACTGGATTGGCCGGATGCACCCCGCGGGCAAAGATCGGATTGACACCTCAGCCCAAATCATGAATGTGCCACGGGGTTACAAGACAACCTGAGGGTCATGGCGTCGGCATCAACTGTCACGGCAGGACAAGCGCCGAGTATCGTTGGCAATCAATTGCGGTGCTGTTAGATTGAGAGCAGAAACGAAGAAAATTTCGCTCAACCTGACAGTTTGGCTGAATCCTGTATCGGCCAGCTAATATTGCAAGATTACAAATAGTTGGCCTATGAAGGGGCGAATTCATGAAAGTGCCGCACAGTTCAGACGCAGAAAACACTTCTGGCTGCTGCAACGTTGTCGTGCCCGTTCACCGGGAACTGACGGACACGGAAATGGCGGCCCTTCTGCACAATGTCAGGATTCTGAAATCGCACGATGTCACCATTCTGGGGCCAGACGCCCTGTGCGATTACCTGGAGAACACGGTCACAAAAAACGTCCTGCGGGAAACGGAAGGAACAGCGCGGACTCTTTGCCTGTCCGATTCCCATTTTGTCAGCATCGACTCGTACAACCAACTGATGATCAGTCAGGAGTTTTATGACCAATTTGCTGATTTTTCCTACATCCTGATTTGTCAGGTCGATTGTCTGATCATTCAGGATCATCTCGATTCCTGGACCGCGCATGGATATTCCTTTGTCGGAGCGCCGGTTTTTGACGGGTACAGCCAGCCAAACCTGCCGTATGACTTCACCGGTGAACTGAACGGCGGATTGTCCCTTCGCAAGATCAGCGATTGCCGTAGGGTGACGCATGAGGCGCTTTTCCTGACTTGCGCAGGTGCCGTCAGAATAGCCAACAAGATTGGTGCCGTGGCCCTGGCAAACCTAGTGCTTCGTCTGTTCGGAAAAACAATCATTCCCGTAAAACCCGGCGTGAACGAGGATGTAATCTGGACCAGCCTGGTGCCGCGTTATTTCAGCGGGTTTACGATTCCCACGCCGATGCAGGCGTCGCGGTTCGCGTTTGAAGCCGCGCCGGAATACCTGCTGGAATGCAACGACGGGAAGCTGCCATTTGGCTGCCACGCCTTCCAAAGATACGGCAGTACGTTCTGGCGCAAATATTTCCCGGACGAGTATTTCAGCGCCGACCGGTAATCCGGCCCACGCAATCTTCATCGGTCTTTAAAACTCGCGGATCGGAAAGCGATGGGACTAGTCCACCAGATTGCGCAGGTATCTTCCGTATGCCGTTTTCCGGAACAATTCCGCGCGCTTCAGAAGCTGCTCCTGCGAAATCCAGCCGTGTTCGAACGCAATCTCTTCCGGGCACCCGACCTGCTGACCTTGCCGGTTCGACAACGTGTGCACGAAGTTTCCGGCCTCAAGCAATGACGCATGAGTGCCGGTGTCCAGCCAGGCATAACCGCGCCCCATCTGCCTGACGCGCAATGTTCCGTCGTCCAGGTACGTCTCAAGCAGGGAGGTAATTTCAAGTTCTCCGCGTTCCGACGGCTTGACCCGCCGCGCACGCTCTGGCGCGGTACCGTCCAGAAAATACAGACCCGTCACGGCATAGTTCGACGGTGGCACTTTGGGCTTTTCAATGATGCTCTGCACTGCGCCTGTCGCATCAAAGCCTACCACGCCATAACGTTCCGGGTCGGCCACACGATAGCCAAAAACGGTTCCGCCTGTGCTTTGCGCATCGGCCTTTTGCAGTTGGGTCGGCAGACCATGGCCAAAGAAGATGTTGTCCCCCAGCACCATCGCCGACGGCGCGCCGTTCAGAAATTCTTCGGCCAGCAGATAGGCTTGCGCCAGACCGTCCGGCGACGGCTGGGTGATGTAGGTCAGTTCCAGACCCCACTGGCTGCCATCCCCCAGCGTGCGCTGAAACTGGTCCTGATCCTGGGGCGTGGTGATGATGCAGATCTCGCGGATTCCCGTCAGCATCAGTACCGACAGCGGATAATAGATCATCGGCTTGTCGTAGATCGGCAGAAGCTGTTTGGACACACCCATCGTGATCGGGTACAGACGGGTGCCCGAGCCGCCGGCCAGAATGATACCTTTACGGTTCGTCATGATGAAATCTCTTTGCTGTTCAATACGTCGCGCAGGCCGGCCCGCCAATCGGGGCGTTCCAGACCGCAGGCAGACAGGCTGCTGCAGTCCATTCGCGAATTCAGGGGCCGTTTGGCCGGAGTAGGATAGTCAGAGGTCGGAATACCCGTAACAGTCACGGACCGACCGGCTTGCGAGAAAATCTCGCGCGCAAATCCGGCCCAGCTGACGTCCGGTGAACCGCCAAAATGCAGGGTTGCGCTGTCCATCTCACCAGCCATCAGGCGGTCGGCCAGATGCAGGCAGGCCCGCGCGATGTCCGCAGCCGGGGTCGGGCCGCCAATCTGATCGTCTACAACGTTCAGCGCATCCCGGGTTTCAGACAGGCGCAGCATGGTTTTGACAAAGTTGTTGCCATGGGCCGAGAACACCCACGAGGTGCGCATTATGGCATGGCGGCAGGTGCTCGCCCGGATCGCCGTTTCACCAGCCAGCTTTGTGCGGCCATAGGTGTTGATCGGGTGCGTGGCATCTTCCGGCCGGTGCGGGGCCTCACCCGAGCCGTCAAATACGTAATCGGTCGAAATATGCACCAACGGAATGCCCAGCGCGGAACAGGTCCGGGCAATGGCCCCAACCGTCGTGCCGTTGACGGCCATTGCTGTCTCGGCCTCATCTTCAGCCCGATCCACGGCGGTATAGGCTGCGGCATTGATCACCGCTTGCGGCCGGTGCGTTTCGATGGCGGCCTGGCACTGTTCCGGGTTGGTCAAATCCGCTGCATCGCGGCCAAGAAACACGATCTCGCGCTGGCCCGCATTCAGAGCGATTTCCTGGGCGACCTGCCCGGTTTCTCCAAAGACAAGGATCATTTTCCCGTCCCCAGTCGCTGACCAACACCGTCGCGGTTTTGCAGCGCGCGCCACCAGTCTTCGTTGTCCAGATACCACTGGACGGTTTTTTCCAGCCCTTCCTCGACGGTTACGGACGGGCTCCAACCCAACTCATTGCGAATGCGGGTCGGGTCTATGGCATACCGTGCGTCATGGCCGGGACGATCGGTTACAAAGGTGATCTGATCTGCGTAAGACCCGCTGTCCTTTGGACGTTTGCGGTCAAGGATTTCGCAAAGGGTTTTGACCAGTTCCAGATTGGTGCGCTCGTTTTCGCCACCGATGTTGTAGGTACGGCCAACCTGCCCCTTTTGCACGACCAGCAGAAGCGCATCCGCGTGATCTTCCACGTACAGCCAGTCACGGATGTTCGAACCATCCCCGTAGATCGGCAGCGGCTTGCCCGCCAGAGCATTGAGGATGATCACGGGGATCAGCTTTTCAGGAAAATGGAACGGCCCGTAATTGTTCGAACAATTGGTCAGCACGACCGGCAGGCCGTATGTTTCGGCCCAGGCGCGAACAAGGTGGTCGCTTGCCGCTTTCGAAGCGGAATAGGGCGAGCGGGGGTCGTAGGACGTCTCTTCGGTGAACTGAACCTGCGGGTCGGCGGGCAGCGAGCCATAAACCTCATCCGTCGAGATGTGGTGAAACCGGAACGCCTCGGGCTGACCCATGTGTGTCCAGTATGCTCTTGCAGCTTCGAGCATCTGATAAGTGCCCGTGATGTTGGTTTCGATGAAATCGCCCGGCCCGTCGATCGACCGGTCAACATGGCTTTCCGCCGCCAGATGCATGACCGCGTCCGGCTCATGTTCTGCAAACACCTTGTCCAGGGCTGCGCGGTCACGAATATCGGCCTGCACAAAACTGTAATTGGGGTGGTTGGTCACACTGGCCACGTTTTCAAGACACGCCGCGTATGTCAGCGCGTCAAGATTGACGACGCTGTGCCCGTCACGAATGGCCTGACGTACTACTGCGGATCCAATGAACCCGGCCCCGCCGGTCACGAGAATTTTCATTTCTGACCTTCATATACAAACGGATTGTCCAAAGCCGCCAGTGTCACGGCCGCTTCATCCTTGGCGCTCAGCACAGGATCAATTTCCAGCTCCCAGTCGATACCGATATCGGCATCGTCGAACCGGACCGAGCGGTCGCAGTCCGGGGCGTAGTAGTCCGAACACTTGTAGACGATCTCGGTGTCCGGCTCACGGGTGACGAAACCATGCAAAAACCCGGCCGGGATCAGCAGTTGCTTGCCGTTCTCGGCACTCAGTTCAACGCCCACCCATTTCCCATAGGTCGGGCTGCCCTTGCGAATATCGACGGCCACATCAAACAACCGTCCGCGCCCACAGCGCACCAGCTTGTCCTGCGCGTGAGGCGGTGTTTGCATATGCAGCCCGCGCAGCGTTCCCACCGTTGCAGATACCGAATGATTGTCCTGAACAAACTCGAAGTTCAGCCCTGCATCCTCCATGCGCTTCCGGTTCCAGCTTTCGGAAAAGAAGCCACGGTTGTCGCCAAAGCGTGCTGGTGTAAGGATTTTCACACCTTCTAACGAAGTATCTTCTATCTGCATCAAAAAACTTCCTGCCGTTTCAATCGCAAATGTTCGGTTTGTCGGTTGCCCACCCTCTAACCCGCCTGATGTGGAATTACCACCACGCGAACGTGATTTCGGCAAGAACAACCGGACGGCCTCAGTTGCAATCTGTTTCATCTGTGCAAAACTGTCTCCTGCCCGATGCAGGGTGGTTACAGAATTTTGGGGAGTTCCGATTTTGCCCGTATCTGCTCGACTGAGCCTGTGTTTTTTCATGGCTTGGCTGTCTTCGGCTTGGGCAAGCGACGCCCCATGGCCCCCCATTCTGATCGATCCTTCCAGCCAGTTGCACGGCCCTGCGGATCTGGTCTTGCCGATGCCTTGTGGCGGTGGCATGGCCTTTCAGAAAGTCAACGTGCCGGTCGATATCGCCCGCCCGTTGTCGGACCGACCCTTTCGTATGGGGCAGTCTGACGCCGATACCGCTTTTTCGGACTACCTCAAGCCCACCTATCTGCGCGGGGCATTCGACGACCCCGAAAACAGTGTCAGCTACTATTATTTTGCCCGGTACGAATTGAATGAGGCTCAGTACCGCGCCATCAACCTGAATTGCGACGGCGGCTTCAAACCGGTCGAAGCCCGGGCCAAAGGCGGATTAAGTTGGTTCGAAGCCGTTGATCTCTCGCGCGCCTATTCCGAATGGCTGATGCAGAACGCCCGCGACAGCCTGCCCCGGCAGGGTGACCGCACCGGCTTTCTGCGGCTGCCGACCGAACCTGAATGGGAATACGCCGCCCGTGGCGGTGCCAAAGCAGACGCCTCGGTTTTTGCCGCCCGCAGGTTCTTTTCCGAAGGGACGTTGTCCGATTACGCCGCCTATCTGGCGCCCGGCAGCGGCAGCACCAAGCTCAGCATCATCGGAGCGCGACGGAAACCCAACCCGCTGGGCCTTTTGGATATCTATGGCAATGTTGAGGAACTGATGCTTGAACCGTTCCGCCTGAATGCCATCGGGCGCAGTCACGGCCAGTCTGGCGGACTGGTCACGCGTGGCGGTTCGGTCGATCAGGAAGACGCACAAATCTACACCGCGCGCCGTAATGAATACCCGATGTACAGCAGCCTGAATGGACAGGCTCTGGCCGGCGAATACTTTGGTGTCAGGCTGGTCATCAGTGCCGCCGTGGTATCCGAAGACCGCTATGACGCGATCCGTGATGGCTGGACGCAAGAGGCTGATCGGTCCTCGGAAGAGCAATCTGACCCACTGGCGACCCTGAACGCGCTGCTGGAAGAGGAAGTGGACCCCCGCCGCAAATCTGCCTTGGGCGATCTTCAGCTGGAATTTCGCATCGCGCGGGAACAGGCTGCGGAATCCCTGTTTCAAGCCGCAAAATCCACACTTCTGAGCGGGGCAGCTTTCGTGGAGACCTTGATCGAAGGCAGCCGCGAAATTCAGCAACTGGAACGGGACAGCCTGCGCCTGCTGGACACGATCAAGGTCACGGTCGGCAATCAACGCACCCAACTGATGCAGACATTGAACCTGAACCTCGACCGGCTGGATGCCTTGCGGGCAAGCCGGGATACGTACTTGCTGTCTTACCGGGCAACGCTTGAAACCTTGGGTTCCGACGTCGAAGCAGAAATCCGTGAACGCGCCTATGAAGGGCTGGCGCAGGATCTGGCCCAGGCGGAACAGGCGCAGCTTTTGGCAATGCTCAACCGGTTCTGGACGGATATGGGGCTTTATCTTGAAGAACCGGACATGGAGAAAGATCAACTGCTGCTGATCGCTATTCAGTAGGGTGAACCTGTGCGGTTTGTGGACCCATTCATTTGGCTGAGCGGCCCCCGCAAATCTGAATGACAAAAAGCTGTTTCGGGCAAAAATCCGGGCACGCTCCGTCCCTTGGTGCCCTAATGCATGTTTGCGCTATGGGTCAGACTTGAGGCCAAAAAACCGAAGAATAAAACCAACTCTTTGAAAAGAAATCGTAAAAATCGACCACCTCTCTGACCCTGAGCGATAACATTTTTTGTAACGGGCTATTATGAACGGCACTGGCTAGCGTTGTTCCCAGATAGTTTTTTGCTTAGGGGGTCGACAATGGCACGCAGTATTTTCAAACACACGCTGGGCGGCGCATTGGCCGCATCCATGATGATGACAGCATCGGTTGAACGCGCAAACGCAGGCGCGAAGGAAGTGATCGGTACAGCGATGCTGTTATGTCTCGCCAATCCAAACATCTGCCCAAGAAACAAACCAAGACCTCCCGGCAGAAACCCGATCCCAACGCCCGTTCTAAGCGAGGAAGAACGTCAACAAAACCGCGACGTGCAGAACGCCTTGAACACATTCGGCTTTCCGGTCGGAAACGCTGACGGTGTATTGGGCCGCCGGAGCCGCGCAGCCATTCGCGACTATCAGTACTTCATGGGTGATCCCGCCAACGGACGCCTTTCCCAGTGGGAACGGGATACATTGATCAACGCATGGCGCAAGTATCAGGCAGGCGCGGGCAACGCATATCCACGACTGATGGCCGCCGAAGGCCCCCGTGGCCTGCTTAAGGTTGAACGCAACCCCAGCTACGCCGGGCATTACGACGGGCAGCAACCGCAGCCCTACCCATCGCCACAACCCTTAGACGGTGGCATTGTCGATCCGAACAATCCATCCCCGCCACCCATCGTCGGCGAACTGCCCAAACGCATAGGAACACCCGTCAAATCTGTGGCCGGGCGCTGCGAACTGGTGGGTGCCACCTCGAAAATCCAGGGCGGGCTGATCCACGCGGACAATGTGACCGATCACCATCAGGCGCTGAGTGAAAAACTGTGCGAGGCACGCGGACTTGTCATTACTTTGGGACAGTCCTCGCAGTCCCATTTCGCGGTTTCCGAAACCGAAATGACGGAAATCTGCAATCACATCAAAGCCACATTCTCGGGCACGATCAGTGCTCTTCCCGGAACGCCGGTGCAGTCCACCCTGGACAGCGCGCGGAATGCGAATGCTACGCTTGGGCTGAATATGCCCCAGATTGCCCGGGACTATGGCGAGATCTGCACCGGAATGGGGTATCGCATGGACGACGCCGAGATGGCGCTGGCCGGTGCCCTTTCACTGACCGCATCCGGCCACGCTGCATATGGCGAACTGGTTGGCCACCACCTACGGGAAGGTTTCGGCACCGCCGAAGCTCCGAAGGCGTCGGTCGAGTGGTACGCGAACGCGATGACGGCACTGGAAAATGGTGCGCCTGCCGTTTTCATGGCCAGCGCCACACAGGATCGCGTCAGCGTAATCCGCAAGGCAATGCAAATCGCGGAAACGCAGGCTGCACTTCACGGTGTTCCCGTAAATGCCCAATGGTCTGCAGGTAATTGACGATTTATCGAGATACTGTTTCGACATTAAGGGTCATTACGCCTGAATTGTCGAAGTTTTAGGGCGCCATACCCACCCTCGGCGTCCTAAAATTATTTGTTTTCAATGCTCAATTGCATGGGTGCAAACAGGTGACATTTTTTGTAACATGCACTGAATCACATGTTTAAGTAAGAATAGCGATATAGATTTTGGGTAAGGAGGTGACTTAAAGATGCCACGTCATATTTTAAATAAATCCGTCGGCGGCGCATTGCTGGTCTCCCTGATGATTACCACGGGCGTCAGCCGCGCAAGTGCAGATCTGGCAGATGTGATTATCGGCGGCGGTGCCGCTGTGATCCTTGGGTGCGCTACAGGCGCAATCAACTGCAACAAAAACAAAAAACGCAGCCAAACGACGACAACGCGCCGCTCGACGGTGAATTCTGCCCAGCGGCAGCAAAACCGTGAGGTTCAGAGCGCGCTCAACGGCTTCGGCTGGAACGCGGGAACGGTCGACGGCGTGATGGGAAACCGCAGCCGCGGTGCGATCCGTGATTATCAAGGTTACATGGGATACCCCCAGACCGGCCAGCTTTCGGATTGGGAACGTCAGAACCTGGTCAACGGATGGCGGCAGTATCAGTCAGGTGCCGGTGGCGCCTATCCCCGTACGATGGCTGCTGAAGGCCCGCGCGGATTGCTGAACATCGGTCGTGACCCCAACTATGCCGCACGTTATGGCGACAATGCCGGGCCAAACTACGGTGCAAATACTCCCAATTATGGCACCAACAACAACGGCATTGTTGACCCGTGGGCCAACAACGGCACTCAGGCCGCGGCGGCGCAGCCCCTGAACCAGGTACCACGCCAGCAGGTCCCGCAGGCTGTCATTCCCGACCAGCCCCAGCAGGGTGGCGGTCAGGTTATCGGCAATGGCGGCACGGTGCCAAAGCTCAAGCCCCTGAAGCCGGTTGGTCAGCCCACTGTATCCGCTGCCGCACGGTGCGAACTGGTTGACCAGACAACGCGCATTCAGGGCGGTGTGGTTCAGGCGTCGAACATGACAGATCCGAACCAGGCACTAAGCGAAAAGTTCTGCGAAGCACGTGGATTTGCCATCACGCAAGGTGGATCGCTCGCGTCGCAATACGCGGTGTCCGAAAACGAGATGACGGAGCTGTGCAGCCAGATTGCAGGCGGGTACTCCGACGTCATGTCCGGCCTGCCCACAACGGATCAGGCACAGGTCATGCCGGCGGTGCAATCGACCGCCACCCAGTTGGGTCTGAGCGACGCCGCAACAATGGGCGTCTATGGCCAGATCTGCCTGGGCATCGGTTATCGTCTGGATGATGCCGAAATGGCTCTGGCTGGCGCATTGACAATGATGGCTGCGGGTCAGGCTCCTTACGGAGAGCTGATTGGGCACCACCTGCGTGAAGGGTTCGGTGTGCCGGCGACCCCTGCGGCAGCGGTTCCGTGGTATGTGAACGCGATGGATTCACTGGAAAGCGGTGCAACGCCTGTTTTCGTCCCCAGCACGACAACCGAACGGGTTCAGGTCATCCGTTCTGCACTGCAGGTACAGAATCAGCGTGCAGGAAACAACGGGCAAAGCTTGCCCAGGGTGGTTCCGGTTGCAAATACGCTGCCGCTACTGACGCCCAAGGACTAAGCTACAACTGCCAGAAAAAGCAAACGGGCCGCCTGATCAGGTGGCCCGTTTGCTTTTGTGGCGCAGGTCACCCGTCAGCCTGCGCCAATCATCAGGAACGGGGCCCAGATCGACGGGTGGGAATTCGGCAGTTGGGTCTGATCGCGGCTCGGGTCGTCAAAAAGAGATTTCATCGCCTGCCTCAGCGACTCGGCCTTGCTGGTCTGATTTTGCGAGGCGGTCACGGTGCGGGTAATCAGCGCCTCGGCGGCGCGATCATCTACGCGCCAATGCGAAACAAGCATATTGCGCGCGCCAGCCGAGAAAAAGCCCTGAACCAACCCCCCCAGACCTTCGCCGCCGATCGAATCTTCCCCTGCCGTGTCGCAGGCCGACAGAATGACCCAGTCGGCACCAATATCGAGCTGCGCGGCCTCGGAGGCGGTCAACAGGCCATCGCCAGTGAAACTTCCTTGCGCCGGGGCAGTCGCGTCTGGCGTCAGCGCCAATGCGGGTTCGGCCAACCCTTCGAACGCGCCCGACAACAACCCATGCGTCGCAAAATGCAGAATTTGCGCCTGCGCCAGTTTGCCTTGGCTGTTGAGCGCAACGATTTCCGCTTCGCTTGCTGAGGAACCCAACCGAATGTCGCTGCGGGTCTCTCCGAACAACCCTGCCAGCGTTTCAACTTCGCGCCGGGTGCCCGGCAAACGCGGAAGCGCGCGTACTGCGGTTGCTCGTTGCGAGATCGATCCGCGCATAACGATGTCTGTCTGAGGCAAGGCCGCCAGTTCCGCCCCCTGAAACGCAGGGTCGCCAAATCCGACATATGCCAGCCTGGAGGCTGGTTGCTCGGGGACCCGGGGACGTTTTCGCAGGTTTTCAAGGGCCGCGACGGACGGCACAACCCGGAGCGCGCGCTCATGCCCCAACCAGCGTATTTCGCGCAGGTCCTTTGCGGTGCGACGGTCCTGCAAATGTCGGCCCGGGTCATCCACGATCAGGGCCGCGAAAGGTATGCTCAGCGTTTCACCGTAGGGGACCAACGTCCAGGTCGACTTGGAACCAATCAGATCAGTTATTTCCGGCGATCCGAAAAACGTCTTGTGCAGTCGTTCTGCGGCATCGAAAGCAAACGGGGCGGCATACCGCGTCGCTGCGGCGCCCGACGCGCCCTGCACGTTGGCAAGCGGCGCCCGCAATTGGGCCATCTGCTCTGGCGACTTCGGGTCAAGCGTACGCTGGAGATCAAGTATGTCCTGCACCAGAACGTTCCACTTCTGAGGCAATTCAACCATCGCCGCGCCGTCCCGGGTCACGGCAAGAACCAGCCCTTTGATCCCTTTCTTATGCGCGCTCTGGGTTGTGGCTGTCAGGATCATGATCACAGCCTCATCCGGGGCGATTACCTCGCGCTGGATATGGCTCATCGTCAGCGGCGCTGGGATTTGCCATTCGAAGTACTCGGAAAACTGTGCCGACATCCGGGACCGCAGACGGTCCAGATCCGAATTCTGAACATCGTTCCCGACCCGCTGGGCCAAAGTCGCTTTCTGCCATTGCGCCGCAAGTTGAACCAGATCGGGGTTTTGCGCCTTGTCCCGGATCGCCGCACGGGCCACAGCGACAGAGGCGGGGCCGTAACCCGCCAGTTGCATGGCCTCAAAGGCCATCTGAACATAGCGGTTCTTCTCCTGCTCACTGCCGGTTTCGGCAGCCTTGAGCGCTGATGAGGCGAACAACTCACCATACACCTGGCCAATCAGGTATACTTTTGCCCCGCCCGCTATCCCTTCCAGCCATTGAAACCCGCGCAGATAGTTCAACAGGTCGACTGTTCCATTCTGGAAAACGGATGCCGCAGCAGAGAATTGCCCGCCTTTGAGCAGTGCCGACCCATGCGCGTCCACCAATCGGTAGTTGATGTCCAGATCGGGTATGGAACCCGTCCGCTGTTCTCCTTCCCGCTTTTCGATCTGGTTTCTTATGACTGCCAGCGCGGTTTCAATTTGTCCGGCTTCTTGCAGGAAAAAGGCATAGTTGAGTTGTGATGCATAAGCCTCAAGCCGCGTGCCTTGCGCCTCCTCTGCGGCGGCCAGTCGGCGCAGCATTTCCAGATCCGAGGCCGTGGGTGCCTTTCCCGCCTCTGTTCCATCCCAGAACGCAAGCTCCTCCTTGGGCCGGTCCAAGGCGACGTTGGCCTGAATTTCCTTGTCCTTGGCCTGCAACCTGCGGGCCTGGACTTGCAGGGTTTCGCGGTGATCCGGTCCCAGTTCACGCGTCAGGATATCGATGGATCGGGCGTATAGCGGCTTGGCCCCTTTGAAGTTCTGGCGGAAATTCACCAGGTGATCGGCCACTGCGAAATAGACTTGGGCCTGCTGCCGTTCAGGGACCGCACCCGGGTCCGAGACGATCAGTTCAAGCGCCGCCATCATTTTGGCCTCATAACTCTCGAACTCGAGATTAGCCAAATCATGTCCGGCCAGCGCCAGCAGCGCAGCAAGACGCTGAGCAGGATCCTCGCTGGACAAGGCATCATCCACAATTTGCCGGTTCAACTCGCGGGCTGCGAACTTCCGCCCCTCCGCGCGTTCGATATCCTCCAGCGTTCGGCGCGCCCATTGAATAATCTCGTGCCCCTGAGGCAGTTTGCCCTGCGCCGAGGCAAGAACGTCCTCAGTAACGGATCGCGCCTCATCCAGTCTGCCAACACGCTCCAGCGCAATTCCGTATCGCAGCCGCGCGTAAAGGTGGGACTCGCTGTCAACCGCGTTTAATCTTTTGCCCAGTTCAGACGCTTCACGTGTGGGTTCAAGCGCTGCTTCATAGGCTTCCATCGCGTTCAGGGTATTGGCCAAACCGTTCAACGCCACTTGCAGCTTGCGGCCTTCCGTGTCGTGTTCCCGCGCGATCCCGACCATGTTTTCAAACACTTGCCGGGCGCCATCCAGCTGGTTTGTTTCCATTAGGATTGCGCCTACCAGAATACCGGTATCCAATCCCGCAGCGCTGTTTGTAAAACCTAGTTGCTCAAGATCCTGCAGCAGCTCTGAGCTGACACTCAGCGCTTTGTCGTGCTGTCCGAGCAGTTGCAGAAGACTTCCGTATTCATAGCGGACATACAGCCCGTCTCGCTGAAGCCACAGACCCTCAATCCGGGCTGCGTCGACCGATTTGGTGTAGGCGCGCAATGCGTCTTCCCTGTCGCCGATGCCGAACAGGATTTCTCCTAGTATCCCATATTGCGCGACCCCGTTCCGCCCTTCGGTACGCAGGCCCCGGTCGATCATGGGTTCCATCTGCCTGACAAGTTCCCGGACCGTGGCATGATCCTGTGCAACGAAGGCCTGACCGGCTCTGTTTTGCAGCGCTTCCAATTCGGCAGAGTTCTGGTTCTGGGCGACGACCGGCAGGGCCAGAGCCAGCAAAAGCGCGAAAACAGCGCCCGACAGGCGGATGCCGGTCAACCCGGCGCCTCGCAATCCTGATGGGGCGACTGTGGAACAAACAACGCGACGCGCCCCTGACTGCCGCCGGCATTCGTGATCCGCAACGTCGCGTTGACGCAACTGTCGATCCAGACATCCACCAGCGCCGCAATCCCTTCAATGCCGGTCTGCGGGCTGATGTCTGCGGCGATGCTGGTTCCGTCCGAGCCCACGAGTTCAACGTCGATATCAGCCCCACCTGACCCGCGCCACAAGCGAGCCTCGATCCACGTTACTTCCGAGCCGACAAGAAAAACGTCCGTTTCATGAGTTTGTCCGGGCGCAAGCAACAGGTCCAGACGGGCGGCGCCACCAAGCTGACCCCGGGATCCGGTTTCGAGAACCGCGTCCATCAAATCCGCTCCTCCGGGCATGTCACGCAGCGCGTCGGCCAAAGGCAAGACCGAGAACGGATCCTCCGGGTCCAGAGTGCCGCCTTCCTCAAGCAACACAGCCAGACTGCTGGCAAGGGCCTGCGGTTCGTTTGCCTCAACGGCCCATTCTGCCACAACCAGGGCGCTTTTGCGCAGGTCGGCCGCCACGGCCGATCCACCCTGACCAAGGAACATCAGGCTCAGAACAGCCAGAACCGCAATGTTGACTTTACTGCGCACCGCGATCGGCCCCCACCTCTGCAACGGTTTTCAGCGGAATAATAACGGCACCGCTTTGCTTGATAACAGTTTCACCGACGGAACGGGTTTTGGCCAGCCCGAATCCGGCTTCGGTCAAAAGCGAGGATAACGAGTTGGCAGGTGCAGACCGTGTTGCGGGCGGCGCGCGTTCGTCTTGTAAATAACGAAAATCGACCGGGTCCGACCCGGGCATGCCGCGTTCGGCCAAGAGCAAAACACGCATCTGACCAGTAGCCAGCACTGCCCCATCCGGCCCACGCGTGGCTTCGGTATAGCGCAGGGCATCGGTCTCTCCTGCCCCTATGCGCCAGCCGCCTTTTTCGGCATCCCTGTATCCCGACAGGAAATACACCTTATTGTCCGGCGCGACATAAAGGGGCGTCAGATCAACCGGCCAGGGATTGCGATTGTGAACGGAGACCAACACTGTGTCACAGTGGCCAACCTGCAGGATGCCCTGAGGTGCGAACTTCGGCTCAACCTGAACCGCCAAAGCCTCCTGACATACAAATTCTTCGTCTGCTTCACCGGGGATGCGACGGGCACTGGCGGTGATCCCGTGCGACAAGGGGCTGGTCTGCAATATCGCCGCAACCGAGATCAACGCGCGCGACTTTGCGGCCTGCTGCAACATCTGCTCCAGCAGAGGCAATTGGGTCGCATCAAACGGAACAGACAGCGCATCGCGCGCACCGTCGGGAACGGGGTGCAGCACCAGCCGGTCCTTATCGGCGACGATTTGAATGTCCGGATCGTTCTGATCAAGGCGCAACCGTGGCTGCAGGTCCGAGATCATCTGAGCAATCTGCTCCTCAAATTGCGAGCCAGCAGATAGCAGCGACAGCCCTACTGCCAGCGAAAGATCTGTCGGGCGCGAAGAAACCTTTGCGGCCAGGCGGGGCGCGCGGTGCTGAAGCCAGCGCATTCGGAACTGTTCGGGGTCCAGACCCTCGGCTTTGATCTTCTCATCCAGTGTGGCGCGGGTGGTTTCCGGAAGCGGTGCGGTGGCTTGGGTCAGCGTCACTTCGGTTGGCGACACATCGAACAGCAAGGCGCCATCGCTGTCCTCGACTGAAAACACCGTATCTGTCGTAACGCCATCGATGACACCAGCCTCGACAACAACGAGGTCCGAAATGGAGACGGCAAACCGGTCCGACACCCCGATACCCTCAGAAAGCATGGGCTTTGTACCCAAAGCCCCTTCAAACCGGGGGTCTGCACGCCCCCAGCCAATATCCCAGAGCGTCGCGGAAACCTGTCTGGCCAGTTCTGAATATGTGGGGGCTTCGGCACTTCGCAACGCACTGGCCAGCGCCCATGTCATCAGACCATGAACCGTTGGCGAACCCGGCGGTTTCAACTCGTAGGCCAATGATCCAGCCTCGGCGGCATAGAAGCCGGTAAAGTGACCGGGTGCGAGAGTACTGGCTTTCGACAGGTCCACGAGTGGTTCGGCAACCGGGCTGACTGTCTTGTCGGGCCTCAGATCGACAAAGCGCGCAACGGCTGTCTCACCCCGCCGAAAGCTGCCGGAATGACAGGTATCCGCAATCAGCCACACATTCGCCCCGGCGGCGATCATCCGGTCTATTCTGGCACCGATCTCATCGTCCCGGACAACATTGACCGGCGCGTCATCGGCATCAAATGCAAAATCCGAGGGCAAGAAAACCTCATCCAGCCCGTCCACCTCGGATGTGTCCGAACCGGACGCAATCTGCGCACCGTGGCCCGCCATGTAGATCGCTATCTTGTCGCCCGCCTGCGCCTCTGCCGCCAACCGATCCAGCGCGGCCAGAATATTGGCGCGCGTTGGAGTTTCGATAGAAACACCCTCAGTTTCAGTCAGTTCCGGAGAATCCGACAGCACTGAAATCTTTTCTATTGGAACACCTTTGCCAGCAAAAACCTGCGTCATCAGCGCCACGTCCGGGCCCGGTCCGGTCAGGGCTCCACCCAGACGGGCCAGATCAGCAGTGTAATTCATCACGCCAATCAACAGCGCTTTGCGGTCGGGATTAGCGACGGCCGCACCGGCCGACAGAATACATCCCGCTAACAGAAAAACGCGGATCATGGGTCTACAGGCCGGGTTTCAATGACGACCCAGTCAGGGCCACCCGGCACATGATTGATGTGTATCTCACCTTGCAGGTCTGCAGGCACACAGTTCCAGTTCTGCGCCTCACGTCGGCAGGACGCCCCCGACAGACCAAACACCTGCCGCGCTGAGACGCCTGTTGCGGAAGCAAAAGATGCAACACCCTGCCCCTGTGGCGGTTCGAACCGGCTGCCGCCTGGGACAATCCAAATTGTGTTTCGCAAAGATTCAGGCGCGGTATTGCTGATCAGAGCGTCAAACCGCTCACCAAGCTCTTTGTCCCCGCGCATCAAAAACCGCGCCTCGGCCTGATAGCGGTTTTGCAGTTGCGTTGCGGCTTCGCCTTTTGGCGCGTGTGCGGAAACAATCTCGAGCGCGGTTAGCAACAGGGGCGCGTTTTCAGTTGATACGGCCCAGTCGGCAAGAACCAGACCGGCAGAGACCCGTGCTGCCGCACTGTCTGGTTGTGCCTGCATTCCCGTTGGCAGGACGATCACAAGAAAGGCTGAAAACACTTTTGCCTTCATCATGGCCTACCCTCCCCCGCCCGATGCCGCGCCGGATACCGATGCAACGACCCGCCCGCCGCCTGCATCTTCCGCCAGGCTGGCCGAAAAACGATGTTTCTGCACAATCGCTTTCACCAACCCCAGACCCAACCCATACCCGGTAATACCGGAATGCTCGGCACCTTGCGCGAAACGCTCGAACGCATGCTCGGTAAAGCCTTGCGACAAGGCCCCGGCATTGGAAATCTTGAGGTCGAATCGTGTCGCATCCCCGGTCAATTCGACCCGGATTTCGCTGTTTGCGGCAGCGTATTTTACGGCGTTGGACAAGAGGTTCGACAGCATGAGTTCCAGAAGATGCGAGTTGCCGGTGACACGTAGCGACTTGTCTATGTGCTGAACCAGACTTCGCCCGTTTGCCTGCAGGTCTTCTTCGAAATCGTAAACAAGGTCTTCCAGCAAATCCCCCAGCGGGACGTCTGGTTCCAGCCGGATATCTGCATCGGCCTGAAGCCGGAACAATTGCATGATGGATTGCAGGCGGGCGTCAGCGGCATCTATTCCCATGTCGATACGCTGTGCGTGAATCTGCCTGTCCTGCGCGTTTTGTGCATTCAGCAGCTTCCGCATGCCGCTGCGAATATTCTGAAGCGGTGTCCGCAACTCATGCGCCAGATGGGCGGACAGGGCACGCAAATCTGCGAACAGCCCGTCAATCTTGGGCAGCGCTTCGTTCAACTGGCGACCCAGCTCGCGCAATTCCGGCGCGGGCGTTTCATCTTCAAACCGAATGCCGGTCTCGCCCGAAGAATACCGCTCAAGCAACCGGTTCACCCGTTGCAGACTGCGTCGGTACCGTTGCCAATGGGCGATCTGCAACAGGATCATCAAACCGCACACGACAAGTGAGACACCGGCAATGGCAAGCGCCAGCCAACGTGCGCGTTGGGTTTCGAAACTGGGCGATTCAATTCCAAAGACAAGCGCCACATCCCCAACGGGCAGCGCCCAGTCCTGTGAGGCCGCTGCAACATCAACCGATCTGGTTTCAAAGTCGGCCCCATCCAGCGACGCATGTCCCTGCCCGTGCTCAAGGGCGCTGGCTGCGCCCGGTGTTGTTTCCAGCAGAACGCGCCTGCGATCTCCGCTGATCTGCCAGATCGCCAGTTCCAGCCGATCGGTGCCCGGCAGAACTATGTTGCGTGACCGATCGAACGCGGTGGCCAGCCCACTGACGCCACTGTCTTCGAGAATACGCAACATCTGCGCTTCGACGCTTTTTAGGGTCTGCCGGTCCGCCCTGTCTGCCGCCGAGAATACGGACAGACAGAATATTGCCGCCAATGTCAGGAAAACACCAAGCGCCGCGTAAAACAGCCCTTGTCCCGTTACCATGCGGGACAGTTTCGGGTTTTCTCCGATCAGGTGGATCACTGATCCGGGCTTTCATCAGCGGGAATGCGCAGCAATGCCTCGGACCGGAAAACATAGGCATCCCCATCGGTTTCCAGGAATTCCGGGTACGTCTCGCCGCGCGAATCCAGGGCGGACTTGAAATCGCGCACCAGCCGGTGCCGGGCCGCCGTCACCGGGTTCGAGCCGACATCCATGAACGTCTTTTGCCAAACGTCCAGATAGATCATTCGCTTGGGGATCGGTAGGCCGTCGCGCTCGGCCAGGTAGATCAGCATTTCGCATTCTTTCGGCCGCAGTTCGACACGCGCGCCGCGCCACCGGACGATCCTGTCCTTACGGCTGATCTCAAGCGGACCAAACACCATCGTTTCTTCCGAAACCAAGGGACGCAATAGCACCTGAACGCGCGCGCGCAACTCGGCCTCGTGAACCGGCTTGCAGATGTAGTCATCTGCCCGCGCGGTCTCGAGCCCGCGGATACGTTCCTCGATGGAATCCAGTGCGGTGAACAACAGGGCCGGAATTCGGATGCCGAGGTCACGCAGACGCGAGATGAAGGTCAGCCCGTCCCCATCCGGCAGGCCCCGGTCCACGACCAGCGCGTCAACCGGTCCGGCTTCGAACCTGTTCTGCGCATCCTTCAGGGTGCGTACACGCAGGGCGTCCATACCGGCCTCGCGCAGGACATCCACCGCCCAGTCTCCGATTTCCTCTTCATCTTCCACAATCAGTACGCGCGGAGGCTGCGCCTGATGCCGAAGCGCCTGCACCCGGGTCAGAAACTCTTCATCCGCCCCGGTGGCCGACATGACGTCGTCCGCGCCAAGCGCAATCAGCTCGTCCCGGCGATTGCGAAAACTGACCCCGTGGGACAGAGAAAAAAGAACCAGAACCCGTGCCGCGTTCTGTGCAACCTGTGTCAGACGTTCATTCGCCTGGTCATCCGTCAGGGTTTCAACGTCCAGAACAGTGACTGTCGCACCCTCGTCGCCGATGATCAGCTTTTGCGCATCCAGAATGGCAATGCGTGAAGCTTTCTTTTCCGGAACACCGTCCAAATATGAAACATCTACAGTATTCATGATGTACTATCCGTTTTCTCCGATTGGGGACGATATGATTTGAACTGTCAATTCCCTAGGCTGCCTGCAGGTTTCCAACCAACGGCAGAGGCTCAACAATCGTTGCTTCGGCCAACAGTTGCGCTGCTTCAAATAGCCTTTCCTTCCCTGAAAAATCCGCGATTTTGCGCATGTTGCGCAGTTCACCGGGCTCAAGTTCAAAACCAAGCGCATCGAAGGTGTCGCGGGTCAGGCTCATGTCGTAATGGGTGTGTTGCAATCCCGAACCTAACATGTCTGCCATATCACGCATCAGCTCCCGAGACAGCGCCTCACCATCCTTGATCAGGCCGAAGAGGCCACGGAAGGCCCTGAAGACTGACACTTTGTCTGTCAGCGAATTGCCCGAATAAACAGGGCGCGAACTGCCCGTACCCAGCGAGGTCAGCGCAATGCGCTGCACACCACGAGCCCTGGTCAGACGGGTCAGCAGGTAAGACGGATCATTGAACAGGCTAAAGCCGCCATCCACCAGACGGGTCTCGCCCACGCCGCGCAATGTCATGGACACCGGCGAGAACAGACCGGGGGCTGCAGTGCTGGCGCGCAAAAGGTCGGACAGAGGCAGTTTTTCGCATCGGATTTCGGCGGACAATACACGGTCCACACCATAGTCAATCGTTGTAAACGCGATCGAATTCCCGCGCTGCAGGTCTTTGGCCAGCAATGTCAGGTCGCATTCCAGATCGTTGCGGTCCAGCAGCCGCCCCTGCGTGCGCTGTTCGAAGAAGCTGTGCAGCAGATCACCGTCGAAGATGTCCTGCAAGAGCGGTACAGCCCGCTTGCGCCGTTTGAAACCGCGCGGCACATCCTGCAAATAAAAATCCGCGATATCCTGAGCGGAAAGGCCCAGCGCGACGCCGGCGGCAATCACTGCCCCGGTCGAGGATCCGGACACGGAATCGAAGCTGTCGGACAGGCGATAATGGGGGCCATATTTCTCTTTCCCCAGGGCCTCGATACGCAGCAACATGGCAGCCGGGATAACGCCCAGCAAACCGCCTCCGGAAACGGACAACAGTGAACTTTCGGTAACTGGTCCTGCTGTGTTTTCAAAGTCAAACATCTCGAACTCTCCGGACGATTTTACCATTGCCTAAAATGGTAGGCTGTGCGGTTAGAAGTTTGAAATGACAGCTTTTGTAAGCGCGGCTGTGTGACAAGTTCTGTAACTGGCCAAATTCTGAGATTTGCGTTGACCATGAGTTATGAGTCACGTTTACTTATCTTCAATTTGTAGGGGGCTATTTTTCTTTTGTTTCGGGCTGTGTTGGCATTTTTGACGACTGGTGTGTTGATCGCGATTGTTGCCTGGTCTGCCGCCGCGCTTGTTCCTGCATGCGGCGCAAATGATCGGGTCGCAGGAACCTGGCTGGATTGGTGCCCGGTCAACAAGGCCGAGCAGGCTGAACAGAGGCTGGCGGCACTCGAACGACAAAACCAGGAACTGGTCGATCGCATTTTGCGGCACGAACGCGAGCTTGCATTGTTGCAGTGCGAACCCAAGGCCCCGCAACAGGCCGCGCTGCCCGATTTGGCCCCCTTACCCGACAAGATCGACCCTCAGGACTGGGACAATCAGCGTATCGGATTGCTGGAAGGGTGCTGGGAACTGGATTCCCGGTTTGTGACCACCAACAGACGGACCGGCGTGAAGACTGATTACAACCAGTGGACCATGTGTTTCGACGCCAGTGGCAATGGGCGCGAAGAAATGCGTGCCGATAACGGCAACAGCTGCGCCGGACCGGTGGCCGGCGCGTTCGCAGCTGATGGATCGCTGATTATCGACGAACCCGGCAACCTGCAATGCAGCGACGGCGGATACATCTACCGCCTGAGCAGCAGCTGTAAACTGAATGAATCCGGCACGGCCAGCTGTGTCGTGACGCAACCAGAAGTCGGCAGTTCGACAACCGTCGAATTCCGCCGACCCGCAAGGGGCAACTGATGGCTGAACACTTTCTGACTAAGACGCAAATCGAACTGGGCCAGTGCCTTGAGGCTGGAGACGAGCTTGCGATTGAGGCCTATCCAGCTCTGCTGGACGCGCTCACCGCGCATGGGGGTGAGGAAACGGCGCACCTTTTTGCCGAACCGCTGCTTAGCCGGGGAAACGATCAGGTGGCTCCGTCGGTGTCGTGGTATACCGACATCAAGGGAAATGCGACGCCGTTCAATCGTCTGGATGACGCCGCGCAGAACTCGCTGGGGCAGGAGCTGACCCGCAGGCTGGCGCCACTTCAGACCGCCTTGGGCAACGAGCAGACCGGAAGCCTGATTGGCAGCGCCCTTCATATCCCTGACATGAACGATGTCTGGTCCGTGGACGGAACACCGGTCATCATCAACTGGGGCATGTTGCCCGCCGGAGCCAGCCGCGAAACCGAAACACGCGCGAAACACTATGCGCAAACTCTTGGGCGTTTTCTTCCCCTGCCTTCTGCACCGCCTTTGTCATCAGTCGAAGCGCAGGAAATGGCCGCGCAGAAACAGGCTGCTGCCCCGGCAACTCCTGCGCCAGACGCGGCGGTAGCGACAGCAGCGGCAGCCACGGCGGCTCCGGTCGCAGCAGCAGCCGCAACGGCCGATCCAACACCGCCGCCTCCGCCTTCTCAGGCATCGGCAACACCGCAGCGGGTGCCGCTTTGGGCCTGGCTGCCGTTACTGTTGCTGCTTCTGCTGGCCGGCGGCGTCCTGATCTGGCTGCTGATCCCCGGAAATCGCATTTTCCCGGACCTTGCCAAAGACCGCGCGGTTACTGACGAGGCTGCACTTGCGGCGGTTCTTAGCACCAACAAGTCGCTGGAACAGCGTCTGGCAGACCTGCAGTTTGCGCTGGATGGCGCGGTTTGCGAAGCGGATGGCACCTTGCTGATGCCCAACGGTCGCACGATCGAAGGGTTGCTGCCGCCCGATCCGAATGACCGCGCCGACATACCCGGCGCAGTGCGCCCCGCTGACAGAACCTCTATTCTGCCACCCAATCCGGAGCGCGTGAAAATTCAGGATTCCGATAACCCCAAGGACACCAAATCGCTGCTTGCCTATATCGAGGAGCGGACAGCCATGGTCCTCGCCCCGTCGCCCGAAGGGTTGGGCAGCGGGACAGGTTTCTTTGTGGGCCCGGACCTTCTGGTCACCAATCACCACGTTATCGCGTCGCCGGGTGCAACGATTTATGTAACCAACAATGCGCTCGGTTCACTGAGAGAAGCGCAGGTTCTCAAGACATTTGGCCCGTTCCAGTCCACAGGCGGGGATTTTGCGCTGTTGCGTGTTCAAGGCGCACAACAGCCTTCGTTCAACGTGCTGGATTCCGCGGAATCGCTGCGCCTGCAATCCGTTATCGCCGCGGGCTACCCGGGTGATCTGCTGCAAAGTGACGCGAATTTCCAACAACTCCGGTCCGGTGACAGAACCGCCGTTCCGGAATTGGCGGTGACGGACGGCACTGTATCGGCCGAACAGACACTGCCACCGCAAACCAAAGTGGTTGTGCATTCAGCGCCGATTTCCAAAGGCAATTCGGGCGGTCCGCTGGTTGATATGTGCGGCCGGTTGGTTGGCGTGAATACCTTTGTCAAAGTGGGCCCGATGCGCAGCCTGAATTTCGCGCTGTCTACCGGCGACCTGATGCGTTTTCTTGCCGACACAGGCGCGCTTCCCGCCGTTGTGACACAAACCTGCGCCCCGCAGGTTCAGCGCCCGCTGCCGCCGGAAACCGCACAGGCGTCGGGGGCGGCACCTGAAAGCCCCGCCCCGGAAACCAACGCGCTTCCGAAACTGCCGGCGCTGACGCCCAAATCCGAGTGAGCCGCAACGATGTTTGAAGCTTTCCTCGCAAATACGTCGACGCAAGGGCTTTCCCCGCTGGGAACGGCACCGCAGCGGTCATTCGAACTGATCTCGGGCACGATTCGGGACAAATTGGGCGAACGTCACGCAGCCCTGTTTGCCGAACCAGTGGCGACCCAGTACGGGGATCGGTTCGACTGGTATGCCGTGACGGGCGGCAAACCCCACAGGCTGGACACATTCGAAGAGGAGGAGCGCGCCGCCATCGACGCGGACCTTCAGGGCCTGTTGTCGGACATCCGCGAATTGGGCCAATCCCTGCTGGACAGCAACGACCCGGACCAGCAGCGGCTTGGCGAAGCCCTGTCCAACGCAACACGTTATCCCGATGATGGTTGCATCTACGTACTGACGGATGGCGAAACACGTCAGCCCGTGCTGTTGAACTGGGCCTGGGTCTCGGACAATCAGGCCGCGGTTGCAGGCGACCTGAGTGGCAAGGAGGGGGCTGCAAGAGCACAGAAGAAAGCCACGGAAAAGGCGGCAGCGGTTGCTGCGGCCACTGCTGCAGCGGCACCGGCATCCGCCGGAGAAGCGCAGGCCACGGCGGCTGATCGTGGTCCGTTAAACCTCTGGTGGCTGATGTGGTTTGGCTGGCTGCTGCTGATGCTGATGATCGCAGCCATCCTGTATCTGATGGTCGAAGCCTGCGCCCTGCGCATTCCGGGTTTGCCCAGTTACTGCCCGCCGCCGGGTGTGGAGGCATCCGAAGAAGAACGCAGAACACTTTGGCTGCGCGACCGGATCGCCAGCCTCGAGAAAGACATCGGCATTGCCGACCGCGCCTGTCAGCCTGACAAGGCAACAGCGCCGATCCCCGACCCGAAAGACCGGGCGCAACTGGTTCCGGATATCGACAGCGAAAGACTGGCTGAACGCGGTGCACGCGAAGGAAAACTGACGATTTCGTTGCTGTGGGACTCGGTTGCGGACTTACATATGGATGTGCGGTGCCCGGGCAATCAGATCATCAACTACGACAATCGCGCGGCTTGCGGTGGCAACCTGGATATCGGCGGCAATCACGACATTCGTACGGCCGTGCCCAACGCAATCGAAAGCATGTATTTCGACGCCCCGGCCAATGGACCGTACAATATCGCAGTCTCGTTGTTTGACCCCCACGGCCAAAGCACCACGCAATCCTTCCGATTGCGTATCAAGGACGGGGTCGAGACCAAAATATTCAATGGTTCCGTCACAAGCGGCCAACCCGCATGGACCAAACAATACGAAGTTGGAAAGGGAAACTGATGCTCAGGGATCGGAAACCACAAATTCGCAAACTCGCGAATTTGCGCGAAGAAATCACTCTGATTCCGTTTTCGGGAATTCAAATGCTGGATTTCGGCTTTGACATTTCCAAGCTCGAAATGCGCCCTCTGCGATATATTGAAAGGGTCACGGGCGAGCAGGATGGTGAGAACATTCTGACCCTGTTCCCGCTGTCCGGCGAGGACACGCGCGACGCCGAAATCCTGGACGCGCGGCGAGACGATGACGACGAATATTCGGTTCGGCCAACTGCGGCGCTGGACCCGTTTCTGGACAAATGGGTGCCGGTGCCTTTCCTGCGCCAGAAAAGCCAGCGCGGCCATGCCGGTGAATTGCAGTTCGACCCCGGCCCGTCCAGCTGGGCGCGTATGCGAACCGTCGAACTGGCCGAACCGGACGCCGAAACCGGGCATACCCACAGGATCCAGATCGCGCTGGACACCACGTTGGTGGATCATCAGCAGGACATGAATTACGTCGCGCCTGAGAAATCGGATGCCGAAAAGGCCCGCGATTTCAAACTGGTGACCGAACCCAACGACATGAGATGGTTCCTGCGCCGTCCCGAAACGGACGAAGACGGCAACATGCTGGATCATCAGCGCTGGGTGTCGGAGTGGCTTAAGGAGCTGTTCATCAACTTCAAGCGCGCTGAACGGCCCGGACGCCGTTTCGCGGAAGAGGACCTGCCGCACCGGTTCGAACATTGGGCACGATACCTGGCTTATCTGCAGGTCGTACAGAATACCGCGAACCCGCCGACCGTCCGTTTTGCCAATACCGTCAGCGAGCGGGACGCTGTTACACCGGTGAATGTCGATCTGGTTCTGGACGTCGGCAACAGCCGTACCTGCGGCATTCTGATCGAGCAGTTTCCGGGTGAAACACGTGTCGATCTGGCGCGGTCCTTCCCGCTGGAAATCCGCGATCTCAGCAAGCCGGAATTCTACTACAGCGGTCTGTTCCCCAGCCGGGTCGAGTTTTCCGATGTCCGGTTCGGCGATGATCGCTATGCCAGTCGTTCGGGACGGCGCAACGCGTTCCTGTGGCCCAGCTTCGTGCGCATCGGCCCCGAAGCGGTGCGGCTGGTTCAGGGCGAGGAAGGGACGGAAACCCTGTCCGGTCTCTCGTCACCGAAACGATACCTATGGGACAGCGCCGCCGTTCAGCAGGACTGGCGGTTCCACAATCACATGGACCCAAACAACCTGCCCAAGGCGGTGCGATCTGCCATGCGCCACCTCAATGAGGCGGGCGACGTGATGAAGCAGGTCCGGTATGAGGAAGAACAACGCCTGCGCCGCCGGGGCGAAACACCCAGCACTCCGGCCATCCGGCCGCGCTTTTCGCGCAGTTCGCTGTTCGGGTTCATGATGGGCGAGATCATTGCGCACGCGCTGATCCAGATCAACGATCCCGCCGGGCGATCCCGCCGGGCGCAATCGGATCTGCCACGCCGTCTGAACCGCATCATCCTGAGCCTGCCAACCGCCACACCGATCAAGGAACAGGCCATCATCCGTTCGCGCACGCAAGGTGCGCTTGGCCTGATCTGGCAGCAATTGGGTTTGGACAGCGCTCAGAAGCCCTATTCGACCAAGCCCGAGGTGATGGTGGACTGGGACGAAGCGTCGTGTACCCAGCTTGTTTACCTTTACAGCGAGCTGACACAGAAATTCGACGGGCGCATCGATACGTTCATCAACCTCAAGGGCAAGCCCCGCATGTCCCCGTCGGGGGCCGAGGAGCCGTCGTTGAGACTGGCCAGCATTGATGTGGGTGGTGGCACAACCGACCTGATGATCACCACCTACCGGAATGAAGCCAACCGGGTTCTGCACCCCGAACAGACGTTCCGCGAGGGGTTCCGCATCGCGGGTGATGACCTGGTTCACCGAGTGGTCAGCGCCATCATCATTCCGCGCATTCAGGAATCCATCGAAGCTGCGGGCGGCGTCTACGTGGCCGAGAAGCTGCGCGAGCTGTTCGGCGGCGACATCGGCGGACAGGATCAGCAGGCCGTTCAGCGACGCCGGCAATTCTCGCTGCGCGTGCTTGTGCCACTGGCCGAGGCAACTCTGGCCCACTGCGAAACCTCGGAAGAGTTCGACCGGTTCGACCTGCCCGTGGCCCGCATTCTGGGTATGCCAGAGCCGGTTGATCCCGAAGATCGGCCTGAAGGTGAAGAAGAGGTAGCAGAAGCACCAACAACCGAGCCGACACCCGATGCGAATGGCGGCCGCGAGGTCGGCTCTGACATCCTGTCATATGTCGAAGACGCGGCGGCGGCCCTTGGTGCACGCGACTGGAGGCTGGCCGATCTGGTCCTGACCAGCTCGCGCGAAGATGTCGATGCGATCAGCCGCGAGGTGTTCCAGCGCGTTCTGGGCAACATGTGCGAGGTGATCGACCATCTGGGCGTTGATGTCGTGCTGCTGACCGGACGGCCCTCGCGCCTGCCGGCCATCCGCTCGATCGTCGAGGAAATGCTGGTTGTGTCGCCACACCGGCTGATCTCGATGCACCAGTACAAAACCGGGCGCTGGTACCCGTTCCGGGATCCGGTTTCGCAAAAGATCGGCGATCCGAAATCGACCGTTGCGGTCGGCGGTATGCTGATTGCGCTTTCGGAAAACCGTATCCCGAATTTCAAGGTCACGACCGGCGCGTTCCAGATGCGCTCGACCGCGCGGTTTGTCGGTGAGATGGACATCAACGGCCAGATCCCGGACGAACGCATCCTGTTCTCGGATGTCGATCTGGACACGGATGGGTCCAGCAATGACACCGCGACCGTGAACCTCTATTCGCCAGTCTATATCGGATCGCGGCAGTTACCGTTGGACCGCTGGACAACCACGCCGCTGTTCCGGCTGGATTTTGCGGATACCGGCAACCAGTCGCGCCCGCTGCCGATCCGGGTCGAACTGCGCAAGACGGACTTTGACGACAGCGATGGGGAAACCAGCGAAGACAAGCTGCGCCGGGAATCCATGCGCGAGGCCTTCGAGATCGATCAGGTCGAAGACGGCGAAGGCGGCGCGATGAAATCAAGTGATGTCATACTGCGCCTGCACACCCTTGGGTTCGAAGATGAATACTGGATTGACACTGGCGTGTTCCAGGTCTGATCCGGTTTGAAGATGTGAGACGATGATATGAGCCAACAAGACGCCCTTACCAACCGCTGCACCGATGTCGCCCGCTTGTCCCGCGCCGCGCTGGAATGGATCAATGATCCCGAGAACGCGCAGACCGTCGAGGGCCGCGTCGCCCATCTGCCCAAGGTTCTGCGCAAAGCTGCAAGGCGGGCCGAACGACTGGGGCGCGCTTCGCAAACCAAGATGAGCGTCAGTGTTTTCGGTCCCTCGCAGGCCGGCAAGTCCTTTCTGGTCTCGGTTCTGGCCCGCCCGAACGAGGGGCGTCTGGTGGCCGATTTCAACGGCCCGGGCGGCAAGCTTGACTATATCAGCCAGGTGAATCCGGCAGGCGACGGCGAGTCCACCGGGCTGGTGACGCGGTTCACCATGACCAAGGCCCCGACGCCGGACGGGTATCCGATCCAGCTCAACCTGCTGACGGAAGCCGACATCGCGCGCACCCTGATCAACAGCTTCTACGAGGATGGCGACCTGTCCGAAGAGCCGCCGACGCCGGAATCGCTGGGGGCTCATTTTTCGACTCATTCGGGCAAGGCGCAGCCAGCACCCACCGGCGGGATCGACTATGAAGAAGTCTACGAGATTGCCGATTACGTCCAGAAATGGGTCAGCAAATCGTCATACGCCTTCAATCTGGGCGGGTTCTGGGACGAAGCGGCCGAACTGGCACCGCGCCTGACACCCGAAGACCGGGGTCAGTTCCTGTCAATTCTGTGGGGCGGGTACGAGCCGCTGACCAACCTGTACATCAAACTGTCTAAAGCGCTGGCGACGATCAACCATGCCGAGGTGATCTACGCCTCGCTGGATTCGCTGCAGCCGCGCGAGACCTCAATCATCGACGTCAACACCCTGTCGGGTTTGTTTGGACCGGAGGGCGAGGACATGCTGAATATCCAGACCGCCGCCGGGCAAAACGGTCAGCTGAACCGGGCGGTGACAACCGCGCTGGCGGCGGAACTGGTCTTTCCGATGGAAGAACAGCCGTCACCCCTGTTTGCCGAAACCGATCTGCTGGACTTTCCCGGGGCCCGCAACCGGTTTGAGGCACCGCTGTCAGTCACCCTTCGCAATCCCGAAGAAGCCGTGACCAACATGCTGTTGCGCGGCAAGGTGGCCTATCTGTTCGACCGCTACGTTTCGAACCAGGAAATCACCTCGATGCTGCTGTGTGTGCCTGACAGCAACATGGAAACGCTCAGCTTGCCGGGACTGGTCGAGCAGTGGATCGAGCTGACCCACGGCGCGACCCCGGATGAACGGGCAAAGAACGACTGTATTCTGTTCTTCGTGATGACCAAGTTCGACAAACACCTGATCGACAGCGCCTCGGGCGCCGAGGATTACGAGCGGTTCGAGCGGCGCATGGATGCGTCCTTGCTGAAAGGGTTCGGCAAGGTGCCAACGTCTTGGGTTCACAAATGGGCCGGGACCGAACCGTTCACCAACTGCTACTGGTTGCGAAACCCCTATTATCCGATCGAAGCGCTGATCAAATACGAGGATGAGCGCGAGGTCGAGATCATCCCCGACAAGGTCAACCGCCTGGCCGAACTCAAGGCGGGCTGCCTTCAGGCGGAACCGGTGCAAAAGCACTTCAAGGATCCCGAACGGGCATGGGAAGCGGCCCTGGGCCTGAACGATGGTGGCGTCAGCTATCTGATCGAAGAACTGACGAAAGTCTGCAAACCCGAAAGCAAACTGCGCCAGATCAGCAATCAGATCGAAGCGGTCGCCGCCAATCTGTATCAGGAACTGGCCCAGTTCTACATCTCCGATGACGTCGAAAAACGGATCGAGGAAAAGAGACTGGCCGCCGCCGGTATCATCGACAGTCTTGAACTGACCTTGTCCAACCACCGGTTCGGTGCCTTCCTGAATGCGTTGTCGGTGGATCAGGATGCGGTGCAGGACCGGATTTCGCGGGTGCCTTCGTCAATCCGCATCACGAACGCGGTTGCAAACGAAGCGCACAAACCTGCCGCAGTAACGCCGGCGGCCGCGACCAGCGCAGCAAGCCCGGCGCGCCCCGGCGCACCGTTACGTCCCGGCGCACCGGCCAGACCATCGGCCCCGACCTCGCAGGCCAATGCAGCACCGCCTGAAACGCCCGAGGCCGAGGATGACAAGCCAAAGACAAAGTCAATCCGCACCATGACACCCGAAACCTTTCAGGCAGATACCGCGATTTCCGTCTGGGTCGAGGGCCTTAACCGGTTCCGTGAGGATGAAGAACGGCTGGCCATCTTCCAACTGACGCCGGAAAAAGCCGGCGATCTGGTGAATGAAATGGTGCACGGTTTCTCGCGCACCAATGTCCAGAGCGGCATTATGGAACTGCTGCGAAGCATTTCTTACAGCCTGACCGTCGACAAGCAGGCGCCGTCTGCCGCCATTGTCTGCTCGGAACGAATTAATAATTTTGTCACTACGCTTGGCGCCCGCGACATGTTTAATGGACAGGGTCTGGACATTGATCTTGGCGAAGGAGCAAGCAGGAAAGCGTTCGAAAAACACAAGGGCGCAGATACTGCCGAAAGCCTGCCGGAAGTGCCGCGCGCAGCCGCGACAGATACCTGGACGGATTGGGTATTCGCATTGGACGCGCTGTTTGTAGAAAACGCCAAGGACGGTGATGCCGGCACGGTAAATATTGAACAGAACATCAAACTGGGCGGCGTCCTCAACGAGCTGACAGTCAACGCGGAGCAACCCTCGTGATCGAGATCAAACCAGATCCCAAACATCCTCGCGGTGGCTTTGCCGAAATCACCATATCCGGTGCGACCGCCGATGATGATCCGGTCAGCGTTGCGGTGTTCAACAGCTATCAGCAGAAATGGCTGGGCGCGGATGGCTGGCAGCCGAACCGAGCGAGTATCCCGGCGCGCACCGCCGAACAGGGCGGGGACACGCTGCGACTGGTCGTCGGACCCGAGGTTGTAAACCACATCGAAGAAGATACACCCGTTCGGATCGAAGTGGGCGGCGGCAGTTGGGACACCTATTGGCCTGACGATATCAATGCTGGCCCGGACGAGGCCGTCATTGGTGGCATCGGCGGCACCGGCACGGCACCCGAAGTCAAAGCACCAACCGTAATGGTGGCGCAACCGCAGACAGACGATGCCGAAAGTGGTGTCGACGTGGGCGATGATGGGGACGCAAAGTCACCTGAAAGCAATCTGGAAGGCAAGGGCAGCGTCGCCCCGTCAGATACGTCAGAGGAAGATTCCGAAGGAAAATCCAGCAAGTCCGGATTGATTATCGGCGGGGTCGTGGTGGCAGCGGTCCTTGCCGCGCTTGCCTATCTGTTCCTGATGCCGGGCACCACGCCGGAAGATGACCCGGTCGAAGTGACTGAGCCGGAACCCGCGCCCGAACCTGAACCGGCCGCGGTGCAGAATGCCTGCGCAATGTCTCAGTTTGCCGAACTCTCGTCGCAAGGTTTCGACGCGGTAGCAGGCAAAATGCGCGAATGCGGTGGTAGTTTGTCGGCCGATGACGCACTGGGTCTTGTCGAAAAAGCGGCCCTTGCCGGAGATGCCGAGGCGCTTGCCCTGTTCGGCTCGATTTACGACAGCGGCGTCACGGATGACGTCATCGAAGGTCAGATCGGCCTGACATTCCCTGATAAGCCGTCCCTGGCGGCCGAGTATTACGACAGGGCCGTCAAGGCCGGGTCCCAGGAAGCAGCGGATCGCCTGGCAGCGGTCTGTACACGTTTGCGGATCAAGTCCGATTCCCTGTCGAAAAGCGCGTTTGAAGATTATTGCCAGTGACCCAGAGGACCCTGAAAACCATGCACCCTGCCCTGATACTCCGGTTCGTTGCCGTCTTTGCATTGCTCTGGGCGTTTGGGGCGGCTGGTGCGGAGGCACAGCAACGCAAACCCCTGCTGCTTGAAGGGGCCCAAACAATCTATGAACGGGTCCTGACCCGCCCCGGTACCACACTTCACCCGTCGGCAAACGGCCCTGCGCAATCGACCTATCCGGCCTTTCAGCCGCTTTATGTCTTTGCACGGCAAGACGGTTGGCTTGAAGTTGGCCCAAGCCCGAATATCGCGCCCGAAGGCTGGGTGCAGGAGCCCGGCACCGTACCCTGGAAGCAGAACATTGTCGGTGCCTTTACCAACTCCGCCGGTCGCAGCCGTCAACTGCTGTTCGATACGCAGCAAAACTTGGATTGGCTGATGAACCACGAAGCGCTGCGCGATGTGCAGGAGCGTCTGGTCGCCGAAGCCTCGGCCGGTGTTGTTGACGGTCAGAATGGTGTCGTCTCGGTCGAACCACAGGAATTCGTCAATATCCGCGACGAACTGTATCTGATGCCGATCCTCGATTTCACCGAAGCGTTGCATCCGCTGACCTATGACGAGGTCCTGCTGATGCAGGTGGCCTCGGTCCCGAAACAAGAGGATACGGCTGGCGCACAGGAACTGCAGGGCGATCCGGCGGCCTTTGATGTGGGCATCGTCTTTGTTCTGGACACGACACAGTCGATGGAGCCTTACATCGCGGCCACACAGCGCGTTCTGCAGAACACAGTGCGCCAGATTGAGGGCACTGAAATCGGCAAGCTGGTCAATTTCGGAGTGATCGGATTTCGCGACAACACCGAAGCTGTACCAGAGCTGGAATACCGCACCAAAACTCTGATGGATGTGGAACGGCGTCAGGATCAAAGCCCGGTTCTGTCTGCGATTGGCGAGGCAACGTATGTGGCCCGCGCCAATTCGCCCGGTTTCAACGAGGACAGCCTTGCTGGCGTTGAGGATGCGATCGATACGATTGATTGGGAACTGTCCAAGGGTGACGGCGACAAGATCGATGCGCGCTATGTCATTCTTGTGACCGACGCTGGGCCGAAGGACCCGCGGGATCCGAACGCGCGGTCCGAGATCGGAACCGTCGAACTGCAGAAAGACGCCGAAGGCCGTAATATCGTCGTCATGACGCTGCACCTCAAAACCCCTAACGGGCAGGGCAATCACGCTTATGCCGCGGCCAAATACCGTGAGCTTTCGCGCTTCGCCGGGCGGGAGTACTATTTCCCCATTGAAGGCGGCTCGGAACAGGCATTCGAAGGCGTCGTCACCCGGCTGGTGACCGCATTGACCGACCATGTCCGTATCGTCCGGGGCGAAAAAACGGTGCTCAACCCGGAAGAGGCCGGCGAAGGCCTGGTCGAACTGGGCCGCGCCATGCAACTGGCCTGGCTGGGCGAACAGAAAGGCACGCAAGCCCCTGACGTGATCAAGGGCTGGCTGTCCAATCGCGCTGTCGAAGCACCCGACCGGCTTGCCATCGAACCGCGCCTGCTGGTGACCAAGAACGAGATGGCCAGCATGGCCGAGTTTCTGGACAATCTGGTGCGCTTTGGCGAAACCGCGCAAAGCTCGGAACAGTCGCTTGATTTCTTCTCGCAGGTTCGGGGCCTGATCGCGGATATGGCGCAGAACCCGGACCTGCTGGTCAACGCAAACGCCGACACGCTGGGCGGCGCGATGGAGTTTCTGGACCGTCTGCCCTATCAAAGCCAGGTTCTGGGCATGAGCGAGCAACGCTGGGCCGAAAGCGCCATGTTCCGCCGCAGCGTGATCGATGGCATGCGCCAGAAACTGACCCAATATCGGAAGTGGCTGTTTGACAGCACCGTCTGGACTGCACTTTATGAGGGCGCACCTGACGGCGAGCATGTCTTTGCCATGCCCTTTGACGTGTTGCCCTGACCCGTGTCGGCTCAGCTGCTTCTTGAAGGTGTCTCGGTCAGCCTGAGCGATCAGGAACGTCGGTTTACGCTGGATGTTCCGGGTCTAAGCCTGACCTCGGGAGAAGCGATAGGCCTGACCGGCCCCAGCGGCACGGGCAAGACCCTGTTGCTTGAGACACTCGGGTTGCTGCGGCGTCCATCAACGGCGAAGAAATTTCTGATCGGAGTTGGTGAGGATGGGCTGGATTTTGGCGGCATCTGGAACAATCCCAGCATGTCGCCCGCGGAAATTCGCGGGACGATGTTTGGGTTCGTTCCACAAAGCGGCGGCCTTTTGCCGTTTCTGACCGTGGCTGACAATGTTGCGCTGTCGCAAAAGATTGTCGGTATGGATGATCCGGGATGGTGCAGCGAGTTGCTGCAGCGATTGGGGATCTCGGAAATTTCCGCGCTCTATCCCGGCGCGTTGTCCATCGGTCAGCGTCAGCGTGTTGCCATCTGCCGTGCGCTGGCGCATCGCCCTGCCTTTGTGATCGCGGACGAACCCACCGCAGCGCTGGACCCCGGGGCGGCCTCGACCGCGATGGGGTTGCTGATCGATATGGCCATTTCGGGCGGGGCCGGTGTAATCATCTCGTCCCATGATCTGGACCTTCTGGACCAGTTTTCGCTCCGCCGGATCGCCCTTGGACTGGTGGATCCGGCGAGCCAGTCCAACGTCGTCAGCCAACTACACGGCCAGACCGGCGTGGCGACAGCGGGGGACGCGGCATGAGATTGATGATCGAGCTGGCCCTGCGCGACCTGTTGCGCCAACGCGTACATTTGATCTGCAATGTCGCAATTCTTGCCGGGGTCCTGGTGCCGCTCATGGTGGTCTTCGGCGTCAAGAACGGGGTTTATGACGCGCTGATCGGGCGGCTGTTGAACGACCCGGCGACCTTGCGGATCGAAACCACCGGAAACAGCGCGTTTGTTGAAAGCGACGTAGCCGAGGTGGCGGGCTGGGAACAGACGGCCTTTGCCACGGCAAAAACCCGGTCGATCTTTGATTTCGTCAATGTCCGAAAGGAAGGGGCCGTCGCCAAGAGGGACGCTGTTCTGGTTCCGTCGGGCACAGGTGACCCGACCTTGCCAAAGGGCCTTGAGCTGGGCGCAGACCAGGTGGTCCTCAGCGCCAGTCTGGCGCGCCAGCTCGAGTTCACTGTAGGCGACACTGTGCAGATTTTCACGCAGGCTACAGAGCGAAAACGGCAATTGATGCTGCCGCTGGAACTTGTCGTGATCCTTCCGGATTCCGCGCTGTCCGGCCGGTCCGTTCTGGCCAATATCGAGGTGCTGGATCTGGTCGAAGCCTTTTATGACGAATACGCCCTGCCCGAACATGGAATAACCGAAGGGCGCGACATCGCTGCACGCAAGCCCGAATTCGAAGGAATGCGCGTCTTTGCCCGCGACATCACCGAACTGGCGGCCCTGCAATCAAGGCTGGAACAGCGGTTTGGCGTGCAGACCGAAGCCCGCACGGCCGAGGTCAGCGGCGTCCTCAGCCTGGGACGCAATCTGAATCTGGCACTGCTGCTGACAGCCGGGGTTGCCAGTCTGGGTCTGGCCGCCGCGCTGGTCTTCGGGTTCTGGGGTGAGGTCGCGCGCAAGCGTCAGACCCTCGCCTCGTTGGCGTTGTTGGGGATCGGTCCCCGCAGGCTGTGGATGTTTCCCGTCGTTCAGGCATTTGTCAGCGGATTGATCGGCTTGCTGGTCAGTTTCTTACTGTTCTGGATCGCGGGCAATCTGGCCGAGCGTTTGTTTGACAGCGGTCTGACCGAAGAAAACGGTCTTGTCGTTCTGGGGTTCCTTCAAAGCCTGGTCATCATCGTTCTGACACTGATGTTTGTGATGGCCGCCGCCTTTTTTGCGGCTCGCAGTGCTGCGCGTGTGGACCCCGCTGAAGTGCTGCGCGAAGGGGCGACCTGATCAACTGCCGCTTTTGTGTGTAGGCAGGTTGTCGAAAATCTCTTCGTCGCTGTCGATCGGGATACGGTTGTCGCCGGGGTAATAGCTGGCCGAGATATAAGGCCGCTTGCGCCCGCCACCGGGTTTGTCAGCCGTTTCGACCAGCGAATACAACACGATCTGCTGCCCGCTGAAATCCTGAAACGTACCGACCGGGGCCTCACCCTGATTGGGCACGGATTCCCAATGCCGCAGCAAATCCAGCGCCTTCACGGACTCGCGCCCACCGATCAGCGTTGTGCCGATGAAGTCGCCGTCCGTTGACGGGTTGGTGGTCCCCTTGAAGCGCGCGCCTGGCACCAGTGCGCCCAGCGCCGCGTTGGCGTTGACCTGCCAGATATTATGGTCCGTCCCGATCAGAACGCCGCCGCCCCGCTCGGCCAGCGCCGACAGCTGATTGATCAGAATGGCCCCGCTTGATCCGTTCCGGCCCGGAAACTTCGTGGTCGGGTTATGATTGATGTTCCGGATCGCGAAAGATCCGTCCAGCATCAGCGTTCGGCGCCCTGCCCCGTAAAACTGCTGCAGGGCCTGCACGTCTTCAGCATTCATCCGTTTGCGTTGATTGGCTGTGTCCAGGATCAGAATATCGTATTGCCCGCCCCGCAAAGCCGCCGCCAGGCCACCACCCTGCAGGTTCCGTTCGTATGTGACATTGAAAACCTTGCCTTCGCGATACTGATCGAGGAACTGGGCCATTTGCTGACGGTGCCGCGATACAACCTCGGGGCTGTAATCGGGCATCGCGTTGAACCACAATACGCTGCGGGTTTTGTTGTGCCCCTGATGCTGGGCGTGGGCCGGTGTGCCGGCAAAAAGAAACAAGACAAACCAAATTCGAAATAGACGGCTCAAAACAGTCACGACCCAACTCCACCAATACAGGTTTCAGTTTATCCGACTTCCCCGCCCCGCAAAATAACGAAAACTGTCATTCTGCTCAGGCAAGGGGCGGATTGACCAACGGCCTAATATCCGCAACTCTGCCAGAGGAGTTTTTGAGATAATTATTAGGTATCGCTAAGGAATATGCCGGTCAGATCAACCCTGCCAGTCATGATTGCCAGTGTCGGCATCGTCGGCCTCGCCGGTGTTTCCGCGGCACTGATCCTGCAGGCATGTGCGTTGCAGATCCCGATACTGCGGGACCTGACAGGCTGTAAGCCGCAAACGCAACTGGTCGCGCAGCAGCAACTGGGTGTGTCGAAAGCAGCCGGTCTGGAGTTGGAACGCCGTATCTTTCAGTTGGAGAGAGAACTGGCCGCGCTGCAATGCGTCAAGGCCCCACCCGATGCCACCGGACCGCTGCACGATGAGGGGTGGAACGAGGCGGATCTGGAAATGCTCTATGGATGCTGGTCGCTTGACACCACCTATCGCACCCGTGACGTCGATTCCGGTGAAATCCGCACCTATCGGGACTGGCAGATGTGTTTCGACACCAATGGCAACGGCAAGCAGGTCATGCGGTCGAACGATGGGATCACATGCGAAGGTCCGGTTCAGGCGCAATTCGCGCAAGGTCAGCTGAACCTGATCGAGCCTGGAAATCTTGCCTGCCAGGACAACGGCTACATCCATCAGCGCCAGATCAGTTGCGCCCTGGCAGAAAACGGCAAGGCGAGTTGCGAGACCTTGCAGCCCGAAACCGGAGGCGAGGCCACGGTCGGGTTCGAACGTGCGCCGGCTTGAAGTTTGAGGATAGTTTTCGTGCGTCGCCAAGCGCGATGATGGTCACGCTGTCGGCACCCGCGTTTGGCAGAATTTCTCCGAAGACCAAAGAAAGTCCGGGCTTGAACTCGGCACATCGTCAAGCTGAAGCATCCGCCCCAAATGGGGCGGCCCGCGACGTGTCGTCGAAATTAAGGCAGTTCAGGAAGTCTCCGGTTCAATCCGATTTCTGGTGCGTCAGTGCGCCACCCATGATCGTGTAGACAACTTCGACATCCGAGATGGCTGATGGTTCGACTTCGAACAGGTTTTCCCCAAGCACTACAATATCGGCCTTCTTTCCGACTTCGATGCTTCCGATCTCGCCGTCCATTGCCATACCTTTTGCGGCATTGATCGTATGTGCTTCCAATGCCAGTTGCAGCGGTATTTTAGCCTCTTCTCCGCCCAGTGGCGGAACATCCGCGCGACCGCGCAATTGGCGTGTTACCCCTGCCTCAATGGCTGCAAGCGGACGATACTCGGATACGTACCCGGACACAGGCCAGTCCGAACCGAATGAGAATATGCCACCCTCGTCCGCGACCCTGTTCACCGGAAACATCGCCTGCACGCGTTCTTCACCCAGTCTGGAGGTCGAAATGGACTGCATGAGCGGGTCAAAGGTCATCCACGCGCCGGTCGTGTCATATATGACGCCCAGTTCTCCGAACCGGGCGTAATCCTCGGGATGAACCAGGGTGCCATGCGTTATCTTGTGCGCACGTTCACGGTCAGGGTTCACTTCGATTGCGGTTTCAATGGCGTCCAGAAGAGTTCGTACCGCCAGATCTCCAAAGCAGTGACACGTGACGTTGAAGCCTGCGGCATCGGCGCGGATCACCGCGTCTTTGACCAATCTGATCGGAATAATCGGGTCGACCTCAAGTTCGGGTTTGTCGGCATATGGATCCACATAGAGCGCATTCCATTTGTCGTCCCCACCATCAATATTGATCTTCAGATAGCGAGCCTTGACCAATTCGGAGTCGAACTTTTCGCTGAGCTCCTGTGTGCCGGGAAGGGGGTCAATCGCCCCGTCGTTCCAGTAGTATGAGCCGATGAAGCGTATTGGCAGATTTCCGTTTTCCTCGAAATCGGCCATCATCTGAAAGCCTTCTTCCTGGCTCATCCCCTGAATGCCGTGGTCATGAACTGCGGTGATCCCGGCAGCAGCGAAGCGCTGTAGCCAGTTCGAAACGCCATCCACCAAGAACTCGGGGTTGATGTCTATCAGCGATGTCAGAACCTGCATCTGGGCTGGCACCTCAACGATCCACCCGGTCGGGTTGCCGTCGGTGTCACGTTCAAAAAACGAAAAACCCGGCGCTGTGTCAGGCGTGTCCTTGTCGACACCGGCCATTTCCAACGCCTTGGAATTCACCCAAGCCGCGTGGCCGTCGATTGCCCACAAAAACACAGGTCGATCAGGTTCAATTTCATCGAGCATGGCGGCCGTCGGATTTCCGTCCGTCCATGGGTTGAAACGGACCCCGTAGCCCAGAATTATGTCGTTGTCGTTGGTTTCGGCTTCCTGGCGGATACGGGAAAACAGCTCGTCCTTGTCATCTGTCTGCAGATCCACGCCAAGCATGATCAACCCGCCTGCGGCCGCATGTATATGCCCATCAACGAAACCCGGAAGGGCCATTCTACCCTTGAGGTCGATGACTTCGGTACCGATGCCGATGACGTCCTTCAATCCAGCCGCATCGCCCACATAGACAATTTCATCGCCTTCTATTCCCACGGCGGTTGCAATGCTTCTGCTTGCATCCATCGTATGGACCTCTCCGTTGATCAGAGCGTAATCAGCAGTTGGGTTACTTCGATTGGACTGTGCGAATGCGGGGGATGTACTGGCAAAAATGGCGATAGCCGAAACAAGTAGTCTGGTCATTGCAACCTCTCCAAACGAATAATTCGAATATGATCATAGTGTACCAATCCCAAAAAACGACCTTTACGGCTGATTGCTGGTCGTGCGACGAAGTAGGCAAGGCCAAATCCAAGCCGATATCAATTCACCCTTGCCAAACTCCTCACACCCCTGTAGATCGCGCGAGTTCTCGACAAGAACATCAAGGCGGGGTGATTCCCGCCTTTTGGGTTCGATGAGGGTTGGCGATGCGCGTCTGTCCTCCTCTCAACCTCAACGCCTGATAAAAGGCTGTTAATATGCAAAGCCAAAACATCCGTATTCGGCTGAAGGCATTTGACTATCGCGTTCTGGATGCCAGCACGCAAGAGATCGTCAACACTGCCAAGCGGACCGGCGCGAACGTGCGCGGCCCGATCCCGCTGCCGAACAAGATCGAGAAGTTCACGGTTCTCCGTGGCCCTCACGTTGACAAGAAATCCCGCGACCAGTTCGAGATCCGCACGCACAAGCGTCTGCTCGACATCGTTGATCCGACCCCCCAGACCGTGGACGCGCTGATGAAGCTCGACCTGGCTGCTGGTGTGGACGTCGAGATCAAGCTGCAGTCGTAATCGGAGGGTATGAGAATGCGCTCTGGTATTATCGCAAAAAAAGTTGGCATGACCCGCCTGTTCATGGAAGACGGCAAGCAGATCCCTGTGACCGTTCTTCACCTGGACAACCTGCAGGTCGTTGCACAGCGTACCGCTGACAAAGACGGCTACACCGCCGTTCAGCTGGGCGCAGGTGCTGCCAAGGCAAAACGCACCTCGAAAGCCATGCGCGGTCACTATGCCGCTGCCAAGGTCGAGCCCAAGCGCAAGCTGGCCGAGTTCCGCGTCTCTGAAGATGGCCTGATCGAAGTGGGCGCCGAAATTTCGGCAGAACACTTCCTGGCAGGTCAGAAGGTTGACGTTTCGGGTACCTCGATCGGTAAAGGCTTTGCCGGTGCGATGAAGCGCCACAACTTCGGTGGTCTTCGCGCCTCGCACGGTGTTTCGATCAGCCACCGTTCGCACGGTTCGACTGGTCAGTGTCAGGACCCGGGCAAGGTGTTCAAAGGCAAGAAGATGGCCGGTCACATGGGTGCTGCCCGTGTCACCACCCAGAACCTGGAAGTCGTCAAAACCGACGCCGACCGTGGTCTGGTCTTCATCAAAGGCGCCGTTCCCGGACCGAAATCGGGCTGGGTCACCGTCAAGGACGCCGTCAAGAAGAAAGCACCGGAAGGCCTGCCTTTCCCGGCTGCTGTGAAATCGGCTGCAACCGAAGCACCTGCGGAAGAAGCACCCGCGGAAGGTGGTGAAGCATGAAACTTGATGTAATCAAACTGGACGGCGGCAAAGCCGGCAACATCGAGCTGGATGCGGACCTGTTCGGCCTGGAGCCGCGCGCGGACATCCTGCACCGTGTGGTCCGTTGGCAGCGCAACAACGCGCAGGCCGGCACCCACAAGGTCAAGACCCGCTCGGAAACCAGCTACTCGACCAAGAAGATCTATCGCCAGAAGGGCACCGGTGGCGCACGCCATGGTGACCGCAACGCGCCGATCTTCCGCAAGGGTGGTATCTACAAGGGCCCGACCCCTCGTTCGCACGGCCACGACCTGCCGAAGAAGTTCCGCAAGCTTGGCCTGCGCCACGCTCTGTCGGCCAAAGCCAAGGCAGGTGAACTGGTTGTGATCGAGAACGCCGAAGCCGAAGGCAAGACCGCCGCTCTGGCCAAACAGGTTGCAAACCTGGGCTGGAAACGCGCTCTGGTCATCGACGGCGCGACCGTGAACGAAGGTTTCCTGAAGGCGTCGCGCAACATCGAAGGTCTGGATATCCTGCCGTCGATGGGTGCAAACGTTTATGACATCCTCAAGCGTGACACCCTGGTGCTCACCAAAGCGGCTGTCGAAGCACTGGAGGCTCGTCTGAAATGAGCGCGAAGGCAGAACACTACGACGTGATCCGCAAGCCGGTCATCACCGAAAAGTCGACCATGGCGTCCGAAAACGGCGCGGTTGTCTTTGAAGTGGCGATCGACAGCAACAAGCCGCAGATCAAAGAGGCCGTCGAGGCGCTGTTTGGTGTGAAGGTCAAGGCGGTGAACACCACCGTGACCAAAGGCAAGGTCAAGCGGTTCCGCGGCCAGCTGGGCCGTCGGAAAGACGTCAAGAAAGCATATGTGACCCTGGAAGAGGGCAACACCATCGACGTTAGCACCGGTCTTTGATCGGACGCTTAGTGCGACTATTCACGGCCTCGGCGGTTCAACCCGCCGGGGCCGATTTCGTTTCAGACCCTGAAACTGTGCGGGCGCAGGTGCTGGAGCAGATGCGGGCGTTCAGCGCCGGGCCCTATTTCCAGATCACAGATGAGAAGCTAGGGCTTCTGTCGGTCTTCGATGATCTGAAATACGACCGGGCGGATGTGGACATGGTCTCTCCGGCGATGCGCAAGCACGTGGTCGGCAAACTTGGTCCGCTCGGGTTCCACCAGACCTCGGGGACGGTTTTGGAGCACGCCGAGGCCGATATGCGCGTGCACATCCCCAAGTTTCATGCCCTCGGCGCGTCGCCCTTCGACATCGCCCGCTATACTGAAAAACGCCCTCAAGACTACTGCCTGCTGACACCCACGCAAGTGGCCTGTCAGTACGTGGATCACTATGAGTTGGACGACGCGGTGCAGCGGATCGAGGCGTTGATTTCGAAACACCCGATCAACCTGCTCAAACTGGCGGATTATCTGGAAGGCAAACCCAAACACCGCGCCTTTCGCGAAGTGCTGGGGCATATCAAACTTAAACAGCGGATCGCGGTGGAAGCCGAGCCGCTTTGCCGCAGGCGTTCTTTGGGGTGAGTATTAGATTTGGCAGCTCTAGTGGTGTTGTGCAGGAACTTATTTTAATCTGGAACAGGGCTACAACTTAGTAATACAATCTCTCCCTTCATCTGGTTTCCAGAGAAGACCCGGTTTGGTGAACGGGTATCCAAGCTGATTGTACAGGTTTTGTGCCGGGCACAAAACTTTGAGCGAATGGAGCCATGTAATAGGCTCTAAACACTCGCGTTCAAATCAGTCCCAGACGATTGCGGGTGGCGGTGTTCCGCAAACATCGAGCCGCGCTGCAAGGGCAGCAATTTTGCCTTTAGTAACGGCAATTTCACCTTCCAGATCATCACCAGAGAGGCTGGAAACCGGAACACCAATCAAAAATACTCCTACTGCGTCACCTGTAACGGCCTGTTTTTGCCCAGCAATCAACCCAGGGACTTTTGCAGTTTCTTTTTGATAGAGCTCTCTCGCCTTGTTGCAAGGTACATTCGCGTAAACATCGCCCATCGCGACTGGTACGATCGAGCTAGGTTGTTCAGCGCAGGCTGAGATTACCGCAGAAGAACAAAGTATTATGCCGATATTCCGAATACTGAGAGACGCATTGCGTTCTCTTTTTGGTGAAAACATTGCCAACTCTAACTCAGCACGCATAGGAAAACTCCCACTGAGGGTCCACCACTAAGCGAGCTGTCAGAATCTGGCAATTCCGACCAGTAGACGCGAGATAATCTTTGGCAGCAGACTGAAAGACCAACTGAGTTGCATCCATGCTGCCAGCCAAGCCCAGTGTTGCACCCTCGGCTGCGCCGGCAATTGCAGCGTCGCCTATGCTTGGTGTCAGCATAATCAAACCGCTTTCCGGTTTGTCAAAAACCCGCCAGGTTCGCCCATAGGCGTCAAAATCCACTGGCTTGACTTCGCCATAGGTTTCCATGGCGTAACTCAATCCGGTGCATGACGCTGACGCAAGTCCGCATATAAGGGCTAAAGCTACAGAAATAGACTTACAAGACATGATCTCCTCCGCAGAAATGACTCCGGTCTAGAACTGAAGGCTTTATGTCTGCTGATTTCGTTGATACAGATCAAAAAAACCGAATATAATGAACATTGGATGTGAAGCGTAAGCACCGAAGCGGCTGTCGTTGATGGCGCAGATACGACAATGACCTCCCGCAATTGGCGTTGCCGATCAATCATGAAGCACTTGGCCAACTACATTGGCGGCCAGGTCTCCGATGGTTTGGAAATGACATCGCTGTTATTAATACGATATAAGAGACTCGTTTCCACTGACGCGAAAAGTTGCCTGAGCATGCTTTAGGCGACCAGATTAGAAATCTGCCTTATGCTATAGACACCCACCCCCAACCCTGTTTCACGCTCCCAATCTTGCGGCCTCGGATTCGTTCCGGGGCCTCTGATATTTTTAACCGGGGACCTTCGGGGCCCGATATCCTTGGCACCTACGGGGGCCTATCACATAGCAGGGAAATCCCCTGCACTTGCTAAACGGAAGACAGAAAGCATGGCACTCAAGTCGTACAAGCCGACGACGCCGGGCCAGCGCGGGCTGGTGCTGACGCCCTATGACGTCTGGCGTCGTACGCATTCCACGCATCACAACTCTTCCGGTAATCTGGACAAGCGCGGGATGGGCGACGTCCATACGCTGACGGTGGACGAATACCGCGCACTGAAGCCGATGAGCCAGTTTTGGTACCGCGTGTATCGTCATCCGATCACCCTGTTTGGCTTTGGTCCCGGCTATCTGTTCCTGTTGCAGAACCGCCTGCCGCTAGGCCTGACAGGAATTCCGAAATTATGGGTCAGCGCGATGGTGACAAACCTTGCCATTCTGACCGTGCTGGGGGCGATCTACTATTTTGGTGGCCTGATGCCGATGGTGCTGATCTTTCTGCCGTCAACGCTGGTTGCCGCTGCGGCCGGCGTTTGGCTTTTTTACGTTCAGCACCAGTTTGAAGAGACGCAATGGGATCCCGACAAGGACTGGCAATTGCACGAGGCCGCCCTGCACGGAAGTTCGCATTACATCCTGCCATCCATATTGCAGTGGTTCACGGCCAATATTGGCATCCACCACGTCCACCACCTGTACAGCCGCATCCCGTTCTACCGTCTGACCGAAGTGCTGCGCGACCATGATGAACTGGCAAATAGCAACCGGATGACCATCCGTGAGAGCCTCGCCAACGCGCGTCTGCATTTGTGGGATGAAAAGAGCCGTCGCCTGTTGTCCTTTGCGGAGGCGCGGGCGCTGTATGGGTGAGCGGTAGTTACCGCGGAAAGTTGGGCAAGCGGAAAGACTTAAGATAGCCTGCGTGACCCTGGAAATAGGTAACACCATCGTCGTGTCCTCCGGTCTCTGATCGAACCGGTTTTTGGAGAGAGATGAGAGCCCCCGCCAAAGCGGGGGTATTGTTTTCTGGTTTACGGGAAGTTGGCAGAGCTGCAGTCATTTTTGTGAATTTGCACAATGGGACAAAACGCTGAATAAATGAAAAAGTCTTGAGCTCGGTTTCTTACTCAGCAGCTTCGATCGGTTGTGATCTTGCGACGTTTTCCCTGGCCTCAGAGAGCAGCCATTCGCGGAAACTGATGACGAGTGGGTCGTCGCGCTTTTCCTGTGGCGTTGCAATAGCATAGATGGTGAATGGAATCGTTGTGGCCTCGAACAATCGTACGAGGCGACCATCGTTGACCGAACTGCCTATGACGGCTTCATAGGCAAGCGATACACCCAGACCAGCCTCTGCCGCAGTGGAAGCATATTCGCAGTTTGGATAAATCGGGTCACCATGCGGAAGCTCGGCCACGACGCCTGCGGCACGGAACCATTCAGCCCACTGATCGTCAACTTCGTCACGAAACAGCGTCAAGCGCAACAGGTCCCTTGGATGAGAGATGTTTTCGCGTTCCAACAGCGATGGTGAAGCGACCGGGTAGCGCGCCGAGTTCAGGAATGGCACGACATCGACACCTACCTCGGGGTCATCGCGCCACTTGATTACGACATCGGCATCGTTGGTTGCAAAATCTGTGGAGGGCGCGCCCTCGGCAATGCGCAGCCTGACCGCTTTCGCGTGCTCAAATCGCCCCATCCGTGGCACAAGCCATCGGGCGGCAAATCCCGGAGTGGACAAGACCCGCAATGTTTGACCATGTGCGTCAGCCTTCGCCGCGCTGGTGCCGTCTTCGAGGTTGTCCAGCAATTGCGTCAGCCGGCCTGCGTAGTCTCGACCGGTGCCGGTCAAACTGATCCTGTTACCTTCCCGGCGAAAAAGAGCAGTTGCGAGATAATCCTCCAATGCGCGGATTTGGTGCGAAATTGCTGAAGGGCTTAAGCAAAGTTCGTCAGCAGCATCTTTGAAGCTCAGATGCCGGGCTGCGGCCTCAAATGCTTTCACGGCCGAGAACGGGGGTAATTGCCGTTTCTTCACGCGTGAATTTCCCTCATCAAGCAATGAAAAACGATCTTTTGCGGTCAATAATACCTGTCGGCTAGGCTCGGGGCAATTCCTCATCTGTCGGAAGGAGGGAACAATGCTGTTCCTCAGACGCGTCATGCTCGCCGTGGCCGCACAGTTTCTTTTTGCCTTTTCCTTCGCGGTCGCGGCAGAGACCCCGACAGTTCCAGACGATTTGACGGAAGAGCTTCACCGCTGGATAGATACTGCCACGGACCTCCCAAGGGCGCCTTCACCAGCAAGCATCTTTTTTGCTGATTCCAAGAATTTGGCTGAACCGAGTGAGATGGCTTCGATGATTGGCGGCACGCCCCGCGGGATCTATGATCCTGAAACGAAGAGGATAACGCTGGTCCTTCCTTGGAGCGCAGAAGACCCGCAGGACATTTCTGTCCTGCTGCACGAACTTATTCATCATCGTCAGGAGGGTCAGCATTATTACTGTGAGGCCGCCAAGGAACAGGCCGCCTATGGTTTGCAGCAGGCCTGGCTGGCCGAGCGCGACCTTTCGCTGGACGTCAATTGGATCGCGGTTGTCCTGGCTTCAAGTTGTACGGCACGCGACATTCATCCATAACGAGAGATTGTTGGTCTCGCGAAACAACCGCGTCGTTTTTACTGTGCCCCCTGACTGCTGAGTTGGTTCCGAATTTGAGTGCCAGAAAATCAGCAGGGCCCTATAGACACCTACCCCCAACACTGCTACATGCACCCAATCTTACGGCCTCGGATTCGCTCCGGGGCCTCTGATATTTGTAACCGGGGACCTTCGGGGCCCTATACCCTTGGCACCTACGGGGGCCTATCACATAGCAGGGAAATCCCCTGCACTTGCTAAACGGAAGACAGAAAGCATGGCACTTAAGTCGTACAAGCCGACGACGCCGGGCCAGCGCGGGCTGGTGCTGATCGACCGTTCGGAGCTTTGGAAAGGACGTCCGGTCAAGTCTCTCACAGAGGGTTTGACCAAATCGGGCGGCCGGAACAACACCGGACGGATCACTTCACGCCGCCGCGGCGGTGGCGCAAAGCGTCTCTACCGGATCGTTGACTTCAAACGGAACAAATTTGATGTCGCGGCAACCGTCGAGCGGATCGAATATGACCCGAACCGGACCGCATTCATCGCACTGGTAAAATACGAAGACGGCGAGCAGGCATATATCCTGGCTCCGCAGCGTCTGGCTGTTGGTGACAAAGTCGTGGCATCCGCCAAGGCCGACATCAAGCCGGGCAACGCAATGCCGTTCTCGGGCATGCCCATTGGTACCATCGTCCACAACATCGAGATGAAGCCTGGCAAAGGCGGTCAGATCGCACGTGCGGCCGGTACTTACGCTCAGTTCGTTGGTCGCGATGGCGGCTACGCTCAGATCCGTCTGAGCTCGGGCGAGCTGCGCATGGTCCGTCAGGAATGCATGGCCACCGTTGGTGCCGTGTCCAACCCCGACAACTCGAACCAGAACCTCGGTAAAGCCGGTCGTATGCGCCACAAAGGCGTGCGTCCGTCGGTTCGTGGTGTTGCAATGAACCCGATCGACCACCCGCACGGTGGTGGTGAAGGTCGTACCTCGGGTGGCCGTACGCCGGTTACTCCGTGGGGTAAGGACACCAAGGGTAAGCGTACCCGCAACAAGAACAAAGCGTCCCAGAAGCTGATCATCCGCTCGCGGCACGCCAAGAAGAAGGGACGTTAATCTATGTCTCGCTCTGTTTGGAAGGGTCCTTTCGTCGATGCTTACGTGCTGAAAAAAGCCGAAGCAGCGCGCGAGTCGGGCCGCAACGAAGTCATCAAGATCTGGTCGCGTCGTTCCACCATTCTGCCCCAGTTCGTGGGTCTGACCTTTGGTGTGTACAACGGCCAGAAGCATATCCCGGTAAACGTCTCGGAAGACATGATCGGTCAGAAGTTCGGTGAATACTCGCCGACCCGTACCTATTATGGCCACGCCGCAGACAAAAAAGCGAAGCGGAAGTAAGTCATGGGCAAGGAAAAGAACCCCCGCCGCGTGGCTGAAAACGAAGCAATGGCGAAAACGCGCATGCTTCGCACCAGCCCGCAGAAACTGAACCTGGTTGCGCAAATGATCCGCGGCAAGAAAGTTGAGAAGGCTCTGACCGACCTGACTTTCTCGAACAAGCGCGTCGCGCAGGACGTCAAGAAGTGCCTGCAGTCCGCAATCGCGAATGCCGAAAACAACCACAACCTGGACGTTGACGAACTGATCGTCGCCGAAGCATGGGTTGGCAAGAACCTGGTCATGAAGCGCGGTCGCCCGCGTGCCCGTGGCCGTTTCGGCAAGATCATGAAGCCGTTCTCGGAGATCACCATCAAGGTGCGTCAAGTTGAGGAGCAAGCCTAATGGGTCATAAAGTAAATCCGATCGGCATGCGCCTGCAGGTCAACCGCACCTGGGACAGCCGCTGGTACGCCGACACCAAGGACTACGGTGATCTTCTGCTGGAAGACCTCAAGATCCGTGAGTTCATCAACAAAGAGTGCAAGCAGGCCGGTGTTGCCCGTGTGATCATCGAACGTCCGCACAAGAAGTGCCGCGTTACGATCCACACCGCACGTCCCGGTGTCATCATCGGCAAGAAAGGTGCAGACATCGAAGTTCTGCGCAAAAAGCTTGCTCGTATGACCGACAGCGAACTGCACCTGAACATCGTCGAAGTGCGCAAGCCCGAGCTTGACGCGCAGCTGGTTGCCGAGTCCATCGCTCAGCAGCTGGAGCGCCGCGTCTCGTTCCGTCGCGCAATGAAGCGGTCGGTTCAGAATGCCATGCGCATGGGCGCCCTGGGTATCCGGGTGAACGTCGCTGGTCGTCTGGGCGGCGCCGAAATCGCACGGACCGAGTGGTACCGCGAAGGCCGCGTGCCTCTGCACACCCTGCGTGCCGACATCGATTACGCACATGCCGAAGCGATGACCCCCTACGGGATCATCGGGATCAAGGTCTGGATCTTCAAAGGGGAGATCATGGAGCACGATCCGCAGGCACGTGACCGTAAAGCACAGGAACTCCAGGACGGCCCTGCACCTCGTGGTGCTGGTGGCGGTCGTCGCTAAGGAGGGAAAGATATGCTTCAACCAAAGCGTACAAAATTCCGCAAGATGCACAAAGGCCGGATCAAGGGCGAAGCCAAGGGCGGCTCTGATCTGAACTTTGGCACTTACGGCCTGAAAGCCATCGAGCCTGAGCGTGTAACTGCGCGCCAGATCGAAGCTGCGCGTCGTGCCATGACCCGTCACATGAAGCGTCAGGGTCGTGTCTGGATCCGCATTTTCCCCGACACTCCGGTCACTGCAAAGCCGATCGAAGTTCGTATGGGTAAAGGTAAAGGTTCCGTGGACCGTTGGGTTTGCAAGGTCAAGCCCGGTCGCGTGATGTTCGAGATCGACGGCGTCAATGACGACATCGCCCGCGAGGCCCTGCGCCTGGCCGCGATGAAGCTGCCGATCAAGACCCGCGTCGTGGTTCGCGAAGACTGGTAAGCGATTGGGGGCAACCCCATTCGTGACTGAAAAGACCCCCGCCGGGACACCGGCGGGGGTTTTCTGTTTCAACGATGCACTGCATTCGCGGTCGCGTGATTGGATTCGACGAAATACGAAGGCACCCCTAGGCTGTCAGTCAGTTAGCCGGAGGTTCCCATGGTTCAGTTGCGCAAGAAAGTGCTTATCAAAGAAGTGATCACCACAGATCAACTGGGCCAGCCATGCCCACCCATCGTTCGCGTGGCAGCTATGGCCGTCTTTCAAAACCGTCTGGCAGGCAAGTTTTCAGAAGACTTATCGGACTTGTTCGAGATCGGCGGAGCGCTTGGTGCCGATCTGGCTGCCGAAGCAATTGGGCAGCTAGACGGAGTTCCGGTTTCATACGGCAAGGCGGCCATCGTCGGCATAAACGGAGATCTCGAACAAGGCGGGGCTGTGATTCACCCCAAGCTAGGTGCCCCAATGCGCGCGGCGGCTGGCGGGGGCGAGGCTGTGATCCCATCAAATGTAAAACTGGGTGCACCAGGTTGCGCCATCGATCTGCCGCTGGGACACAAGGACAACCCGTGGTCATTCGATCATTTCGACACGATGACACTGAATGTAGCAGATGCGCCGAAACCGGACGAGATGGTATTGTGCCTTGCCTATGCGGATGGTGGCCGCCCTATCCCGCGCTGTGGCAAAGGGCCCCTTAAGACGTAACCCTGGAAACATTAACTGGCCTTGCTGCAAGGGCTGGGTTATTCCCGGCCCATGCCACAGATTGATTCACTCTTCGTCACCCGCCTCTACCGCGCTGCCCTTTCTGAATTCGATCCGAAAATCGACCCGGAAGAGCTGGAAAATTCCTGCTTGGTCATCGCCGAGGATGATGAGGCCGGACAGGACTGGTGTGAGGAAAACGGCTATCCCGGTTATACCAGCTACGCCTCCCTGACCGATCTGCCATGGCGGTTCCCAATATTTGCCGATCTGGTCAAGGTTTTGGATCAGCACGTGGCCGCGTTTGCCAAGGATCTTGAGTTTGACCTGGGCGAAGGAGAACTGAAGCTTGAGGATCTGTGGATCAACATCCTGCCCGAAGGCGGGATGCATTCCAGCCACCTGCACCCTCACAGCGTGATCTCAGGCACAACTTACGTCGCGATGCCAGAAGGCGCCAGCGCGCTGAAACTAGAAGACCCTCGGTCCAGCCGCATGATGGCCGCCCCCACACGCCTCAAGGGTGGTCGGCGCGACTTGCAGCCGTTCATCTATGTAAAGCCGAAGGTGGGGGACGTGTTGCTGTGGGAAAGCTGGCTGCGCCATGAGGTTCCGATGAACATGGCCGAGGACGAACGGATCAGCGTCAGCTTCAATTACCGTTGGGATTAACAAACCAGGTCATAGCGGGCGCAGCAAAGCCTTCCCGTCCGCGTATCAACTGCGGTTGCATACGTCTTCCGACAGTGCAGGCCATGAGGCCTGAAAACAAAGTCGACCAGCCATGATGAGCGTTATCTTTTCGTAATCCTGACGTCCACAAACCAGTTTTTGTCAAATCGGCCCTGTGTACTGCTCAGCGACCTTCCCGCCGAAAAATCTGGCGGCAGGTTCTGACTTATCGAGAATCCGACAACAATCGAACTCTTGAACAAGTAATTCGTGCGGCCGGACACGCGCAATTGACCGCTATCAGAAAGCGATGCGCTATAGCTCTTGGGCCGCGACGCTCCGCCCTTGGCGAATTCCTGAGCACTGATCAACTGAAACCCGTTGGCGGACTTGCGGTAGTGTAATCGCAAGACCAGCTTTGTGCCAGAACCCGCGTCTTTGCCATTGGGGTTCGCCCGTCGGCTGATATCGATGACATAATCCCCATATAGCGGGCTGGACGCCTAGGCACGGGGATTTGGCAACGCCACTGAAACGCGGCTGTCAGGCTGCACATTGCTATCAAGTGGCGGTTCGGGTTTCGCGATGTTTTTCAGAACAGCATAGCTTTTCTCGGTCAGGTATCCGGTTCCCTCTGAACCGCTTTGCCCCTGAAATCGACGCAAGGCCGCGCGAGACCGCGCACCGAATATCCCGTCAACTGGCCCGGCGGAATAGCCCAGAGCATTCAGACCGCGCTGAATACTTCGATAGTCGCTTCGGCTTAAGTTCAACGCAGTTTCGGTTTCCAGCGCCATGTCTTGTTGCGCATTCTCCCGAACCCCCTGGTCGGCTGTATTCTTCGACATAAAGGACAGGTCGCCTGCATTCCTTTGGCCATCCGAGGCCTTCGTTTTTGGCTGAGCCTGATTGCCAATCGCGCCAGCGACCTCGCCAGCGTACTGTCCGGCCCTTGTGTTCGGATAGAGTTGCGCGATCATTTCCAATGCGCCCTTCTTCACACTGTCATCTTCCAGCTTCAGTGCTTCGCGCAGGACGCGTTGAGCCGCGTCTTCGCGTTCGTCAGCAGGGAGGGGTTCTGCGGTTGCAGAGTTTTGGTCTAATTCGGTTGAAGGAGCCTTGATTGCTGCAGGAACAAGGAAGATGTCGCGCCCGGGCAGTGAGCCATAGGTGAACGGCTCCTGATAGCCCTCGGTCAGGTCAAAAACTGTGTCCCGCACTTTGCGGAAAAGCTTTCCCAATTCCAGACCGGGCACTTCGATATGCTCCAGCAAAGCCTGCGCGTAAGGGCTGTTGCGGCCCACGCCATCCAATGCCAGCGTCCCACTGCGCGCGGAATACCCGACAAGCACGCCGCCCGGGTCGATACGTCCCAATCCCCGGCCAATCGACCGGGTCGCCGTGGTTCGGACCATTTGCGACACGAACGGGTTGTTCCGGCAGGCGTCCACAAGAACCAGTTTCAAGCCTTTGGCCGTTGAAACTGAATTCAGCATTGTCTCCAACCGGATGGCCTCGAACTCTACATCCTTGTCACTTCTGAGTTCCGCGTTTGTGGGTATCAGATAGTTTGTATTGTCGATTTCGATTCCGTGGCCCGCAAAGTAGACCAGCACCATATCTGCGTCGCCTGTTTCCTCGGAAAAATCCCGAAGGGTAAGCCGCATGTCTCGGTAATCGAGGTTGTATTTTTGGGTGACAACAAACCCGATCCGCCCAAGCGCGGCGGCTACGTCCCTGACGTCATTGGCCGAGTTGGGAATGTCCGAAACATGGTCATACTGTGCGTTGCCGATTACAAGCGCCACGCGCTTTGCCTCGGCTGATGTCGCAATACTCAGGCAAAGTACCAGGCCCCAGAAAAAGCAAAGAACCATCCGCAAGCCGCGACGGAATTGATGAGTTTGGCATCTAAACATAAGTAACAGCAGATTTTTTAACCTGAGTATACTCTATCACACCCTGGTCTGCCCCGCGACGTCAAGCTGGCGCACGCGGTACTTAGAGGGATTTCACGGCTTTTGGTTTTGACGAAGAACAGAAAATATCAACGACAAGTCAATATCTTGCCGCTCGTCTGTGACCGGTCCGTTTTCACATGACCAAGCATCTTGCCGTGAATGCCTGAACCGATCACTGTTCCTACATGCCGAACCACCAGATCCGAAAACTGGAAGCAGCCAAACCGGTGCTACCGGAAAGCCGTGGTCATTTCTTGCCTGCCACAATGCGGTCCAGAATGAGAGCACAGAAGAGGATTGCCAGACCCGCCAGTATGCCTTGCCCAGCGGCAGCATATTGCAGAGCCTCCAGCACATCTTCGCCCAGGCCTTTCGCACCAATCAGTGATGCAACAACGACCATGGCAAGTGACATAAGTATGGTCTGGTTGACGCCAGCCATGATGGTCTTGTGCGCCAGCGGCAGATCTACTTTCCACAACAGATAGCGCGGCGTTGCGCCAAATGCGAGGGCAGCCTCGCGCACGGTTTCCGGCACTTGCTGCAGACCCAGGACGGTAAAGCGGATCACCGGTGGGCTTCCAAAGATCATTGTCGCAACGACTCCGGCAGGTTTGCCAGACCCGATGAAGGCGACAACTGGGATCAGATACACGAAGGACGGCATCGATTGCATGAAGTCCAGGGTTGGCCGCACGATGGCAAACGCGCGGGGGCGGCGTGCACAGTAAATGCCAAGCGGAATACCCAGCGTGATCGAGATCAGCGCAGCGGCCCCCAGCAGGGCAATAGTTGTCATCGCCTTCTCCCAGAAATCCAGCAGGCCGAAATAAGCCAATGCCGCACCGGTGAAAATTGCCACGCGCGGGCCAGCGGAAAGATAAGCCAGCATGATTATGACCAGTCCCACGACCGGCCAAGGGGTGTCGACCAGAACCACTTCGATCCAGTCCAGAAGGGTGCGCATTCCGTAGGTCAGCCCATCGAAGAAACCGCGTCCGGCTGTTTTGGTCCACTCGAATACGGCCTGTACGCCGTCACCCACGTTGAGCCGCCAATCCCGGTTTGTCGGAAAGGTCTTTAGAACAGACAGCGCATCAGGTTGCGCAAACTTGATGGCAGAAAGAACAACGACAACCAGGGTCAGCACGGACGCGACGATCATCCGGGGCACAGACCATCCATGAGCCACGCTGGAATCCGATCGCCAGCGCGCGAACTGACCTTCCAGCGTCCAGTTGGCCAACGACGCCGCGAGGAGTTTGACCGCCAGCAGCAGGAAAAGCCCGACCGCCAGATAGGTGATACCGGTAGAGTCAGCGCTCTGTGCGGCTTCCTGCGCTCCGGCCAGGGCGCCTTCCAGCGACTCTGCCGCACGTTTTAGGGAATCCAGCGACGCCGCGCCGGATTGTTCCGCCGCCTCGATCTGCTGTCGACGCAGCGCCAGAGTCTGTTCGATCTGATCGGCCCGTTCGCGAAACTCCCGCCCCAGATCACCGAAAAGACCCAAGCCGACTTGAATGTAAGCCAATGTTTCAAGAACCAGAAAGCTTAGGAACCAGGACCAGAGGCCTCGCGCGCCGAACCAGATCGGGCCGAGAACGGCGGCAGCCTTGTTCAGGGTGAACCGATAACCCGGCGCCTGCATCATATAGGCAAAGGTCTTTTGATAATATGCTTGGCTTTGCCCGACGAAATCAGCGATCAAACCTTTCAGACGGTCGGCAGTTTCGGGTTTGACCTGCTGTGCATCAACGTGTTTCATCGTGGTCCCCTTAGGCCTGACTGTTTTGAATGGCGCGGATAAGCCCTGCGCGGTTGATCACGCCCACGGTCTTGCCGTCTTGGGTGACTGCGACCACTCCGTGCCCTTCGACACAAAGGTTCATCAGGTCGGACAGATCCATGTCGGGATGGGCCTCTTTGGCGTCATCGGGAACTTCGCCGTGATGGGCCTCGAATTCGTCGACCGGTTTCATCACCGAGTGCGCAAAGATCATGTTGAGCTTGGAAATCCCGGCGACGAAATCGGCGACGTAATCATCGGCGGGATTGAGGATGATTTCTTCCGGCGTGCCGATCTGAACGATGCGCCCATCCTTCATGATCGCGATGCGGTGGCCGATACGGATCGCCTCATCAAGGTCATGGGTGATAAACATCGTGGTCTTGTTGAGCTTGTGGCTGAGTTCCATGAACTGGTCTTGCAATTGCTTCCTGATCAGCGGATCGAGGGCCGAGAATGGTTCGTCCATCAGCAGGATTTCAGGGTCTGCAGCGATCGCCCGGGCAAGGCCGACACGCTGCTGCATGCCGCCGGACAACTCATGTGCGTATTTGTCTTCCCAGCCATTGAGCTCTACCAGTTCGAGAACGCGATCTGCCTCTTCCCAGCGACGCGCCTTGCCGGTGCCGCGAATTTCCAGAGGCATGGCCACGTTGTCGCGGACAGTGCGGTGGGGCATCAGGCCGAAGTTCTGGAACACCATGGCGACGCGGCGGTTCCGCAAATCGCGAAGCCCGTCATCGTTCAGACCCATCACGTCATCGCCGTCCAGGTAGATGTGGCCATCGGTGGGTTCCAGCAGGCGATTCACGTGGCGCACTAGGGTCGATTTACCCGACCCGGACAGGCCCATGACGCAAAACAGCTCACCGCGCTCGATCTCAAAGCTGGCATCAGCGACGCCGACAACACTGTTGAACCGCTCCAACACCTCGGCCTTGCTCAACCCTTCACTGTGAATGGCCTTCAGTGCGTCCCGCGCGCGTGCTCCGAACACTTTCCACACGCCGCGCGCATCGATTGCGATATCCGCTGTCATACTGGCCCCACCTTGGTCTAGCTTTCAGAATGTGCCCCCGACAACCTGGCCGGGGGCACTGGGTATCAGTTGGTTTTCAGGCCCAGCCAGCCGTCGACGGTATCGCCGTTCGCGGCGATCCATTCGGCCACAACTTCATCCGTTTCGCGCCCTTTAACGACAACTTCGTAGGTTAGGCCGCTGAGTTGATCGGCATTCATGTTGATGTTGCTCAGAAAAGAAGCTGCGGCCGGATTGCGCTGCTCCAGAGATTTGGAGTGGGCAACCGTCACGGTTTTCACAGGCTCGCCTGTGCTGACATGCGATTTGTTGTACCAATCCGCGTCCTGATCCGGCTGAACCATCTTGTATGTGGCCGCGTCGTGTGCGGGCTCTTCAAGGATTGTCACATCATACAGCGCGTGCACATAATGCGGCGCGTAGCAGTAGAAAGCGGCGCCTTTTTTCTGGTCGATTTGATCTTTGAGACGGGAATAGAACACCGTCTCATCTTCGGTTGTCGGAGTCAGGAACGTTTCGATACCATAGTCGCGCACACGCACCTTAAAGGTGTTGGTTGAGGCCCAGCCCGACGCGCCGACCCAAACTTCGCCCATGCCATCGCCGTCAGAGTCGAACAATTCCTGGGCCATAGGTGTGGCCAGATCATAGATCGATTTGATGCTGTGATCATCGACCATGTAGTTGGGAACACAAATCCCCGCCCGGCCCTCGTAGCTGCCTGAAGACAGCGCGACGGTGCCTTTCTGGTCGACGTATTCATCGGTGAAGGAAGACTGGTTCGGCAACCAGACATCGGGGTGCACATCAATGTCCCCTCGCCCGCCATCCATTGCGGCAAAAATCACGGCGTTGGCGCCCGGCGCATAGCCCACCTCTCCGCCCAAACGCGTTTCGATAACCTGCCCGATGACGCGGCTCATGATTTTGGCACCGGGCCAGCTGGGTTCGCCCACCATGACCTTGTCTTGCGCCAACGCTGAAGTAGCACCCAAGGCGAAAGCCAGTGTTGCCATGAGTGTTGTCAGTTTCTTCATATCAAATTCTCCCGTTGCGTTGTGTTGGATGCGCCATCAGACGCGCGCCCGCTTGCGTTGCGGGTCTATGAATGGAATGTCCGATACCGTTGCCCCCAGGCGTTTCATCCGCCCGTCGAGTTGCCCAATTTCAAGTTGCGTGCCGTTCTCGGCATGCTCGACCGACAGCCGCGCCATGGCGATCGCGTGTTCAAGCATCGGTGATCGGATGGCCGAAGTGACCACGCCCACCTGCCGTTCGCCAGCAAAGACCGAAGCGCCATGAGCAGGCACATCATCGCACCCGATCAACAATCCCTTGAGCACGCGGCGCGGCTCTCGCGCGTTTCGCTCAAGCGCAGATTTGCCCGTAAAGCTCGCCTTGTTCAGATCGACCGCGAAGTCCAAACCGGCCTCGAACGCGTCGACGCCCGGCGCAAACTCGGTATTTGCCCCGGCCAATCCGGCTTCGATCCGGATGATGTCCAGCGCAGCCGAGCCCATGGGTGTGATCCCAAACTCTTCACCCGCCTCCATCACCGCATCCCAGATCGCTAGCGCGTCGGTCTTGGAACAGAAGACTTCGTAACCCAGTTCCCCGGTATAACCCGAGCGTGAGAGCATGAATGGCGCACCATCGCGATCATTGAGCCGGGCAATTGTGACCCCGAACCACTTCAGATGATCCAGCGAAGGTACATGTGGCTGGGTGAAGGCAATCTTACGCAGCAAGTCGCGGGATTTTGGCCCCTGAATGGCGAGGTTCGGCATCGCGTTCCGCATCGCGTGCACCCGAACCTGCAGGCCCATATTCGTCGCCAATGCCTGCAACGAACGACCGCTTTCTTCGGATCCACAGCACCAACGGAAGATTTCGGGCGCAAGACGGAAAAGCGTGCCATCATCAATGACTGAGCCACTTTCGTCACACATCAACGTGTAAGATCCGCGCCAGACCGGCAATTTGGCGACATTTCGTGTTGTTGCCTGCTGCAGCAATTTCTCGGCATCCGGGCCAACAATATCAAACTTGCGCAACCCGCTCATGTCCTGAACTGTCACGGCCTCACGACAGGCCCAGTATTCACCCAAGGTGCCGTGCGCCGGAAAGCTGACTGGTGCCCATAGATCACGTGCAGGCGCGAATTGTTGGGTCAACGGGGCCAGCCGATCATGAAATGCGGATTCCTGACTGATCGACATCGGGGCATCTTCCTTTTCACGATAGGCAACCGCACGGCGGATCGGCGTTTCTGGGCGGTAGATGCGGACGTGCACATCCGTCGGGTTCCAGCCATTGATCGGGTCAATATCGTCCGGGCAAGCGGTCGAAACGCACACCAGGTCCTCCATTGCGCGCATGGCGACATAGTCACCGGGGCGGGAATAGGACTCCTCGGTAAGAATGTGATGCGTCGCCGGATCGACCCATGTGTTCCAGAAAAAATTGATCGCGGGCCAGGCCGAACGTCGCGCGACGCCGTAAGGCGCCAGCGCATTCGACATGTTATCGGAACAGTTCACATGGCCGGGAAAGCCGCGCTCTTCATAACCTCGGGCGGTGCAGGCCAGACCGAAAGTGTCGTGGCGCCCACAGGTGTCCTGCACCACATTGAGAAGTGGTCGCATCTCACGATCGTAGAACTTGTCCAGCAACCCCGGGCCAGGATAGGCGCGTCGCACCAATGATCGCGTCGCCGTCGAGTCGATCATCCATTCAATTCCGCGTTCCAGCTCATCGGAACGCAGCACCATGAAGTCCGAGCACTGCTGCCCTTCCACGTCGATGATCTGAACGAATTCGCCCGCTTTCAATTCGTAAGCCAGCGCCGTTCCTCTCGGTACAGTAAACTCGTCCCGGACATCTCCCAGAAGTGGCGGCAGCTGAGGCTGGTCCGAGACTGCACATTGATGGGAGACCGTAACGCATCCGGTATCGGTTCCCTCAACCAAGCCAGAAATGAGCGTTGGCCTGATCAACCAAACTGTCACGCGTTTTTCGACACGCAACACTAGCGGTTCTGATGAGGCCATTAGCCTGAAACACGCGACTTCCTGCCTTGGATCTCCGCCATTTGCACCAATCCAACCTGTAAAAGGGTCGCTGTTGAATGCACCTTGATCAACCGTTCCGTTCGCTTGCAGTTTCAGTCGAGCAAGCGCAGGCCTCCCATCGGCAAACGCAACAATGTCCAGCGGATAACCCTGCGATGTCGCCTCAAATGACAGCAGGTCGCCCTCGGCGGCTTCAACACGGTGCGCGTCGCGTGGCGCCAGCACATATTCTCGGACACCCGAGGCCTTCGGAAAGCCCGGGAATCTGCGTCCCGGGCTAATAAACCCGGCATTCGTGAACTCGTGTAGGACAGCGGAACCATGCATGTTGCCGTAGGATTCTCATTTATGAAACTAGTTACAGAGGTTGATGAAACTAGTTACATATGTCAACACTTTCGTTGAAGGTAGAAAAAATAGGCGCGATACCACGTGACACAAAAAGACCCGACGTTGAAAAAACGCGCAAATCTCAGAGATGTTGCGAAAGCAGCGGGCGTATCGGTCGCAACCGTATCCCGGGTGTTGAACGAACCGGGTGTTGTGAAAAAGGAAACTCTGGAGAAAGTTCAGAAAGCAATTGCGGATCTTCGATTCGTCCCCAGCGCGGCCGCCAGAGCAATCAACTCTGGTCGGACCCGTTTCGTGGGTGCGCTGGTACCAACGTTGGACAATGCCATTTTCGCTCGGTTTCTTGCTGCGCTCGAACGCAGACTGTCCCAAGATGGGCTTTCACTGATCGTAGCCACAACTGAGTCAGACCTGGAAGTTGAAGCCGAAAAGGCGAAGGGGCTGGTTGATATCGGGGCTGAAGGGCTGATCATTACTGGCGCAACACACGCCGCTGAATTTCACGACCTGATCGAGCGCACAAGAATCCCCACGATCGTCACATCATACTTTGACGTCTCCAACCCTTTTCCAACGATTGGATACGATAACAAGGCCGCGGCACAATTGGCCCTACGGCATCTGATTAAGCTTGGACACCGGCGGATTGCAGTTGTTCACGGCCCTGTTCACAACAATGATCGAACACGGGCCCGACTTTCCGGGCTGCACGAGCTGAATTGGGATGGCGAGATAACGACAGTTGAAACCGAAATAAGCCTCCGGGGCGGCGCCGAGGCTACTGCACGCATCGTCAACAGGTCGGTCAAACCAGATGCGATCCTGTGTCTGTCGGACGTTGTGGCACTAGGGGTTTTGTTTGGTCTTCAATCCAACGGCATCAGTGTCCCGGACGAGGTGTCTTTAATGGGCCTGGATGACCTGCCAAGCTCTGCCGTGGCTGTACCTTCCATAACAACAGTTCATCTTCCAGTTTCAACAATGGGTGAAAGGGCAGCGATCGCATTGGCGCGTTGGATTTCCACTCAGGAGAGACCTGAGCCTGAAAGGTTAGAGGCAGACCTGGTTGAAAGAAGTTCGACGATTCGAAAGCGCGCTTTCGACGAATACGGCTGACTTTCGAAAAACCGTCCGCGAATACCCATTCGCTGGCCTCCGCAACGCTCTGAATACGAAACCTGACGAAGTTCGAGGTTGGCGGCATTGGACTTATTCCTACACGCGATACAATCCACCGAGAGAGGCTGATTGAGCCTTTCTCGCACCTCCGGTCTTTGTGTCTGACCGTCTTGGCCGAAAGCAGCTCAATCCACAATCAACTTCGAGCCCCAAGTAACCGCCTGAAAGGACGGATTTCGCTTTGTGACGCTGCCTTGGGAGCTAAGGGGCTTCGGTCACAGTCAACCTCGGTTGCCGGACATCTCAGCCTTCTGGAGTATACCAGATTGGCGAAGTGTACGCGCGCTCCTGTGTTGAGGTAGGCACATCTGCGGGCAGTTCGTCCCCGAACCGAACGGCATCGTAAACTGTCCACCTGGGCGTCGGAATTTCCAGAACACGAACGTAGTAGAATGCCCGCAATGAAGGATCGAAGTCGGGATCCTTCCAAACCGTCAACAGCTCCGGAGAACCGATTGAGTTGGTGAACGTACCCGTTGCGACATCCACGGTGTTACCCACTGCGGGTAGATTGCCATCGGCATCCGGTTGCCTGTCTCCCGACCACGCCACGTCATACACCTGCTCTTCCGTGTCGCCGTTGGCATTTACCCAACCCTTCACAACTTGAACACGGTCGAGATTGCCGGAATACGGGTCCTTGAGTGCAGCAATAAGGAATGTCGGTGCATCCGCGCCCTCGGGCACTTCAGAGAGGTCGCCGCCCATGGGAACGCCTTTGTCATATCCTATTTCGGCAGGCAGACGTGATCGCGCGTCCTCCTCTGTGAAGTCCCAGCCACCAAAGAAACGAACCGTTATGCGGCTACCGGTTGTTCCATAAACTTCTTTGCGCTCCATGGCGTCGAATATGGCTTCGCGTGTGTTGTCTTCGGCCCAAACCGCCGCGTAGCCAGAGGCTGCCATTTCCCACCCGAGGATCCTCAACGCGTCAAATTCGCCAACGACATGCTGCCATCGACCGGGCTCCGGCTCGACGCCTGAGTGCTTGCCAAAGAAATTATCCTCTTCCGCCGTCGCCAACGCGGTATGGCTGTCGGTCGAACCCACGACACCGAATTTGTACGGATTGGTACCAAGTTGCGCTTCCAGCTTGAGACCGTTCTTCAGAGCCTCGCGGGCATATTCGTACTGAAGCATCCAGTCTTCTTTGGGCGTCGGGCCAAGATTGGATTTATCCCAGGTTTCATAGTCCGCGAATTCATCGTTCGGGCTTAGGAACGGATGGGTTTCCCCATCACCCTTGATCTGGGTGATCTCGTACATCGGCTCCCATTTCGCGCGCCGTTCAGCGTAGTCCGCCGTCAAAGGCTCACCCGTTTCCGGATTGGTCTCGACCGGAAACATAAGGCCGTTGGAAACGTTGCCGTTGTGGGCAAGGGCCAGAACACGACCGCCGGTTTCCATTTCATATGTTTCCATCCAGTCCCACAGCTTTTCCGGATTAAAGGTTTCTGCGGTCGTGAAGGGCAGCATTTGCCGTGCGCGAATGGCATCATCACGGTAAATCACGTTGCGATGGAGGTTGTTGCCGGCTTCGGTAGATGTCCATTCGTATCCGATGAACGCAGTAAACGAACCAGGGTCATCGTGATGATCGGCAGTTTGCGTGAACTCGTCCCAAACGGACTGCACGAACCTGCGATCCGACACAGCCTCGGGAAGGGCTTCCCCGGTAATTCCGGCAAATGTCTCAATGACCTCCATAGTCGCACCGAGAGCAACGTCTCCACCTGCATTAAGTCGCTCGCTCCAGTCTCGAAGCGTTGGATCACGCATCAGCGTCGAGTTTCCCGCAATGATTTCATTCATTGCCCCCATGGCATCCGAATGATCGGAAACAACAAGCCAGTCGAGCGGTCGAGACAGTTGTACGCGGAGGCCGTGTGATGTCGTGACCTCCTCACCCCGTGCAAATCGATAAGCGTCATCCGGGCTCAGGATGACCCCAAATCCACGCGCATCCAGCGAATTGGACGTGTGCAGGTGGGTATCGCCCCACAGGGGACGAGTCGGAAAGTCGCGGCCGGCATAAGGCGAGAAATCTGCGGGCGCGGGTTCGCGCATATCGTCAACCGATATGGTCATCTCCCCGACCTGCCCACCTTGCGCGGACTCCTGAGCTTTGGAAGAGGTCGCACATAATGCGACAGAAACAATTGCTGTCGATGTCAGAAAAAATCTCATTGGAGCCTCCCAGGCCAGCTGAATGCCTGCCCATGGCAGCATTTGGCGCAGTGATCCGTCAAGGAGGACAAGCAAAATTTAATAGTGAGACATGTGCGCCTACTATGGGAGCCGTGGTCCGTTCTGCCCTTTGTGTGGGCATCAAAACAAGTTTCAGCAAATTGAGCAGCCTCATCTGACCGGTCTTGCATTCTGCGGCACCTGCGGAGGGCCGCTCGCGACAGTCGGGCGCGACTATCTCGCCTGCTCTGCTGCCCGCAAGCTCGGCACCTGCACGCACAGGCAATCCATTCGGCGCAATGTCCTGGAAGACGCCGTTCTGGATTTGCTTCGTCGGCGCCTGATGCAGCCCGACGCAGTGGCCGCTTTTATCAAGTCCTTCAGCGAAGCCGCCAACGCAGAAGCCAGCACAGCGGAAGTAGCCCGGACCCGTCTGCAATCCGAGCGGGACAAAGCGGCGCGCAAACTGAATGGGTTCTATGATGCAATCGCAGAGGGCATTCGTACCCCCGGCCTTCAAACGCGGCTCGAAGAGCTTGAAGCGCAGATCGCCGGTCTTGATGCGAAGCTGTCTGAGCCTGTGCCCTCACCGGTGCGCCTTCACCCGAACCTGTCGGAACTCTATCGCTCCAAGGTCGCCGATCTGGCACAGGCACTATCAGACCCGGCGATCCGCACGGGGGCCTTGGAGATTATCCGGGGCTTGATCGAACGTGTTACGATCCAACATGACCGGGATGGCGTGCGGATTGAGTTGGAGGGTGCCCTGGCGGCGCTGATAGGGTTGGTCCAGAATGAACAAAGCCGCCTTGCGGCGGCTTGTTCGGTACT
>NZ_JBQFPO010000009.1:0-188087 GCF_056536425.1 Ruegeria sp. D1(2025) | reverse complement strand
CAACTTCTCCTTCAACTCGCAGCCACTCGTGCTCTTCAGAATAATACGTCGACATTCCTGTTCTCTCCTGACTTCAACGCTTGTAGTTTTGTTTGACGAAAGGCGTGGCCACGATCTCGGCCGGTTGCGCCTTGCCCCGAATGATCAGGTTCACCTTCTCGCCCGGCTCGCCGTGGCCTGCGGACACATAGCCCATCGCGACCGGGCCGCCGATGGTCGGACCAAAGCCACCCGAAGTGATCTGCCCGATGGTATTTCCTTCGGCACATTGGATCTCGACGCCCTGACGCGCGGGGGCACGACCGGAAGGCAGAATGCCGACCAGTTTGCGCGCGGCGCCCTCTGCCAGTTCCCGTTGAACACGCTCAGCGCCAGGGAATCCGCCTTCTTCCTTGCGGCGCTTTTGAATGGCCCAGGCCAGCGACGCCTCGATCGGCGAGGTGGTCTGATCGATGTCGTTCCCATAGAGGCACAGACCGGCTTCGAGCCGCAGACTGTCGCGCGCGCCCAGACCGGCCGCTTCGCAGTCTTCGTGGGCCAGAAACGCCTTGCTGATCTCGATGGCCTTGTCCTCGGGGATCGAGATTTCGTAACCGTCCTCGCCGGTATAGCCCAGACGCGAGATACGGCATTCGACGCCGTTGATCGGGGCCATTGTGGTTTCCATGAACTTCAGATCCCGTGCCGCAGGGCAAAGCGTGCCCACCACATCCTCGGCCTTCGGGCCCTGAACAGCGACTAGAGCACGGTCGAAAATCTCGGTGACTTCGACCCCTTCCAGATGCTCTTTCATGTGCGGGATGTCCTGATGGCGCAGGGCTGCGTTGACCACGACAAAGAAATAGTCACCCGCGTTGGACACGATCAGGTCGTCCATGATCCCGCCTTCCGCGTTGGTGAAAAACCCGTAACGTGCCTTGCCGGGCTTCAGAGTGGCATAGGCCTGAGGGCAGATGGTTTCCAGCTTCTCGCCCACGTTCTCGCCACGCAGGATCACCTGACCCATGTGGCTGACGTCGAACAGCGCGGCTTTTTCCCGGCACTGAACATGTTCACCCATGATACCCAGCGGATACTGAACGGGCATTTCCCATCCGGCAAAATCCACCATCTTTCCGCCCAGTTCGACATGCAGGTCGTATAGCGGCGTACGCTTCGGTTCGGTCATCTTCTCAACCTTTCAATCAGCGGGACTGGTCGCGAACGACCATAACGGTGCAATGCGCATTGCGCACGACACGAGCCAGGTTCGGACCGATTTCATAATTCGGGAAATCGCCTTTGGTCGACGCCATGACGATCTGGTCGAAGCCTTCCTTGTGGGCAAGCTTCAGAATTTCGCGGTAGACGCTGCCTTCCTCGACATGCACGGGCACGTCAGAGGCATTGCCGTGATCCAGAATGGCCTGAACCTTGCCCCGCACGTGGTCTTTTGCGCCTGCGCCATAGTTGGCGGGCAGGTTCGGCAGCTGGATGATCTCGGGGATGACAGCGATCGCGTGCAGCTCGGCACCGTAGAATTTTGCCTGTTCCAACGCGACCGGCAAAGCCAGCTTCCACGAGTGGTCGTCGGTGTGATCAATTGGCAGCAGGATTTTCGTGGCCATCACGTCTCTCCTCGAGATATGGAATTCTGTTTCGAAGGTGGAGGGCCGGGACGGCCCCCCGTTTTTTCTTTTCGAATTACTCGGCGGGTGTGTTGCCGGGTTCTTCCGATTGGCCGCCCGAGGCGAAGAACTCTTTCGTCAGTTTGAAGACGATCGGGCTCAGCAGGGCCAGGGCGATCAGGTTCGGAATGGCCATCATGGCGTTCAGCGTGTCCGCCAGCAGCCAGATGAAGCCCAGATCTGCTGTTGCACCGAAATAGATCATGACAATCCAAAGGATGCGGTAGGGCAGCAGGGATTTGACGCCCAGCAGGAACTCGACGCATTTCTCACCGTAGAAGGACCAGCCCAGGATGGTGGTGAAGGCAAAGATCGACAGAGCGATGGCGATCAGATACCCACCAATACCCGGCAGGGACAGTTCGAACGCCGTCGAGGTCAGTGCCGCACCGGATTCACCCGATGTCCATGCACCCGACGAGATGATCGCCAGACCGGTGATCGAGCAGACGATGATGGTGTCGATGAACGTACCCAACATCGCGATCAGACCCTGGTTGACCGGACCTTTGGTCTCGGCTGCGGCGTGTGCGATCGGAGCTGAACCCAGACCGGCCTCGTTCGAGAAGACACCACGCGCCACACCAAACCGGATTGCGGCCCAGACGGCAGCACCTGCGAAACCACCTTCGGCGGCCGACGGGGTGAAGGCGTAGGTGAAGACCAGCGACAGGGCGTGACCGATGTTGCCGATGTTGATCAGCAGAACCAGCAGACCCGCGACGATGTAGGCAATCGCCATGAACGGAACCAGTTTGCCGGCAACCGCACCAATGCGGGTGATGCCACCCAGGATCACGGCTGCGGTCAGAACCATCAGGACCACGCCAGTGACCGAAGTGTTCAGCCCGAAATTCGATTCCAGAACCTGCGCCACACCGTTTGCCTGCACACCATTGCCGATTCCGAAAGCGGCCACCGCGCCGAACAGGGCGAAAGCAACGCCTAGCCAGGCCCATTTCGCGCCCAAACCGTTCTTGATGTAGTACATCGGACCGCCGACAAAGTTGCCCAGCTCGTCCTGCTCGCGGTATTTTACGGCGCAGACAGCTTCGGCGTATTTGGTGGCCATGCCCACCAGGGCGGTCATCCACATCCAGAACAAGGCGCCCGGACCGCCCAGGAAGACAGCAGTGGCCACACCGGCGATGTTACCCGTGCCGATGGTTGCCGACAGCGAGGTCATCAGCGCGTTGAACGGGCTGATCTGCCCTTCGCCCTGACCCTCACGGCCTTTGAACAGCAGGCTGAAGCCCGTGCCAATGCGCAGGATCGGCATGAATTTCAGCCCGACCTGCAGGAAGAAGCCGACGCCAAGGATGAGAACCAGCATCAGCGGCCCCCACACGACGCCGTTTATGGCTCCTACGATTGAATTTAACGCTTCCATGGTTTCCCTCCCATTTGCGTCAGGTTTATGCCCCGTTGGCGACGGCCCGCTGGCGGGCCTGCTTAAGAGCAGCGAAATCTTCGTCCGCGTGGAACGACGACCGGGTCAGCGGTGTTGCCGACACGTGCAGAAAGCCCTTGGAACGGGCAATTTGTTTTAGCTTTTCAAACTCTTCCGGTGACCAAAACCGGTCAATCGGATGGTGTTTCGGGGTCGGTTGCAGATATTGTCCGACGGTTAGGAAATCGACATTGGCAGCGCGCAGATCGTCCATCACCTGGCGCACATCATTAATTGTTTCGCCCAACCCTACCATAAGTCCCGATTTTGTGAAGATTTCCGGTTCGGCCCGTTTGGCTTCGTCCAGAAGCCGCAAAGAGGCATAATAACGGGCACCCGGCCGCACCGTCGGGTACAAATGCGGCACGGTTTCCAGATTATGGTTAAACACATCCGGCGCCGCTTCGAAGACGACATCCGGGGCTTTGCCCTTGCCCAGAAAATCAGGCGTCAGAACCTCGATTGTCGTCCCGGGGTTCTGATGACGCACGGCGCGGATCGTTTGCGCGATATGCTCGGCCCCACCGTCTTCCAGATCGTCGCGATCCACGGAAGTGATCACCACATGGCGCAGACCCAGCTTTTTGACCGCCGCCGCGACCCGGCCAGGTTCGAACGCATCCAGAGCTTCAGGACGGCCCGTCGCCACGTTGCAGAAGGAACAGCCGCGGGTGCAGACCTCGCCCATGATCATCATGGTTGCGTGGCGTTTGGACCAGCACTCTCCGATGTTGGGGCAGGCGGCTTCTTCGCAAACGGTCGCCAGATCGTGCTCGCGCATCAGGCGGCGGGTTTCGTAATACTCAGATCCTTCGATCTTTTTCTTACGTATCCACTTCGGTTTGCGCGGTATGACACTGTCGGCCTTTTTGGCCTTTTCCGGGTGGCGTGGGCGAAGCTGGATGGTCATCTGGCTGCTCCGGTTCAGGCGTGGATTGCGCGGCCCATGGCGTCAAGGCAGGCTTCCTTGACAGCCTCGCCCATCGCCGGGTGCGCGTGGCAGGTTGCGGCGACCTCGGCGACGGTTGCGCCTTTGGTCATGGCCAGCACCAGTTCGGCGATCAGGTCACCGCCATGCGCCCCGCAGATATGGCCCCCCAGTATCTTGCCATCAGCGTCGGCCAGAACCTTGACCGCGCCGTCTGCTTCTCCGGTCGATCGGGCACGGGAATTGGCCATGAAGGCGAATTTTCCGACCGTATATTCCGATCCAGCCTCCTTCAGCGCCTCCTCGGTCAGACCAACGGACGCAACCTCGGGGTCCGTGTAAACCACGCCGGGTACCGTGTTGTAATCCACATGCCCGGCCAACCCGGCCAGCATCTCGACGCAGGCAACACCGTCTTCCTCTGCCTTGTGCGCCAGCATCGGGCCGGGCACGCAGTCACCGATGGCGTAGATGCCGGGCACCGATGTCTGGAATTTGCTGTCGACTTCGACAAAACCGCGCTGGTTCACAGCAACACCCAGTTCTTCCAGCCCGAGACCCCGGGTAACGGGACGGCGACCGACTGCGATCAGAACCTTGTCGGCTTCCATCACCTCTTCCTTGTCCTTGCCGACGCGGTCCATGGTCAGGGTCAGGCCCGTACCGGTTTTTTCAACCGACTTCAGGGCGCGACCCAATTGGAACTTCAGACCGCGCTTGGACAAGGCCCGCTGCGCCAGCTTGGCGATCTCGCCGTCAATGCCCGGCAGCACGCGGTCCAGATATTCGACAACAGTGACCTTGGTGCCCAGGCGCGCCCAGACCTGCCCCAGTTCCAGACCGATTACACCCGCACCGATTACGACCAGATGCTCGGGTACGCTCTCCAGCGCGATCGCGCCGGTCGAACTCAGGACATCCTGCTCATCAATCTCGATACCCGGCAGCGAGGTCGGCTCGGACCCGGTGGCGATCAGGATGTTTTTGGCTTCGTGAACCGCGTCAGCGACCTTGACCTGACCTGCGGCAGGGATGCTGGCCCAGCCTTCGATCAGATCGACACCGTTCTTTTTGAACAGAAACGCGATGCCCTTGGTCAGATCACCTACGATCTTGTCCTTGCGCTCCATCATCGCGCCAACGTCGATGCTGGCCCCCTCGACTGCAATGCCGTGGGAGGAGAGATGGGAGAGTTCGGCATATTTGGCCGAGGAGGTCAGCAAGGCTTTGGAGGGAATGCACCCCACATTCAGACAGGTTCCGCCCAGTGCCCCGCGTCCTTCCACGCAGGCCACTTTCAGACCCAGCTGAGCTGCGCGGATCGCGGCGACATAGCCGCCGGGTCCGCCACCGATAACGATAAGGTCGTAGGTATTCATGGGCTTGCTCTCAGTAGATCGGGTAGCTCGCGCACAGGGCGCGGACTTGTTCGCGGGTTGCCTTCTCGACGGTTTCATCCCCATCCGGCGACTGTGCAAGCGCATCCAGAACGTCGCCGATCAGATGGCCGATCTTCTTGAACTCTTCGGGACCGAAGCCACGGCTGCATCCGGCGGCGGTGCCCAGGCGTACTCCGCTTGTGACCGTCGGCTTTTCCGGGTCTCCGGGCACGCTGTTCTTGTTGCAGGTGAACCCGGCGCGCTCCAGCGCCGCCTCGGCCGCGTTGCCCTTCACCCCGATGGGTCGAAGATCGACCAGCATCAGATGGTTGTCCGTGCCACCCGAAACGATGTCACAGCCGCGCGACATCATCACATTGGACAATGCCTCGGCGCTGTCGACAACACGCTGCATGTATTCCTTGAATTCCGGCTTCTGAGCTTCGCCGAACGCGACTGCTTTACCTGCGATGACGTGCATCAGCGGGCCACCCTGAAGGCCTGGGAACACAGCGGAATTGATCTTCTTTGCCAGTGCCTCATCATTGGTCAGGATGATGCCCCCGCGCGGACCGCGCAGCGTTTTATGGGTTGTCGACGTCACGACATGCGCGTGTCCGACAGGCGAGGGGTGCAGACCTGTCGCGACCAGACCCGCGATATGGGCCATGTCGGCCAGCAGCCACGCCCCGACTTCGTCGGCGATTTCACGGAACCGGGCAAAGTCGATCTTGCGCGAATAGGCCGACGCGCCCGCGATGATCAGCTTGGGTTTCTCTGCGCGCGCCAGTTCGGCGACCTGATCGTAGTCGATCAGACCCGCGTCGGTCAGGCCGTACTGAACCGGACGGAACCATTTGCCCGACTGCGCAGGTTTCGCGCCATGAGTCAGGTGGCCACCGGCATCCAGCGACATGCCCAGGATCGTGTCACCCGGGCTCAGCAACGCCAGCTTGACGGCACCGTTGGCCTGCGCGCCGGAATGCGGCTGCACATTGGCAAACTCGCAGCCGAAAATCGACTTCAGCCGTTCGATGGCTTCAACCTCGACCTCATCCACATATTCGCATCCGCCATAGTAGCGACGACCGGGATAGCCTTCGGCATATTTGTTGGTCAGTACTGAACCCTGCGCTTCGATTACGGCCTGCGAGACAATGTTCTCGGACGCGATAAGCTCAATTTGTTCAGCCTGACGGGAAGCTTCACGCGAAATCGACGCCGCAATAACCGGGTCGGATGCTGCAAGAGACGTTCTGAACATGATTTCCTCCTCCGAAATCCGAATCCTTAACAGGGGATTTTGTTTCCTATAGTGGATAATGGATGCTTGAGGCAACATTTTTTTCCGATTTGTTATGTTGAGGGCTAATCGGGAACTATGTATCCTTGCTGAAAGTGGGGGGATTCAATATGTCAGACGATTTACAGCCTGATGGCGCGGGACTTCAGGACCAGGACGATGGAGCTGCTCTGGGTCGCTCGATCCGGGATGCACGCCGTGAGAAGGGCTGGACGCTGGAAGAGGCCGGCAGGGCCGCCGGCATTGGTCGCTCGACGCTTTCAAAGATTGAAAACAACCAGACCCGACCCAGTTTCGATATTGTCCGCCGGTTGACTCAGGCGCTGGATATGAACCCGCCGCAGCTGTTCCTGCAATCCGGTCAGACGGGGGTCGCCGGGCGGCGTGACTTCACCCCAAAAGGGACGGGCGAGATCAGGCATACCGCCACCTACATGCACGAGTTGCTGTGCCCGGAACTGACCAGCAAGCGCATGCTACCCTATGTAGCGACAATCAAGGCGCGTGACATATCCGAATTCGACAACTGGATCCGGCATTCCGGGGAAGAGTTCATGTATGTCCTGAAGGGCGAGTTGATCTTTGTTTCGGAGCATTATCGCCCGCTGCCGATGAAGGCGGGGGACTCGCTTTATTATGACAGCAGCATGGGCCATGGATGCGTATCCACCAGCGAGGAAGACGCGCAGGTTCTGTGGGTGTCACTGGAATAGTCCCGCTTTAGACCAGGGCGGTTGAAAACCATGGGAAACGGCTAAGCAGAACCAGGATTGCTGCAACAGCCAGCAAGAAGGGCCAGAGCGATCGCAAAATGCGACCCGGTGAGGCCCCGCTCATGGAAGATGCGATGTAAAGCCCGACACCCACCGGTGGCGTCAGCAGGCCCAGAACTAGGTTCAGGCACATGACGACGCCGAACTGATAGGGGCTGATGTCGTAGTCGTTCATTGCGATGGGCAGCAGGATGGGGGTGATCAGAATGACGGCCGCGATGCCATCGATCAACATTCCGACCCCCAGCAGGATCAGGTTGACGATCAGCAGGAACAGGAATGGATCATCTGTAATGGAGGTGATCAGGACCGCCAGCTTCTGCGGCAGTGCCTCATAGATGATCACCCAGCCGAAAACACTTGCGGCCGAAATCATGAAGATGATCATAGACGCGTTGATTGCCGTGCGCCGGAACATCTGGGGCAGCGCCTTGGGCTTAAGCTCTCCGTAGATCAGCCAGCCAATCAGGAACGCGATCAGGGACGCGATAGCGGCGGATTCCGTGGGCGTGGCAATACCGAACAGAACCCCCCCAATAATTGCCATGGGGATCAATACCGCCGGTAAACAGGCAAGCAGGGCCGAAATCGATTCCTGCCGCGTAAACCAGGCGCCTTTGGGAAATCCCTGCGCGAAACCGATCAGGGCGATCACCACGGCAAACGAGATCGACAGCAACAGTCCGGGCAGGATGCCGGCAAGAAACATGTCACCGATGGGGATCTGCGCCAGAACGCCAAAGATCACGAACATCATGGATGGTGGAATGACCGGTGCCAGCAATCCCCCAGCGGCTGTGGTGGCAGCGGCAAAGCCCTTGTCATAGCCTTCCCGCTCCATCTCAGGCGTCATGGCCCGCGCCATGACGGCAATCTGCGCCGTGGCCGATCCGATGATGGCGGCCATGAACATGTTGGCCAGCAGGTTGATATAGGCCAGCCCGCCGCGAAAGCCGCCGACAAAGACCCGGGCGGCATCGATAAGCCGTCGGGTCATGCCACCTTCGTTCATCATCTCGCCGGTCAGCATGAAAAGAGGAATGGCCAGAAGCCCATAGTTCTCGAGGCCCGAGAACATCTTCTGGGCAAAGCTGTCATACAAAACGGTGTTGCCGCTTTCCCAAATGTACCAGATTGCGGTCAGCGACAGGACCAGCGCAACGGGAACCGCGATCAGCAGCTTGAAGGCAAAAATCAGAGGCGTCATGCATTGGCCTCGGGTAGAGGGGCACGGGGGGCGGTCAGATTTGCGACGCTGTGCAGCGTTGCCCCCAGCGCAAACAGCCACATGACCATCCAGACCAGGTATTTCGGAACGCCCAGCGTTGTTGTCGGTTCCGCGTAGATGAAGTTGAAAGTCGCTCCCTGAAACTGCTTGGTGTCGAACCCATGCCGCGCCAGTTCCAGAGGTGAATACCAGCGCCAACAGAACCAGATCATGAACAGGGCAAAGATCAGAACGATCAGGTCAACAAGCCGTGCCGTCAGATCACGAAGCAAAGGGGGCAGGGAGTCTGTCAGGATCGTGACGGCCACCGCGTGACCATAGTGCAGCGCCGCGGATGCGCCGAGAAAGGTCATCCAGGCCATGGCATAGATCGCCAGTTCATCCACCCAGAACAGAGCGGACCCCAGGCTCCGTGTCACGACGTTCAGCAGGATAAGAACCGATATGGCGGCGGCCAGAAAAGACGCGAGCCACAGTTCAGCACGCGCCCATGCTGCAGAAATCCGCCGGATCATTGCGCTCACTCCTCAAAACAAGGGGCGCAAATCACCTGCGCCCCAATTGCATGAGTACCGTATTAGTTGGCGGTTTCCGCAGCAACCTGTCGCAATTGATCCAGCGCACCTGATTTCCCGGCCCAGGTCTGGTTCCATTGATCAATGGCATCACCAAAGAATGAGCTGTCTACCTGAACATATGTTTTGCCGGTGCCTTTCACCTGATCCAGCCATTCCTGTTCCTTGGCAACATAGGTGTCGATGGTACTGTCCACGTGACGGGCCATCAGTTCACCGATCATGGTGCGGTCTTCTTCGGACAGACCGGCCCAGACCTTGGCGGACACAAGACCAACCATCGGGAACATCATGTGGTCCGACTGCACGACGGTGTCGGCATGTTCGTAATATTTCAGAACCCAGATCAGTTCTGCGTCCATGTCGATGGCATCGACCTGACCGTTGGCCAGCGCATCGTAAACGGCGGGCAGGGGCATCGGGGTCGGGGCCGCACCAACGGCGTTGTAGAAGTCGAGAATAGGCTCGAACGGAGTGATCCGCAGTTTGAGACCGGCCAGGTCCTCTGCCGAGTTCACGTCGCCCCGGGCAACGATCTGGCGCAGGCCGGCCATGCCGTACCCGGTGCCGACGACACCGACCTCGGCAGGAAGTTGATCCAGCATGCTGCGTGCGCCATCGCTGCGCAGGATGCGCCCCGCGTGGCCGATATCGCTGGCCAGATACGGGGCGTAGAACGCGCCGAAATCCTTGGCGCGGTTGGACACTTCGGCCACTGTCATGAACGCCATGTCCAAAGCACCTGTTTGCAGCTGCTGCAGCATCTCGGCTTCGTTGCCCAACTGACGCGCCGGGAAAACTGTCACGCTATGCGCGCCACCGCTGGCTTCCGACAAGTCTGCGCCAAATGCCTCGGCCGCCTTGGTCCAGATATGCGGCGGTGGCGTGATCAGACCCAGGCGAAACTCATCTGCCAGCGCAATCGTTGCGGAAAAAGAAGTCACAACCGCAGCAGTCGCGCCGCAAAGGGCTTTGTGAAGGTAGTTCATTGTATTCTCCCTGTTTTGTTCCGGTTCAGCTCAGAGCTGGACCCAGTCCGCAGGCGGCTTACCCTTTCCGGGATGCAGCGTTCCGCAGTTCGGACAAGTTCGAGCTTCGGTACTGTTATGGAAAGCATCGTAAATCTTTGGCAGTGCGGTGACGATCCCTTCGGGGCCATCAAGCGCAACTTCTTCGCGATGCACAAGGCCTTCGCAGTTAAAGCAAAACCATTCGAACCCTTCTTTCATCCCCGGCCGACGCGGGGCTTCGACCACGATGCCGATCGATCCTTCCTGTGGGCGCTGCGGCGCGTGACGCACATGAGGCGGCAACAGGAAAACCTCGCCTTCACGCACCGGCACATCGTAGATTTTGCCGCTGTCGGCGATCTTCAGCATCATGTCGCCCTTTTGCTGAAAGAACCATTCTTCAACCGGATCATCGTGAAAATCGACACGTGTATTGGGGCCGCCAACGACCATGACAATCATGTCGCCTTCCTTGTGCAGCAACTGATTGCCAACCGGAGGGCGCAGTTTGTCAGCATTGTCTTCCACCCATTTCTTGAAATTGAAGGGTTTCAGCGTCGGGTGTTGTCCCATGTGCTTTCTCCTGCCTGACCGGTGTTTGGGGCACAGAAACACTATATCGTGCCGTTAAAAAGCCTAGGACAAGCAGTATGAAAGAAATATTTGTTTCTGGGAATGTCGGTATCCATTAACCTGATATCAGATTGATCAAAGCTGAAGGCCGCAATCCTCGAACGCTGCGCTTGTGGCGGCTTTTTCGGCCTCGGTCAGTTCCAGCATGGGATGGCGCACGCGGCCTCCGACCTGCCCAAGCAATTCCTGCCAGTATTTACCGTGAGCGGTTGGTTTTCCGCCAGGCTTGGTACGCTTGATCGCGGTTCGGACCGGATCAAGACTGTCACGCACGCGCCGGGCCTGGTCGAACTTTCCGGCAAATGCCAACTCAGTGTATTCGTGCATACGCAAGTCGTTCGCCGTCTGGATTTGGTAGGGCGGCGAGGAACACAGGTAAAGCTGCCAGCCCAGCTCCTCGATATTGTCCAGCCAGTCGTCTTCCAGAGACGTGGACACCAGGATCTTGTCACCCACCATCCGCGTCAGTTTTGCATACATGTCCCGAGGGACCGAGTATTTGATGGCCATGATGTTGGGCAGTTCCGCAATACGCGCACAGGTTTCGGGCTGCATCAGATACCCGCTGTCGGGATGGCTCCACATGGCGATGCCGATATCCAGGCGGTCGCAGATATACTTGTAGTAATTGTACAAAACCTCGTCGCGGTCGTGACAAAAGCTGAGCATCGGGGCGTGGACCACCACATAATCCGCACCGCAGTCCTGAGCATGCCGTCCAAGCTCCAGCACGGTGTCCACGTTCTGATCCGAGATCGACATGATCGTCTCGGCCTTGTCCCCGCATTCCTCGGCGGCGATGGTCATGTTGCGTTTGCGTTCGTTCAGCGACATCGACCAGAACTCGCCCTGTTTGCCTGCGATGAACAGGCCCTGAATTTGCAGATCGTCGATCCAGTGCCGAATGTTCCGGCGCAATCCGGTCTCGTTCAGGCTGAGGTCTTCATTGAACGGGTTCAACGCGGCTGCCCAGATCCCCCGCATGGTTTCGCGCGAATAGGCTTTGGCGTCGTGTTTGGCATATTTCATGGGCAGAAATTCCGAAGGTCAGATGTCAGATCGCGAGCGTGCAAACACTCTGGTTCCGTCAAACGCACAAAGCCAAGCGCATTGGGCGGATGTGGATATCCAATATTTCGATAACAGAGAGCCTGCAGTTTCGGATAGGTTAAGGCTGCATCTGGAGGCTCTATGAAAATCGGCATTATCGGCGAAGGCGCTATCGGGCGTTACGTGGCACAGCACTTGCTTGAAAAAGGCGAAGGGCCTGATGCCATATTGGTTTCACCCGGACGGCGACTTGACGGAAAGGAGGCCGGTCCATCCCGTGTTACCTGCGTCTCAGACCTGCCCGGCGGGATCGATCTGATGGTCGATTGCGCGGGCCATGCGGGCCTGAAAGCACACGGAGCCGCCATTCTGGAACGGGGCATCGACCTGGTAACACTGTCAGTCGGCGCATTGGCTGACCCTGATCTTGAACAGGCGCTGGCACTGGCGGCGCGTAACGGTCATTCGCATTTGCGCCTTGCCAGCGGGGCAATCGGCGCACTGGATTGTCTGTCCGCCGCAAGGGTAGGGGGGCTGACCGAGGTCATCTATCGCGGCAGCAAGCCCCCGGCGGGATGGCGCGGTTCAGCTGCAGAAGAACAATTGAAGCTGGACGACCTAAAATCAGCGGCAGTACATTTTTGCGGAACTGCCCGGCAAGCAGCCGTGGCCTATCCAAAGAACGCCAACGTGGCAGCGGCCATAGCGTTGGCGGGGCTGGGATTTGACGAGACAAGGGTTGAACTGATCGCCGATCCGGCTGTTAATGCCAATATCCACGAAATCGAGGCGCGCGGCAGTTTTGGCACCTTCACATTCAGGATCGAAGGAAAGGCGCTGCCGGACAACCCGCGCAGTTCGGCTCTGGCTGCCATGAGCGCGATTGCCGCCATCGAAAGACAGCCCGCAGCGATCAGTATCTGAGGGGCCTTCATGGTCGCACATCATACCCGCATCGTTGAGCGCGCGCTGACGCGGTTGAAGCTGCGCCAGTTGCGTCTGCTGGTTGCGGTCGGCCAGCAGGGCAGCATCCAGAACGCGGCGCGCGATCTGGGCATTTCGCAGCCTGCCGCCACCAAGATGATTCAGGACCTGGAACTGGATTTCGAGGTCAAGCTTTTTGAGCGGACCAATCGCGGCGTTGTGCCCACGGTGTTTGGTGAAGCGCTGATCCGCCATGGTAAGCTGATCTTCGCGCAGGTCTCAAATGCCGCTCAGGAATTGGATGATCTGAACGAAGGCAATAGCGGTCGGGTTGTGGTGGGTACCCTGCTGGCGGCGTCACCAACCTTGCTGCCACGCGCTGTCGAACGGCTGCTGAAAGACCGCCCGAAAGTCGCGGTCAAAATTGTCGAGGGGACAAACGAAGTGCTGATGCCTGCGCTTTTGTCGGGCGAGATCGACATGGTTGTTGGTCGTCTGCCCAGTCATCGCCACCGGGCACGGATTACGCAGGAAAAGTTCTTTGATGAACGGGTACTGGCCGTGACGGGAACGCAGCATCCTTTGGTCGGCAAGCCGAACATCACTTTCGAAGAACTCAGACGCTTTGGCTGGATACTTCCGCCGGTCGAAACCACTCTGCGCCGCCAGACCGACCAGTATTTCGTGCGACAGGATCAGTACCAGCCGGGTGTTTCAATTGAATCAGTTTCCTATCTTGCAAACAGGTCCCTGTTGCGATCTCACGATTTCGTCGGGCTGATGCCGGCCCATGTCGCCTCGTTGGATATCGACCGTGGCCTGCTGGCCTGCCTGGACTGGGCTGTCCCATTTGGTGCGGGCCCGGTTGGCGTGTCTCACAGAGGGGAAAGCAGTCTGTCCCCGGCAAGCAGCACATTTCTGGATGCCCTGCGCGCGGCAGCAGGGGACATCTGAACCATCCCTGCAGATATCACGCAATCGGATATCAGTATTTCTTCAATTCAGTTGAGGTGATGCCAGCGGAAATGAGACCCTGAAGCTGAATTGCAACCTGCGAGGGCGCCATGAGCACTTATCCGGACCTGAAACTTTATATCGGCGGTGAGTGGCGCAAGGCAGCAGACGACCTTCCCGTGTTGAACCCTGCGACGGAAGAGGAAATCGGCAGGCTTCCCAAAGCGGGCAGGTCCGATCTGGATGACGCGCTGGCTGCGGCCGAAGCGGGGTTTCGCGTTTGGCGTCGCACGGCCCCACGCGACCGTGCGGACATCATGATCAAGGCTGCGGCGCTGATGCGCGACCGCCAGGAGGAGATTGCCCGCTCAATCACTGCCGAGCATGGAAAGCCGCTGGCACAGGCCCGGCTTGAGGTGATCCGCGGCTGCGAGTTTTTCGAATGGGACGCGGGCGAGGCCATGCGTACCTATGGCCGCGTCATCCCCTCGGCGCCCGGTGTTCGATATGTTGTGCACCACCAACCCATCGGGGTGGTTCTTGGCCTGTCGCCCTGGAATTTCCCGATGAGCCAGCCGGCACGCAAGATTGCAGGCGCGCTGGCATCGGGGTGTTCGATCATCCTGAAAGCGGCTGAGGAAACTCCGGCAGGTGCCATGCATATCGCGCGCGCCTTCCACGACGCCGGCTTGCCACCGGGTGTCCTGAACCTTGTCTTTGGTGAACCTGCGGAGATATCAAGCCATCTTATCCGGCAGGATCCTGTACGGCTTGTCGCCTTTACCGGGTCAACAGCGGTCGGGCGCCACCTGACGACGCTCGCCTCGGAGAACATGACGCGCGTCCTGATGGAGCTGGGCGGGCATGCGCCAGTCATCGTCTGTGAAGATACAGACGTTGAAAAAGCCGCACTTAGCGGCGCGGTCCGCAAATTCAGGAATGCAGGGCAGGTCTGCACCTCGCCGACCCGGTTTTTTGTGCACGAAAGCATCTACAAGCCATTCCTGGACACGTTCATTGAACGGGCCGCTGGCACTGTCGTAGGGAACGGAGTGGAAGAGGGTATCGAAATGGGGCCGCTGGCAAACGACCGCCGCGTTCCCGCGCTGAGCGAACTTGTGGAAGATGCCCGTGATGCCGGTGCAACGATCTGCACCGGGGGCGGTCGGATCGGAGCCAAAGGCTATTTCTTTGCGCCGACCGTTTTGACGAATGTGCCTGACGACGCCCGCGTGATGCAAGAAGAGCCATTTGGCCCGCTGGCCGTGATCAATCCGGTCGCTTCACTGGACGAAGCCATAGCCAAGGCGAATGCGACACCTTTTGGTCTTGCCGCTTACGGGTTTTCAAACAGGGCCGACTATATTGACCGGATGACCGATGAAGTCGAAGCCGGAAACCTGTCCTTCAACACGCTGGAAGCATCATTGCCGGAAACACCTTTTGGCGGGGTCAAATCCAGTGGATACGGCCGGGAAGGCGGGACCGAGGGTCTGGAAAACTATATGATTGTTAAAAATATCTCGCACAGCACCCAGATCGTTTGATCATTCGCGGGGCAAAATCCGGCCCCGAAATATCGTTCTGACAGTAAATGGTGAAATCGCTTAAAGCACTGTCATTGTTATAATTTTTGACAAATTAAAGAATTAGTAGAATGGGCCATATTTTGGCCTCAATCAAACGTCAGTTCACATAGCCACTGGCATTGACGCCGCTCACACTCAATCGCTGCGGCATGCAGTTGCTTTTCCCCCTCGTGGCAATTCAGATCCGACCTCCCACTTGAAAACGGATCTTGCCGCAGCGATTGAAAGCCAGTTTTTTCACATCTGATCTGGTTAGGGTCATGCCTATTGATGCTCTGAAAACTCCTGTTCAAGCCAGGTTTCGAACAGTTGCTTAACAGGCTCGTTTGCGCCTGTTCCGCTTGTCTCAACAAGAAAGTGGGATTGATTGATTGGGACCGCATCGCCGACAATTGCGATGGCCTGTCCGGACTCGATCGCGGTTTGCGCGAACCTTTCCAGCACCATTGCGTACCCTCCGCCCGCCGCAACGACGCCGATCGCGGCGACGGTTGTATCGACGGAGTAGGGGGACAAGGGTTCAGAATACGATATGCCCAACGCTTCGAAATACTTCTGCCCCATGTCCTGAAATCCCAGAATCTGCACAAGCGGTTGCTTGCGGAGTTCGGCAACCGGAATGCTTTGCCCCGATGCCGAACCCGCCGCGACAGGTACGATACGCTCGGTGGAGATTTTTCGGGTTCGCGCATCAGGCCAGTCACCAACCCCCACGCGCAACTCGACATCCACGTTTTCGCGACCAGCCGAATCCGCCCAAATGTTCGAGACCAGCCGAATGGATACATCGGGCTGGCTGCGGGTGAATTTCGGCAGCCTATGTGCCAGCCAGAGCGTCGCTGTCGAGATCGGAGCCCGCACGGTTAGAACCTGCGCGCTTCCGGACCCGAAAAGGCTGGCGGTCGATACCGTAATATCGCTTAGCGCGCGCCGCACGGAATAGGCGTAGGCCTGTCCGACCTCTGTCAGGCTCAGGTTTCTGGCCGCGCGAAAGAAAAGCTTGCACCCCAACTGCGCCTCTAGCGAGCGGACATGCAGACTGAGCGCCGTTTGCGTTATACCCAGTTCCTTCGCTGCGGCCGTAAAGCTCATATGCCGCGCTGCGCATTCAAACGATCTGAGCCAGACAAGATTTGGGGAATTGGACACGTTCAGCACCAAAGAAAAATTGTGATTATTGCTCTTTTTATTCGTTTTACTTTTTCGCTTCAACGTCGCTAAATCGGTGCGCAAACGGAAATTTCACCGGCCTGATCAGACCGGATACCCTGGGGAACGCGCTCATGAAAGTTGGATTTATTGGTCTGGGTAATGTCGGCGGCAAGCTTTCGGGTTCGCTGCTGCGCAATGGTATGGACCTGACAGTCCATGATCTGAACGAAGAACTGGTTGATGCCTTCGTGGCCCGTGGTGCGAAAAAGGCGGAAGGACCGGCGCAACTGATGCGGGATTGTGATGCGGTCATCACCTGCCTGCCGTCGCCTGCTGCGTCGGACGCCGTCATGCAGCAGATGTTGCCTGAAGTGACCGACGGCAAAATCTGGATGGAGATGTCCACCACGGATGAGGCTGAAGTCAAACGCCTGGGGGCCATGGTGATGGAGCGGGGCGGGGCGGCAGTGGATTGCCCGGTCTCAGGCGGATGCCACCGCGCGGCGACAGGAAATATCTCGATCTTTGCGGGATGTGATCGCGCAACGTTCGAGCGTATCGCGCCGTTCCTCAAGACCATGGGCCGCCGTATTTTGCATACCGGTGAGTTGGGGTCGGCTTCGGTCCTGAAAGTTTTGACGAACTATCTGGCCACAGCCAATCTGGTGACCTGCTGCGAGGCTCTGGTCACGGCCAAAGCCGCAGGTATGGACCTGAATACCACCTATGAAGCGATCAAGATCAGTTCCGGCACATCGTTTGTTCATGAGACCGAGAGTCAGGTCATCCTGAACGGATCACGCGACATCTCGTTCACCATGGATCTGGTCAAAAAGGACGTGAGCCTGTTCCAGCAGGTTGCCGACCGCCACAACGTCCCGTTGGAAATCTCGCCCATGCTGGTTCAGATTTTCGAGGACGGGATCGAACGTTTTGGCGAACGTGAGTTGTCGCCCAACATAATCAGGCGCCTGGAAGAGGTCACAGGCCTGGAGATCCTTGCACCCGGCTTCCCGCCCGAGATGGAAGACGATGAACCCGAAGAGCCCGGCTATGAGGTGATCCCGCAGGGCAAGGCGCTGAAAGCCGCTGAATGACCTTAAGGCGTCGGGCATTGAACCGGCTCAGGCATATCATAGCTGAGGCCGCCAGTGCCATTCTGTCCGGCAAACTGGTGCTGCTAAATCGCGAGTAGGGGATTGGACATGACGACAGCGGACACCAACCCAACGGCAAATGCCGCCCATCGCCCCGAGCCTGGTCCGATGAGCCGCGAGTGGCACTGGCACCCTGAATTGCCGGTGAACCACGCGCCATATTGGCATTGGCCGCCGAAACCTCGTGTTCTGGCTAAGTGGCTTTGGCAGAATTACCTGCAGGTTTCCGATCGTTCGATCTATTTGGCACTGTCGTTTGTCGTGGCGTTCTGGATGCAACCCGTTGGCCCCGAACAAACGCAATTCGCGTTCGGGTGGATGTCATGGGTTTTCATCCGAAACTGGGCTCTGCTGATCATTGTCGCAGGTGGGCTGCATTTCTGGTTCTACGGAATTGACGGGCAGGGCAAGCTGCTGAAATACGACCCAAGACCCTACATGAAGCGCAAGAATTCGCTTTATAAGTTCGGCTATCAGACCTGGGACAATATGTACTATTCGCTGGTCTACGGTGCCACGATCCTGTCGGCGCTCGAGTGCTTTTTGCGCTGGATGTATGCCAATGGTTACGTCGCCACGCTTAGCTTTGACGCTCATCCGGTCTGGTTTGTTCTACTGTTTCCGATACTCGCCATATGGCAGAGTTTTCATTTCTACATGGTGCATCTTTTTCTGCATCAACCGTTCATTTACAGACATGTTCACGCCGTTCATCACCGCAACGTAAACACCGGACCCTGGTCGGGCATGTCGATGCACCCGGTCGAGGCGTTCGGCTACCTCAGCGCGATCCTGATCGTTCTGGTATTGCCAAGTCATCCGGTTCACATGATCTTTCTGGGATATTGGCTGATGCTGGGCGCCGCTTCATCTCATTCAGGTTACGAGGCGATTTGGGCCCACGACCGCAAAGCACTCCTGATCGGTGCCTTTTTTCATCAGTTGCATCATCGATACTACGAATGCAACTACGGCAACGCGGAAATGCCCTGGGACAAGTGGTTCGGCACATATCACGACGGCTCAGAAGAGGCGACCGTACGCACGCGCAACCGGAAACGCGAAATGCATGCGTCACGGCAGTAGCTAACGTTTCGTTTTCCCGTGGTTTTATGAAAATACAACTCTAAATGGCGTTCGTCGGGATATCCCGCATAATCATGATTATGTTAATAACGTGGGGGTGTATCGTTTAGGTACTCGCTTTGGCCAACGACAACGGCTTCGCAATGCTTGTTTTCTGATACTTCTTATCTATATTGTCATATATGAAATATAAGGAAGCTTGTGATGTCCAGGATTCTTCATCTTTATGATGTCGCAGAAGATACCGAACGCGATCTTTCCGCGCAGGAAGCGGTTCGGCTTGCCCAAAAGGACAAATCCCTGATCCTTATCAGCGGTGTTCGGGACATGTCGCCCAGGACATTTCATCTCATCGCATCCTCGGTTGCCAGACGAAAGCTGGAGCGCGCTCAGGAGCGTATTGACGCGATGATCGATGCCTATCTCGACACGGACGCGTTCGATCAGGTCGAGGCAAAGATTGACGAAGACAACGCCCGGCTGCGCGCTCAGTTCCTGAGCGATTTTGAGGTCCTTACAAGCGCTCAGATCCATGCCATGTCTGGCAGCACATCGAGAAACAAGTCAGCCACGGCGAACGACTGGAAAAAGGCCGGAAAGATCTTTTCGGTCAAACTGCAGGGCAAGGACCTGTATCCGGCGTTCCAATTTAATGCTGATGGGCGGCCCTATGCGACCTTGGTGGACGTGCTTGCGGCGCTTCCGCAGGATTTGACTCCCTGGCAAACGGCCTTTTGGCTTGTCGCGCCCCAAAACGCGCTGGATGGTGCCCGGCCCATTGATCTTGTTCAGGCCGGTGACGCGCGGGTTGCCGATGCCGCTGCACGCGCGTTTAAAACGCCGGCAGGCTGACGGCGCGTGATACTTCCGAATTCGGCCGGACAGCATCCCTACTTTGCGCTGGAAAGCGGGCGAGAGGTCTTTCGCCTGCACCGAGACGTTCTGGATGGTGATCAGTTCAATCCCGGCTACGGCACGTCCCGCTTCGCCCCCTTTCAGGATCTCGAGGGCAAAATAGTTCCCACTCTTTACTCCGCTACCACATTTGATGGCGCGGCTTATGAAACACTGTTCCGAGAACGTCCGGCCAAGTATCAGACATTCCCTCGTAATCGTCTTGATGACTATGCAGCAAGCCGGTTAACGACCAGGCGGGAACTTCGGTTGGTTCGTTTGTTTACGCCGGAACTCGCCGCTTGGGGCATCGCTGAAGCTGACCTGCTTACCTACGATGAAAGCAACTATCCCACTTGCCGGGAGCTTGCCGCCTTGATCTGGAAAGACAATCCCGCCGCAGATGGCATGATCTGGTCATCCGTGCGTGACAGTTCCGCATTGGCGATGATGCTGTTCGAAGATCGGGTAACACCCGGCGCGCTGACTGTAACAGAAACACGATACGTTCAGCGCGACGCGGACTTGCTGGATCAGCTGAGAACAACGGCGCGCCGCGCGGGCATCACGATCAGCCGTTAAGCTTGTTTTGAAAAGGTGTCGAACGCCTTGAGCGCCTTGGCGCTGTAGGCATAAGACGGGCCGCCGCCCATATAGGTCGCCATGGCCAGCGCCTCGCACAGTTCTTCCCGGCTGGCACCGAGGCGCACCAAAGAACGGACGTGAAAGCCGATACAACTGTCACAGCGCGTCGCAATTGCGATACCGAGCGCCATGAACTCTTTGGTTTTTTCGCTGAGCGCGCCGTTAGACTTGGCGGCCTTCCCCATGATGCCAAAGCCTTTGACCGTTTCGGGCACTTCTTTCGAATATGTTGCGATGTCGGCCTCAATCCCGGCCATGAAGTCATTCCAGTCCATGTCGTCCTCCTTCAGCCGCGTTCGTCCGATCCCATGCGGCGTTCCAGCCAGCGCACTCCGGCGCTGATGATCAGAACCAGGATCAGATATTCAAGGATCAGCAGCGAATAGATCTCAAGCGGGCGGTATTCCGTCACCACCAGCTCGTTCGCGCGCCGCGTCAGTTCCTGCATGCCGATGACGCTGGCAAAGGCGCTCATCTTGACAATGTAGATGAACTGGTTCGCCAGCGGCGGCAAAATGCGCCGGATCGCCTGAGGCAGGATCACATAGCGCATGGTTTGAAGATAGTTCAGGCCGATGGTCTGGGCCGCCTCGGTCTGCCCCTTGGCAATCGACTGGATACCGGCCCGGTAAATCTCGGCCGTAAATGCGCTGTCGGACAAGGCAAGCGTGATGATCGCGCCCCAGAACGGATCAATCGGTATGTTCAGGCCCATTTCACGAAAAACGATCGGCAGGCCGTAGAAGACCCAGAACAGCATGGGCAGCAGCGGGATCGAGCGGATCAGTTCGACATAGACCCGGTTCACCAAACGCCAGCCCCTGCTTTTGGCCAGCCCCGGCAATGCCACGATCAGCCCCAGAACAATCGAAATGACAGCGGCGATCACTGAAATCAGAATTGTGTCGCCCATGCCGGAAATCAGGAATTTGACATTGATCCAGCCCGCTTCGGTCATCGGATTGATGACATACCATCCCCATGTGGAAGAACTGGAACAAGCTGCAAGCGCCAGAAACGACAGGAGAAGAAGAAGGTTTCTTATCATCGCGTTTGGCCCCCTCAATGTTGCAGTATCTGGCTGAGAAATTTCTGGCAGCGCTCGGATCGGGGGGCGCCAAAGAACTCCTCGGGGTTGCCCTGCTCGACAATCTGCCCCGCATCCATGAACACCATGTTGTCTGCCACTTTGCGGGCAAAGCCCATCTCATGTGTCACCACGACCATGGTCATACCTTCTTGCGCAAGTTCCACCATCACATCGAGCACTTCGGAAATCATCTCGGGGTCCAGTGCCGACGTGGGTTCGTCAAACAACAGGACCCGGGGCTCCATGCATAACGACCGCGCGATGGCAACGCGCTGCTGCTGTCCGCCGGACAGTTGGCCGGGGCGTTTTTCGGCCTGATCCGGGATGTGAACCCGTTCCAGATAGTGCCTCGCCCGAGCCTCGGCGTCGGCACGCGACATTCCTCGTGACTTGATCGGGCCAAGGGTCAGGTTTTCCAGAACGCTCAGGTGCGGGAATAGATTGAACTGCTGAAACACCATTCCGACCTCTGACCGGATGGCCGTCACGGATTTGGGGTCATTCGTTAGTTCAATTCCATCAACACGGATGGTGCCTTTCTGGTGTTCTTCCAATCGGTTGATACAGCGCACCACGGTCGATTTGCCGGACCCCGAAGGGCCGCAGATCACAACCTTTTCGCCCGACTTGATGCTAAGATTGATGTCCTTCAAAACATGGAAATCGCCGTACCATTTATTGACATTCACAAGTTCGATTGCCGTTTCGCTCACTGGCCGGGCTCCCTTGGTATGAAGTTTTCCTGGGAAGAAATATTTTTCTTGAGGTTAACGTTGCACTTGACGTTAAATCAAGCATCAAAAATGCTAGTATACAACGGCAATCAATGAACAACCAACGGGAGCACTCAGATGAAAAACCTACTCAGGACGGCCGCTGCGGCAGCCATCGGACTGGCCCTTGCCGGGGCCGCACAGGCCCAGTCAGCGCTGAACGAAATCCTTGATGGCGGTGTCCTGAAGGTTGGCACAACCGGTGACTGGAATCCGATGACCCTGCGCGACCCTGCGACCAACAGCTACAAAGGGTATGACATCGACATCATGACCGAGCTGGCCAACGACCTGGGGGTCGAGGTCGAGTTTGTTCCGACCGACTGGAAAACGCTGGTCAACGGCGTGGTCTCGGGCAAATACCACATGACCGGTTCGGCTTCGATCTCGCCGCCACGCATGAAGGTTGCGGGTTTCTCGGAAAGCTACATCTCGGTCGAACTCTATCCTTTCACGACCAAGGACAAGGCCGACCGTTTCAACGGCTACGACTCGATCAACCAGCCTGACGTCAAGGTTGCAACAACCCTTGGCACCACATTCGAAAAACGCGCGCGCGAATGGTTCCCGAATGCGGATATCAAGGTGGTCGAGGCCCCTGCCCGCGGATTTCAGGAGGTTCTGGCCGGACGTGCCGACGTCTTTATCACGTCCAACATCGAAGGCGCGACGCTGGAAGCCAAATTTCCGGTTGTCCCGGTTGCGGGCGCCGAGGCGCGTTCTCCTGCGCCCATCGCCATGCTGCTGCCACAGGACGATCAGGTGTGGATCAATTACGTGAACAACTGGATCAAAGTGAAAAAGGCACAGGGGTTCTTTGAGGCCAACAAGGAAAAATGGGGGCTTTGATCCCCATATTCAGAACCGTTCGCTCCGGCCGGAGCGGACGGTCTAGCCAGGCACTGCTTTGGCCAGAAGCGAAATAAAACTGACCTTGTCCGTCTTAAGCTCAACCGCCCCATGGGTCGTACTGGAATCATAACTCAGACTGTCGCCGGGGCGCATGTGGTACAAGCCTTCGCCGCACCGAAAGATCATTTCGCCCTCGGTTACATGCACGAACTCTGCCCCTTCATGCTGATACAGCGGACCCGGCGGCAAGGGGCCTTCAAGCGTGACAAGGAAGCTTTCGAAGCTCACGTGGCTGGCTTCCGCCCGTCCGATCAGTTTGAACGCATGCCCAAAATCGCTACCCATACGCTGAACCGTCATGCCCTCGCCGGCGGCCACAAAGGATACATCCGTCACTTCGGCAGTTCCGGCGAAGAAATTGATCAGCGGAACGCCCGTGGCCTTCGCCAACGCCTCAAGCGAACTCAGCGAAGCGGATACCTGTCCCCGCTCGATCTTGGAAATCATCGCTGGAGAGACATTGGCGCGCGCCGACAGTTCGGCGATCGTCAGGCCGGCCAGAACCCTGTGGGTTTTGACCGCTGCGCCGATTACCTGATCCAGCCGGGGCTTTTCCCCTTCGATGGGTGCGGAATCTTCCATGCACGCAGCGTAACGCCCCGGTACAAAAAGGGAAAGCGCGCGTAACCGTAAGGACACCTGATGCAACTGGAACACATGACCTGGTACGAAGTTGACGACCGCCTTGGCAATGGCTGCGCCGTTATACTTCCTGTCGGTTCGACCGAACAGCACGGGCCGATCGGGCGGATCGGGACCGATACGATCTGTGCCCGGGCCGTCGCGCTGCGCGCCGCTGATCTGTGTGACGCGATCGTGGCACCCGCCCTGGCCTACACGCCCGCACCCTTCAACGCTGCCTTTCCCGGCACGGTTTCCGTTACCCCGGATGTGTTCACCCTTTACGCAAGGGAAATCATTGAAGGCCTTTTGGCGCAGGGCTTTTCTGGCGTCTTCATCGTTAACGGCCATGGTGCGAACATTGCACCGCTGCAGGCCATAAGCGCCGACCTGCCCCCGAACGCCTTGATCATCCGCAGCTGGTGGGAGCCTGAACCCGTCAACGCATTGCGGCGAACGCTATACGGAGAATGGGAAGGGATGCACGCCACCCCGTCCGAAGTTGCCATCACGCAATCCTTGTTGGGCGCCATATCCGACGAACGCACCGATGAGCCGCCGCAAAAGCTGACCCCTCAATACCTGCGTGATCACAGCGGAGACCGTCACGGGCCGCCCGATGAACACCGCGCAGAATTCCCGGACGGGCGGGTCGGATCCCATTCCGCGCTGGCCACGCCTACAGACGGAGCCCGACTGTTGGAGATGGCGGCTCAAGCCATCTCACGGGAGTTTCTTGATTTTCAAAAGGCAAGGAAGCAAAGTTGACAACACTTGGTGCCAGATTTTTAGTAGCACTAAAATAAATTTTGATCTTACCCACATTCTTCTGTTCAATGGTCAGAACAAATGGAATGCAGGAGAGACCGGATGCAAGCTCCGACAACGCGGGCAAAAACCAAGGGGCAGCCGACCGAATTGGGTCAGGCGATCCGGCGACGCCGAAAGGCGATGGGGCTGACGCTGGATCAGGTTGCCAAGAAAGCCGATCTGACTACAGGCTTTCTGTCGCAGGTCGAGCGTGGGCTCAGCTCTCCCTCCTTAACCTCTCTCATGGCAATTGCCGCGGCCTTGCAGACAACCATCGAACAACTGCTGAGCGTTCCACAGGTCTTTTCCGAGTTTGTCGCCAAGGATAGCAGACAGACCTATTCCCTTGGTTTGCGCGGGCGGTTTTACGAGAAACTCGGGCCGGGATTTCTGGGCGCTCTGTTCCACCCGCAGATCGTTCATCGTCCGCCGGGGCACATATCGGAACGTATGTGCCACAGCGGTGAAGCCTTTTGCTATCTGCAAGCCGGTCAACTGGAATACCATCTGGGTGATCGTGTTTTTATCATGTCACCCGGTGACGTGGTTCATCACGACACATCGACGCCTCACTATTCCGTTGTCCTGGGCGAAGCCGAGGCCGTCGAACTGTGGGTTACAACCTCTCCGATCAAGGATTCCGCGCCACCAGACAGCGGTTAGGACTGCGAAAAACTCAGTCCCGGAATGCCGCGTTCTAAAAAAGTTTCATCTTTTGCTAAAAAAAACTTTAGTAAAGCTAAGAATCGCTTAATGTCCCTCCGCAGGAGCAAGAAGACTTGCGGGAGGAGAAGAAGATGAAGCTGAAGACATTATTGGGCGCCACGGTCGCCGCGACGCTTGCGCTGCCCGTTCTGGCGCAAGAACGCGGGGGCACATTGAACTTTGCCCGCTATGACGGATCGCGCCTGATCGATCCGATCTACGCGGACCGCAACCCCGATATCTGGATGGTTGGCAGTCTGTTCGACACGCTTTTGCGCAGCAGCCCCGATGGCAACTCGGTCGAACCCGGGCTTGCAGAAGACTATGCAGTGTCAGAGGATGGCAAGACCGTATCCCTGACCCTGCGAGAAGGTATCCAATTCGCTGACGGCTCGCCCATGTCGGGCGCGGATGTGGTCTTTTCGCTGGATCGCGCCCGCAACCCTGACCTGAGCCCATGGGCCGGTCTGCTGGGATCGATTGACACGGTGTCCGCGGACGGAAACGCGATCACCATCGCTTTGAAGGACCCCGATCCCACCTTGTTGTCGATGTTGGCCACATTCAACACCGCCATCGTTTCGAAAGCCGCATTCGACGCAGCCGCAGGTGAAACGGATCAGGACAAATCCGCTGCCATTTTCGCGGCCACAAGCGCAGGCGTCGGCTCCGGCCCGTTCTATCTGTGCGGCTTTGAACAGGGTGCCAGCATGGATTTCTGCGCCAACGAGAACTACTGGCGCATGGGCGCGGATGGCAAAGCCCTGCCCTATCTGGACGGCGTCCATTTCGAGATCGTTCCCGATGATGCAACCCGCATTTTGCGCCTCCAGGCGGGCGAGGTGGATGCAGCCGAGTTCATCCCGTTCAGCCGCGTGGCCGAGCTTGAGGCCGATCCGAACATCAACATGCAGCTATATCCTTCAACACGGATCATCTATTCGCCGATCAACACCCGTGAGACACGCGCCGACGGTTCCCCCAACCCGCTGGCAGACCCCCGCGTGCGGCAGGCGCTGAACTATGGCACCAACAAGGATGCTCTGATCGGTGTGGTTCTGCACGGTGCGGGCCAACCCATGAGCTCACCGCTGATGGCCAAAGCAACGCAATATGCGGCCGATCTGAGCCCGCTCTATAGCTATGATCTTGAAAAAGCCAAAGGGTTGATCGCGGATGCCGGGGTCGCGGACGGCACGCAGGTGACTCTGACCACGCTGGCCGGATCCGCCGATGACGCAACAATTTTCGCCGCGCTTCAGCAAATGTGGGGCGAGTTGGGAATTGATCTGGTGGTCGAACAGGTCGACGGCGCCACGCGCGGGGCCAAGAACCGCTCGGGTGAGTTTGACATTCACACCTATGGCTGGGTCAACGATGTGAACGATCCCAGCCAGGTTGTCGGCTGGCTGGGCTACACACCGACTGCCAAGGCTGTCGGCACCGGTTGGGAGAACGCAGAGTTCAACACCCTGTTCGAAGAGGCCGCCAAAGACATGGACCCGGACTCTCGAAAGGCCAAGTTCGACCGCATGCAGGCACTTTATGCCGAGGCAGCCCCCTTGCTGTTCATGTATGAAACACCTTTCGCTGTCGCGCTGGGGACGGCGGTCGAGGGCTATGTTCAGACCCCGCTTGGCAATAACATCTTCGATGAAGCCACAGTCAGCCGCTAAGAGCTGATCCCTTGCCTCGCCGCACCCTGCGGCGGGGCCCTTTGCGGAGCGTCGAATTGTCCAGCCTGTCCTACATCTTCAAACGGCTTTTGCTGATGATCCCGACCTTCTTTCTGGTCATGATCATCATATTCATGCTGGTGCGCCTGTTGCCCGGTGATCCGGCCATCGCCATGGCCGGGGACCGCGCATCTGACGCCGATATTGCTGCAATCCGGGAAAGACTGGGTCTGACGGAACCGATGCCAGTGCAATTCTGGCTGTTTCTGACCAATACTCTGCAGGGCGATCTGGGCCGTTCGATCCTGATGCGGACGGATGTCGTGGGCGTCATTGCCGATCGATTGCCGATCACGGTTTTCTTGACGATTTACTCGGTTGTGCTATCCCTGATCATCGCTGGTCCGCTGGCCTTTGTCGCGGCGCTCAATCGCGGCCGCTGGCCCGATGCGGTGATCCGCACTGTGTTCCAGATCGGCCTGTCGATGCCGGTGTTTTACATCGGACTGGTTCTGCTGACCTTTTTGGCGGCGCAGTTGCGCCTGTTCCCGGTGGGTGGCTATGGCGACACGTTTGGTGAGCGTCTCTATCACCTGTTTCTGCCTTCGGTGACCGTGGCGCTTTATACTTCGGCCATCATCATGCGGAACTTGCGCAGCGCGATTATCGAGGTTCTGGATGCCGAGTATGTCCAGTTCGCCCGCGCCAAGGGTCTGCCGCCGCGCCTGATCCTTGGCCGTCACGTGTTGCGCAACGCGCTGATCTCCACGGTCACCCTGCTGGGCCTGTCCATCGGCAATCTGATGAGCGGAACGCTGGTTACCGAGACTGTCTTTGCGGTGCCCGGAATGGGACGGCTGATGCTGGAAGCGATCTTTGCGCGCGACTACCCGCTGATACAGGGGCTGACCCTGACCTTCGCGCTTCTGGTTTCGCTGGTCTTTCTGATGACGGACCTGTTCCAAAGCCGCCTGGACCCAAGGATGCGCCTGCAATGAGTGACGTGCCTTTCACAGCCGACCGCCCATCCCTTGCCCGCGCCGCCTTGCGCAAGCCGGGTTTTGTGGCCGGTTTGCTGATCATCGGGTTATCGACCCTGCTGGCCATCTTTCCCGGAGCGTTTGCTCCTTACGATCCAAATGCAATTGACTATCTGGCGGTGCGTCAGCCGCCATCATGGGAGCACCCGTTCGGCACCGACCTGCTAGGCCGTGACAGCTTGTCCCGCGTGATCTGGGCTTATCAGGTCAATATGCAAATGGCGATCTTCGGCACAGTTTTTGCTCTGGTGACGGGTGTCATCATCGGAGCTCTGGTCGGATATTACCGGGGTTTTGCCGATCTGATCTTTGGTCGGATCGTCGATGCGGTCATCACATTTCCATTTCTGGTGCTGGTGATCGCGGTGGTCGCCGTTTTGGGGCCGGGCCTTATCAACATGTATATCGCCATATCTGTGGTCTACTGGGTCTATTACGCGCGTCTGATGCGGGCCGAGGTGATCGCACAGATGGGCAATGACTATGCGGCCGCCGGGGTCGTCATGGGCTATTCCGACCGGCGCATCATCTTCCGCCACCTGCTGCCTAACGCCATCACCCCGGTCATTGTCTACTGGATGACTGACATGGCGCTGGTGATCTTGCTGGGTTCGTCGCTGGGCTATCTTGGGTTGGGCGCGCAGCCACCGCAGGCGGAATGGGGCGTACTGATCGCCGAGGGGCGCAATTTCATCTCGACCGCATGGTGGCTCAGCCTGATGCCCGGGTTGGCTATCGTTCTGACGGGCCTTGGCTTTTCGCTGCTGGGCGACGGGCTGGCCGATCTGCTGAGACCACGGGGATAAGAGATGACTGAACGAACTCCCATCCTCGAGGTTCAGGGGCTTAACACCACTTTCCACCGCAACGGCCGGGAACTGCCGGCCCTGCGCGACGTCAGCTTCAGCGTGGCTCGTGGCGAGGTTCTGGGGCTGGTTGGTGAAAGCGGTTCAGGCAAAAGCGTCACGCTGCGCTCGATCATCGGACTGGCGCGGCGTTATGGCGATGTCAGCGGGCAGGTCCGCTGGCAGGGCCGCGATCTGGTGCCGCTGCCGGACCGCGCTCTGCGGCAGGTCCAGGGACGCGAGATCGCGATGATCTTTCAGGAACCCATGACCTCGCTGAACCCATTGCTGACAGTGGGTCTGCAGCTGGAGGAGACATTGCGCACTCATACGGATCTGTCCGGGAAAGCCCGGCGCGACCGGGCGGTCGAGATGCTGGATCTGGTCGGTATCCCCTCGGCGGCGCAAAGGCTCAGGGATTACCCGCACCAGTTCTCCGGTGGTATGCGCCAACGGGTCATGATCGCAATCGCACTGGCCGCCAACCCCAGGTTGCTGCTGGCGGATGAGCCGACTACGGCGCTGGATGTGACCATTCAGGCGCAGATCCTCGATCTGATTCTGCGTCTGGCGGACGAGATGGAAATGGGCGTTGTCCTTGTCACTCATGATCTGGGCGTGGTCGCCCAAACCTGTGACAACGTGGCGGTAATGTATGCAGGCCGGATCGTCGAACAGGGGCCGGTTCGGGATGTGCTGCGCGAACCCCGCCATCCTTACACGGTGGGTCTGATGCGTTCGGTTCCGGAAAATCTTCCACCTCGGACGCCGCTTTATTCCGTGCCGGGTGTTCCCCCATCTCTGGACGCGCTTCCGCAGGGATGCGCCTTTGCGCCACGCTGCGAGGCCTGCATCCAGCCCTGCCAGCAGGACCGCCCGGTTCTGTCGGTGATCGCGGACAGCAGGCAGGTGGCCTGCTTCAACCCTGTGACCAAGGCCGAAGGAAACGCCGCATGAACAATGCCGTGATCGAAATACGCGACCTGCATCAGCGGTTTGCCCTGGGTCGCAGCCTTTCTGATCTTGCCACCGGCCGGCCGGGTCGCGTGGTGCGGGCGCTGAATGGCGTCAGCCTGGATCTTATCCGGGGTGAAACGCTTGGCGTCGTCGGCGAATCCGGTTGCGGGAAATCCACACTGGCCCGCTGCATCGTTCGATTGCATAGCCCCAGTGACGGGACGATCCGTTTCGAGGGGCAGGATATCTTCGAAGATGCAGGCGGCGACCGCAGTTACAACCGGCGCGTTCAGATGATGTTCCAAGACCCCTATTCCTCGCTGAACCCACGCATGACAACGGGCCAGATTCTGTCCGAAGCGTTGGCGGTCCATGACATGCGTACCAAAGAGGACATCCCGGCACGTGTCGCCGAACTGCTGGACCTTGTGCGTCTGCCTCAGGACGCTCAGCACAAACTGCCGCACGAGTTTTCCGGTGGCCAGCGACAGCGCATCGCCATTGCCCGCGCACTGGCGGTCGAGCCCGAAGTGCTGATTGCGGATGAACTGGTTTCGGCGCTGGATGTGTCGGTGCAGGCGCAGGTGGTCAACCTGCTGCTGGACCTGCAGCAAAAACTGGGCCTGACCATCCTGTTTGTGGCTCACGACCTGCGACTGGTGCGGCATGTGTCAAATCGCGTGGCGGTGATCTATCTGGGCCGGATCGTCGAAATCGGCGATAGCGAGACATTGTTCTCCGCCCCTGCCCATCCCTACAGTCAGGCGCTTTTGTCTGCCGCGCCATCCCTGAACCCGGATGATCGGGGCAAGGCCATCCCGCTTGAAGGAGAGTTGCCCTCGCCCCTGAACATGCCATCGGGCTGCCCGTTCCATGTCCGCTGTCGCCACGCATCCGAGATTTGCAGGACCGATACTCCTGCCCTGATGCCGTTCGAAAATCGCGGCCGGGTCGCCTGCCACCACGTCAAAGAGATCAACGCCCATGCCTGACCGCGCTCGGATCGTTTCAGCCCTGCGCGACGAGATGCGCACCCGTGGTCTTAATGCATTTGTTCTGCCCCGCTACGATGCGCATCAGGCCGAATACGTCGCGCCGCATGACGAACGGCTGGCCTATGTGACCGGCTTCACCGGTACTGCCGGACTGGCCATCGTGACAGGTGACACTGTCGCCATGTTTGTTGATGGACGATATGTGGTTCAGGCTGCCAATCAATGCCCGGAACCTTTGTTCTCGCATCACCATCTGCACGACGAGCCGCCTGAATTCTGGCTGGCCACCGTTGCCGAACAGGGCTGGTCCGTCGGGTTTGACGCCATGCACCTGCCGCCCGTTTTGCATGACCGCTTCACGGATGCGCTGAATGGATCGCGCGCCCGTTTTGTCGCCGTTGAAGACAACCCTGTTGACGCGATCTGGCCCAATCAGCCCGCGCCGCCCAACGGCATCATCTCTGCCTTTCCGACACAATTCACGGGTGTAGGCGCGGATGAAAAGATCTCTCAGCTTGTCGCAACCCTGCAAAGCGGCGAGGTCGATCTGCTGGTGGAAACACAGCCGGACAACATAGCATGGCTTCTCAATGTGCGCGGTTCGGATGTGGCTTATTGTCCGGTTCCACAGTCTTTTTTGTTGGCGCGTTCATCGGGTCAGGTTGACTGGTTCGTCGAAACCAAAAAATTCAGCCCAGAAATCTGCGATCATCTGCCCGACACCGTGACGCTGCATCCGCCAGCAGCATTTCTACCGACCCTTTCGGAGTTGTCGGGTCGTGGCGCGTGCGTGCAATACGATGCCGAATTTTCCCCGGCTGCGGTGCGTCTGGCCCTCGACCGGTCATCTGCACAAGGTCGAGCGGCCAGCAGTCCGCTGACGCTGTACAAGGCCCGGAAAAATCCAACGGAAATAGAAGGCCTGCGTGCTTGTCACGTTGAAGACGCCATCGCGTGGACCGAGTTCTGTGGTTGGCTACATGCTGAGGTCCCCGCGCGAGCCACTCTCAACAGACAAGTGACCGAGCTTGAAGCAAAAGACAAAATTCAGTCCTGCCGCCGCGACCGTGCCGGGTATCTTGAGGAAAGCTTCAATACCATTTCGGCCGCGGGTGCGAATGCTGCCATGTGCCATTACGCGACTATTCCGGAGGATGCGGCAACAATTGACCCTGAAGGGACATATCTGCTGGATTCCGGCGGCCAGTATGAGACCGGCACAACCGACGCCACCCGCAGCTTTGCCTTCGGAAAGGTCAGGCCGGATGGGTATGACCGCGCCTATACCGCCGTGTTTAAAGCGTTCCACGCCCTTGCAACACTGCGGTTTCCACCCGGCACACAGGGCCACCACATCGACGCCATCTGCCGCCGCCCTTTGTGGGATCTGGGGTTGGACTATGATCACGGAACCGGACATGGCATCGGGCATCGCCTTTCCGTACACGAACACCCGCAGCGTATAGGCAAGCCATACAACCCGGTGGATCTTGTGCCGGGTATGATCCTGTCCATCGAGCCGGGGTTTTATGAGATGGGCCGGTTTGGCATCCGTATCGAAAACCTGTTCGAGATCGTCGAAGAGGACGATGGCTTCATGGCGTTTTCCAACCTCACATGGATACCGATCCAGACTGATATGCTGCTTGCTGACAAGTTGTCCCAAGCGGAACAAAGCTGGCTGAACGCATACAACGCCGAGGTCCTGCGCCGGATCGGTTCGCAGCTATCACCCGCCGGGCGTGCATGGGCCGAGAGAGCCTGCGCAGCCATTGCTTGACGGGTTGTTCAGTACCTCGCAACGGTTCCAAATTTTCCGGAATGGAACTTGTGCACAGGGCCCCGGCTCAAAACGGGTCGAAGCCATGTAAGAAACTTGCATGATGGGAAGACAAAGTTCAGGCTTAATCAGCGAAGTGACAGGACAGTCCGGTCATTTGTCCATCGGGTCGCTTTCAGCATATTCCAGAAGAGAAGTGACATCTGAAATCCGCGCGTGGTTGCGGTCGATGACGACTCCGGTTGCCTTGAGGCGCGAAAACGCGCGGCTCAGGCTTTCGGGCTTCATTCCAAGGCGTCCGGCGATCAGCATCTTGTCATAGGGCAGCACCACCTCGCAGGCGCCGCTATCGCGATCGCACAGGCCCAGCAAGAACTTGGCCACCCTCTGCGCCCCGGTCTGCGCCTTCAGCTGTTCCAACTGTGCAACCAGTGAATGCAGGTGCGTAAACGTTGCCGCCAGTATCGAGATACCGATTTCGGGGTCTTCCTTCATCAGAGATATCAGCACAGGGATCGGGATATGCATCACCTGACAACGCGACACGGCCTCGGCAGAGACCGGATAGGGCATATTGCGCAACGCCACCGCCTCGCCAAAGCTTTCGCCCTTGGTGAAAACGCTGACCACTGCCTCGGCACCGGACGGAGACATCCGGAACAGTTTGATCCACCCAGCCAGAACCACGTGAACGGCCTGAGCCGTCTCTTCCTGCAGAAAGATGGTTTCCCCACGGTCGTATTCGCGCCAGATGGCTTGGCTCAGTAACGTATCTACATGTTGCTCTGGCAAGCTCCTGAGCAGCAAAGACTGCCGGGCAACTGCCTTTTCGGCTTCATGGGCCACGAATAATCCTCTTTTTCAGGCCGGGTCTCCGACCGGTATTTTCCTTGCTTTATGGCTATGCCAAAGCCATCGCCCCGGCACCAGCCCTTTACCGCCCACCAACTTGACTATTGTCATGTCACGCCTCGGCCGCAGCGATTAACCTCGCTGCAAAGCCAGCAATCCGGGGAGCACACACCATGGACTACGAGCGATTTTTCAGTCAAAGCCTCGACGCATTGCGGGATGAGGGAAACTACAGGGTTTTCATCGATTTGCAACGCCACCGCGGCGCTTTTCCAAATGCGCGGCAAACCGATGGCGATATCCAGCGCGATGTGCGGATCTGGTGCTCGAACGACTATTTGGGCATGGGTCAGCATCCGGATGTGATCAACGCGATGCATAATGCGTTGAACCGCTGCGGCGCGGGTGCGGGTGGAACGCGCAACATTTCCGGCACGACCCACGATCATGTGTTGCTCGAGGCGGAACTGGCTGATCTGCACGGGAAAGAAGCCGCGCTGCTGTTTACGTCCGGTTACGTTTCGAACTGGGCGGCGCTTGGTACACTTGCGGCGAAAATTCCTGGTCTGATCGTGTTCTCCGACGCGCTGAATCATGCCTCGATGATCGAGGGCATTCGCCACTCACGGGCGCAAAAGGTGATCTGGAAACACAACGACCTTGCAGATCTCGAGGCCAAACTGGCCGCCGCTGACCCCGATGCGCCCAAGATGATTGCATTTGAATCCGTTTACTCAATGGACGGGGATATCGCCCCGATCAAAGAGATCTGCGACCTGGCCGACAAATACGGGGCGATGACTTACCTGGATGAAGTTCACGCCGTTGGTCTCTATGGTCCACGTGGCGGCGGCATCGCCGAACGTGAAGGGCTGATGGACCGCCTGACCGTCATCGAAGGCACGCTTGGCAAAGCGTTCGGAGTAGTGGGCGGTTATATCGCGGCGTCGGTCGCCTTGTGCGATTTCGTGCGCAGCTTCGCCAGCGGGTTCATCTTTACGACCGCCCTGCCGCCGACGATTGCAGCCGGGGCAGCGGCATCAATTCGGCATCTGAAACAGTCGAACGCCGAGCGCGGTTTGCAGAAGGCTCGTGTGGAACAGGTCCGGGCCAGACTGGATGCCGAAGGCATCCCGCATCTTCCCAACCCCAGTCACATCATTCCGGTGATGGTGGGTGATCCGGTGAAATGCAAATTCATCTCGGACACGCTGCTGGAAGAATTCGGCATTTATATCCAGCCGATCAACTACCCGACCGTTCCCAAAGGCACTGAACGTCTTCGGATCACGCCGTCGCCCGTCCATACTGACGCAGATATCGATCATCTTGTCGGCGCCCTGTCCGCGCTGTGGCAACGCTGTCAGATTGCCCGGAGGCCGATGGCCGCGCAGTGATACCGGCTTGAAAATTGTATAAAATGGCCGCCCTTTCGGGCGGCTTTTTCTATCATACCAGGTAGAGGCCAAAAACCGCGACTGAAAACCCGGTCAGTACCATTGTAAAGCCTCGTAGCCAGCCAGCGCTGTCCGTCAGGTCGAGGTAGCGCGCGAGGATGAGGCGCGCCTTGAGCAACGCCAAAAGCAGGATTCCACCCCCTATTGTCGCAGGCGCTGCAGGCAGCAGGGTCAGAAGCGCGGATGCCAGGCTGAGCGCCAGTAGTCCAAGCCAGGCCTTTGTTAGCGGGTTCGGGAGCCTCCGGCGGGAGTATTTGGAAAAAGATGAAGAGGCGGCCATGATGTTCATCCCAGCAGGTAGATGACCGGGAACAGCATGATCCAAACCAGGTCGACCATGTGCCAGAACTGAGCGCCTGCCTCGATATTTCGGGGGTCATCCCGCCAGGCAACCAGCAGGAGTATGAAGGCTCCGGCCAGCACATGTGCGGCGTGAAATCCGGTTAGCAGATAGTAGAAGAGAAAGAACGGGTGGGTTTCGTAGCTGACGCCCTGCGCTGCTTTGTCGGCATATTCCACCCCTTTGATGACAAGGAAAACCAGTCCCAGCAGGGACGCACCCAACAGTGCCAATCGGGCGGTATTCCGGCGGGCATCCCGCCGCCAGTGCAGTGCCTGTGCCGCCAGATAGCCGGACGATACAAGAACGACGGTGTTCAGCGCAGCTCCGGTACGGTGAAGATGCGACTGGGCTTCGGCAAATCCTGCAGGGTCAGTCAGACGCACGCCCATGAAGGCGATCAGCCCTGCCCCGAACACCAGTAGTTCACTGATGATCAGCACCCACATCAGCAATTCGCCGGGCAGTTCGTCGATCAGGGTGGCGTTGCTCATGCGCCGACCAGTTGTCGATAGATTTGCGGCAGGGCCATTGTCAGCCGGTGCGGGTCCGGGATGACGGCAAAGCCACCCTGCCCGAACATGCGCGGGAACCAGCTTTTGCCGGTTTTGTCGATGGTGACGCCAAAGACCGAATGACCGGCACGGCGGGCTTCGCGCACAGCCATGCAGGTATCTTCGATACCGTGTCGGCCCTCGTAATGGTCAAGGTCGTTGGGTTTGCCATCGGTGATGACCAGCAGCAGGCGGCGCTTGCGAGATTGCGCGGCAAGGTCGGCGGAACAGTGGCGAATTGCGGCTCCGAGTCGGGTGTAGTGCCCCGGTCGCAGCGAAGCGATACGCTGCTCGACCTTTGGCCCCATGGGTTCGTCAAATCGTTTGCAGCGCTGAACGTATACGCGTTCGCGTTTCAGCGAACTGAAGGCGTGGATGGCGAAATCGTCGCCGCAGGCATTCAGGCCCCAGGCCAGCGCCGCCAGCGCCTCGCGTTCTATGTCGATCACAGCGCGGCCGGTGACGGCGCTTTCGGTTGAGCGGCTGACATCCAGCAGGATCGACACCGCCAGATCGCGGGCCTCGGGGCGGGATTGCATCCAGACGCGTTCGTTGCTTTCCCCGCTTGCGAGTCGGTCGGTAGCAGCCCGCACGGCGGCTTCGATGTCGAGTTGATCACCGTCCAGATGACCTCTGGTCATGACCCGACCGGGGCGCAGGGCTTCGAACTGGCGTTTGACGGCACGAATGCGGCGGGCCGTGGCGGGGTCCTTGCCGAACTCGGCTGCATCCTCGCGGATATCGGCGTCGGACAGCAGAACGTTGACGTGGTCGGGCAGGTATTGACCGGTGCGCACGTCCCATTCAGGATAGAGGATGCGGCCTGACAGGCGTTCTCGGTTCACGTCTTCTGGCGCGAGATCGAGGTGGAGTTTTAACTTGGTCGGCGGCGCCTTGGAGATCTGACCGAGGCCGATCTCCTCCTGATCGTCGGCCGCTTTCTTCGCGTTGTCGGGGTCATCATCGTCGATACGACGGTTGATGTTCAAAAACTCGGCCCAACTGAGTATTGCTTCGAACTTGTGCAGGATGAAACTGTCGCTGCGCGAAGCCTGGTCAGATTTTCGGCGCCGCGCGCGGTGGGTCTTTTCACCGGATTCTTCGGGTGGGCCTTCTGTATCCGGGTTTTCAACCTCGTTATGTTCGGAAAACCCGACGGCGCGCAACTCGGGCCACAGCGGGACCGGGCGGAAATGCTGATAGCCGCGCGGGGCGGCGAGATCGTCACCCAGTGCCAAAAGCTCTTGGGCTTGCGGTGACAGGGGCTTGGGGTCACCCAGCATGTTGCGGACAACCTCTTCGACCGCCGCCTCGAGCGGTGGCAGGCCGGGTATGTTCCGTTGATACAGAACGCCCTTGCAGAGTTCAGCGTACAGCGGGCGCAGACCGGGGGCATTTTCCAATGTCGCCTCGACCATGTGCCGGGCAGCGACCAGTGCGCGCAGGTCGCCGCGCAGAGGATCGTCTTCGTCAATTCTTGTTGCGGCATGGGCGGCAGTTGCGGCCAGCCAGACATAAAGCGCGCCGTTTGCTTCGCGCGCGGGGAATACGGCCAGCCGGTCCGGCAGGCGCAGTACTTCCCCGTCGAACGACGCGCGCGGCATCAGTTCGGTTTCGGTCGCCAGACGGCGGCGCCAGCCGAGACGGTGGCGCGAAACTTCAGGAGAGACCGGGCGCAATTCGACGCCCGGACTGCCCCCCAGTCCCCGGAAGAGGACTGCCAGCCGCCCCGCGACCTCAGAGAGGTCGACCGCGGCTCCAACATGCACCTCAGGTGCATCGAGGCGGCTGGCAAGGGTGTGCCACAGTTTCCCGATCGTTTCTTCGGGTTCCCATGGCTCAAAGTCGATCTTGACCATCGGCCGGCCTCACCCAAAGACAGCCGTGACAAGATCGAGGAGCCCGCGTTTGATATCCTCGTCATCAGTCAGAGGTTCGATCATTGCGGCAAGGATGGCGCGGTCGGTGGACATGCCCTGCGCGATCAGCGTTGCGGCATAAACGACCAGACGGGTGGAAACGCCTTCCTCAAGATCCTGACCCTTGAGCCCACGCAGTTTGCCGGCAAGACGCACCAGCGGTTTGCAGCGTTCCAGCGGCAGGCCGCTTTCCTGTGCAACGACATCGGCCTCCATCTCGGGCGACGGGAAGTCGAACTCCAGCGAGATGAAACGCTGACGGGTCGAGGGTTTCAGAGTTTTCAGAATGTTCTGGTAGCCGGGGTTGTATGAGGCCACCAACATGAAGCCGGGTGCGGCTTCAAGCTCTTCGCCGGTGCGGTCGATCGGCAGGATGCGCCGGTCGTCGGTCAGCGGGTGCAGAACGACGGTGACGTCCTTGCGAGCCTCGACTACCTCATCAAGGTAGCAGATTGCACCTTCACGTACTGCGCGGGTCAGGGGGCCATCGACCCAGACGGTCTCGCCGCCTTTCAGCAGGTAGCGGCCGATCAGGTCGGCGGCAGCGAGGTCATCATGGCAGGCCACGGTGTAAAGCGGGCGGCCAAGGCTGGCGGCCATATGGGCCACAAAGCGGGTCTTGCCGCATCCGGTCGGCCCTTTCAGCAAGACCGGCAGGTTATTGGTATAGGCGGCGGCGAACACGTCGCATTCGTCGTCTTGGGGCAGGTAGAAGGGGGCGTCAGCCGCCCCCGTTCCCAGTTGCATGGAGCCGTCCATATCCATTACTCCGCAGGAGTTTCAGCTGCGCCGGGTTCAATGACCTCTTTCCGAGGGACCCAGATCGAGTAGATGAACAGCAGCGCACCAAGGACCACGACCAGGCCAGAGCCAAGGCGCATCCAGTAGAAGATCGCGATCTGATCCTGCACATCCATGAAGTAGTCACCGACCACACGTTGCATGTGTGTCTGAACAGTCCCGGCGAAGGTCAGCACGAAGGTCATGAAGACCATACCACCTGTCATCAGCCAGAAGGACGCCATGTTCAGAACCTGATTATAAGGATCGCGGTTCTTGAGGATCGGCATCGCGTAGCTGAAGATCGCCAGGTTGAGGCAGACATAGGCGCCGTAGAAGGCCAGGTGACCGTGTGCGGCCGTGATCTGCGTGCCGTGGGTGTAATAGTTCACACCGTGCAGCGTATGCAGGAAGCCCCAGACGCCGGCCCCGAAGAAGGCCAATGTGGCGCAGCCCAGCGACCACAACAGTGCGGCCTTGTTGGGGTGGTCACGGCGGCCTTTCCAGACCATGACGAAGGCAAAGGCCATCATTGCAAAGAACGGGATCACCTCGAGGCTCGAGAAGATCGATCCGATCCACTGCCAGTAGGCGGGTGTACCGATCCAGTAATAGTGGTGGCCGGTGCCGAGGATGCCCGAGAACAGTGCGGCAGCGACGATGACGTAGAGCCACTTTTCAACCACCTCACGGTCAACACCGGTCAACTTCAGCATCAGATAGGCCAGGATCGAGGCCATGATCAGTTCCCACACACCTTCGACCCACAGGTGGACAACGTACCACCAGTATTGCTTGTCCAGGGACAGGTTGCCGGGGTTGTAGAAAGCGAACAGGAACAAAAGCGCCAGACCCCACAGACCCAACAAAAGGATGTTGGTGATAGCGGTCTTTTTGCCCTTCAGAACGGTCATCGACACGTTGTATAGGAAGATCAGCGCAGCCACGACGATACCCGCCTTGACCCATTTGGGCTGTTCCAGGAACTCGCGCCCTTCTTTGCCCAGCAGCCAGTTGCCTTCGAACAGGTTGAAGACATAGGTCACGACCACGCCCAGCGTGCCGACGACCAGAATGATCAGCTGCAGATAGGCCAGCTTGGGCGAGTGGATCTCGCGCTCGGCCTCTTCCGGGATCAGGAAGTAAGCAGCGCCGAAGAAGCCCAGGATCAGCCAGACGATCAGCGAGTTGGTGTGAAGCATCCGCACGATATTGAACGGCAGAAGCTCACTCAGGAAGTTTGGCGATACATAGATCAGTCCGGCCAGCAGGCCGCCGATCACCTGGATCGCGAACAGGCCCATTGCCACTGCGAAGTAGGCGTAGGCGATTTTTTGGGATTCGTATTTCATTGTCCTTGTCCCTTTCTCAGCCTGCCTCGTTGGGCGGCCAGCCCTGAGCGTCGATATTGTCCGTCCAGATCAGGAAATTGGTCAGGTCGCGGAGTTCTTCGTCGCTGAGGTTGAAATTGGGCATCTGTCGGCGACCGGGAATGCCGGTCGGCTGCGCCTCCATCCAGCCCTTGAGGGATTCAAAGGCTGATTCCGGGTCGTCCAGCACCCCCCAACGGGTCATCACGTTACCGACTTCCGGGGCGAAGTAGGCCCCTTCGCCGAGAATCGAGTGACAGTTGATGCAGGCGTGTTTTTCCCAGACGTGCTTGCCGCGAACCACACTTTCGTCAAGCTTTGCCGCGTTTTCGGAATTGACGATATACAGGTGGGAATGGGCCGACAGGGCCAGAAAGATTAGAATGAAGAACAGTGACCCGCCATAGAATATATTGCGAGCCATGCTCTTTGTCATGACTTCTCGCATCGCGCTCTCCTTTGCGCAGATTAGCTAGTTTGCTCAGAATGGCGGGTGGGTCATGGTATCGCCTTAACGAAAGTCAAGACTTGCGACAGGAAATCAGATTCAGTTTGAGTGCCCCAGCCGTGGACCCGTCAGCGCAGGCCACATGGCGATCAGATACAGCACAAAGGCGCTGACCCAGAGTCCATCGGACAGCAGCATCGCAACTAGATAGCCAGATTCCATATCCGCCGCGATCCAGCGCGAGATCGCTGCCGCGGCCATCAGTCCATAGGCCACGACCATCGGGCCGGGTGCGATCAGATCCCGTCCGCTGTGCCCCAGCGCAGCTCGGCTCATGACCGCAAGGGTCATGCCGCCCACGCAACCGATGCCCAGAACGTGCAGCGCAGCAACCTCGTTGCCGAAACCCAATGCCGCAAGCCCCCAAAGAATCAGCCCCAGCGCCAGCATTCCAAGTCCCAGGTGCAGCGCGAGCAGGATTGGCTGCCGCGCGGACCAGATCATGCGCCAGCGCGACATGCGCAGGATTTGCACACCGCCAAGGGCCAGCCCCAGCACTCCGGCCGTGCCCGTCGCGCCCAATACCAGAACGCCACAGGGCAGAACCAAGGCCAGAATCATGCCCGCCTTGTCCAGGCCCGCCACCGAGACCGGCCAGTTCGCCTCGGGCTCTCCGGCGCGTTTCATTGCATTGCGTGTAAAGGCGGGAGTGATCCGGCCCCCCAGAATGGCGATCATCGCACAGAGTGTCAGCAAGCCTGCTCGCAGACCTGTTTGCAGTGTGTCGCTAATACCAGCCCATTCCAGATGGGTCAGCAGGTTCGCGACCCAGATGAGGCTTAGCAGCAGAAGAAACACCATGTTCTGCGGCTTGGGACGGCGGATGAGCAGTGTGGCGATCTTGGCTGCCAGAATTGGCACAAAGGCCAGATCCAAAACCGCGACCACAAGCGGCGGCACTATCCCGGAAAACCACATTGCCATCCGGCCGGCCAGCCAGACCCCTGCCGCCAGTGCGATGAAGCGAGCCCGCGCGTCGGGCGCACCGGTCCAGTTCGGCACCGCGGTCAGGAAGAACCCTCCCAAAGCTGCTGTGGCATAGCCGAAAATCATCTCATGCGCGTGCCACATAGGCGGTGTCATGCCGTAATCCGGTGCCAAATACGGCACCGCCAGCCACAGCCCCCAGACAAGGCCGGCAAACAGGCCGTAGAGACCTGCAGACAGGAAAAAAACTCGGAATCCTTCACCAAAAATACGGGTGATGATCGTGGGCATTTCTGCTCTCCTAGACCGTTTTGCCACACGTAGCAGCCCGGCGGCCCGGATGACTTAACCAAAATCAAAACCGTCGCAAAACATGACCCGGAAACACCTGTTTTATTAGGAATTATTTTTGCATTTCAGTCTGTGTACAAACCCGTTTCCGTCCCTTCCGTTGACTTTGGTCAAGGATAACATCTCCGTGATGTTTCAGTCTCCAGCCTGCCTCACCAGCAAATGGAGAGTGATCATGTCACTTGGAATCAGCTACAACAAAACTGGCCGCGCCTTTGGGGTCGGTTTGGCGATGCTGCTGGGCAGCGTCGCTGCACCAGTCTTCGCCGAAGAGCCAACATTGAGCGACGAAGCGTTTGAATCGTCCAAACAGCTCTATTTCGAGCAATGCGCAGGTTGCCACGGCGTTCTGCGTAAAGGCGCCACAGGCAAAAACCTTGAGCCCCACTGGAAGAAAACCGCAGCCGATGGCACCGTGACCGAAGGCGGCACCCTCGCGCTTGGGCAGGAACGTCTTGAAAAGATCATCGCCTGGGGGACCGAAGGCGGCATGAACAACTTCTCGGACATCATGACCGAGCAGGAAATAAAGGACATGGCGACATACATTATGATGGAGGCCCCCAAGCCGCCTGAGATGTCGCTGGAACAGATGAAAGCGACACGCAAGGTCTATGTCGAAGAAGCCGACTATCCGACCGAACCGCTGCATGGCCGCAACTGGGAGAACTTCTTTGTCGTCATCGAACGTGACGTAGGTAAAGTGGCCGTGATCGACGGCGACACCAAAGAAGTGCTGACACACATCCCGACCGGTTACGCTGTCCACGTTCTGAAAGCATCCGAACACCACAGCACTACCGAACCGGAACATCCGGGCCGCTTCTGGTACACCATGGGCCGCGACGGCAAGATGACCAAGATCGACCTCTGGCAGAAGCCTGAGAATATGTTGGTTTCCGAGGTCAAGATTGCCTATGACGCCCGCGATGTGGCAGTTTCCGGCGACGGCAAATACGTCATCGGTGGTGGTTACTGGCCGCCGCATTTCGCAATCGTTGATGCCCAGACCATGGAACCGGTCAAGGTTGTATCGACACGCGGCGTGAACGTGGACGGGGACTATGTGGAAGAGGCCCGCGTGGCCGCAATCTACACCACACCGAACGAGCCAACCTGGATTGTCGCGATCAAGGAATTGGGTCAGCTGTGGCAGGTCGACTATACCGACCTGGAGAACCTGCGGATCGACAAGATCGACAGTGCCAAGTTCCTGCATGACGGGTTCTTCGACCCGACAGGCCGTTACTTCCAGATCGCCGCGAACGCGTCGAACAAGATGGTTGTCGTCGACACCGAAACTCACAAGCTTGAGGCAATGATCGACACGGCTGCGTTGCCGCACCCCGGCCCGGGCGCCAACTGGGTTGACCCGAATTGTGGTCCGGTTGCCGGTACAACCCACCTTGGTGTTGGTGCCGTGACAGTCTGGGGCAACGACCCAGAGAACCGTCCGGACGATGCCTGGAAGGTTTGTTACGAAGTGGAAACCGACGGCCCCGGCCTGTTTATCCGCACGCACCCGAATTCGGATTACATCTGGGCTGACCAGACCAAACATCCGGAACCGGAAATTCAGCAGTCCGTTCAGGTCATCTCGAAAGAGACCGGCGAGATCGTAAAAACCATCCAGATCACCGAAGATGAAGGCAGCGCCGCTGTTCACTTCGAGTTCAACGCGGATGGTACCGAGGTCTGGGTTTCCAAATGGAACCTGTCGGATTCTAAAGAACCCAACGGTCAGATCGTGATCTTCGACGCCAAGACGCTGGAAGAAATTGGCCGCATCGAAGGGCTTTATGCCCCGACCGGCAAGTTCAACGTCTACAACCGTTCGAACCACGTCACCTGACGGGATCGCATCCAGAACCGGAAAGGGCGGGCCCCTCGCCCGCCCTTTCCTCGTTTGACCTATCAGCCAAACTCACCGGCCTGCCACACAAGGCCTGACAAGACAGCCATAACGGAGCACGGATATGACCTCCGAACCGGATAAAAAACCACCGATCTGGCGCCGGTATTTCCTGTGGGGAATGCCCGTGGCCGGTCTCGCTGCCGCTTTTGCTGCAGGCATCATCTTCTGGGGCGGCTTCAACACTGCCATGGAAGCGACCAACACCGAGAAGTTCTGTGTCTCGTGTCACGAGATGCGCGATTATATATACACCGAATACACCGGCACGATCCACGATGTGAACCGTTCCGGCGTGGGCGCGGTCTGTTCAGACTGCCACGTGCCCAAGGACTGGACCCACAAGATCATCCGCAAAATCCAGGCCTCCAAAGAGCTTTATGGCAAAATGGTCGGGACCATCAGCACCCCAGAGAAATTCGAAGCCAAACGCATCCATCTGGCGATGAACGAATGGGAGCGGATGAAGGCTACCGACTCGCGCGAGTGCCGTAACTGCCACGATTTCGAATCGATGATGCCCGAATTCCAGAAACCCCGCGCCCGTCAGCAACACCTGAACGCGATGGAAACCGGTCAGACCTGTATCGATTGCCACAAGGGGATTGCGCACTCGAACATCCGGGACCGTGCAACCGACGAGTATCTGGAAGAGTTGGAAGCCCCGAACCCTGCGTTTGTCCGGCCGATCCCGCCAGAATATCTGGCCAGCCTCGAGAAGATCGAAGCCTTGGAGGCCGCCGAGGCCGACGCGGAAAAAGCCGCCAAACAAGCCCAGCAAGAGGCTGTTCAGGCCCAGATTGCGGCCGCTGTTGACGCTGCTGTGGCGGAAGAACGCGCCAACGCTGCGGGAGAGGCCTCGGCCGCGCCTGCGGGCGGCGGTGGCAGCGACGTCGCTTCCAACATCGACTGGAATGCCGTGGCCAGTGCGGACCTGAAACTGTTCTACCCCGGTCAGGCGTCGTTCGAATGGGTGCAAAACGGCAAGACCCACGGCGGTGCCCGTCCGCTGACCAAGGGGGGCGATCAGTGTTCGACCTGTCACGCCAAGGAACTGGACACCATCGGAAACAAGATCGTTGCCGGCGGCGAACTGGAACCGACCCCGATCCCGGGCAAACGTGGGGTGATCGACGCAACCGTTCAGGCGGCACATGACGATGAAAACCTTTATATCCGTCTGCAATGGCCGGATGCGGGCCATAGCCCTGCCCCGTTCGTTGATGGCGGCAAAATGGACCCCGACAACCAGATCAAGGTCGCCATGATGATCACCGGCACAGATATTGAACTGGGTGATCAAGTGGGTTGCTGGGCTTCATGTCACGCCGACAACAGCTACATGCCCTTTGACCCGGGTGCGGATGCCATTGCCGCCAATGGTGATGTAACGGGACGCCTGACCGCGCAGGACACAGTTACCAAATACATCAGCGAAAGCCGCACCGAGGTTGAAGTCAAGGGCCGACGTGGCAAGCCCCTGGGTGGTTGGGACAAGCTTCAGTCTGCCGAGCAGATTGAGCAATACCTGGCCGACGGTACCTACCTTGACCTGATGCGGGTCTATGCTGATGGCAGTGCAACCAACGGCTATCTGCTAGATCAGCGCGTGGTCAATGACGGTGAAATCGCTGCCTCGGCCGAGCTTTCCGGCGGAATGTGGACTGTCGTGTTCACGCGGCCGTTGAACTCCGGTGCGCCGGGTGATGTGCCGCTGGAACCCGGGCAGACCTATACGGTCGGCTTTGCAATCCACGATGACTATGCCAGTGCGCGGTTCCACCATGTGACGCTGAACACCAGCCTCGCGCTGGACGACGACAGCGCAAATATCAACGTGGTGAAACAGTAGCGGATGGGGCCGGAGGATCCGGCCCCAATCCTTTCAGAAAGGAGATTGGATCATGAAAACCCAAAGACTTCTTCCTGCACTTTTGTTTCTGGCATCACCGGTTCTTGCGGCCGACGAAGGCACAGCCGCAATCTGCGCCGAGGCCGAAGAACGTTATGTCGAATTGTTCGACCAACCATCGTCGGCCGTTGAGGACGCCGAAGTTGTGTTGATGTACAAATACAATTTCTGCCCTGCCGAACTGACGGTCAAAGCAGGAACCACGGTCCGCTGGGTGAACGTGGACAAACGCACCAGCCACAGCGTGCTGCTGAAAGACGGCAGCGAACCTGAAAGCGACCGGCTGTTTCCCGAGGAAACGGTTGATCTGACCTTCCTCACCCCGGGGCCGCAGGACTATCTGTGCGGTCCGCATTGGGAGACACAGAACATGATCGGAATGATCACAGTAGATCCCTGAGCAGAAGCAGACATACGGGCAGAAGTAAGGAGCGCGGATGCAAATCCCGCGCTCCTTAACTTATGTCAAGGAGGTTGAACCGTGAATGCGCCAACCTGCCGTCATGACACGCCCGGTTCACCCAGCAACGTCCCGTAATCACACTGGATTCGCGCAGGAAACACCGGGTTCCGACGACATTCAGGACAAGTGAGTTTGCACATGAGCGGTAAGGTTTTTCTAATTGGTGCCGGACCGGGTGATCCGGAGCTGATGACCCTGCGCGCCCTGCGGATGCTGCAACAGGCGGATGTGGTGGTCTATGATCGATTGGTTTCGGACGAAATCCTTGCCATGCACACCGAAGGGGCACGACTCATACCTGTCGGCAAAGCCCCGAAATGCCACACTGTCCCACAAGACCGCATCAACGAAATCCTGCTGGAAGAGGCCCGCGCTGGCCATACTGTGGCGCGCCTGAAAGGCGGCGACCCGATGATTTTTGGCCGCGGTTCGGAAGAGGCCGCCTATCTGATGGACCACGGCGTCGAGGTCGAATACGCGCCCGGAATTACAGCGGCACAAGGCGCGTCTTGTTCAACGGGCGTGCCACTGACCCATCGGGGCCTTGCGACCTCGGTCCAATATGTCACCGGGCACCGGCAGGCAGACAAGGTTCTAGATCTGGACTGGAAACGTCTGGCCGACCCGGATTCGACGCTGGTGGTTTATATGGGCGTTGCCAACATCGGTCAGATCGCAATGGGTCTGATGACCGAAAACTTGCCCGGATCGACCCCTGTTCTGGCGGTCGCCAAGGCAACCACCCGCGCAGAACGCCGCCTTGTTTCCCGGCTGGATCGGTTGGCTGCGGATGTGCGTCAGGCGGAACTTGCGGCCCCTACCCTGTTCATCATCGGTCAGGTCGTTTCGCTATATTCCGAGCGACCCGTGGCCGAGTTATTGGAACAGGCTCATGGCTAGGCTAGGTCGCCAAAATACCGCGCCGGCCCGCAATAATCCGCAGTCAGGATGGGCCGGGCGCACCGTTCTGACCATGGCCGTGCTGGTGGCAACCTCGGCAATTGCCGCCGATACGCTGGACCCCAACGCTCTGAAGCGGCTTGTCCATCAGGATTGCGGATCGTGCCACGGGTTGTCTTTGACGGGGGGCCTAGGCCCCGATTTGCGTGCGGGAACTCTTGCACATTACGACGCCGAAGTTCTGACCGGCGTCATCCTTGACGGAATCCCGGACACCGCGATGCCGCCCTGGCGCCCCTTGATCACAGAAGAAGAGGCCGAGTGGATCGCTCGTTACCTGCTGGAACCGGAGGCACAATGAAACAGCTCATCCTCGGCCTTGCCGCAACCCTTATGATGTCCACTGCGCAGGCGGAACCCACCGCCACCGGCGACCTCGGGCTGGTGATCGAACGGGCACAGGGTTCAGTCCTGCTGGTCGATCAATCCGAGCGCACGGCGCTGGCCCGGATCGAAGGCTTGGGCGATCTGTCCCATGCGTCGCTGGTCTATTCGCCCGACGAACGTTTCGCCTACGTGTTCGGCCGCGATGGAGGTCTGACCAAGGTCGACATTGTCACCCGCCAGATTGCCAATCGTGTTGTACAGGCGGGCAACGCCATCGGCGGCGCAATCTCTGACGATGGTACGCTGGTGGCAGTGTCCAACTATGAACCCGGCGGCGTGCGCGTGTTCGATGCCGATACGCTTGAAATGGTCGCAGACATTCCGACCGGCAGCAAAACCATCGGCCTGGTTGACGCGCCCGGTCGGCGGTTCGTGTTCACCATGTGGGACACGGGTGAGACCTGGATAGCCGATTTTTCCTCAGGTACGCCGGAAATCACCAAAATCCCCGATATGGGTGAAAACCCCTACGACGCTTTGATAACTTCAAATGGCCGGACCTATATCACCGGCCTGTTTGGCGAAGACGGCTTAACGGCGTTGGACCTCTGGGCTGACACCCCGCAACCCATCCGCGTGCTGCCCGATTACGGGCGCGGGCAAGAAGAGATGCCCGTCTACAAGATGCCCCATCTTGAAGGTTGGGCGCTGACCGGTCGTGAATTCGTTCTGCCCGCTGTTGGCCATCACGAGGTCTTGTGGATCAACGCCGATACCCTGACCGAGACCGGGCGTACCCAAACCCATGGCCAGCCGGTCTTTGCAATGGCGCGGCCCGACGGGCGGCAAGTCTGGGTCAACTTCGCCCACCCGCTGAACGATACGATCCAGGTCATCGACAGTGTCAGCAAGGACATCATCCACGAATTCAAACCCGGCCCCGCCGTACTGCATATGGAGTTCACGCCGCGCGGGCATGAGGTCTGGATCAGCGTCCGGGATGCCAACAAGGTCATGATCTACGACACGCAAACATTTGAAAAACTGCGTGAAATCGAAGCGGACAGCCCATCGGGCATCTTCTTCACCGCCCGCGCGCACAGAACAGGCCTGTAACCCATGTGCCATATCACCGACCCGATCGATCGCCACCTTCTGGATGATTTCCAGCGCAACTTTCCAGTCACCGAACGCCCTTTCCAAGTTGTGGCCGACACACTGAAGCTCAGCGAGGCCGATGTGATCGACCGGCTGGCCCGCATGCGGGCGGCAGGCCGGATCACGCGTGTCGGGGCGACCATCGCGCCCGGCGCGGTTTCCGCAAGCACGCTGGCTGCGGTTGCGGCACCTGAGCACCGCATTGAAAAGATTGCTGCCCTGATCGACGCGGAACCGGGCGTGAACCATAACTACCAGCGGGAAGATGATTGGAACCTCTGGTTCGTCGCCACCGGGCCGGATCGCGCACATGTCGACAACACGCTGGCCCGGATCAGAAAAAAAACCGGACTTCGCGTTCTCGACCTGCGGCTGGTGCGCCCCTTCAACGTAGATCTGGGGTTCCGCATGTCCGGTGGCGCGCGACGCGTTCCCAGCGCGCGTCGGATCGACCGGTCGGCCATGCAGGACGGTGACCGTGATTTGCTCCAGTCACTGAGCTCGGGCCTGTCACTTGTCGGTGACCCTTACGCGGCGCTGGCCCGGTCGCTGGGTCGAGAGCCCGAAGATGTAATGACGCGCATTCGCTGCCTGCACGAGGCGGGCATCATCTCGCGTTTGGGCGTCATCGTGCGTCACCGTGCACTCGGATGGTCTGCCAACGCGATGGTCGTCTGGGACCTTCCCGCCGATCAGATTGACACTGCTGGACCGGCCCTTGCGGCCCATCCCGGGATCACCCTGTGTTACGAACGCAATCCGGTCGAGGGGGTCTGGCCTTATCGGCTCTATTCCATGATCCACGCCCGCTCGCGGAGCGAAGCGTATGAGGTGCTGGCTGGCGCGACCGAGCTTCAGGAGCTGACCGGTGCGCGGCACAAGGTTCTGTTTTCGACCCGCTGCTTCAAACAGACCGGCGCGCTGATCCAACCGAAGGAGTCCGCCGCATGACACTCGACGCAATTGATCGCAGAATCCTGAACAGGATGCAGGACGACCTGCCATTGGTACCGAACCCCTACGCCGCCGTGGCAGACGCGTTGAGCATATCTGAAAGCGATTTGCTGAATCGCCTGTCCCGGATGAAGAAAGAGCGTGTGATTACCCGGTTTGGCCCGTTCTTCGACGCAGCCGCCATGGGGGGGGCTTTTTGCCTCTGTGCCATGGCTGTTGAACCCGAGAATTTCGAAGCCGTCCTAACCAAAGTCAATGCGCACCCCGAGGTGGCCCATAATTATGAACGCACGCACCGGCTGAACATGTGGTTCGTTCTGGCGACCGAAACACCTGAAGGGATTGCAACAGCGGCCGAGGCAATCGAAAGGGAAACCGGGATCGCCGTCCTGCAGTTCCCCAAACTACAGGAATTTTTCATAGGCTTCCGGGTGGCAGCATGATCGACGCAAAAGACAGAGAGATCATTGAGGCTTTGCAAGGCGGCCTGCCGCTGGTCCCTGCCCCCTATGCCAGTGTGGCCGAAACCCTGGGCATGGACGAAGACGCCTTGCTTTCTCGGCTTGCGGGTCTGAAATCGCGCGGGGTGATCCGCCGTATCGCTGCGGCACCCAACCACTACAAGCTGGGCATGACGTCGAACGGAATGACCGTGTGGGATGTGGACGACAACCGTGTTGCCGAACTGGGCGCAGAAATCGGCGCGCTGCCCTATGTTACGCACTGCTATGAACGCCCGCGCGCCCTGCCCGACTGGCCCTATAACCTTTTTGCCATGGTCCATGGTTCGGACCGGACCGAGGTCGAAGAAAAGCGGGCAGAAATCACGGCCATTCTGGGCGACGCCTGCCGCGCCAAAGACATCCTTTATTCTACACGCATCCTGAAAAAAACCGGGTTGCGCCTGAAATCCAAAGAGCAATTGAAAGGCTGAAACATGTTCCGCCTGACCGAATACATGCATCAATTGGTCAAACCGACACCGGTGCGCAAACGGCGTCCGGGTCCGGTGAAGCCGGTGGTGATCTGGAACCTGACACGGCGCTGCAACCTGAAGTGCCGCCATTGCTACACCGTCTCGGCGGATGTGGCCTTCCCGGGTGAGCTCAGCCACGAGCAAGCCATGGTTACCCTTGAGGATCTGGGCCAGTTTCGCGTCCCGGCCCTGATCCTCTCGGGTGGGGAGCCGCTGGACCGGTTCGACTTCTTCGACATCGCGAAACGCGCCCGCGATCTGGTGCCGATGCTGGCGCTGTCGACAAATGGAACGCGGATTTACGACGAAACCGCTGACATGATCGCCGATGTGGGGTTCAGCTATGTCGGCATCTCGCTGGACGGGATCGGGGCCACGAACGATTGGTTCCGTGGGGTCAAGGGTGCTTTTGCCGACGCCCTGCGCGGCGTACGTGAATGCAAGAAACGCGGCATCAAGGTTGGTCTGCGGTTTTGTCTGACTGAAGGGACCCAGCATCACCTGCCCGACCTGCTGAAACTGTGTGACGACGAGGGAGTGGACAAGTTTTACCTGTCCCACCTGGTCTATGCCGGACGTGGCGACAAGAACCGGGGGGAGGATGCCGAGCATCTGCGCACCCGCAAGGGATTGGACCTGTTGTTGGAGCGCGCATGGGAGGCGGCCTCTGGAGGGCGACCGCTGGATATCGTCACCGGCAACAACGACGCGGATGCTGGGTATTTTCTGAACTGGGTACGTTCGCGTTTCGATGCAGAGAAAGAGGCGCAAGTGCGCGAACATCTTGCCGCGTGGGGTGGCAACTCCAGCGGTCTGGGTGTTGCCAATATCGACAATCTCGGTCGCGTGCATCCCGACACTTATTGGTCCGACTACACGGTCGGCAACGTGAAGACAAAATCGTTCTCAGAGCTTTGGACCAGTGATGACCCGATGCTGGCCATGCTGCGCACTCGCCCCCGCCCGCTGAAGGGGCGCTGTGGCGCCTGTCAGCTGAAGGATGTGTGTGGCGGCAACACCCGCATTCGCGCCTTGCAACTGACCGGCGATCCCTGGGCCGAAGATCCGGCCTGCTATCTGTCAAATCAAGAAATCGGCGTGGACGACGCGGGCGAACGTCTGCAGGTCACGCCGTTCCGGGGGAAACGTCATGATCCGGCGCATCAGTTCTTTTGATAATGGGCGTTCTGTTCACCCAGCACCTGTGCGGGTGGTGAGTTCTGAAGCCTCCGGCGGGAGTATTTGTAAAAAGATGAAGATCGGGGTCTTGTGTTCGATCCTCAGTGTCGGGGCGGCATGGGCGGATGCGCCTTCAGACTATGCCGAGCATTGCGCATCGTGCCACGGTGAGAGCCGTCTGGGCGGTGTGGGTCCGGCGCTGATCCCCGAGACCTTGAAACGCATGCGCGGCCCCCGTGTTGCCGCAGTAATTGCCGAAGGGCGGGCGGCGACACAGATGCCGGGGTTTTCGCATGAGCTTGACGCCCTGCAGATCGAGGAATTGGCAGGTTGGCTGAAATCGCCGCTGGAGACCGACCCGGAATGGGGTGAGGCCGAGATTATGGCCAGCCGTGCTCTGGACGAGGATTACACATCGGTTGATGCCCCTGTCTGGGACAGTGACCCCATGAACATCACGCTGGTCGTTGAAACTGGCGATCACCATGTCAGCGTTCTGGATGGTGACACGTTCGAGGTTCTCGACCGGTTCGAGACACCCTTTGCCGTGCATGGCGGGCCAAAGTTCAGCCCCGACGGGCGATATGTCTTCATCATGTCGCGCGACGGCTGGGTGCAGAAGTATGACATCTGGGCGTTGAAACAGGTGGGTCGTGTGCGCGCCGGCCTGAACAGCCGTAACATCGCTATGTCAGGCGACGGCAAATGGGTGGCCGTGGCAAATTACCTGCCTAACACCCTGACCTTGTTGTCGACAGAGGATCTGTCGGTTGCCAAGGTCATCGAGATCAAAGGCAAGAAGGGCAAGGGCAGCCGTGTTTCGGCCGTGTATCAGGCTCCGCCGCGCGAGAGTTTTGTTCTGGCGCTGAAAGATGTGCCCGAGATATGGGAGGTCTTTTATGGCGCCAACCCGCCGCAATCCGGGCTGGGTCATGACTTCCGCATCGAAGGGCAGTTCAAGAACCCTGACCCCTTCCCGGTGCGCAAGATCACGACGCCGGACTACCTGGACGACTTCTTTTTCGATCAGAGCTACGAATACGTCATGGGTGCGTCCCGCGATGGTAAAGGCGGGCAGGTGATCGACCTGGTCATCGGTCAGAAAGTGGCCGATCTGGACCTGCCGGGGATGCCGCATCTGGGGTCGGGCATCACATGGCAGCACGGTGATACAACCGTGATGGCCACTCCACATTTGACCGATGGCACCGTGTCGGTGATCGACATGCAGACATGGGAAACCGTCAAGCGGATCAAGACCGAAGGGCCCGGGTTCTTCATGCGCAGCCATGAGAACTCACCCTACGTCTGGGCCGACGTGTTCTTTGGACCCAACAAGGACGCGATGCATGTCATCGACAAGCAAAGCCTTGAAATCATAAAGACTCTGCGACCTGCTCCGGGCGAAACCGTGGCCCACGTGGAATTTACCAAGGACGGCAGCCATGCGTTGGTTTCGATCTGGGAGGATGACGGCGCGGTGATCGTCTATGATGCGCAGACGCTGGAGGAAGTTCGCCGTCTGCCGATGCGCAAACCTTCGGGGAAATACAATGTCTGGAACAAGATCACCTTCTCGGAAGGCACCAGCCACTGAGGGCAGATGGTCGGTTTGGAAACTGGCCATACTGCTGTACCCGGCCACCGCACTGACCGTGGCCATCAACCTGTTTTTGCTTGGCCTGATCCTGCACAGCGCCGGGTTCGGCGCGATTGAACCAGTTCCGGCGATCCTTTGGTCGATTCCTTTAGGGATTCCAGCGACATGGCTGGCCGGGCGCTGGCTGCGCGGGTTGATGGACGAGGCCGATGAATAGGTGCAAAATTTCTCGGACCTGACCTAAGTCAAGTTTCTGCTTGAGAGAATCCCATAGGGTTCGGGAAAGAACGCCGAGTTGGATTCTCAATGCCCACCTTCCGCCCTCCGCATAACCTGTTTGATCGCGTGTCCCGCGCGGTGTGCGGTTTGGTGGGCATATTCCTGTTGCTGTTACAAATGCTTGGCCCGGCACTGGCGAGTTCCGGCGACAGCATGTGGATCGAGATCTGCTCGGAGGCCGGGGCGGTCTGGGTTGAGGTTGATCTGGAAGAAGATACCGACGACCCGACCGCGCCCTGTCCGAAATGCGCCGATTGTGCGCTTTGCGCGGTGACGACGGCAGCGCCGCTGCCAGACCTGCCGCTTGTCGCGCAGGCCGGAGATGTGTGGTTTGTACACGTTGCGAACCAGAGCCTGTGCGATTTGCACAGCCCGAAATGGCTATGGCCCGAAACCCGGGGTCCCCCGTATTTGACCAAAGAAGAATCTGAACGCGCCCTGCGCGCGTCCATGGCATCCACCCAAGTAATCGGAGGTGCGCCATGGTCGTAAGTCGCGCAATCCATTTCCTGCTGGCCTTCACCCTGTCCTGCCTGATGGCGATCAGCGCGCATGCCGACAGCCTCGCCAGCTTTCTGCCCGAAATTGCTCCTGCCGATCTGGTTCCAGAAGCCGATGCCTTTGGTCCGGTCCGCGATGACATACCCGTTGCCCCGGTTTTGAAGGGGGGCGAAACGGTTGCCTGGGCTTTCCTGACGTCTGACTTCGTCGGCACCACCGGTTATTCCGGCAAACCCATTCACGTGGTGGCGGCCATCGACAGTGACGCGGTTCTGACCGGTGTGAAACTGGTCAAACACTCGGAACCGATCGTTCTGATCGGCATCCCCAATTCGCGCATGGTCGAGCTGACCGAAGGCTATGCCGGCCTGGACCTCAAGCGTGAGGCCGAAACCGGCGGTGAAGGGCATGACCTGGACATCATCTCGGGCGCGACCGTGACGATCATGGTGATCGACGACAGCCTTGTGCGTGGTGGTATCAAAGTTGCGCGCGCGCTTGGACTGGGGGGGTTGTCTCCGGTAAAGGCCGATGGACCGAAACGCGAAGTCGACATGGCGCAGGATGCTGTTTTCGACTGGACGACACTTTCGGGCGACGGTTCGGTCCGGCGGATGACGCTGGATATCGGCCAGGTGAATGCCGCCTTCGAGGCCACCGGAGATCAGCGCGCCATCAGACGCCCCGAACCCGGCGAGCCCGATGATACCTTCATCGACATGCACGTGGCACTTGTTTCGGTGCCGTCCATCGGCAAGTCGCTGCTGGGTGAGGCTGAATACCAGAACCTGATCAACTGGCTGGACGAAGGCGAGCAGGCCATTCTGGTATTGGGGCGCGGCGCCTATAGTTTCAAAGGCTCGGGCTATGTGCGTGGCGGCATCTTTGACCGAATTCAATTGATCCAGGGTGACAGATCGGTCCGCTTTTTCGACCGTCAACAACGGCGATTGGGGGAAGTTGCAGCCCCTGACGCGCCCAGTTTTACCGAGCTGGACATCTTCAAGATCCCGGCCGACGCCGAGTTTGACCCCGCCGCACCCTTCCGCCTGCAACTGCTGGTGCAGCGCGCCGTGGGTGCGGTCGAAAAAACCTTTCTGACCTTCGACCTGGGCTACAAGTTGCCGGAACAGTACCTGCTGCCTGTCGCGGCCCCCGTTGTTGTCGATGATGCCACCGGCGAGGCCGCTGCCAAGGCTGCGCTGTGGAAACGCATCTGGAAGGACCGCACCGTTGAGATCGGCGTTCTTATCGTCATGCTGCTGGTGCTGACCGCGACTTTCTTCTTCCAGTTCCACGCCACCATGAACGCGCGCGTCTTTTACTGGTTCCGCATCGGATATCTGACCATGACCCTGTTTTTCATCGGCTGGTACGCCAATGCGCAGTTGAGCGTGGTGAATCTGATGGCGCTGGCCGGAAGCCTGCGGACGGGGTTTTCCTGGGACGCGTTCCTGCTGGACCCGCTGGTCTTCATTCAGTGGTTCGCTGTCGCCGCTGCGCTGCTGTTCTGGGGGCGCGGGGCCTATTGCGGCTGGCTGTGCCCGTTTGGTGCGCTGCAAGAGCTGACAAACAAGATCGCGCGCGCGTTGAAGGTCCCGCAATGGACCCTGCCCTGGGGCCTGAACGAACGGCTTTGGCCTGCGAAGTACATGATCTTCCTCGTTCTCTTCGGCATCAGCTTTGTCTCGATCCCGCTGGCCGAGAAATACGCCGAGGTCGAGCCGTTCAAGACCGCGATCATTCTGAAATTCATGCGTGACTGGCCCTTTGTGGTCTTTGCGCTGGCCCTGCTGGGGATCGGGCTGTTCATCGAACGGTTCTACTGCCGCTACCTCTGCCCGCTGGGCGGAGCGCTGGCGATCCCTGCCCGTATCCGCATGTTTGACTGGCTGCGCCGCTACCCCGATTGCGGCAGCCCCTGTCAGACCTGCGCCAACGAATGCCCCGTTCAGGCGATCCACCCCACAGGTGAGATCAACCCGAACGAGTGCGTCACCTGTCTGCATTGCCAGGTGCTCTATCAGTCCGAGACGAAATGTCCCGTCGTTATCCGCCAGCTAAAACGGCGGGCCAAGACAGGGTCGGTCAACCTCAAGACCCCTCTCGGACAACCACCGGCGAACCATCCGAACGCCAAACCGCAATCCGTTTCCTAAAAAAGGAGGAACGATCATGTCGGACAATGAAAACAAACTGAACATCACACGCCGCGGGATGCTGGGGGCAACCGCCACCGGCGCGGTGATTGCCGGGACCGGCCTGGGCTCGACCCTGATGACGGCCAAGCAAGCCAGTGCTGCCGCCAATGCCGCGCTGGAACCGGGCGAACTGGACGAGTATTACGGCTTCTGGTCTTCGGGCCAGACCGGTGAACTGCGCATTATGGGCGTGCCGTCCATGCGCGAACTGATGCGGGTTCCGGTGTTCAACCGCTGCTCGGCCACGGGCTGGGGTCAGACCAACGAGTCACTGAAAATCCTGACCGAGGGCCTGCTGCCCGAAACCAAGGAATTCCTGGCCGCAAACGGCAAGGTGACTTACGACAACGGCGACCTGCACCACCCGCACATGTCCTTCACCGATGGCACCTATGACGGCCGCTATCTGTTCATGAACGACAAGGCCAACACCCGCGTGGCCCGCGTGCGCTGTGACGTGATGAAATGCGACAAGATCATCGAGATCCCGAACGCGCACGACATCCACGGCCTGCGTCCGCAGAAATACCCGCGCACCGGCTACGTCTTTGCCAATGGTGAGCATGAAGCGCCGCTGGTGAATGATGGTCAGATCCTCGACGATCCGTCGCAATACGTGAACATCTTCACCGCCATCGACGGTGACACGATGGAGATCGCGTGGCAGGTGATGGTGTCGGGCAACCTCGACAACACTGACTGCGACTATCAGGGCAAATACGCCTTCTCGACCTCGTACAACTCGGAAATGGGTATGAACCTGGCCGAGATGACCGAGAACGAGCTGGACCACGTGGTCGTATTCAACCTCAAGGGCATCGAAGAGGCGGTGGCCGCCGGGAACTATCAGGAACTGAACGGCGTCAAGGTCGTGGACGGACGCAAAGAGGCAGGTGGCAACCTGACCCGCTATATCCCGATCCCGAACTCGCCGCACGGTGTGAACGCCGCGCCCGACAAGAAGCACATCATGATCAACGGTAAGCTGTCGCCGACCGTGTCCGTGATCGATGTGGAGAAAGTCGACGCGCTGTTTGCTGACAATGCCGATCCGCGTTCCGCTATCGTTGCTGAGCCGCAGTTGGGCCTTGGCCCGCTTCACACCGCGTTCGACGGCAAGGGCAATGCCTATACAACCCTGTTCCTGGACAGTCAGGTGGTGAAATGGGATATCGCCAAGGCCATCGAAGCCTATGCAGGTGCGGACGTCGATCCGATTGTCGACAAGGTGGATGTGCATTATCAGCCCGGCCACAACTCGACCTCGATGGGCGAAACCGCCGAGGCGGACGGCAAGTGGCTGATTTCGATGAATAAGTTCTCGAAAGACCGCTTCCTGAACGTGGGTCCGCTGAAGCCGGAAAACGAGCAGCTGATCGACATCTCGGGCGACAAGATGAAAGTGGTCCACGACGGCCCGACATTTGCGGAGCCGCACGACTCGATCATCGTGCACCGGTCGAAAGTGAACCCGGTCAACGTCTGGGATCGCAATGACCCGATGTGGGAAGATGCGCGCCAGCAGGCCGCGGCAGACGGTGTCGATCTGGAGGAAGGAGCCGAAGAACCCATCCGTGACGGCAACAAGGTCCGCGTTTACATGACCTCGACCGCGCCCGTCTTCAGCATGGAGAAGTTCACGGTCAAGCAGGGCGATGAAGTCACCATCTATGTCACCAACCTGGATGACGTGGATGATGTGACCCACGGTCTGTGCCTGTCGAACTTCGGCGTCGCGATGGAGATCGCACCTCAGGCCACCGCCTCGGTCACCTTCATTGCCGACCGTCCGGGCGTGCACTGGTATTACTGCCAGTGGTTCTGCCACGCGCTGCACATGGAAATGCGCGGCCGGATGTTTGTTGAGCCGCGGAGCGCATAACGATGCGTTGGTCCCTGCTCATACCGCTCCTGCTCGGCTCGCCCCTTTGGGCGGCGGACTGGGATGTGCCCAACCGGGCGGGGGCCATCAACGAAACACTGGCGCAGGCGGCGGATGGAGACACCCTCCGCCTGAGCCCCGGCGTTTACTTTGAAACGCTGGTTCTGGACCGGCCCGTTACCCTCGACGGGCAGGGCCAGGCCACCATCGACGGGCAAGGCGACGGCAGCGTCATTACCGTGACCGGGCCGGGCGTAACGGTACGCGGGCTGACGGTGGTCGGCTCGGGTTCTGACCATGACGGAATCGACAGTGGCATCCAGCTGACCAAAACGGCCAATGCGCCAGTGGTCGAGGATAACGTATTGCTGGGCAATCTCTATGGCGTCGACATTCACGGGGCCAAGCACAGCATCGTGCGTGGTAACCGGATCGAAGGGCGTTTGGACCAGCGGATGAACGACCGTGGCAATGGAGTCTACGTCTGGAACGCGCCGGGCGCGCGGGTGGAAGACAACGACATTCGCTACGGCCGCGACGGAATCTTTGTGAACTCGTCCAAGAAGAACACCTTCACGGGCAATTTGTTCCGCGATCTGCGGTTTGCGGTGCACTACATGTATGCCGACAATTCGGTGGTCAGCGACAACGTCTCAATCGGGAACGATCTGGGCTATGCGGTGATGTTCACGACCAATGTGACCGTCGCCAACAATGTCTCGATCGGTGACCGGGAACATGGCGTGATGCTGAACTACGCCAACAAGAGCACCATCACAGGAAACGTGGTGAAAGGTGCGAAAGAGAAATGCACCTTCCTCTATAACTCCAACAAGAACGAATTCACCGACAACTGGTTCCAGGGTTGCGGCATCGGCATCCACTTTACCGCCGGGTCCGAGCGCAATCGGATCGTCGGAAACGCCTTTGTCGGTAACCGGACCCAAGTGAAATACGTTTCGACCAAATGGGTCGAGTGGTCAGAAGAAGGGCGCGGCAATTACTGGTCCGATTTCGCCGCGTATGATGTGGATGGCAACGGTATCGCCGATGCCCCCTATCGCCCTAATGACTCGATGGACCATGTGCTGTGGACCCAACCCGCAGCCAAAATGCTGCTCGGCTCGCCTGCCGTGCAGTTGGTGCGCTGGTCCCAATCTGCATTCCCGGCCCTGCTGCCGGGCGGCGTGATGGACAGCAATCCATTGATGCAAGCCCCTGAACCCCCAGCAATGAAAAAGGTGCCTCATGACGGATAAGGCCCTGTCAATCGACCATGTACTTAAGGACCGGGGAAAAACCCGCGTTCTTGACGATATCAACCTGTCTCTTGCCACCGGTCAGCGCGTCGCGTTGCTGGGCCATAACGGCGCGGGCAAGTCGACCCTGATCAAATCCATCCTCGGCCTGACGCCGATCCATGGCGGGGCTATCCGGATCGGAGACGCCACCCCCGGCAGCGCACAAGCGCGGCGCGAGACGGCCTATCTGCCCGAAGCGGTCTCCTTCCACCCGGCCCTGACCGGACGCGAGCAACTGACCCTGTTTGCAAAGCTGTCCGGAGCCAAAGCCGATGTGCCCGGTCTGCTGGAACGCGTCGGCCTGAGTGATGCACTCGACCGTCGGATCGGCACCTATTCCAAAGGGATGCGGCAGCGCCTGGGTCTGGCTCAGGTTCTTCTGGGCAGGCCGAAAGTGGCCCTCTTGGACGAACCGACCTCGGGGCTGGACCCGATTTCTCGGCAGGATCTCTACGCCATCATTGATGAACTGGCAGCGCAAGGCACAGCGGTCCTGATTGCGTCCCACGCGCTGACCGAGGTCGAGGCGCGTACCGACCGCATTGCCATCATGCGCAAGGGCCGGATGGTGGCCGACGATACGCTGACCAACCTGTCCGCCCTGGCGGGACTTCCGATACGCCTGCGGGTCCGCGCCAGCGCCAACCCCGAAGCGCTTGCCGCCGAACTGGGCGGCAACCGGATCAACGGAGCATCCGTTGAGTTGCTCTGTACACCTGATGACAAGATGGAGGCCCTGCGCCGCATCGCCGGGCTGGGCGACGCGGTGGCGGATGTGGAAATGACCCCACCCAAGCTGGAAGACCTCTATCGCCATTATGCACAGGAGGAGAGGCTATGACCCGCTTCCTCGCAATCACCCGCACCGAGATGCTGATCCTGCGCCGCAACCGCTGGCTGCTGGTGGCAACATTGATCATGGTGCTGTTCGCGCTGGCCCTTACATTTGCAGGCAGCGCCCCGACCGGCACGCTGGGCGTTGACATGCTGACCGTCTCGGTCGCCTCGATGACAACGCTTTCGGTCTATCTGGCACCGCTGCTGGCGCTGATGATCTCGTTCGACGCTATCGCGGGGGATGTGGACCGGGGCAGCCTGTCGCTGTTGCTGTCCTACCCGGCGGGGCGCGGAGAAATCCTGTTGGGCAAGTTCACCGCCCATCTGGCCGCCCTGGCCTTTGCCATGACCGTCGGTTTCGGAACCGCCGGCGCGGTCGCCGCCTTCTTTGGTGGCGCAGGCCCGGAAAGCCTGATGGCGCTGGCGCGCCTCATCCTTACATCCATCCTTCTGGGCGCTGTCTTTCTGGCGCTGGGATACCTGCTGTCCGCCCTGGCAAAGGGGTCCACGGCGGCGGCAGGTCTGTCGGCCGGGCTATGGCTGGTATTTGTCGTCCTTTATGATCTGGGCCTGTTGGGGGCCGTCGTCATGGACAAGGGCGGCACCTTCACCCAATCCGTCTTTCCATGGGTGATGGTGGCCAACCCGGCCGACGCATTCCGTCTGTGGAACATCGCCGCGACCGAAGGCGTCGCCATGGCGTCCGGTATGACCGGTGCAGCGCAGGCCCTGCCCGTCTGGGCCGCACCCGCGTCGCTGCTGCTCTGGCCGTTGATCGGTTTTGCCCTTGCCCGTGCGGCATTCCGGAGGGTCGAGCCGTGAAACGCCTGTGCCTGATTGCGCTGATTGCTCTGGCCGCCTGCAAGGAAGAGGTCGCTGTCGTCCCCGAACCAGTCGACCTGACCCCGGATGCGCTGAGTTTCTTCTGCCAGATGAACATCGCCGAACATGGTGGACCCAAGGGCCAGATTCATCTGAATGGCTACCCAGCGCCGCTGTTTTTTGCGCAGGTGCGCGACATGGTGGCCTATCTGAAAAGCCCTGAACGCGATGCCAAGATCACCGCCGTCTATGTCAGTGACATGGGCATCGCGACAAACTGGCGGCAACCCGGTATTTCCAACTGGATCGCCGCCGATGGCGCGACTTTCGTGGTCGGGGCCAACGTCGCCGGTGGCATGGGCGCACGCGAAGTTGTTCCTTTTGGTGATCCCGCCGACGCCGATGACTTTATCAATCGGTATGGTGGCACCGCCCTGCCCCTGTCCGACATCCCGGCTGACGAGGTTCTGGGGCCCGTCGATCTGGACCTGAATCTGGAGACCCCCGTATGACCGTTTTGTCCCGTCGCCGTTTCCTGTCGATTTCCGCGGCTTGCATGGCCTTGCCCGCCGGAGCCAAGGCAGCCCCAGTCGCCCATTGGCGTGGCACCGCACTGGGCGCGCGTGCCAGCCTGCAATTGTCCGGTCTGACCGATGACGAGGCCCGTCCTGTGATCTCTGCCATCGAGGCGGAACTGCACAGGCTTGAGAACATTTTCAGCCTCTATCGCCCGGATTCCGAGTTGAGCAGGCTGAACCGTGATGGGATGTTGACCGCTCCCGCGCCGGAGTTGCTGAACGTGCTCAGCCTGTGTTCGGCACTGCATGACGCATCGGATGGGGCGTTTGATCCGAGTGTTCAACCTCTGTGGCTTGCCTTGGCCTCTGGTGCCGATGAAAGCGTGATCAGCTCGGCCCGGCAATTGGTCGGCTGGCACCAAGTCACAGTGACGGCAGATCATATTCTTCTGCCACAACCCGGTGTGTCGGCTCTGACCCTGAACGGAATAGCGCAGGGGGCGATAACAGATCGTATTGCCGATCTGTTGCGGTCCATGGGCCTTGGGAACGTTTTGGTGGACATGGGCGAGATCGCAGCCATAGGCGCCAACGCGGATGGCCGCCACTGGCGTGTCGGGTTGGCCGGGCCAGACGGTGCGGTTCTGAAACGGATCGGGATCAGCGACCGGGCGGTTGCCACTTCTGCACCCGGAGGTTCGATGCTGATGCGCGGTCAGGGCCACATCCTGAGCCCGGACGACAGCAAGCCCTTGCACCAGGCCGTCTCGGTCTCTGCCCCCCGAGCGGCGATTGCAGATGGTCTTTCCACAGCCCTTTGTCTGATCCCAAAGACGCGGGTTGATACCGTGCTGGACCGCTTTCCCGGCAGTCGGATCGAGATGATGATCTGATCACAACTTTTGATTGTGGCACAAAAGTTTTGGCAAAGGGCCGAAGGTGTTGTACCACTGTGAGAGTGGATGTTTCGCTGGCAAACAAGCAGATACTTCGGCAACCGCTCTTGGGCGTGTCTGCCTTGTTTTTGCAAGCCGGAGAAACGGTTCCGAAAAAACATGATCTGGATCAACTCCGGTCTTGTGAAAATGCGCTAGCAAGCGAATCCGGGCAGGATCACCTGCCCCCAGAAACGCAGGTCAGCAACGCATGAGTCAGCCAACCAGCAGACGCGCTTTTCTCAGTGGGCGCATGCTCCGCGAAAACCCCGGTGCCATCAGGCCTCCGGGCGCGGTGGAAAGCAGGTTTCTGGACCTGTGCACCGCCTGCGGTGATTGTCTGGACGCCTGCCCCGAAGATGTCATCACGCTCAGCGCGGGTGGATACCCGACGCTGCGGATGACGGACGGTGCGTGCACGTTCTGCGGCGATTGCGTGGAGGCCTGCCAGACGGGCGCCCTGATCGCTGATCGCATGGCCGACTGGCCCTGGCGCGCATCTATCGTCGCCAGCGCTTGCCTGTCACTGAACGGGATCAGTTGCCGCATTTGCCAGGACAGTTGCGATGAAGGCTCGATCCGGTTCAAGCTGATGCCTGGCGGCAAGGCGGAACCGGTTCTGAATACCGAGACCTGCACCGGATGCGGCGGCTGCGCCACGTCCTGCCCCGCCGACGCGGTCAGATTTGAACGCCCTGCAACCTTACACCCGGAGACACTGCAATGAATATCTGCGGTTGCCTTGTTCACGTTGCCCCGGACAGCACCGGCACAGCGCGCCAGGTCATGGAAGACACGCCGGGGGTCGAGGTTCACGCCGCAACCGACGACGGCCGCTTTGTCGTTGTCGTAGAAGATACGCCCGCACGTATGGCGTCCGAGATCATCATGGATCTGCACCAGATCCCCGGAGTGATCTCTTTGACGCTGACCTATCACCATTTCGAGGATCTCGCGGAAAGCTATCCGCGTCCTGATGCCCCAAGCCAACCGACCAGCAGGAGGCCCATGCAATGACCATCTCTGAATCTCGCCGGACTTTTCTAAAAGCTTCAGCCGCGGCAGCCACTGCTTCGGCCGCAGGTATTCCAATGGCCGCCGGACAGGCCAATGCCCAGGTGGCAACGCCTGATATTCGCTGGGACAAGGCGGCCTGCCGGTTTTGCGGAACAGGCTGTTCGGTTCTGATCGGCACCAAGGATGGCCGCGTCGTGGCCACGCAAGGTGACCCGGACGCGCCGGTCAACCGGGGCCTGAACTGCATCAAGGGATATTTCCTGTCCAAGATCATGTACGGCAATGACCGCCTGACAACTCCGCTGCTGCGCAAGTCAAACGGCGAATATGACAAGAACGGCGAATTCGAGCCGGTCAGCTGGGACGAAGCCTTCGACGTGATGGCCGCCAAGTGGAAAGAAGCGCTGGCCAAGAAAGGTCCGACCAGTGTCGGCATGTTCGGTTCCGGTCAGTGGACGGTCTGGGAAGGCTATGCCGCCGCCAAGCTGATGAAGGCCGGGTTCCGGTCGAACAACATCGACCCGAATGCGCGGCACTGCATGGCCTCGGCCGTTGTGGGTTTCATGCGCACCTTCGGTATCGACGAACCGATGGGCTGCTATGACGATCTGGAGCACGCGGATACCTTCGTGCTGTGGGGGTCGAACATGGCCGAGATGCACCCGATCCTGTGGTCGCGCCTGACCGATACGCGCCTGACCAAGCCGGGGTGCGAGGTACATGTTCTGTCGACATTCGAACACCGCTCGTTCGAGCTGGCCGACAACGGCATGGTGTTCAACCCGCAGACCGACCTGGTGATCCTGAACTACATCGCTAACTACATCATCCAGAACGGCGCGGTGAACGAGGAATTCGTCAAGAACCACGTCAACATCACCAAGACTGCCACCGATATCGGCTATGGTCTGCGCGACAACCACCCGCTGCAGCAAGAGGCAGCGAACCCCAATGTCGGCAAGATGGAACCGATCAGCTTCGAGGAATATGCCGAAGCGGTGTCGGAATACACGCTGGAATACACCGAGGAACTGTCCGGTGTGCCCGCCGAAAAGCTTGAGAAGCTGGCCCAGCAATATGCCGATCCGAACCGCAAGGTCATGAGCCTGTGGACCATGGGGTTCAACCAGCATACCCGTGGGTCGTGGGTGAACTCGCTGATGTACAACGTGCACCTGCTGGTTGGTAAGATTTCCGAACCCGGCAACTCGCCCTTCTCGCTGACCGGTCAGCCCTCGGCCTGTGGTACGGCGCGCGAGGTCGGCACCTTTGCCCACCGTCTGCCCGCCGACATGGTGGTGACAAATGACAAGCACCGCGAAATCTGCGAGACCGCATGGAACGTGCCTGCGGGCACCATCCCGCCCAAACCGGGCTTCCACGCTGTGCTGCAGAACCGCAAGTTGAAGGATGGCGATCTGAACGCCTATTGGGTGCAGTGCAACAACAACATGCAGGCCGCGCCGAATATCAACGAAGAAGGGTACCCCGGCTATCGCAACCCGGAAAACTTCATTACCGTGTCGGACCCCTACCCAACCGTAACCGCCCTGTCCGCCGACCTGATCCTGCCCACCGCCATGTGGGTCGAGAAGGAAGGCGCCTATGGCAACGCCGAGCGCCGCACCCAGTTCTGGCGACAGCAGGTCAAGGCCCCGGGTGAGGCCAAGTCCGACCTGTGGCAGCTGATGGAATTCGCGAAACGCTTCACCGTCGAGGAGGTCTGGGGCGAGGAACTGCTGGCTGCCATGCCGGAACATCGCGGCAAGACCATGTATGACGTGCTGTATGCCAACGGCAAGATCGACCAGTACCCGCTGTCGGAAACTGCCGAAGGTTTCGACAACGATGATGCCGAGCATTTCGGATACTACGTCCAGAAGGGTCTGTTCGAGGAATATGCCGATTTCGGACGTGGCCATGCCCACGATCTGGCACCATTCGAAATGTACCATCAAGCGCGCGGCATGCGCTGGCCGGTCGTGGACGGCAAGGAAACGCTCTATCGTTTCCGCGAAGGCTATGACCCGTATGTGCCCGAAGGCGCAGGCGTGAAGTTCTATGGTAAGCCTGACGGCAAGGCGAGTATCATCTTTGCGCCGTATGAACCCGCCCCTGAGGAGCCGGATGCGGAATACGACCTGTGGCTGTGCACCGGTCGCGTGCTGGAGCACTGGCATTCCGGCTCGATGACCCGCCGGGTGCCCGAACTGCACCGCGCCTATCCGGCGGCCGTGGTCTACATGCATCCGCAGGATGCCAAGGATCGGGGTCTGCGCCGTGGTCAGGAGATCGTTCTGTCCACCCGTCGCGGCGAAGTCACAAGCCGGGTCGAGACCCGCGGGCGCAACAAGGTTCCACGTGGTCTGGTCTTCATGCCGTGGTTCGACGAGGGCCAGCTGACCAACAAGCTGACGCTGGACGCGACCTGCCCGCTTTCGAAGGAGACCGACTTCAAGAAATGCGCCTGCAAGGTCGAGCGCGCGTAACCGGCACGGATCGCGAAGGTAGTCCCCATGTCCCTTGCCGGCACACCTCTTTCGCCGCAACGGCGTCGTTTCCTGCAGGGAACGGCGCGCGCGGCGGGCGGCTGCGTGGTTGCAGGATCGCTGCTGGCCTGGCTGGCGCGCGATGCGCGCAGCCTGCCGGCCGAGGCCCTGCGCCCGCCCGGTGCGCTGCCCGAAGAGGATTTCCTGTCGGCCTGCATCCGCTGCGGGTTATGCGTGCGGGACTGCCCTTACGATACGCTGAAACTGGCGGAACTGGGCTCGGATTCCGGCGCTACCGGGACGCCTTTTTTCACCGCCCGCGACGTGCCGTGCGAGATGTGTGACGACATTCCATGCGTCGCCGCCTGCCCCACCGGCGCGCTGGACCCGTCGCTGGACAACATCGACGATGCCAAGATGGGCGTTGCGGTGCTGGTGGATCAGGAGAATTGTCTGAACTACCTCGGCCTGCGCTGTGATGTCTGCTATCGCGTCTGCCCCGTCATTGACGAGGCCATCACGCTTGAGCCGTCACACAATACCCGCTCGGGCAGCCACGCGATCTTTGCGCCGACGGTTCATGCGGACCGCTGCACCGGCTGCGGCGTATGCGAGAAAAGCTGCGTTTTGCCGGAAGCCGCGATAAAGGTGCTTCCAGCCCGTCTGGCGCGCGGCAGCGCGGCGGATCACTACCGCAAGGGCTGGGAAGAAAAGGCTGCCAAGGGCGCTCCGCTGGTCGAGGGCATCATTGACCTGCCCGACCGCCTGCCGGGGCCCGGCACCGACAATCTGGTCACACCCGGAGGGTTTGCGCCCGAATACAACCTGCCGGGAGTGGGACAATGAGCGCCAGCACCCAGATACCTGTGGGCCAAGAGGCGATAGAGGCCAAGGGCTGGATCGGCGCGCATCGCTTTTTGCTGTTGCGCCGGGCAAGCCAGGTGTTCTTTCTGGTGCTGTTCCTGCTGGGGCCGTGGTTTGGCATCTGGATCGTTCAGGGCAACCTGGCCGGATCATTGACGTTGGGCGTTCTACCGCTGACCGATCCGCTGATCCTGCTGCAAAGCATGGTGGCAGGCCACTGGCCCGAACTGACCGCACTGATCGGCGGGTTGATCGTGCTTGTCACTTACGCGCTGATCGGTGGCCGGGTCTATTGTTCCTGGGTTTGTCCGATCAACCCGGTGACTGATGCCGCCAGTTGGCTGCATCGGCGTTTGGACTTGCCGAAGGGCTGGCAGCCAAAGCGCAGCACCCGTCTGTGGGTTCTGGCGACAGTCCTGATCGTCTCGGGCCTGACCGGCGTGATTGCGTGGGAGATCGTGAATCCGATCACCATGCTGCACCGGGGCCTGATCTTCGGCATGGGTTTTGTCTGGGCCATGATCGCCGCGATCTTTGTGTTTGACCTGCTGGTCGCACGCCATGGCTGGTGCGGTCATATCTGCCCGGTCGGGTCTTTCTACGGCCTGATCGGCACAAAAAGCCTGCTGCGCGTCAGCGCCAGCAACCGCGCTGCGTGTGATGATTGCATGGACTGCTATGCGGTCTGCCCGGAAAACCAGGTGATCTCGCCTGCGCTGAAGGGCAAGCCGGGATCTAGCCCACTGATCTTGTCGCCTGACTGCACCAATTGTGGCCGCTGCATTGATGTGTGCGCGGTTGATGTCTTCAAATTTACTCACCGGTTCGACGAGGCCCTCGTCGCGCCTGCCGATCCAGCCGCCGCGCCCAAGCCGCGCGCCGCCAGACCTATCTAAGGGAGTGCCATGATGAATAGACCAATCCTGACAGGCGGAATTGCCCTGATCCCCGTTTTGCTCCTGAGTGGGTTTGCTCTGGCGCAGTCCGCTCAGGTGAATTCGCTACGCGGAGCCGAAGTGGATGAACCAGTGGTCCTCGATCAGGTCCATCGGAATGTCGAAGGACGCATGCAGCGGAATTATCGCCAGCAGCCACCGCTGATCCCGCATTCGATTGAACAATACCAGATCGACTTGCGCACAAATCAGTGCCTGTCCTGTCACGACTGGACCAAAGCGGGCGAGCGCAACGCACCGACCCTTTCGATGACCCACTACCTGGACCGCGAAGGCCGTGAACTGGACCGGATCGCGGGTACGCGGTATTTCTGCAATCAGTGCCACGTGCCGCAGGCCGACACTCCGGCGCTGGTCGACAATGAATTCGAACCTTCTTCCGGCAACTGATCCAACGCATCTTTGAAAGGAGCACCGATATGGCAGACTCCCCCGAAAATCGCGGCTGGATTGGCCGCCTCTGGAACGCGATCTGGACCCCGGCTGTGATGTTCAGCTCGGGCTTTCTGATTTTGGCAGGTTTTCTGGCCGGTATCTTGTTCTGGGGCGGTTTCCACTGGACGCTGGAACTGACCAATACCGAGGAATTCTGCACCTCGTGCCACACGATGGAAACCAATCTGGGTGAATACCGCGAGACGATCCACTACAACAACCACTCGGGCGTCCGCGCGATCTGTTCCGACTGCCACGTGCCGCACGAATGGAACCACAAGATCAAAGCCAAGATCATGGCGGTCAAGGACGTCTATCACGAGCTGGCCGGCACCATCAGCACACCCGAAAAATATGAAGACCATCGTCTGAGCATGGCTTCGGCGGTGTGGAAGAAAATGAAGGAATCCGACAGCCGCGAATGCCGCAACTGTCACAATTTCGAGTATATGGACTTCACCCTTCAGGAAACCCGCGCCGCGTCCGAGCATCAGCGCGCCATCGACACCGGCATGACATGCATCGACTGCCACCAGGGCATCGCCCACAGTCTGCCGCCCAACTATCTGGAAACCTATCAGGACATCACTGCCGAACTGGAGGAGGCGCCGCAGAACCTGCAGCAGCATGCCTCGGCAGGCAGTGACGAAATCCGGTCGTTTCTGGCCAAACGGGCAGACTGAGAGGAGCTCGACACATGCTTGAATTACTTGGAACCATCGGTGGCAACATCCTCAGCCTGCCCGGAATTCTGGGTTTGGCGCTTGGCATGATGACCCGCAAGCTTTGGCTGGGCGCGGTCATGGGCGGTGTGGTCGGCGTGCTGGAGACGCTGGTCTTTGCCAAATGGCAGTTTGCCCACGTCGAGGTGTTGGAACTGATGATTGCCATCGCCGTCGGCGTTTGCGCGGGCGCGGTGGGCAGTGCCATCCGCATAAAGGGCGCAACTGCCTGATCCGAGTCAAACGGCCCGGCGTCTGAATTTCTCAGAGCGCCGGGCCGCAGGGTTCTGGTCTTTGACAAAGCCACCAGTCGCCGAAACATGGAGATTTCACGAGACTTGAACGGGTGCTTTGCGAATCGAGGCGGGCGTTGGTCTAATCGCTCACGCTTTTGAGAATTTGTTGATAGAACGCGCCCTGTGCATCTTCACCAGTAGGTCTATCGACCCATTCCCAATCCAAACTCAGCGCTCCTGCGGGTACGATTTGCCGCGCGATCTCAGGCGGGGTGGTTTCGTCTGATGTGCCGGTCTTCCAGTCGTGAAAGGCTGATGAGTATCGAACGACCGCTCCGCTAGTCGGCAAATCGAGCAATCCGCCCTCGGCAAAGAACACCAACCCGTCGCCCATTTCTTCCCCGATGAGTTTCAGCCTGTTTCCCAAACGATGTTTTAGGATGGCCACAAACACGATCGCTGCGGAAAACGTGAATTTGTCGACAAGCACGACAACCTGCTTACTTGCGCTTTGCGAGATCGCATCGATCAAGGGCACCGTGAGAAGAAAATCGCCGCCGGTGTTTCCGCAAACGTCAATTAAGAGTGCTTTTTCTGAGCAACCACCCACGCGGTCCGCTGCATTTGAGATGGCTTTAGGCAGTGCAGTTTCGCTCGGGTCAAAGAAACTTGGCAACGTTATTGATAGCCCAAGATCCTGCCAGTCCTTAATCTCCACAAAGGTCTCGGGTTCCCAGGCCGGATCAGCCTTGCCGTGCTCGTTTCTCGGGTAGAGCGTCGATGCAGGAACAGTATTACCATTTGCTACCTTCAGATTGGTTATCTGCCCATTTTCGTCCTTCACGCGATACTCGGTCGTACTGCCGTTTGACGAAAAGCCCAATCGTGCCAAAGCGTACGGCCAAGCCAGAAGAATCGGTCCGATGACCCGTTTCCTTTGGCAGGTCCCTGCCAGAAATTTCTGCGCAGTGGCTTGGATTTGGCTCAGAGCTGCTCCGTTGACTGCTATCAACTCTCCTCGCGGTGCGGTTACCCCTGGCACCGCCCCAATGACTTGCACTGAACGCCCCACGCTCACGAACCTCAGCGGTAGCACAGAGATCGCATCATTCGGAATCAACCGTGTGTGCCCATTGTCGGGAAGTGCCAATAGACGCATCGCGGACAACAAAAAGGCTTCAATGGAGCCCTCCAAAGCGTATCGTCGGCAGTCATTAACGCAGTTGTCTATGACGGCCTTCTCGACCCGCCGAAAGCTGGGATCGGTTGGCAGGGCGGTTTCCAGAATTTGCTTCAGGTCTTCCGTCAGCGACATGGTTCACAGTGGGCATAGCCGCTCGTCAATGTCCAGATTGTGTCCAAAGCGGGTATTCTCTGCCAGCAAAGGTGCATGGTGCGAAACGACCTTTTGGAGGCACGCACCACACCGCAGCACGAACAGCGCGCGATCCGTGCGTCGTGTGTTCAGAACCTTATCAGTTCCAGCGCGTACCCGTCTGGTAGGGTTTCGACATCCGCCGGGATCACGGCCAACCCGTCCGCCTGCGCCAGCAACGCCACGCGCCCGCTGTAGGACGGTGCCATCAGGTGCAGGCGCGGCCTGCCGTCCGGAGCTGTGCCCCGGATCTGCACCGGGCGAAATTCCTGCCGCCCGGGATGACGCCGCAGCGGTTCCGCCAGCACCGCCTGTTCGGCAACAAGCGGGCTTGGATTCAGACCGGCGCGCCGTGCCATCATCGGCGACCCGATGATTTGCCAGGTAACGTAGGCGGAAACCGGATTGCCCGGCAGCCCGATATAAAGCGCATCGCCGTGACGTCCGAACATGATCGGCTTGCCCGGTTTCATGGCCACTTTCATCACATCCGTCTGACCGCCGATTTCGGCAAACAGGCGCGGCATGTGATCTTCGTCGCCAACGGAAACGCCGCCGGTTGTGACGATCAGATCGGATGTGTCGCAGGCCTGCCGCAAGACCTGTTCCAGCAAATCCGGGTCATCCTCGACCGGGCCGATGTCCGTCAGGTCGATCCAGCGCTTGTCCAGCAGCGCCCGCAGCATATAACGGTTCGAGTTGTAAATCTGGCCGGGGCCAAGGTCTTCTCCGGGCTGGCGTAATTCGCTGCCGGTCGAGAAGATGGTGATCTTGAGCTTGCGGTATACCTTGACCTGGCCAAACCCGGCTGATGCCAGCGCCGCGACCTCGCGCGCGCCAATCTCGCAGCCGCGACGCAGGATCAGTGCCCCCGCTTTCAGGTCCTCACCCGCGCGGCGGATATGCTGTTCGGCGGTCGGGCGACTTGAGAAGCGGATACCGTCTTCTGTGACCTCGCAATCCTCCTGCATCAGAATGGCATCGAAGTCATTCGGCACCGGCGCACCGGTAAAGATACGCAAGGCGCTTCCTGCGGGTGCCTGATGCGCGCCACTGTCCCCGGCGGCCACGCGCCCGGCGACGGGCAGATCAAAGACCGGCCCCGCGCCCAGATCGCGAGTGCGGATCGCGTAGCCATCCATGGCGGAGTTGTCGAAGGCGGGCATGTCGGTCTTGCTGAGGCAATCCTCGGCCAGAACCCGGCCAATCGCCTCAGTCAACGGTACGGACTTTGTTTCGACAATCGGATTGGCGGCGGCCAGCCCCCGTGTCAGGGCGTCCGCCACGGACACGTACATGTGGGCGTGCCGGTCGCAGGCGCATCCATCAGCCATCTGTGTTTCTCCGGGCTCAGCCGAATGCAAGGACAACCCCGGCAAATCAGCGTCAACACTGTTCATAATCGGACGGGTCGCAACCCGGCCAACAAACCGCGCCCAATGGACACCGAGACCCGAGCGCTGTCCTTGACATAGGTCACAGTTCGTCGCCACTTGCCTGAACACGTCCCCCATGCCCATGCTGTGATTGTCGGTCTGCGCCAGAATCCCGGCCGACCCCCGCAGCCTATTGGCTAAATTGCGTAGTCCCCGCAAATCATCAGCAGGTGATCACCGGGTGAGACCAAAGGGTTTCGACGCGTGACGCAAACGACTCCGTCCTGCTGGGTCGTCAATGACGCAGGTGGGTGCCCGATGTTGTGTATGTCATACAAGGTCGCAACGACCTGTCCTTTGCCGACCTCGTCACCAAGCTGCACGTGAAGGTCAATCAACCCCTCAAAATTACTGGTGACATGCGAGCAGTCTGCACCCACATCAACAAAACGGGTCATGGCAGCTTCCGCGGGTTCCGTCATGACCTCATCGACTGCGAAAAGCCCTAGGTTAGACAGAACACGGCAGCAGCCCGACCAGCCAATCTGGAAAGAGCGGGTGGTCATCGTGCCCATTCCCCCAAGCTCGCAGGACAGGAATTTTTTGCCCTGACGATAGGCTTCCGAGTCGAAATCTGCACCCTCGTCGGACATTCGACTTACCATTGTGAAATCGGCACCAAATTGGCGCGCAAGATCAATATTGTCTGCATTCAGCGCCGCATCATTCCCCAGGCAAACGAACGCACAGTCAATGTAACGGGTCGCGGTTCCGCCTGAGTGAAAATCCAGAATGATGTCGGATTGCGGGATCAACTCCTGTGACACGAACCGGGCAATGGCAGCCGTCGGTCCGGGAGCATGTGTCCCGGGGAACGCCCGGTTCATATTTCCCTGATCCAGTGGCGACACACGGGTACGCGCACGCACGGCAGGCGCATTCAATGCCGGCAGCGCAATGATGCGCCCGTTCAGCTGCTCCGGCTCGAGCTCTCTCAGCATCCGGTGAAGGACAAGCTGCCCTTCGTACTCGTCCCCATGGTTGCCAGCCGTCAGCAACACCGTGGGCCCGGCCGCACCGCACAACACGCCAATGGGAACGCGAATGGTGCTGAAAGCAAGCGCATTGTTGGACAGGGTCACGTCGATGAAACCGGTCCGTTTGCCCGGACTTACAAGATCAAGCGAGCATCGGACCGGGCAATTCTGAACCATCGAGGCACCTTCTTTGAATGTCACGTTTGTCAGCGGCTTCAAATTCGACCACTGCGCGTATGCTCTCATCTTTATGGTTGAGATCAAAGCCTTCGTTGATCTGATCTTGCATTGGTCCATCAGTGATCATCGGATCGCTTTTTTGGCCAATCAACAATTCGGGGCGCGCGCGCCTGAACAGAAACTCCCCGGGGTGCCGCTCTTCGCCAAATCCGATCTGTGGCCAGCTCGAACGGCCGGGTTGGTGTCCACCTATGTTGCTTAAGGCCTATAGGTGAAAGCCGTCGGTCATGGCGCCGCTTCTTGTGTTCATACCTGAATTGGATCTGTTTTCTTCAGACGCCAAGTTGGGTAGCCTGCATCACAACTCAGTTTTTCTAAACTTTATCAAACGGTAAATATGCGTCGAAACCCTCTCCCCTCCCTCCGGGCTTTGCAAACATTCGAAGTGTTTGGGCGTACCAATTCCGTCGCCGTTACCGCGCGGGAGCTGAACGTCACACCCGGTGCGGTCAGTCAGCAGCTCAAGGTGCTGGAAGAACAAACCGGTCGCGCGCTGATTGCCCGGCGGGGGCGTAGCGTTTTTCTGCGCCAGGATGCACAGGTTTACCACCAGTTCCTGTCCGAAGGGTTCGAAGCACTGCATCGGGCGCAGCATTACCTTGCGCGGATGGAGCGTGAGACGAGCCTGTCCATAAGCGCCTTGCCATCTTTGCTGTCCAAATGGCTCTACCCGATTCTCGGCGATTTTCAGCAACAACATCCCGGCGTTTCAATCCGGCTGGATTCCACCCATCAGGAACCGGACCGCCATTTGCTGAGCGTCTCGTTCAGACTTACATATGGTGATCAGGGGCGGGATTTCCCGTTCCAAAAGGAACTGTTCACGGACACCCTGTTTCCCGTATGCTCGCCGGAGTTCGCGCGCAACGACCCCGAGCTTGTGACGCCGGATGGACTGTCGCGCGCGCCCTTGCTGAGCACAGACTGGGGGCCCGGCTTCAAAGACGTCCCGGAGTGGGAAGACTGGTTTGCAGCGAACGATATCGACGCCTCACCACGACGGAGGGATGCCGTCTTTTCGCTGTCCAGCCTGGCTTTGGATGCCACCATTCAGGGACGTGGCGTGGCGTTGGCACAAACATCTTTTGTTCAACGGGACTTGCAGATGGGCTATCTGTGTCGCCTGTCCGAACAGGAAATACCATTGCCCAGACCCTATCTGGTCTGCTGGGGTGAAGGCGCGCTGGACGAACGAACGGCACGCAGCTTTCTGGACTGGATTCTGCAGGCAGGACGCGACGTCTCAAAATCGCTCGGAAACTCCTCAAGAGATCGGTAAAATGATTTAGTTTTCCTAAACAACAAGACAGGCAGCAATACTATACAAGCCCGCATTCCCCGCACATAAGTTCCTAAAGCGCGAATAAACTATTCTGCGGGAGGTGAGCCGTGTTTCTGAAAAATGCCTGGTACGTTGCGGCCTGGAGTTCCGAGATCACTCATGAGCTGCGGCAAATCCGGGTTCTGGGCAAGAAAATTTGTATCTATCGGACCCGGGCCGGCGAAGTTGTCGCGCTGGAGGACGCCTGCCCGCACCGCAAACTGCCGCTGTCAAAAGGCCGCATGAAAGGCGACGATGTGGAATGCGGCTATCACGGGCTGACGTTCGACTGCGCCGGTCAGTGTGTCTCGGCCCCCGGCAAAGGGCGCATCCCGTCCTCGGCCAAGGTGCACTCATATCCGGTGCATGAAAAATACGAACTGGTCTGGATCTGGATGGGCAATCCGGCCATGGCAGAGCCTTCCGAGATCTTCGAGATCGCGCATTACGACGACCCCGACTGGGGCATCAACCGTGGTGCGGCGATGGAGATCAGGTGCAACTATCTGTAAATGACCGACAACCTGCTGGATCCAACGCATGTCGCGTGGGTGCACCAAAGCTCTTTCGCGCAGGATGCCACGAAGGACACGCCGCTGTCGGTTACAAAAAAAGGACAACGGCATCGTCGTGCATCGGTGGATGATGGATGTGGAACCTGCCCCGTTTTACAAGAAGGTGGTCGAGTTCGAAGGCAATTGCGACCGGCTTCAGCACTATGAAGTGCACTATCCCAGCCATGCGCTGATTAAGGCTGTCTTCACCCCTGCTGGTACCGGGGGCCGGACGGACCGCTGCATGAACGGACCTTCATCATGGACAGCTACAACTTCATGACGCCGACTTCGGAAACCGAGACCCGGTATTACTGGTTCCAGCTGCGCAACATCCGCCCGGACGACGCCGAGCTTTCCAGGATGATGAGCGAGGATGTCCGCCACGCATTTGAAGAAGACCTGGCCGTTCTCGAAGAGGTTCAGATCGGCATGGACGAAAAGGAAAGCCCCCATATCGACCTTAGCATCGACGGGGGCCAGCTGCGGTTCCGCCGCCAACTGGAAGCAATGATCGCCGAAGAGGCGATGGTCGATGCCAAGATGGAGGGCTGAGGCGGCCGGGAATATCCGTTAGTATCGGGTCGCCCAAGATAATGGAGCGCGCGATCACCACGGCGTTCGAACCTGAATTCAGGTGTCGCAAGGCCTAGGCCTTGCGGGCTTCCGTAGCAATCGCAATCTTCAGTACAGATGCGGAGGGGCAACCCCTCCGCCACTTACATTCACCCCAGGATGCCGGGCAAGCGCAGGCCATGTTCGCGGGCGCAGTCTTTTGCGATGTCATAGCCGGCGTCCGCGTGCCGCCAGACTCCCGAGGCCGGGTCGTTCCACAGGACGCGCTCAAGCCGTTTGGCGGCCGCATCCGTGCCGTCGGCGCAAATCACGACGCCTGCATGCTGGCTGAACCCCATTCCGACCCCGCCACCGTGGTGCAGCGACACCCATGTGGCGCCTGAGGCAGTATTGACCAGCGCGTTCAGCAGCGGCCAGTCACTGACGGCGTCCGAGCCATCCAGCATTGCCTCCGTCTCGCGGTTGGGTGATGCGACAGAACCGCTGTCCAGATGGTCGCGACCAATGACGACAGGTGCTTTCAACTCGCCGTTTCTGACCATTTCGTTGAACGCCAGCCCGGCGCGGTGACGGTCGCCCAGCCCGATCCAACAGATGCGCGCGGGCAGACCCTGGAAGGCGATACGTTCCTGCGCCATGTCGAGCCAGTTGTGCAGATGGGTGTTCTCGGGGAACAGTTCCTTCATCTTGGCGTCGGTCTTGTAGATATCCTCGGGGTCGCCCGACAGCGCACACCAGCGGAACGGGCCAATGCCACGGCAAAACAGCGGACGGATATAGGCCGGGACAAATCCTGGGAAGGCAAAGGCGTTTTCCAAACCCTCATCCTGTGCCACCTGCCGGATGTTGTTGCCATAATCCAGTGTCGGAACACCTGCGTTCCAGAAATCGACCATGGCGGCCACGTGTTGTTTCATCGAGGCCCGTGCCGCTTTTTCGACCGCCTTGGGATCGGTTTCGCGCTTGTCTTTCCACTGTGCCATGGTCCAGCCCAGGGGCAGATAACCGTTGACCGGGTCATGTGCCGAAGTCTGGTCGGTGACGATATCGGGACGCATGCCGCCGGCCTGCATCCGGGCATAGATTTCGGGGAATATTTCGGCGGCATTGCCGAGGAGGCCGACGGATTTCGCCTCTCCCGCTTTGGTCCAGCGGTCGATCATCTCAAGCGCCTCGTCCAGCGTCTCGGCCTTTTCGTCCAGGTATTTGGTGCGTAGGCGGAAATCGATGCTGTCGGGATTGCACTCGACCGCTAGACAGCAGGCTCCGGCGAAGACGGCGGCCAGAGGCTGTGCGCCACCCATGCCGCCCAGGCCGCCGGTCAGGATCCACTTGCCTTTCAGATCGCCGCCATAATGCTGACGTCCGGCCTCGGCGAAGGTTTCGTAAGTGCCCTGAACAATGCCCTGCGTGCCGATATAGATCCACGAGCCGGCGGTCATCTGGCCGTACATCATCAGGCCCTTCTTATCGAGCTCGTTGAAGTGATCCCAGTTGGCCCAGTGCGGCACAAGGTTCGAGTTGGCGATCAGCACACGTGGAGCATCGGCATGGGTGCGCACGATGGCCACCGGCTTGCCGGACTGCACCACCAGCGTTTCATCCTCTTCCAGATCCATGAGGCTGGCGACGATGGTGTCAAAATCTTTCCACGTCCGCGCTGCGCGCCCGATGCCGCCATAGACCACCAGTTCATGCGGGTTTTCAGCAACGTCCGGGTGCAGGTTGTTCATCATCATCCGCAGGGGGGCTTCGGTCATCCAGCTTTTGGCGTTCAGCTCAGGGCCGGTTGGCGGAAAGATGTCGCGGGTGTTCTTGCGGGGGTCGGTCATGGGGCAAGCTCCAGTGCAGTGTCTTGGATGGCGTCCAGAATGTCGGAAAGCCAGCGGCGCAGGCGGGTGGCCTTGCGGTCGTCATAGGACCAGGGCGGGCTTTCTGTGGTCAGGTAGGTGGATTGGGCCAGTTCCATCTGAATGGCGTGCAGGCCCTCAGCCGGACGGCCGTAGTGCCGGGTTGTCCACCCGCCTTTGAACCGCCCGTTCAATACGCTGCTGTAGGGGGACGAGGCGGCAAATTCATGGGCAATGGCCTCGATCTGGCGCGCGCAGGTTGTCCCGCCATTGGTACTCAGATTCATGTCCGGCAGGACACCGTCAAACAGGAATGGAATGTGGCTGCGGATCGAATGACAGTCATACAGAACCGCAATTCCATGAATTGCCTTCACCCGCGCCAGTTCGGCCTCGAGCGCTGCGTGATACGGCGCATGGAACGTTTCCCGGCACTCGGTGATCTCTGCCTCGGAAGGTGGCTGGTTCCAGATGTCATGCCCGTCGAAATCCGTCAGCGGCACCAGCGTCGTGGTGTTCTGCCCGGGGTAGAGAGACACGCCCGACGGATCACGGTTGGCATCAATCACATAACGGTGGAATGTGGCCCGCACCGTGGTGGCCCCCGGAAGAAGCCCGTCGTAAAGTCGGTCAATATGCCAGTCCGTATCGGCCAGTTCCCGGCCGCGGTCGTTCAGCCTGGCCTTGATGTCAGGCGGCACGTAGGTGCCCGTATGGGGCAACCCAAGCACAAGGGGGCTGTCGCCCCGGATGATTTCCACCGGATGGGTCATGCGCCAAGCCTGGGCATTTCTATCTCTGTGCCATTGGCAATCTCACCACTGGCAATCAGAACCGAGGCGGCTTCGATATCCGGGGCGGTATAGCGGTCATCGCCAAGGGGAGGAACCACCGCGCGCAGACGCGCCATCACGCCCTGCAGGGTTTCACTGGTAGGCAGCGGCGCGCGGAACTCGATCCCTTGCGTGGCGCAAAGCAGTTCGACCCCCAGAATGCGTTCCAGATTGGTCACCATCTGCCCCAGACGTCGTGCACCATGGGCGGCCATGGACACGTGATCCTCCTGATTGGCCGAGGTCGGGGTCGAGTCTGTCACGCAGGGGTTGGCCAGATGCTTGTTCTCGCTCATCAGGGCGGCGGTGGTGACCTCGGCAATCATAAGCCCCGAGTTCAGCCCAGGATTGGGGGTCAGGAAGGGCGGCAGGTCAAAGCTGAGCACCGGATCCACGATCAGGGCGATACGGCGCTGCGCAATGGCCCCGATTTCCGCAATCGCCAGCGCGATCATATCGGCGGCAAACCCCACGGGTTCAGCATGGAAATTGCCACCCGAGACGATGAGCCCCGCGTCGGCCAGCACCAGCGGGTTGTCGGTCGCGGCATTGGCCTCGATCTCGAGCGTCGTGGCGGCCTGTCGCAGGACGTCCATCGCGGCACCCACGACCTGCGGCTGGCAGCGGATGCAATAAGGGTCCTGCACCCGCGTGTCGCCCTCGCGATGACTTTCGCGGATCACCGATCCGGCCAGCAATGCGCGCATCGTGGCCCCGGCCTCAATCTGGCCGCGATGGCCACGCAATGTGTGAATCTCGGGCTGCAATGGCGCGGTTGACCCCATAATCGCGTCGGTGGTCAGCGCCGATGTAACCAGCGCGCTTTGAGCGGCCTGCCACGCACCAAAAAGACCGACCAACCCAAACGCGGTTGAAAACTGGGTTCCGTTGATCAGGGCCAGACCTTCTTTGGGGCCAAGCTCGACCGGGATCAGACCGGCCGCGGCCAGTGCTTCGTTGCCCGGCATCACGGTGCCGCCAAACTCGGCCTTGCCTGCGCCCATCATCACTGCGGCCATATGCGACAGCGGAGCCAGGTCACCCGACGCGCCCACGGACCCCTGCGCTGGGATCACCGGGGTCACGCCCTTGTCCAGCATCGCCTCAAGCAGGTCGATCAGTTCCAGCCGCACACCGGATGCACCGCGCCCGAGGCTGAGCAGTTTCAGCGCCATCATCAGCCGCGCATGGGCGCGCGTAATGGCCGGCCCCACCCCACAGCAATGGGACAGGATCAGGTTGCGCTGCAGGGTCGCCGTATCTTCGGCCGCGATCTTGACGCTTGCCAGTTTTCCAAACCCGGTATTGACCCCATAAACCGCCGCATCACCTGCTGCCGCATCGGCAATGTGCGCATGGGCAGCTTCAATGCCGGGGCGGCAGGCCGGGTCTAGCCGAACCGCGCATTCTTCCCGGTATACCTGTTCCAGTTGCGCCAGAGACACAGAGCCGGGGGTGAGTGTCAGGGTGGTCAATTGAGTTCTCCGAGTATGCGGGAATGAAGCGGGTTGAAGCCGATGCGATAGGCCAGTTCAGCCGGGTGCGTTGCATTCCAGACGGCAAGATCGGCGCGCAAACCGGGGGCGATACGGCCGCAATCGTCTAGGCGCAGCGCGCGTGCCGCATGGGTGGTGACACCTTGCAGCGCCTCTTCGGGCGTCATCCGGAACAGGGTGCAACCCATGTTCATCGCCAGCAAAAGCGAGGTCATTGGCGCAGAACCCGGATTGCAGTCTGTGGCCAGCGCCATCGGTACCTTGTGCTTGCGCAGCAGGTCGATTGGCGGGGCTTGTGTTTCGCGCAGGGTGTAGAAGGCACCGGGTAAGATGACTCCGACCGTGCCGGCGGCCGCCATGGCCTGAACGCCGTCCTCGTCCAGATATTCAATGTGATCGGCTGAGATCGCCCCGTAGGATGCGGCAAGTTTCGTGCCGCCCAGATTGGACAACTGTTCGGTATGGCATTTGATCGGCAGTCCCAATTCTGTGGCCACATCGAACAATGGCACCAGTTGCTCGGGCAGGAACGCAATCCCTTCGCAGAAGGCATCCACCGCGTCCACCAACCCTTCCGCATGGGCGGCACGCAGGGTCGGAATGCAGACTTCGGTGATATAGGCTTCGGGGCGGTCCTGATATTCAACCGGAACTGCATGGGCGCCCAGAAAGCTGGTCACGACCCGGACAGGGCGATGTCGTGGCAGCGCCCTTGCCGCGCGCAGCATGTTCAATTCGGTTTCTTTATCCAGCCCGTAGCCGGATTTGACCTCGATCACCGAAACACCTTCGGCCAGCATCGCATCCACCCGTGGCAGCGCCTGCGTGACCAAATCCTCGAAACTGGCTGAACGCGTCGCCTTCACGGTCGAGATGATGCCGCCGCCTGCACGCGCCACTTCTTCATAGCTGGCGCCGTTCAGCCGCATCTCGAACTCGACCGCGCGGTGGCCGCCAAAGACCACATGTGTATGACAGTCAATAAATGCAGGTGTCACCAGTCGGCCCTCGAACGAGGTCCGGGGCAGCGCTGCAAATTCAGCGGGCAGTTCGGTCTGCGGGCCGACCCAGGCGATGCGACCATCCACAGCCGCAATCGCGGCATCCTCGATCAGACCATAGGCATTGGCAGCTTCCACCATCGTCGCTGCGTGCAGATCGGTGAACAGATGATCGCGGGCCTGCATTCGAATCCCTCTCCCCTGCAATTCTCTCTTTTCTGGTACAGGTCTTTATGTCATATGTCTATCCATAAAGCGGAGACACACATGACAGCCATATTCGCAAATCGCGCCCTGCTGCCCACTGGCTGGGCAGAGAACCTGCGGCTTGAGGTCGAAAGCGGGCGGATTGCGCGCCTGACCCCGGATTCCGCGGCGTGTGATGAAGATACCCGCGTCGACATTCTGCTGCCTGCCTTGTCGAACCTGCACAGTCACGCCTTCCAGCGCGCCATGGCCGGGATGACCGAGTATCGTCTGGCCGGTCGCGACAGTTTCTGGACCTGGCGCGATTTGATGTATCGCTTTACCGGCCATCTCAGCCCCGAACAGGTTCAGGCCATCGCGGCGTTGGTTTATCTTGAGATGCAGGAGGCCGGATATGCCGCGGTCGGCGAATTCCACTATCTGCATCACCAGCCGGACGGGACGCCTTATGACCGCCTTGCCGAGCTGTCGGACCGGATCATGGCCGCTGCCGCCGAGACCGGGATTGGACTGACGCATCTGCCGGTGCTCTATTCCTATGCGGGCGTCGGGGAAAAGCCGCTGGAGAGTGGCCAGCGCCGCTTTGGCAACGATGTGGACCGTTTCTGCAAATTGGTGGAGCAAGCCCGTGGCGCGCTTGGTGATCTGCCAGATGACTGCCGGGTCGGCATCGCACCGCATTCCCTGCGTGCCACCTCGCCAGCAGATTTGGCGCAGGTTATCGCCGCGCAGGGCGCTGGCCCGATCCACATTCACATCGCCGAACAACCGAAGGAGGTGGCTGAAGTGCAGGCGGGTCTGGGTGCGCGCCCGGTTGAATGGCTGCTGGACAATGCGCCGGTCGATGCGAACTGGTGCCTGATCCACGCCACGCATATGACCGAAGCCGAGACCTGCGCCATGGCCGCCAGCGGTGCCGTTGCGGGCCTCTGCCCCGTGACCGAGGCCAATCTGGGCGATGGTCCTTTCAACGGCCCGACTTACCTAATTGCAAACGGCGCCTTTGGCGTGGGTTCGGATTCCAACGTGTTGATATCCCTGACTGAAGAGTTGCGCACACTGGAGTATTCCCAGCGTCTGCGCGATTTGTCGCGCAATGTGCTAGTCGTGGGCGAGGGCTCGGTCGGGCGGACGCTTTATTGCGGCGCGGCAGAGGGTGGCGCGCAGGCGCTTGGCCGCGATGCGTGGCAGATTGCCGAGGGCAAGCTCGCCGACCTCGTGGCTGTGGACGGCCAAAACCCAGCCTTGTGTGCCTTGCGCCCGGACCAACTTCTGGACGGGCTAGTATTTGCCGCAAAGGACCATGTGGTGACAGACCTGTGGTCTGCCGGCCGCCATCGCGTGCAAAATGGCCGCCACGTGGCGCGGGACCAGATCATCTCCGGTTACCGGGCGGCCATGGCCGGGCTTTTGTCTGGTCTCTAGGCCCGAACCTGTGCAAATCGGACAGACAGGACTATGGCATCAGGGGCCGGAGTGACGGTTAAGGCGTCATCCGGCCATTCCGCCTCTCCCGCGATCAACTGAACGCCAACTGACGTGGCAGCCATACCCCTGGCAACAAAGACGAATTCAAACGGTGCCACATCGAAATGTTGTGCACCTATATGAACATCCACGCTGGCCGTGATAGCCTGCGGATCGTAAATCACATTGAATGCCCGGCACGGCCCGCCCAGCAGCCGCGCATTCAGCGGCAACGCCCCATCGAAATACAGCGGCTTGAACGGCCGGGCCTTATAAATGTCGGTCGAGCCTTGCAAATTCAGCCCGGCCCCGTCGATGATCGTGTGCACCCGCGCCAGACCCGGAAAGCGCGAGAATGGCCCGTCACGGCCGATCTCGGCAACGCTTATGCGCCAGTCGAGTTGATTTTTGATCCGCTGGACGGCCAGTTCACGGGTCACGCCACCGCCATTGGCCCAGGGGGCGGCTGCCGTCTCCTCAAGCCTGATACGCATGCGGGTCAATTTCTTTGCATGTTGTCATTAATCTGGACATAATATGAATATGGGCAAAATGATATAGTGAGCAGAACTTGACCGAGCAGAAAAACATAGGCTTTCAGGCGATCCGCGATGAAGTGCTGAACCGCATCCAGACGCGTGTCTGGCCGCAGGGCAGCCTGCTGCCGACCGAGCTGGAACTGGCGGCTGAGTTCGGCTGCGCCCGGGCAACGGTCAACCGGGCCCTGCGCGAACTGGCAGATCAGGGGATCGTCACCCGAAAACGCAAGGGCGGCACCCGCGTGGTCACTATGCCGGTCAAACAGGCAAAACTGCCCATCACCGTGGTTCGTCAGACCATCGAAGAGATGAATGCCGAATACCGTTATGCGCTTGTCAGCCGAACTGTCATTGCCTGCCCGGCCTGGCTGCAGGCCAAGTTAGGCCTGCCCGAGGCGGCGCAGGTCCTTCATCTGTCCTGTATGCACCACGCCGACAACCGCCCTTTCCAGTTCGAAGAGCGTTGGATCAATATCGACGCCGTGCCCCATGTTGCGAACGAAGATTTTCTGACCGTTGGCCCCAACGAATGGCTGCTGGCTGAAGTGCCATTTTCAAATGCGGAAATCGCATTCTCGGCCGTCCCCGCCACAGGCGCGTTGCAGGACTTTTTGTCCGTCCCGTCCGGAACACCGCTGTTCCAGCTGGAACGCACGACATGGTTTCAGAACAAACCCGTCACGTTCGTGCGCATGACATTCCACCAAGGTTATCAGATGCGCACAACCTATTGACCGCGGCCGCCCTCAGGCATTGTCCGGCGGTCGAAGAATACGGGAATATTCCCGTTGAAACCTGTTCAGCTTGAGACCAGCCTTCTAATGCCGTTGCCTCAGGTTTTCGAAGCAACACGCACAGATGCATTTCCCGTCGCTGAATTAACTCAAGCGCGAAACAGAACAACTTACCTGAGCAGGAATTCTCTGGCGCAAATGCGCAGCAGCCAGTTGCGGAACTGAGTGACCGCACGCGACCCGTCGGCGCGGTACGAAGTCAGCAGGTAGTAGGCATTGCCGGTCGGAAGGCTCAGATCAAAGGGCGCGACCAACTGGCCCTTGCGCCGGCTTTCCTCACCAAAGGGGCGGCGGTCCATGGCCCAGCCCAGCCCGCTTTTGGCGGCCTGCAGGGCGTTCGAGCGATTATCCATCTCGGCGACCGGTTTCCATGAAATCTCGCTCAGACCAGCTGCTGAAAACCAACGGCTCCATTCATTCGCGTGGTGGTGGCTGCTGATCAGCGGCTCGGACTGCATCTCTTCGGGCAGTGGAATGCTGCCTCTGGCCTCCAGATAATCGGGGGCGCAAACCGGCTGGATGATCTCATCGAACAGCTTGACGCAGCGTGCCTCCTGCGGGGGTTTGTCGGCAAAGACGATCGCCATGTCGACGTCACTGCCTGCAAGGGTGATTTCCTCTGGCATGGTGATGATTTTGACGGTCACGTTCGGCGCTGCCTCGCGCAGATTGGGCAGGTTCGGGATCAGCCACATGTTGGCCAGTGACTGGTACATATGGACCGACACGGTTTGCCCGCTCTTGTCGCCGGTATATTCGGCGAAGGCGGCATCAAGCGTGTCCAGGGCTTGGCGCACGGGGCCGAACAGCGCTTTCCCTTCGTCTGTCAGTTCGACGCTCTGATGTGCTCCGCGCTTCAATAGGGTCGCGCCGACAAAGGTTTCGAGTGACCGGATCTGATGGCTCACGCCCGAGGCAGTGATATTGAGCTCGCGCGCGGCCTCGACGTTGCGCCCCAGTCGTACGACGGCTTCGAACGCGCGAATGGCGGCAAATGGCGGTATCTTGCGTGACATCTGAACATCCGGTTACGGGCCAACGTGCGGACCCTAGAACAAATGATACGCTGCTCCCAGTCCTGTCCCCTTATACGGGAGCCGTGCACAGATCAAACAGATGCCGCAAGTCTTGTGCCGACAGTTGATCGAACTGCGCGGACAGGTCGCGGATTTCTTCGGCTCGGGATTCCTCAAGAACCGGAGCGGCGAGCATGCGGAACTTTTGGGTGATCTGGTCGTCGCTGAGTGCCATGTCCGCGTCACCGCGCGGTGTGCGGGGTTCATCCACGATCCGCTGACCGTTCCTGAGGATGATTGTCACCTGCGCCCAGCGTTTGTCGGTACTGATGCGGGTCATTTCCGGATCATCTATCAGCTTGATGGTGCGGCTTACGCGCAGGATGTCGGGGTCGCGTAGGGCCTCGGCGCTCAGTTCGTCGACGCCCACCTGACCGCGTACGAGCATCGCGGCGACGGGAAAGGCGATTGCATAGGCGAACTCATCCTGAGTTTGCGGTTCGTGACCGGCCAGCCGTGTTGCATAGTGGAAGGTGCGGATTTCGACGCTGTCCACCTGTTCGTGGGTGAAACCGTGTTTCTGCATCATGTCGTGTACGGAGTCGAGCGAGGGATGGGCCCAGCGGCAGCAGGGATAGGCCTTGTAATGCGTGTGGTCGACCAGCCGCCAGCCGGTGCCCAGATCGGCCCAGAATTCCGCGCCGTCTTCGCCCTCGCAGGTCAGCGCCGGGGCACCGGTGAACCCTTCCATTGCCAGGTAAGCCGCCGTCACCCCCGAGGGCGCGCCCCAACCGACGCCATCGCGAACCATGGTGGGATGGTCGATGCAGCGCATCATCTGGCTGCGGGGGCCATGGTATTCCCCGATCCCTGCGGCCTGCCGGATCTGTTCCGCGTTACCACCCAGCAGTTTGGCTCCGGCGGCGGCGACCCCAACGGCGGTCCACGCGCCCGAGGTGTGGTAATCAGCGCAGGTTGCGTGTTGCACCAACCCGGCACGGTAGGAGACTTCGTATGCGGTGGCAAGGACTTCGGCAAAGCGCTTGCCGTCGATCTGATTGCCGCTGGCCTGTGCCATTGCGATCATCGCCGGGAACACGGCTGAACCCGCATGACCTTTGCACGGGGTGGTACCGTCATGGGCGTCGATACTGTCCACTGTGAATGCGCCGGCCATGGCGGCCCCGACAGGGCTGACCGAGCGGCCATCCATCAGAATCCTCGCCGAACCGGATGAGCCCGCCCCGAATATCATCGGTGCAACGCGGCGTGCGATGCCCGACATCTCGGTGGTCACGCCGACGGCCGCCACGCCGATCGTGTCGACAAAGGACCGGCGCAGCGTCCACAGGACGGTTTCAGGCAGATCATCATAACGCAGATTGGCGGCGAACTGGTCGAATCTGTGTCCCATCAGCTCAGCAAGTCCACGGCGGATTTCATGCGCTTCAAACCTTCCGATATATTGTTTTCAGACGTTGCGATTGACATGCGAAAGAACGGATCACATGAAAATCCGGGCCCGGGGACCACGACGACCCCGTGTTCCAGAAAATAGGCCGCCAGTTCGGTCGAGCTGGTCAGTATCTTACCCTCGGGCGTCCGGCGTCCAAGCAGTCCGCCGCAATCGGGCATCAAATAGAACGCGCCGCCGGGGCTCTGTGTTTGCAGCCCTTCGATTTCGGCCAGCCCGGTCAAAGCCTGATCGCGGCGCTTCTGGTAGATGGCGCACCAGTTCTTCAGGAATTCCTGCGGCCCGATCAGAGCCGCCACCGTCGCCGCCTGACTGATCGAGCACGGACCGCCATTGGTCTGGCTGAACAGGCTGCGAATACCGTTGGTCCACCATTCGGGCCCACCGGCAAACCCGATGCGCCAGCCCGTCATGGCGTAGGATTTCGACACGCCGTTCACAGTCAGTATCCGCTGCTGCAGGTCCGGCGCGACGGCAGCCAGGGTCTCGAACTCCGCGCCATCGAAAATAATGTGTTCGTACAGATCGTCCGAGATCACATAGACCTGCGGATGGCGTCTGAGGACCACGGCCAGCGCCTCCAGCTCGGTGGCCGAATACACGGCTCCGGTCGGATTGGAGGGTGAGCAGATCATCATCAGCCGCGTCCGGGACGTGATTGCCGTTTCAAAAATTTCGGGCGTCAGTTTGAAGCAGCTGTCTGCAGTGTCGACCAAAACCGGCGTTCCGCCCACGGCCTGAACCATACCCAAGTGAGAGGCCCAGAGCGGCACAGGCAGGATCATCTCGTCCCCTGGGTTCAGGACTGCCTGAATGGCGGTTGCCAGCAACGGCTTCGCGCCTGAACAGACGATGATTTCTTGTGCTGAGAAGGTCAGGTTGTTGTCCCGGCGGAACTTTTCGATCACGGCCGCCTTGACGGCTCCGTTTCCGTCGGTCGGAGTGTACCGGGTGTCGCCCGCCCGAATGGCGGCAATCCCGGCCGCGCAAATATGGGCGGGGGTGTCGAAATCCGGTTCGCCCACGGAAAAGTCGATCAGATCGGCCCCGGCCTGCCGCATTTCGAAGGCTTTGTTGAAGACACCGATGATCGGTGATGCGGGCAGCGCGTCGACCAGTCGGGACAGCATCATGATGCCTCCGCCAGATCAGTCAGGGTCAGATTTGGGCCAAGACTGTCGGGGCCAACAAGAATATGGATGACGGCGGCTTTTCCGGATGCCATTGCGCGTTCCAGCGCGGGTGCGAAATCGGCGGTCGTCTCCACCCGCTCGCCATGTGCGCCATAGCCTTGCGCGACGACCGCGAAATCGGGGTTTGTCAGTGAGGTGCCCGAAGTACGTCCGGGATGCTTTCGCTCCTGATTGGAGCGAATGGTGCCGTACATGCTGTTGTCAACGATGATAAATATGGGATCGAACCCATATTGAATTGCCGTCGCCACCTCTTGACCGTTCATCAGGAAATCTCCATCCCCGGCGATGTAGACGGCTGGTGCATAGGGGCGCACCACCTTGGCGGCGACCGCCGCCGGAACGCCCATTCCCATCGCGCCGGAAATCGGGGCCAGAGCGCCCAGAAACTGACGGTAGTCGAAATGGATGTTGGGCCAGTCGGCCGCGTTGCCCGCACCGGTGGTCATCGTAGTTTCCCGAGGCAAAGTGGAGTTCAGCACGCGCATCACTTCGGCCATGTCGACCGGACCGCGTTGGACAGTCAGGGCGCGCATCGCCTGGTAATCGGCACGCGCGCTGGCAGGCGAGTGGCGTTTTGCGACTGGCAGTAAGGCCAGGGATTTTGCAGCTTCGTTCGGGTCGGCCAGAATGGGCAGGTCGGCCTGATAGAGCCGCCCCAGATCCTCGGGACCCGGCAGGATGTGGACAAGCTTGCAATTCGGTTGGGGCGATTGGATGAGGCTGAATTTCAGTGTGGTCCCGTCATTCAGGCGCGCGCCCAGTGCGATCACCAGATCAGCAGATGTCGCGTATTCATTTGGCATCGGATTGCCGCCAAAACCCAGATTCCCGATAAAATTGGGGTGGTCATGCGGAAACAGACCCTGGCGGCGGAACCCTACGGCAACCGGAAGCCCGTGGTCTTCGACAAAGCGGATCGCGGCTGCATGCCCCTCTTCGGTCCAGCAGGTGCCGCCCAACAGCAGCAGCGGGCGCTCGGCTTCGGCCAGAAGCGCGGACACCTGTTCAAGATCGGCAGGTGTGGGTGCGGGAGGGGTCAGTTTGACCTGTGGCAGATCGGTGGCGTCGGTCAGTTCGGCCAGCATATCCTCGGGCAGAGCCAGCGCCACCGGGCCGGGCCGTCCCGAAAGGGCGGTGCGAAAGGCGCGGTTCACATATTCCGGGATGCGGGCGGGATCGTCGATTTCGGCCACCCATTTCACCATATGGCCCAGAAACCGACGGTAATCGACCTCCTGAAACGCCTCCTTGTCGCGATGAGTGCGTGGGATCTGACCGATCAGCAGGATCAGCGGGGTCGAGCCCTGTTGCGCAGTATGTACCCCGATGGAGGCATTGGTCACCCCGGGGCCCCGTGTCACGAAACAGACTCCGGGCTTGCCTGTGGCGTCCGAATACGCCGCCGCCATGAAGGCCGCGCCGCCCTCTTGCCGTGTCGTGTAGTACTTTAGTGTGTTCGAACAATCATGCAGCGCATCCAGGGCCGCAAGATAACTTTCACCGGGGACACCGAAAATGGCCTCAACACCGTTGACCCGCAGCATGTCGATCAAAACCTGTCCGCCTGTCCGCATCACATTGCCTCCTGTTTCAGAGTCCATGTTTTTCAGTCGGAAGCAAAGATCGAAACTGAATTCTTCACGCCGGGATTGAGGTAAATTCATCCCGAAGGGGCGCCCGGAAAAACATCCAGGCCGTGCGACGTGCAAACGGGCGGCGCATGCCTACTCCGGGCCATGTCATGGGTGCATTTGTGTCGACCTTAGCCTTGATAATCCCATTTACACATCAACGCGTTGATCCTCGACATCGAAGAAATGCAGGAATTCTGGTGCAAGGTGCAACCCAACCGTTGCGCCAGGCTGCAATTCGGTATCACCGGTGATGCGGACTGTAACTTTGTCTTCGCCACCACAATCGAGGATCAGGAATGTGTCTGCGCCAAGATACTCAATAACCTCGATAACGCCATCACACTGACCTGCACCTTGTGCTACGACCTTAATATGTTCGGGGCGGATGCCCAACCGTGTCGCGGCTACAGCCCGATCATAGGTTCCACTGCCACCCCCCGAAAGGCGGTAAGAACCATTGTCGGTCGTGCACGGCAGGATGTTCATTTTCGGGCTGCCGATGAATTGGGCTACGAACAGGTTCGCTGGATGCTCATATAATTCGCGCGGAGTGCCGACCTGGGCGATATGACCGTATTCCAGCACGACGATCCGGTCTGCCAGCGTCATCGCCTCGACCTGATCGTGCGTGACGTAGATCATGGTACGTTTCAGGTTCTGGTGCAGTTTGGCGATCTCGTAGCGCATTTCGACGCGCAACGCGGCGTCGAGGTTCGAAAGAGGTTCGTCAAACAGGAATGCGGTGGGGTCACGCACGATTGAGCGGCCGATAGCGACACGCTGGCGCTGACCACCTGAAAGGTCCTTAGGCCTGCGTTCCAGAAATGGCGTCAGTTTCAGCACCTCCGCAGCCTTGCTGACCTGGGCGTCGATGTCTGTTTTTGGGGCACCGGCAACCTTCAGCGAAAACCCCATATTCTCGGCCACGGTCAGATGGGGGTAAAGGGCGTAGGATTGAAACACCATGGTTAGACCGCGTTTCGAAGGCGGGTGATCGGTGACGTCGTTGTCGTTGATCAGAATTGCGCCGCGCGAAGTATCTTCAAGGCCGCCGATCATACGCAACAGGGTGGATTTACCGCAGCCCGATGGGCCTACGAACACGATGAACTCACCTTCGTCTATGTCAAGGTCAATGCCCTTGATGACCTGAACGTTACCAAACCACTTTTCGACCGCGTTGAGCTTGATGCTGCCCATCAGTTCCTCCCTGCCCAGATCAGCCAAACGGCGGCTGTCCATGTAAACGAATTCCCGCCCGCGGGACTGCCGGTATTGGGATCGAAGTATTCAGCAAACCCGAAATTGGAAATCAACGCGGCGGTTTTGGCGCGCAGGTCTTCCGCTTCGGCCTCATGGCCCATTTCGGCAAGGCCAATGCCGATCATCATGTTCATGATCGCCCAGGTTGGTCCGCGCCAGTATCGGCGGGGATCGAATTTCGGGCTTTCTGTGTCGTGGCTGGGAATAGGGTGCGGGACCGTTTTCTGAACTTTTCGGAGCCTTTCCAGCATTTCGGGTGACTCGATGCCGGCAAACCAGCACATGAAGGAAGCGTTCGAGATACTGTTCGCCCAGTCGCCGCTATGGGCATCGCGCGAGTCAAAAGACCCCAGATCGGCATTCCACAGCGACCGCGCGCCCTCCTCCAGCCGGGCGATGTCGTTGCTCAAGCTGTCGGTTTCCAGACCGAGTTCGGTGCCTACGGCCAACAGATCGCGGGCCGCGCGTAAGGTGGTGAAGGTCATTGTCGGGTCCGCCACGCGGAACGGGTTCTTACGGAGTAAGGTCTTCTGATCCCATCCGGCCTCGCGTCCGATCTGAACCAGCTTGATGTACCGGTCATAGTCGAACTTGGTGGGCCGGTCGTCGCTGTTGACGTGGCTTGTGTCCCGGCGGACATATTCGCCCACGTCCGAGGCATCCATACGTGCCATCGCCTTGTCCCAGTCCGGAGCGTTGTCGCGGCCCGCCTCCCAGGGGTGGGTGGTGCAGACAGCCCCCAGATCGTCCAGCCGCCATTTCATGATCCAACGGTGCCAGGCCAGCATGGCAGGGAACAGCGCGCGAATACGAGCTTCGCCCAGTGTCCGGTCCTTGTCCCAGATAAGGCGTGCCATGGTGGCCGCAATGGGTGGCTGGATGATGCCCGACGACGGGATCGGGCCGTTGCATCCCCAGACATCCGGTCCAGGGAAATACCCAGGATCGGGTTTGTGAAACAGGATATGCGGGACCATCCCGTCAGCCCATTGTCCCGAGAACAGCGTCTCAAGCTCAATCCAGGCGCGATCTATGTCAAATTCGGCAAACCCAAGCGCGGCGATCGCGCTGTCCCAATTCCATTGATACGGATAAAGCCCTTCGGTCGGGATGGTGTAGCCTCCCCGGTCATTGGCGATCAGGATATTGCGCGCCTCGCGGTCGGGGTTCGTATGTTGGTTCATCTGTGTCATCCTTTGACGGACCCCGCAGTCAGGCCCTTGGTCATGAAACGTTCAAGCCCCAGGAACAGCGCCATGATCGGAACGGTGGCGATGACGGCACCGGCCATCAGGTGCTGACGGGGAATTTCTGAGGAATTCAGCATCGTGACCCCTCGGGTCAGGGTGAATTTTGACGGATCGTCCAGCAGCATGAAGGCCAGCAGGAACTCATTCCAGGCGATCATGAAGACGTAAAGCGAGACCGACGCCAGAGCCGGCAGGCTGAGCGGAAGGGTGATCTTCCAGATCACCGACAAGCGTGACAACCCATCCATCAAACCGGCTTCCTCGACCTCGGTCGGCAAGCCGCGAAAATAGCCTTGCAACATGTAGAGCGCGACCGGGATCGTCGTCACCGGATAGATCATGACAATGCCAAGGATCGAATTGCGCAAGCCGGTCAGAGAGAATGCGATATAGATCGGCAGCGCCAGTACGATCATCGGGACCATGTAGATCAACAGGATCGAGCGTGAGAACGCCTTTTGCCCCTTGAACCGGAACCGCGCAACAGCGTAGGCCCCGGGGACGCTGAAGGCCAGCGTAATGAATACCGTGAGGACCGAGACGTAGAAGGACGTCCACAAATAGGTGCCGAAATTGAAGTCACGGAACAGCTCGGTATAACTGCGGAAAAGCGCGGTGCCCTGGCTCAGGTCGATCGAGAAATCCAGCGGATTTTGCAGCAACGCCTGCTGGGATTTAAGGCTGGTCATCACCATGACGTAAAACGGGATGACCACGATTGCCGTGAAGAAAATATACCCGAAGCCGGTGCAGAACCGGATTACCGCATCCTCGAATTCGTGCCGGGTCAGCTCTCCGAACGGGGTTTCCCTGAGAATTGCAGCCAACGAGACGTGAATTACGGCGGCCATTGCCAGAACAGTAACCAGGACTGCCTGCACCGACGTGTCCGGGCCGATCAGAACGGGGCCAAACCCGGTCAGGCCGGACAGGCCCAGCATGGCCGATATACCCAGGCGGGCCGGTGCATGGTGCGCCGGGAACCGGATGTAGATCCATCCTGCCAGCGCACCCCAGATCAGGCAGAGCAGTATTTGGGGACGAAATGCCGCCCCGGTGGAAAACGACATGGTGACGGCAACGGTTGTCGCGATGACAACCAGCCAAAGCGCGCCCAGAATTGGGCCGGTTATATACCCTTTGCGCATCACAGACCCTCCTCACGGCTAATGAAGCGGAAGAAGACAAAGCTGAAGGCAATCAGGCACACCAGGATCACCACCGCCACCGCCGCACCGGCGCCGATGTTCGATATTGCAAAAGCCTGTTCATAGACATTCACGGTCAGCGTGCGGGTGCCTGCATTGCCGCCGGTCAGCAGGAAGATGTCATCGAATTTGTTGAACGTCCAAATGAAGCGCAGCAGGAACAGCACTGACAGGATACCCAGCAATTGCGGGATGCTCAGCCACCAGAATTTCTGGAATGGCGAAGCCCCGTCCATATCCGCCGCTTCATACATGCTGGAGTCGATAGATTGCATCCTGGCGAGGATGAACAGGAAGGACAGAGGGAAATAGCGCCAGATCTCAAACACTGTGACCATGATCAGGGCCAATGGGCGTTCACCGAAGAAGTTGATGGGATCGCTGGTCAGTCCCATCTGCACCAGCAACGCGTTGGCGGAACCTGAGAATGGGTCGAATAGCGTGACCCATGTGAAGGCGACCGCAATCACCGGGGCAACGTAAGGGAACAGGTAGAGGCCTCGGATGATGCCCTGCCCCCTGAAGCTTTTGTTCAGCAGCAGGGCCGCAAAGAGGCCCATGACCAGCGCACCGATTGTGCCGAATACAGTATAGAACAGAGTGACCCAAAGAACGCCCCAGAATTCTTTCCCGTCAAAGACGCGGGCAAAGTTTTCGAGGCTGAATTCAAGGCTGGTCAGTACATTCGGCCCGCTGCCGGTGACTTTCGGCTCTGATCCCTCGACCGCATCCTCGACCGCATCCGGGTCGCCGTCGAATGTGACCGGGATGCGGATACGCTCACGCTGTCCACCCTGCAAAGTGCCGAAATCGCAATACAAATCCTGCCCGTCCAGAGCACATGGCGCAACGACTTCTCCGGCGGTCACCCCGTCAGGAAGAACATCGGCCAGGGTCACGCCTTCGATCGCGATCTCCTGGCTGGAGTTGCGCAAGCGGTATTCGATCCGCAGATCGTCGCCCGATCCGCGCAGACTTTCACGGACAACTGGCGCGGGTGGGCGCAGGTCGGACAGGGAAAATGGCTTGAAGCTGATCCAGATGATTGCCAGCAACGGCAGGATCACGACAAGCGACACACTGATCACGGTCGGAGCCAGCAGAGCCCAGGCCATACGCGCCTCGCGTTTGGCAAGTGCCCCGGTTCCGGTCGGTGGGGTTACCGAAGAAGACATGGAAGACCTCGGAGAGGGTTGGGTGCAGCGGCGCGCACGCCGCTGCGGTTTCCGATTGAGAGACGGTTCTACTGAACTTTGGCCAGTTCGTCGTTCATGGCCGCTACGGCCTGGGCAGCGTCGATTTCATCGTCGATATACTGACGAACGACACGGTTGATGGCCTGCGAGTTGATCATTTTCGACGCCAGGGACAATTGCCCCTCGGTCACGCCCCAACGCTGTGCGACGTCAAGACCACCGACGATTTCGTCGATCATCGCCTGATCATAAAGCTCACCCAAGGGTGCCTTGCGATCCACCCCGACCGGCAATTCGGCCCAGGCTTCTGCAAAGGCCGTCGGATTTTCGGCATTGCCTCGGCGGACCGGGAACTTGCCCTCGGGCGCGATTGCCAGCGTCTGAGTATAACCGTCATCCATGGCGTATTTCACGAATTCCATGGCTGCATCGGTGTCCGCGTCGCTGGTGATGCCGAAATACCGGACGTCACCCCAGGCCGCGCCGTCAGGATTGGAAGGGCCGGACAATTTGGTCACGATACCTGTCTTGCCCGCCAGATCACGCGAGGTCGGGTCGTCGTTGATGGTCGGCGGAGCGCTATCGCGCAGACCGGCCAGCTCGTCCAGAATGAAAGGCGACCAGATGATCATTGCCGCTTTGCCGTCAAAATACAGCTCGCGCGATTGCTTCCAGTACAACTCTCCCGGAGGTGAGGCTTTGGAAATCGCCTTGTAGAAATCCAGAACTTCGGTGGTTTTGGCTTCGTCCAGTGGTTGGAAGCCATCCGGACCAACTGGGCTGACGCCATTGGCGAGGAAAACATGCTCCAGAACCTGGCTCATGAAGTTCTCATCAACTTTGGTGGCAGACACGAACCCGTACATCTCGGGCGGATTGTGCAGTTTTTCCAATGCCGCCTGAATATCGGCAAAGGAATCCGGGGCTTCGAGACCGTTTTCTTCGAACAGGTCCTTGCGATAGACGACCATCTGGGTCCAGCCGTCTACAGGCACCGATGCGGTTTCATCGTTGAACGCGGCCATCGCGATCGCTCCGGGTGCGAATGTATCAGCGCCCAGTTCTTCGATCACTTCGGAAGCGGCTTCTGTGTCCAGAATGCCTGCTTCTGCCCATGGCAGGGCATATTGCAGGGTGTGATAAATTACGTCCGGCAGGTCGCCTGCTGCAAAAGCTGCGGTTGCGCGCGTGCCCAGATCGCTTTCCGTCACCGGTATCACCTCGACGGTGGTGCCTGTATCGGCTTTGAACTGATCAGCCATTTCCTGCTGTTTTGCCAGGCGTTCGGGCTGTTCTTCCGTGGTCCAGAAGCGAATGGTATCGGCTTGCGCCGACAGCGCTGACAAGGTCAGCGCAAGGGATGTGCCAAGCAAAAGCCTGGCCGTACGGGTTGCGATGCGAATAGTCATTTGGTTCCTCCCCGGATTATTCGACATGAATGGAAATCTTTTGCGCCAGTTCTTCTGCAGAACAGGAGGGTGGCCCGTCTGAAGCGCGCTCAACCAACGTGGCCTCACCCAACTCGCGCAGCGTATCTGCGGTTTCGCCCCTGATCTGACGGATCAACAGTGTCACAAGCCTGTGCCCGGCCTGGCCGGAATCCACGTTGAAGGTGGTCAATGCCGGGTGGGCATGCTGGCTTTCGGGAATGCCGTCATAAGCAATGACCGAGACATCCCGACCAACCTGCAAGTTCAGATCAGCGGCCACGGTATAAAAGCCCAATGCAGCAAGATCAGTGGCAAAAACGATCGCTGTGGGTGGGCGGTTCAGCCGCATCAGTGCGCGGCCCTGCACGGCCCCTTCCTCTCGGGTTCGGGCTCCGTCGCGCACAAGTTCAAGATCATAGGGCAGACCTGCGATGCCCAGCCCCTCGACAAACCCGTCCCGACGCAGGTGACTGTAGTTGAATTTGAGATCGCTGCCGACATAGCCGATCCGCGTATGGCCGTGCCCGGCCAGCCTCAGGACTGCGTTACGCATTGCGCTTTCGCCGGAAATGTCGAACCAGGATGTACCTTCGGGCGGGTTCGAGCGTCCGTAACCGGTTCGTCCATACAAAATATGCGGCACCTCGAGATGGCGCAGAAGACGAACACGAGAATCATTCACGGCGGTCCGAGGCAGGATGAAGCCGTCGGCCTTGCGCTCCTCGACCAAACGGCTCAGGACTTTCAACGTGTCCTGCTCGGATTTGGCGGTCGAGATTGTCATAGTCCAGTCAAAACCGCTGGCGGCCTCGCACGCACCGGCAAGAAATTCCTGAAGGAACGGATTGTGCCCGTCCGGCTCTTCACTGTTGAGAACCATGGCGATGGCGCGAACACGTCCGGTTCGGATTGCCTGTGCATGGCTCAACGGACGGTAACCGAGCTTTCGCGCGGCGTTTTCCACCCTTTTTCGCGTTGTTTCGGCGATATCGGAATAGCCGTTCAGTGCGCGGGAAACGGTGCTTTTTGACAGCCCCAGATGTTCGGCCAGTTCGTCGATTTTGACGCGACCCGCCGCCGGGGGCGTCGCCCCGTTGTTTCTTGCCTTGGAAGTGGACGGATTCGCGTTCATGTGCTCAGGTTCGGTTCCGAAACCGGTTTCGGCAACAGTTTTGTGTGTATTTTTGGATCGAGCCAAACCCGGATCCGCCGACTACTGATCCAAGTGCCAACATAGATGGTGAATTGCTGGCAACTCCGTCGCTCTGGACAGGCACAGGCTTCCCCGGCGCAAATCCGGCCTGATCACATACGAAACCATCGGGGCGATGTCCGTGGCGGTAGCCGCAAGTGGCCGATCAAGCTCGCAGGGCGATCTTATCCGCTGCGCGATGCAAGACCCAACGAACTCGCGGCAGCACGAAGCTCTGATGCGGCCTGGGCTGGCAGCCCATCCCCCTCGCTTTCGTCGAAAACCGCGTAGGCGGCATATGCGAACCGGGGGGCCGCCTTGACCAGCTTAAGCCACCCGCCTTCAAGTTCCGGTTCGATCACGCGTTTCGGAAAATAACCAGCGGCGGGAATTGAGCGTAGGTATTGAAGGCCGAGGGTTCCGATCCCCAGCTGAAGACGTGGCGTATCAAGCTCGGGAAAGTTCAGCAAATGGTCGGCTCGGAATTCCGGGCCCCAATCAATCAGGATGTAGGCGTTGCCGAGATTGGCTGGCAGGGCATCCGGGCCGCTGGTGACCAGTACAAACTCATCTTCGAAAAGTTGCACCGCAGACAGCCCTGACACGCTTCGCGGCTCGTACATAATTGCGAGGTCCAGGCCGCCCTCTTCAATTTCGCGGGTCAGGGTTGCGGAAGACGCGGCTGACGCTTTGATGGCAACATCGGGCATCAATGTCATCAACTTGGGCAGGGCGTCGGTCAAATAGCCGTCCCATAAGCTCGGCGCCGCACCGATCGCCAGCGCGGCTGTCATCGCCGCCGGAAGGCTTGCATCCAGCTTTGCCTGTGTCCAGGTGCGTACCAGAACCTGAGCGTGTTTGAGGAAATGCCGCCCCGCTGGCGTCAGGGTCGCGCCGGATTTGCCACGTTCAAAAACGGATTGGCCTAGCTGCTGCTCGAGCGTCCGAATCCTCATGCTCACGGTCGATTGTGTGACATGCACCTTGTTTGCGGCATCGAAAAAGGTGCCCGTCTCAACGACCGCCAGGAACGTGCGGGCAAGTTCAATATCCATGAGCCACCTATTTGATTGATCGATATTATCCGTGATAAAAATTCGTTTTTCAATAAAATGAGGCCGTGCCATATCTTATGTGTAGCGCGAAAGTGCCCCTGCCATATCGGATCACCAATCAACACTTCTAATTTCGTATTGCAGCACCCAAGCTGAGGAACCAATGAAGTCTGATACCCGAAGAAATTTCACCGGCACCGGAGCGCTACACCAACCTTGCAATGGGTAGTTGCCCATATCTGACGGAGACTAAAATGGGTCGAGATTCTGTTGTGTCACTGCTCTCGTCGCTGTTTGCCCGGCTTGTGTTCCCCATGCCCGCCGATCTGGATATGGACGGTGACGGCCTGGCCTCATTGGCGGAGCTTCAGACGAAGTATCCTGCAGTCCCTGATGAATTCTTTCTGGAATTCGGCCCGGATGCAGATGGCTTTGTCAGTTGAGTCGAACAATCATCAGGTGCGAGGGAACCGATCCGAACTTCGGCCGTCTGCTATCTGGCGACCGCTTCGAACAAAAGCGCCTTTTGCGGCATGATCAGGAACTCGCCGTCGCGAAAGTGAGTGACCGCCTTTAGTATCTCTGAAGCAACAACGTTGGTGGCTTCCTCTCCCGCCGCGCGAAGCGCCTTTTCGTTCGGAGTTGATAACAGTTCGTCTCGCATGGCTAGCGCGTCGCAGCGCAGTTTTCGGTCGACGGAAATGGTCTTCGGTGCGGCGACGTTGAAACCAGCGGCTCCAATCAATTCGCGAACCTCATCGGCGTCGTTCCATGTGAAGGGTTGAACAGCCGTTGTGGCGGCCGTGTCACCAATGTGGACTTTCAGCACATCGGCAACGACCGCAAAAAAGGGCGGGATCGCTTTCCAGCATGTCACGACAACCAGCGCGTCTGTCTTTACGATCCTTCTGATCTCGGCCAGGGCTGCGGGTTTGTCAGGAAAAAACTGCAAACCATGTTGGCAAAACGCCAGATCGACTGCCCCATCTTTCAAGGGCATCGACTGGGCCGGTGCCTCGATCCATTCAAATCGGTGCGGGCCGTCCGGCGCGTTTGCGCGGGCAACCTGGATCATGGCCGGGTTCAGATCGCATCCGACAATACGAGCGGGTGTGGTCAGCCGCTTGGCCACGGCGCGGGCCATGACCCCCGTTCCGCAGGCCACGTCGAGCACGGTTTTTGCGGGGGGCAACGAAATGGCATTCAGCGTGGCTTCTGCCATCGGGCCGAAAATGGCCGGGACGCGTTGTTTCTCGTATTTTTCCGCTGCAGAGGTCGAAAGATGAAAGGTGTTGTCTTGCGACATTGGATTGCCGTCCGAAGTTTACTAGGCGCGGGTATTGGTTGCCTTGACGGCCCAGGCGCGGGCCGGCAGCACGATCTCGTTCTCGCCAAGATCGGTCTTTAATCTGCCTTTCAGTTCGGCCTGTTGTTTCGGAGCGAGCTTTGCGAGGTAGCCCGGTGCCGGTCCAGCCCCTCGTGTGAACGGGTCCCAGAACGCTTCGAAGTCGGAAAAGCGGGTGTCGCGCTGGATGGGTGCCACATCGCATTGCAGGCCCGCAGCCTTGCAAAGCTCGGTCAGCCCGTCGGGCGTGCATTGAGGAAACCGGGCCGCCTCGTCTAAAATGGCCGCGTTTTCATCAATCGATGCCGCAGCTTTCCAGAAAGTGCTGATGAAGCCCATGCCGCCGCCGGGATAGTCCCAGACATAGAAGCAAACAGTGCCTCCCGGCCTTACAACGCGCATCATTTCCTGCAGACCCGCAGTTGGATCGGGAAAAAAATTGACGGCCAGACCAGACGTCGCGATGTCGAACATCCCGGTCTCGGCAGGCAGAGTTTCCGCACCGCCGACGGCAAACCTTGCGCGGTCATCTGCCGAGTTTTCGCGGGCGAAGGCGACGAAGCCGTCCGACGGATCAACGCCGAGCACGGACTTCGGGCGACAGTGGTCCAGAATGGTTGCGGAAAGCGCGCCGGTTCCGCATCCGACATCTATCCAGTCGGCGTCAGGCGAAGGTGCCAGCCAATCCAGGAAATCGCGGGCGATCTGACGGCTCCACCGGCCCATGTAATGTTCGTAGGCATCACCGGCGGCCCAGCTGTCGAATTTCGCAGATGTGGTCATGACGATGCACCGCCTGTGTCTTCGGGGATCACGGCATCCACTTCGATTTCGACCAGCCATTCCGGGTTCACGAAGCGTTCAATCGCCATGATCGTGTCCACCGGCCGGGAGTCCCTGCAATAGTGTTTCCGCGCCTCGATCGCCTCCTTCCAGTTGTCGATATCCGTCAGGATCACGCGGGTGCGGACAATGTCCTGCAAGCCGGATCCGGCGTCTTCGAGGGCCGCCTTGATGATTTCGAAACACTGTCTGGTCTGGGCATAGACATCGCCGATGCCGACCGTTTTACCGTTTGCATCGACCGGCGCAGTTCCCCCGACGGCGATGAACGATCCGACCCGAACAGCACGGCTGAACCCAACGATCTCTTCCATCGGGTTGCCGTTCGAAACGAGTTGCCGTCCCTTCATTACTGGTTCCCCCAAATTGATGCGCTAGTGTAGAGAATTCTTTTTTTCTTGTCTCAGAAATAATCGACCCGGCAACCTGCGGGGACAGTTCTGTTTGACGGTCTTGGGGCAAGGCATTCCAAGTGCGATTCACACAGATCCGGGCTTGAAAAAGCAAGCCGCCAGGGCATTCACGTGGCCAGTGTTATCTTATCGTTTGGCCTTGGCCACTTGGCCTGACAAGGGAGGGCTTTTGGCACAAAGGAAGACACACCGCCATAATGGGCAGGCCGCTCCATCGACGGCCCTGCCCGCCCCGGCACAGGCCATTCGTGCCGCAGGTGAAGTCTGGTAGATGGTGCAACGGGTTGCGCAGAACGACTCACCTTTTGCTCATAATGCGATCAGTCATAGCTGAGCGACAGGGTGTCCGTCTGCGGCAGCGACTGGCACGTCAGGATCGCCCCTTTTGCAATGTCTGCGTCTTCCAGCGCCATTCGCGCGCGCATGTGGACATCGCCTTTTGCCAGCTTGGCACGGCAGGCACCACAAACCCCGGACTGGCAGGAAAAGGGCGGTTTCAGTCCTGCGGATTTTGCCGCTTCGAGAACCGTTTGGCCGCTGGCCACGTCGACCGAATGCCTGACGCCGCCCAACGTGATCTCTGCTTTGGCAGCCAGACCTTCGACAGTGGTGTCAATCTCTGCCGCGCCGCCATAGCTTTCCATGTGGATGCGATTGGCAGGAACATCCAGCGACATCAGCGATGCTTTCACGGCCTTGTTCATGCCGCCGGGTCCGCAGACGTAATACTGCGCGTCCTGTGCATAGGGCGGGTTTTCGGCAATCAGCGCCTCGATCGCGGGTTCGTCGATGATACCTCTGCGCCAATACTCGGCCGAGGACCAGAAACCGGGTTTGGAAAAGACATGGTGAATGGTCATCCGATCCGGATTGGCTTCCCACAGGGCGTTCAGCTCGTCCAACAACAGGACAGAGTGCTCGTTGTTGTTACCATAAGCCAGATGCGCGAAGGAATTGGGCTCGGCCGCCATGACTGAACTGAGCATTGCGTAAAGCGGGGTGATGCCTGAACCTGCGCCAAAAAAGTAATGGGTACGCCGCGCTGTCGCTCCGGGGTCCAGGAAAAACCCGCCGAAAGGTGGCATCACATCAATCACATCGCCCTTGTTCACAGTGTCATTGACGTGGTTGCTGACGAGGCCGTTCCGGACACGCTTTACGGTGATCCGCAGGGGATCACCCGTGAACGGAGACGAGGAGATTGAATAGCTGCGCCTTTGCTCCTCTCCGTTCACCACGAAGCGGAACGACAGGTGCTGCCCGGGCCGCCAGACGAAGGTTTCGCGCAGGGCGTCGGGCACGTCGAGCATGACTGTCTTGGCCTGGCCGCCGATTTCCTCGCGGGTATCGAGAACGGTCAGCGGGTGGAAGTTTCGCTGTTTCATTTGGCGTCCCCCAACCATTCGAGAACGACTTTCTGATGCTGCACGACCGGGCTTTCACCAACCGCTGCGGGACCGGTTTCGAAATAGGGCGATTTCATCGATTTCTGCTGCTGTTCACATGCGTAGATGTCTTCCCCCGTGAAGTCGCCCGCGACCATCGGGTCATCCTCGCTCATGGCGTCATGGGCTTCGTACTTGCCGCTCAGGCCAAACTTGGTCCAGAAATTCGAGGATTTCATCGACTGCTTGGCAAACTCCCAGCCGGAACTGTTGGACACCCGCCCCCGGTTGGACACTCGCGTCAGTTCGGGGCCGAGCGGCTCAATGATGAAGATGTTCCAACCGTCCTCGGAGCCAGCCAACCCAATCCCCGGGAACAGCATCGGCACCCATGCGCCAGTCATGTCCTCGGGGATCACACGCGGGGCAATCAGCTTGCTTTCCTGATCCTTCAGAAAGTCTTCGACCGGGGGTTCCCAGAACATGTAATGGGGGCCTTCCCAGTGGTACTTCGCGGCCTTGTGGTCGTACATTTGCAGCGTGTTCGAATGCAGGTGGCTCAGGTGGTAGACGTCGATGTAGTTTTCGACGACCACCTTCCAGTTGGCCTTGATCTCGTAGCTGTTGTTCAGGTCTTCATATTCGACCAGTTCCTCGGGTACGTGCGGGCCGATATGCGGTTCCACCGGCCCGAACCATTCAGCGATGGAGGGCGCGCCCGGGTCAGGATGCACAAATATCATCGATTTCCAGATGTCGACCCTGGCGGGTTTCAGACCCAGGCAGGATTTATCTACCTTTCCGAATTCCTCTTGTTCTTCGGGCACCGAGATCAGGTTGCCTTCAAGGTCATAGGTCCAGTCGTGATACGGGCATGTCAGCGCCTTTTGCGTCTTGCCGACGGCCCGGATCAGTTGCGTGCCGCGGTGACGGCAAATGTTATGAAACGCGCGCAGGCGTCTGTCGCGGCCCATTACCACGAAAATGTTGTTTAGCCCGGCCTGAACGGTGATGTACTGGCCGAGTTCGCTGACATCCTCCATGAACCCGGCATAACGCCAGGTTTTTGAAAAGATCTCGCGCATTTCGCGATCGAACCATTCTTGCGAGGTGTAGGCCTCGACAGGCAGCTGGTGAAGCATTCGGGTCATTCGGGTGTTCCCAAGATTGGTGTGAGCCCTAGCCGGGCAGAAAATCGGCGGTTATCAGCAAGATACCGAAGACGACCCAGGCAACCTGGATCAACCAGTACAGAACGGGGTCTTCGTCCCGCGTTACTTCAGACAACAAAAACGCATAGCCCGTGCGGTAACTCTGGACTGTCCAAAACAGGAACAGCAGCCCCCAGAGCGATTGATAGCCAAGCACTGTTGCAATCATCAGCACGGCGAAAGCGATGTAGTTGAGTGGACGCATCTGGATCATGAGCGGTTTTCCAATCCTTCCAGCAGGTTGCCCGCGAGGGATTGTGCGGCTTGCGGCCACTCCTGCGGCATGTTCAACGGCGCCAGAGACGCCACGTTCAGATATAGCGCAACGATGCCATGGGCCGCGACAGCGATCGCGTGATGGTCGGCTTGTGGATGGTCCTTGCTCAAAACACCTGCAATCGCGGCCTCGAACCCCAGAAGGGAGTCTCGGCAGGCGGCGCGCAGGTCTGCATCTTCTGCGGCACGCGCAGTCAGGGCCGCAAACGCCAACACCATGTCCGGGGCCGATTCCATCGTGTCGGAAAACAGAAACTCGACCAGAGCCGGCCCCGCGCCATTTTCCGGAAGCGCGGCCAACAGCGCTTCGGTCTGTTCGGCAAAGCTGTGCAGGACATAGTCCCGCAACGCCATGATCACTTCGTCCCGATTGCCCAGATGGTGTCGGATCAGTGGCCGGGTCAGCCCCGCATCGTCCGCGATTTGCGCAAGCGAGGCTCCTTCAAGCCCGAAACGTGCCACGCAACGCACCAGTGCGTTCATCACCTGTGCATAGCGTTCGTCTCGGTTTGATGGGCGCCCGGCCACGTCAGTTCCAGTACTTCAGCTGCAATGTCGAATTGGCCGTCGCGCCAGTGGCGACAGCCCCATCCTCGAATTTCGGCGGCAAACCCCGGCGCCCCATTCCGGAAAACGCATATCCTTCGGTCGGTACTTCGCCTTTCATGTCCAGATCGCTGTCCAGGTCTTCGTCGTGCATCGCGGCGAAGGCATAGGTGCCAGCCGGAAGGTTGTGAAACGTGACCGAGACCGTCGCACCGGCTGCCGGGACTTGGGCCATTGCAATCGCCGTGGCCACGTCCATCGTCTCAAAGCCCGCGGCCTGATCGAAGGCCGCCACGATCACTGCGCCATTGCCATTCCGCAACCCGTCGACAGTCACCGAAAGTGGTGCAGTTTCGGGCGATTGCGCAATGGCTGCGACTGCGGTGGCAGCAGCAAGGGCCGCCACTGAGACAAGTTTGAAAGGTTGCATCGGGTCACCATAAATTGTCAACATTGACAGTATTTAGGGCGACTTCCATTTATTGTCAACAGTGACAGGTTATTATTTTGGAACGCCAAACTTCAACGCATCCGGGCGGCCTCGGAAGACGCCCTGCAGTGCTCTGCCATTCGTTCGGGATGATAGGTCAGGTTTGCAAACAAGGCCTGCGCCCAGTGCAGTGCCCCTGACGTCAGCAGGAACACTTCGGGCACGATCAGCCACTCTCCAATCCATGCGCCGCCGGACCTTTCGTGTTGGTGAAGGGTGAATTCCCCGATCTGTTCTGCTTTCTGCCGGCCGAGGCGCGATACCGCCTCCATGAATTCAGATGCCCGTTGGTTGCGTTTATGGTGCATGGACGAGGACGCGCCTTTGCCGTTGGCATGTACTTCAGAGATCTCGGCAATGTCGGATGAGGACAGAAGATTGATGTTGTGGGCGATCTTGCAGAGCGTGGCGCAGAGTGATCCCAGTGCAGTCACCACATCTGCAATCCCGTCGCGGGCGTTTTGCCAGTGGGGCGCGACACTGCCCAGCCCCAGGCTTTCCGCGACCGCTGTCTTGACCCTCTCTCCCTCTCCGTTCTTGTAGCCCCGCAGATCACCAACCGGGCCGCCGATTTGCACATTGAGGCCACGACCCGAAGCCTGTTCCAACGCCTTGTTGCGGCGCGCCAGTTCTGACCGCCACACCGCCAGTTTGGTGGCCAGCTTCATGGGAACCGCATGCTGACCGTTGGTGCGCCCCATCAGAATGGTCGAGGGGTAATCGCGGATATGTACGTCCAGCAGTTCGAGCAGCCGGTTGATGCCAATCTCGATTTCCGCAAGGCCAAGCTTCATCTGCATGACCATGGCGGTGTCCATAATGTCCTGTGTGGTCACCCTGTGGTGAACGTGATCTGCATGCGCGCACACCAATGACCGAATCTGTTTCACCAGCCCCACGATCGGGCGCCCGACCAGATCCATTTCCGCAGCCAGTGCTTCGGTATCCAGATCAGAGATACCCACGGCTTCGATCGCCACGGCCGCCTCGGTCGGAATCAGGTTCAGGTCTGCCTGACAGCGCGAAAGGATCTGTTCGACCTTCAACCACGCAGCGATGGTGGCGGGCTCGGACCAAATCCGGCGCATTTCAGCGGAAGAAAAGCAGTTGCGGTAAATCCGGTAATCAAGCATCGCCCAGCCCGCCGTCAGCGATGCGGCGTTCATTCATGATCGACCGAATGCGGAACCCCATGGCCAAAAGGCCGAGCAGCAGGAAACCGGCGGCGATGGGGCGTTCAACAAAGATGAGCGCGCCGCCATCGGACATCAGCAGCGCCTGACGGAAGGTTTCCTCGGCCCCCTTCGCCAGGACGAAAGAGATGACGAAGGCCGCGACGTTGAAGTCGAATTTGCGCATCAGCCAGCCCACAAATCCGGCCACAGTCATGACAGTCACGTCGAACATCGAACCTCGGGCGGAATAGGCGGCGACAAAGGCAGTCAGAAAGATCAGCGGGTAGAGCACGTTGACCGGAACCTTCAGGATCAGGCGCGCAACCTGCGTGGCCCCAAAGTAGCCGATGATCCCGTAGGCAAAGATCCCCAGCATCCCGCAGGCAAAAAGCTGATAGACCAGTTCCTTGTCCGTGAGAAACAGGGTGGGACCGACCTGAATGCCGTGGATCAGGAAAACGCCCAGCAGGATGGCCCCGATGGTCGAACCCGGGATGCCAAGCGTCAGCAGCGGCGCCATCGATGGCCCGGAAACCGCGTTGTTGGCGGCCTCGGGCGCGGCGACGCCTTCCAGCGCACCCTTGCCCCATTGCTCGGGGTTTCTGGCGCGGCGCTTGCCTTCGCCGTAAGAAATGAAGGCCGCAATGGCCGAGCCTAGCCCGGGAAGAACCCCGATCCCCGCGCCGATGAATCCGCCCCGGATGGCATGCGGGATGCAGGGCTTGTATTCTTCAAAGGTCAGGCTGTGCCCGGTAGGGTCGCTTTCGTTTCCACTGACTTCACCTTTGGCCTTCTTGCGCTCTTCCAGTTGGGCAAAAACCTCGCCCAGAACGAAGACGCCGATCATAAGAGGCACCAGTCCAATGCCATTCGACAGATCAAAAGAACCAAACGTGTACCGTTCTTCGCTGGAAATCGGGTCGAGACCGACCATGGCCACAAGGATGCCGAGCAGGGCCGAGATCAGGCCCTTGGTGATGGATTTTCCGATCACGGACCCGATCACCACGAAGGCCGCGAAGTAGATGGCGAAGGTTTCGGGCGGGCCGAGTTTCAGCGCGATGGCGGCGATGAAACCGACACCCGCCACAAGCAGGATGTCCCCCATGAAATCGCCGATAACCGACGAGATCGTCGCAACCTTCATCGCCTTACCTGCCTTGCCTGCACGGGCCAACGGATAGCCGTCGATCTGCGTCGCTGCACTTGCCGCCGTTCCGGGCGTATTGAACAGAATCGCGGCTACCGAACCGCCATAACGCCCCGATTTGCCAATCACATAGAGAAACGCCAACGCAAACAGAGGCGGCATGTAGAAGGTAATGGGCAGCAGCATTGCGATGGCCGCCGAGGCGGTCAGGCCGGGGGTGGCACCGACGATCATGCCGACGGCAGCTGCTAGGACAATCGCTAACAGGAGTGTCGGATCGGTGATGACCGACAGAAGGGCGGGAAAGATCTCCATCGGGTTTACCCTCGGAACCAGTCGAGCAGATCGAACACCTCGCCATAAGGCGGGAAGACGCCGAGCAACTCGAAAAAGATGATGTGGAAGATGAGCGGGCAGACGATCACGGATATGGCCAGCCCGATCCGACTGCGGACACCGAAGATATACAGAACCACCGGCGCGGTGAAGGCTGTGGGCAGGACGTAGCCGAACCAGCGGAATGACTGCTGATAAATCAGAGCAATGGCAAACAGGATCAGGATGTCCAGCGTGCCCGTGTCGCCTTCTTCAACAGCGGCCTGTCGTGCCTGCACCAGGCGCAGCCCGTTCATCAGTACCAGGCCCGAGAGGGCGAGCAAGGCAACCGATGCGGCAAAGGGCACGATCCCGGCCCATGTGTCTCCGGGGCTTGCCGCCGGAACCTGCCAGGCCCCCCAGATCGCGACCAATGACAACAGCGCGAGTACAATTCCCTCGATCACGTCCCGCATGGTGTTCTCCTTCAGAAACATCTCGGGTGGAGCGGCGGGGCCGAAGCTGAGACCGCCCCAGCCGTTGACCACCTTAGTTATTCAAAGTCGCAACCAGCGGCGCGGCATCCGCCTTCATCGCGGTCAGCGTGGCCTTGGCATCCGCGCCTGTCGCAAAGACCGGACCGGTGCCGCGCTCTGCCAGAAGCTCTGCAAATTCCGGCTTTGCCGTGATCTCGGCCAGTGCCGTTTCCATGACGGATATCACTTCGGCCGGCGTACCCTTGGGCGCGAAAACGATCACCGGCGACGATACGGCGGCAAAGGGAACGCCCAGTTCGCCAAAGGACGGAACATCGGACATGATATTGTCCCGCTCGGCGCTGTTGACGGCCAGTGCGCGAAGCTGCTCTTCAAAACCGCGCAATTGCTGCACCCCGAGGAAACCGAAGTCGGCCTGTCCGCCAATCAGCGCAGCTCGGGTCGGGCCGCCGCCCTTGAACGGCACATCCTGCGCCTCGATTCCGTTATTGGCCAGGAACCCGAGACCGCCCACGTGATGGAACCCGCCGCGCCCGGAATGGGCCCAACGCAATGACCCAGGGTTTGCCTTTGCCGCTTCAATCACGTCCTCTACGCTCTGATAGGTGCTGTCTGTGGGTACCATCAGCGAGGTCTGCAGCTGGCCGACCTGAGCCACGAAGGCAAAGCTATCCAGTGCATCAATGTCTGTGTCGCGTGTCATGGTCGACAGCAGGAATGACCCGCCCGAGGTCATCATCATCGTATAGCCATCTGGCTTGGCCCCGACCACGGCATTGGCACCATTGAGGCCACCTGAACCGGGTTTGTTCACGACGACAACCGGAACGTCTAATACGCCTTCTGCAGCAGCGGAAATGGCACGCGCATAGGCATCGGTGCCGCCCCCGGCCTGATAGGGTACCACGATATTGATCGGGCGTTTCGGCCAGTCGGCCGCAAAGCCGACGGTTGCCGTTGCGACCAGCGCGGTCGCCGCTGTGACGGCAGCAAGGAATGCTCTGCGTTTCATGTGGGCTCCTCCAAAAAGTGACGCAGCCTTTCTAGCAGGTCATTTGATTGCGATTTTTGCAAATGTAGCATTAAATAATGCAAATAATGAAAGAGTCCTGTCGATGAACGTCAAAGCTCTCCGCGCCTTCCGCCATGCTTTTTCCGAAGGCTCCATTGCGGCGGCCTCGGACATCATGCATCTAAGTCAGCCTGCCATCAGCAGACTGATCAGCGGTTTGGAAGCAGAACTGAAGCTCAGGCTGTTTGACCGCAGCGGGCGCAGCCTGTCCCCCACCACCGAGGGGATCGCGTTTTACCGCGAAGCCGGGCGCATTCTGGACAACCTGGATGAGGTTCCCCGTATTGCAGCCGAAATCCGGGCCGGGCGTACAGAAAGCCTTCGGGTTGTGACGATGCCTCGGATCGCCCAGTTTCTGTCTGCACCCGCCGTCGCGCAATTCACCCGTGAAAACCCCGAAGTGAGTGTGACCTTGGACGTCCGCGCGCGCCGGGACGCGAGCAAATGGCTGGCCGGACGAGAGTACGATATCGGAATAGCGGCCCTGCCGGTCAGCCATCCGGACATCAGAACGGTGCCGCTTGTCCGCGTGCGAGCCTTGGCAATCCTGCCCCGGGATCATCCGTTGGCCAATGAGGCATCGATAGCCGCAGAGCAGCTTGCCAGTGAAACGATCATCCGCCTGATGCAGGGCTTGTTGCTTCGGGAGCAGTTGGACGACGCTTTCAACTCGGCTGGTGTTGCGCCCGAAGTGACCCATGAAGTGTCCTCGTCCCAACTTGCTTGTGCCTTGGTGGCCGAAGGTGCAGGTATCACGATCGCCGATGAGATGGTGGCGGCGTCGTTTGGGGATCGCTTGGTATCAATCCCGATCGAGCCGGAAAAATGGATGACATTTGGAATGTTGCTTCCGAAGTATCAACAGTCGGGATCGGCGGCCAAGCAGTTCCAGGACAAGTTGGTGGAGCACGTAAAACGCGTATGCCGTTCCAGCGACACCATGCGCAGCGAGGTGTCCTGATCCACCGACTTACCGTTCAGGCGACTAATGTGGACCTGATTGGCGTGCCTGATTGGAAATCGCGCTCCAATCGAGGTGCGCGGCAGAAATCCTCGCGTTTTTTAGTAGTTGTTATCGATCTAGCGAACTCAGGCAGGAACTCTCCTGACCGGCTGGCATGTGAATTGTGCCGGCATGAAAGCTTCAGTACAGTTTCCAGCAGTTCGAATTTTGGAAGCGCGCTCAAGTACCGCTCCAAAATGGTCAAATTCTAACTTTCCTGACAATGTTGGATACCGCAAACGCCAGTGACAGCCCCTATTCAGTGCTTGGAACCGGACGTGGAACTCCGTTCTCGTCGATCGCAACAAAGGTGAAGATCGCTTCGGTCACCTTTTCACGGACGCCGATCAAACCGCGCAAAACCCAGGCTTCGATGGAAATGGCCATTGAGGTTCGGCCAACGCGCGACACCTCTCCGTAGATGCATAGCACGTCTCCGACTTTCACCGGGCGAATGAACTTCATCGCATCAACTGCGATTGTGGCAACGCGGCCTTGCGCGCGTGTAGCTGCAACAATTCCTCCGGCGATGTCCATCTGACTGAGAACCCAGCCACCAAAGATGTCTCCATTAACATTGACATCCGACGGCATTGCTGCCGTGCGCAATGTCAGTTCACCTTTCGGAGTTTCACTGCTCATCTCTTGTGCCCTTCTTCGGTTCAGGACACGGTCATCATGTCCGAAAGTTCTTGTCCTGCCCTGAGCGCCAGAGGTGGATTGCACTGTTCAGTCGCGCGTTACAGGCCGTTCTGACGTTCCCTGGGTTCCCTTATAAGACGCTCCCTGACGTTGCCATAGCCGTGATCGCCGCAGTTCTTCACCCGAGCTTTTCCGGAGGGAGGGCGTTTTTCAGCACTTTCTCATTTATGCGACCGAACAGGGCTGTCGGGCTGTGTTTGGCCATCCATATGGTCATTTTGTTCATCAGCCCCGGAGCCGTCAGGAACTTGCCACCCAGATTGCCGAGCGCTTCGGTGACAACAGCGTCTGCACTCATAACGCTTGATGGAACCTTGCTCCAATCCAACCCGGTACCAGCAACCATCGGCGTATCGGTCGGTCCGGGCGACAGGACATGAACGTCAATGCCCTTCGGCCGAAGCTCGGCCCGCAGGGATGCACCGAAGTTCAACACGTAAGCCTTGCTGCCTGCATAGTTAGAAAAATAGGGGTTCGGCATGTGGCCCGACAGGCTTGAGACCAGAACGATCCCGCCCCGTCCGCGCTTTAGCATTCCCTGGCAAAAGTGGTGGGTCAGGCGAAAGGTCGAAAGAACATTCAGCCGCAGCAATGCCATTCCCTGATCCGCATCGGTCGTTTCAAACGCGCCGTTCACCTCGACACCGGCAGAATGAACCAACAGACCGATTTCTTCGGGGATGGTACACACCGCGTCGATGCCGGCCTCCGTTCCGAGATCAGCGGCGACACAGCGCACTTCCACCCCGTGGCGAGCGCTGAGATCGCTGGCCATAGCGTCCAGCACATCGGCGCGGCGCGCCACAAGGATGAGGTTCATCCCGGCAACCGCAAGCTGGTTCGCAAATTCGGCGCCAATTCCGGAACTGGCACCTGTGACCAGCGCCCAATTGCCATACCGGTCCTGATACGTCCTGCCCATGCTACCCCGCCTCTCCCTTGCTTCGCTTCGTCGCAAAAACCAACGCGTGTATCCTGAGGGTCGGCGCTTCTTTTGTCGATGTGGTCGCGGGTAGTTTATCGCGTCGGTTAGCGCCGTAGCGGTCGACCCGCCCGGTCGCGCGCAACCGTATCCGGCCTTTGCAAAACGCCTTCGTGCCGGCTGACGGTTATGTGGCCAGGCCCATTTGGCGTACAGCCAGATCGCGCATGATCTCTTCCGAACCGCCGCCGATAGCCATGATCTTGACTTCGCGATAAACGCGCTCGACCGGATTGCCGAGCATGTAACCTGCGCCACCAAAGATCTGCATCGTTTCAGACGCCACAAATTCCAGCGATTTCGTCGCCTGCACCTTGGCCTTGGCGATTTCGGCGGCAGGCATTTGGCCCGCGTTGATGGTGTAGCAAATCTGATCCAGATAGGCCTGATTCATGTCGATCCGGGCCGAGATTTCGGCAAACTTATGGGCGATGACCTGATGATCGATCAGGCGTTTGCCAAAGGTCCTTCGTTCCCGCGCCCAGTCCAGGGAGGCGTTGAAGCACAGCTTCATCATGCCCACCGAACCGGCGATCAAAGCAAGCCGTTCATGATTGAAGTTTTCCATGATCGCAAGGAAGCCCCGGTTTTCAGGACCGATCAGCGCGTCGGCGGGAACGTGGCAATCGTTGAAGAACAAAGAGGCCTGTTCTGAACAATGCCAACCCATCTTTTCTTCGCCTCTGGTGCGGGTAAAGCCTGGTGTGTCGGCTTCGATCAGAAACAGAGAGATACCGCCCAGACCCGCATCGCCCGTCCTTGCGCCGACGACAAACCACTTCGAGGCCATGCCGCCGGTGATAAAGCACTTTTCACCATTCAGAACCCACCCGTTATCTGATCGCGTGGCGGTCGTGCGCATGTTGGCCACATCTGATCCGCCACTGGGCTCAGTGATCGCCAGCGACGACGACATCCGCCCCGCTATGATTTCGGGCAGAACGGTGGTGCGGAAGTCATCTGATGCGAACCGCGCCATCGGCGCAATTGAAATCGCGCGTCCGCCCACGGCTGCCGCCACCCCCGATGCGCCGCAGCCAAAGATCATTTCGTTGAAGTCGGCACGCAGAAAGGCATCGTCCATTCCCATCCCACCGTATTCTACGGGCACCCCAAAGCCGAACACACCGAACTCGGCCACTTTTTCATCCAGTTCGGCGGGAACGGCTTTGTCGGCCTCCCACTTTTCGATGTTGGGGTGAATCTCGCTTTCGACAAATCGCTGGAAATTGTCCCGGAAGTGTTCGCGCTCGGGTGTCATAAAGGGTGAAATCAGCGCCATCTTGGCCTCCTAGCCATTCAGTACTTTCTCAACCGGCTGTTCGGATAATGCACTGGTCGCGCCCAGTTCGACCGTGTCGAGCCATTCATACCGATCTTTTTGACCCACTTGATCTCCCGGGTGTCCAGTGATTTGAAAATCTCATGGCCGGGGAAGGCCCTTGCAAAGGTTCATCTCGTTCTCTGCTCAACGTTCGCAAGTTCGTCGGGATTCTTCGTGTCTTTGCGTAAACATCATCGAAATCCCCTCAAAATGGTTACAGTGCCCGATCTGGGGCATGACTGCCTAGCTCTCGGAACTCACCAACCGCACCTCGCTTCGCCGTTGCAAATGCGGGGTCAGCAGGTAAATGAACTCCTGCACGATTTCCGCGGTCTCAGCTTCGCTCCGGACAAATGAGTCATGTGTCAGCAAGCCGCGATAGAAAATTCGGGCGATGGTCCACAGGCGAATAAATTTCGCATTGTCGCCGTCCGTTGTCTTGAGATGAAGCAATGCGTTTTCATTGATGGTGTCGTTCCAGTCCAGCAGCGAGTCGTGGATCTGGTCCGCAAGCTCTTTATCCGTGCGGATCGCCACCAGAATCTCGTGCAGGGCGCGCATCGCGTCGGTGTTCATGACCTGCCGCCAAAGCCGTTCCAGATCCCTTTCGATCGTCTGCTCAGGTCGGTTTTCGCGGCCGGCCAGCCAGCGGATCGAGGCCTGCATGATCCAGTCGCTGGTGGCCACCATCAATGCTGTCTTCGAGGTAAAGTGATGGGTCAGAGCCCCGCGCGAAAGCCCCGCCTCTTCGCATACACGCGACGTGCTGGTTTCGGAGTAGCCGTATTTCACGAGGCACCGCATCGTCGCCTCAAGGATCGTCTGCCGCGACTTTTGCGCCCTGGTCTCGCGTTTGGTCGGTTTGCTGTTGGCCATATTCCACCTTATTCAGCTTCGGTCTGCCCCTTTGCGATTTCAAAGAGTTTTATGCGACACGAAGCAGTTGACAAACAGAACGTTCTGTTTGTTTGATGGCATCAAAACTGACGCAGGTCCAGTGGATTCAAAGGGGAGTTCATGCAGAGACAAATCCGAATAGGCGGTGCCAGCGGATTTTGGGGCGAGTCCGATATGGCCGTGCCGCAGTTTCTGGAAAACGGGCGGCTGGACTATATGGTGTTCGACTATCTGGCTGAAATCACGATGTCCGTTCTGGCGCGCGCGCGCGCAGTGGATGCAGACAAGGGTTATGCGGTGGACTTCGTGAATTCGGTCCTGCGTCAGAACCTGCCCGAGATCGCGCGGCAGAAGATCAAGGTCATTGCAAATGCGGGTGGCGTGAACCCCGAAGCCTGCGGCGAAGCCGTAAAGTCACTCATTGCCGATCTGGGGTTGGATCTGAAAGTCGCCGTGGTTTTGGGCGACGATATTCTACCCCGCCTCAAGGTCGGGGAATTCGCTGGCGTGCGAGAAATGTTTGTGAACACTCCGCTGCCGAAACCAGAAAATCTGCAAAGCGCGAACGCCTATCTGGGCGCGTTCCCCATCGCGCAGGCGCTGGCGGGTGGTGCAGAGATAGTTGTAACCGGTCGCTGTGTGGATAGTGCCGTCACGCTGGGGGCCTGCATCCATGAATTTGGCTGGGGTGCGGATGATCTGGACCAACTCGCGGGTGGCAGCCTTGCAGGACATGTAATCGAATGCGGGCCGCAAGCCACAGGTGGTAATTTCACCGATTGGCGGGATGTGGGCGATATGGCCAACATCGGTTATCCAATCGCAACGGTCGCAGCCGACGGAAGCTTTACCGTCGAAAAGCCCAAAGGCACCGGCGGTTTGGTGTCCGTCGGGACCGTCGCTGAACAGATCATTTATGAAATCGGCGACCCGCAGGCCTATATCCTGCCTGATGTTGTCTGCGATTTCTCGCAGGTTGTCGTGACGCAGATCGGCCCCGACCTGGTCCGGGTTGCTGGTGCCCGGGGCCGCGCGCCAACCGAGTCTTATAAGGCCAGTGTCACTTTCCTGGATGGATATAAGGGCTCAATCATGCTGGTGTTTACCGGCTTTGACTCCGAGGCCAAGTTCCGCGCTTATGCGCAGGCGGCTCTGACCCGTGCTCGCGGAAAACTGGCCGCCAGAAACCTGCCGGATTTCGAAGAGATATGCGTTGAGCCGATCGGATCCGAAGCCAAATACGGCGATTATGCCCGAGAATTGGGCGTGCGCGAGATTGCGGGCCGGTTCACTGTAAAACACATGGACAAAACCGGCGTCGCCCTTTTCTTGGCCGAGGTAATTGGCGCGGGCCTTGCAACACCAGCCGGTCTGTCCGCCTTTGGCGGTGGCAAGCCAAAGCCGATGCCGATCGTGCGCCTGTTTTCGTGCCTGATCCCGAAAGCGGATGTGCCGGTCCATGTCGTCACGGAGAGCGGCGCACAATCAGTGGATATAGCGGCGGGGCAACCATTTACGGATTCCGAACCCCTGCCCGGCATCCCCGCTGTTTTAGAAGCCTGCACAGTCGAAGTGCCCCTGATCAAGTTGGCCTTCGGACGCTCGGGCGACAAGGGCGACAAGGCCAATATCGGCCTGATCGCCCGCAAGTCCGAATACTTGCCTTATATTGCTGCCGCGGTAACCTCGGATGTGGTGACGGCCCGCTTTGCCCATCGACTGAAAGGCGGGGTAGAGCGGTTCTATATGCCGGGCATGCACGCGCTGAATTTTGTACTGCCTGATGCACTGGGTGGCGGTGGCACGGCCGCACTGCAGGACGATCCGCTGGGCAAGGCCTATGGGCAGATTCTGCTGGATCACCCCATTCCTGTTCCCCCCTCTGTTGCGGAGACGCTCTGATGCCCGTTTTCCAGACCAGAATATCGACCTCATCCGAAGCGTTTGCGCAGAACCGTCGGGATATGCTGGCACTGATCACCGAACTGCGCGAGTACGAAGCGCGCGCCGTTGCGCGTTCGGACAGCCGCAAGGCCCGTTTCGACCAGCGCGGCCAGTTGACCCCGCGCGAGCGGGTCAAGCGTCTGCTGGACCCGGGTATGCCGTTTGTCGAGCTGTTCAATATGGCAAATTTTCTGGTCGACGACCCAGACCCGGAAACCTCCATTCCCGGCGCGTCGATGATAACCGGGATCGGCTATATCAGCGGCACGCGCTGTCTGGTCTATGCCGATGACAGTGGGATCAATGCGGGCGCGTCGACCAATATGTCAGTGAACAAAGGACTGGCCATTCTCAAGATCGCGCTGAGACAAAAGCTGCCCTTTGTGCATCTGGTGGAAAGCGCCGGGGCCAATCTGATGCAGTACACCGTAGAACTTTGGGCCAATGGCGGCGGGCTGTTTTACGGTCTGGCCAAACTGTCCGCAGCCGGCATTCCGACCTTTGTGGTTCTGCACGGGCCTTCCACTGCTGGTGGCGCCTATCAGCCGGGCATGTCGGATTACGTAATCGGCGTGAAACACAATGGCATGGCGGCGCTGGCCGGAGCCGCGCTGACGCAGGCCGCAACTGGTGAGGTGGCCGATGAGCGCGAACTGGGCGGTACCGAGATGCACGCTTCGGTTTCGGGCCTTGTGGAATACCTGGCCGAGGACGATGCGGATGGCATCCTGATATGTCGCGATCTGGTCGAGCGTCTGGACTGGAACAAGAACGCCCGCCCCCTGCCCCGCAAACAGGTCGAACCGCCGGTCTATTCTCCGGACGAACTCGCCGGTGTCGTCCCTGTGGATTACAGAACCGCCTTTGACTGCCGCGAGATCATGGCCCGGATCACCGACAGCTCGGACCTGCTGGAATTCAAACCCCGTTTTGGCCCTGCAACCGTCTGCGTCCAGGCCCGAATTTTTGGTCATTCGGTCGGTATCATTGGCAACAATGGCCCGTTGGACCCTCAGGGTGCGGCCAAGGCAACGCAGTTCTTCCAGCTCTGCGACAGCGCAGACATGCCGATCATCTTTCTCAACAACATCACCGGCTACATGGTGGGTACCGAGTACGAGCAGGCGGGTATGATCAAGCTTGGCTCCAAGATGATTCAGGCCGTGTCGAATGTCCGCGTTCCAAAGTTATCACTCTATGTCGGTGCCAGCTTTGGTGCCGGGAATTACGGCATGTGCGGTCATGCTTTTGATGCGGATTTCCTGTTCTCATGGCCCAATGCGCGCACCGGAGTAATGGGTGGCGAGCAGGCCGCCATGACCATGGACGTTGTTGCCCGCGCCGGAGCCGCCCGCAAGGGGGTTGAGATCACACCCGAGATGGAAGCGAAGATGGCCAGGCAGAAGCAGGCCATTCAGGACGTGTTCGAACCGCAGGAAAGCGTCTTCTACACCTCGGGCCGGATGTTGGATAACGGTATCATCGACCCGCGCGACACTCGTAAAATTCTGGGCTTTTTGATCGAGACCACTTGGGAAGCACGCAACCGAGACCTGAAACCCAACACCTTTGGCGTCGCAAGGATTTGAGAGGGCGCAACTTGGCTGATTTCAAGACCCATCAAACCTTCGAACTGGACAATCAGTGCAACAGCCGGTCGGTGTGGTCCGACCAGGCCGATGCCACCTCCGAAACCGCAAAGGTCTGATCCATGCCGCGCTTCAACTCGATCCTTGTGGCCAATCGTGGTGAAATTGCCTTGCGGGTGATGAAAACAGCGCGTTCGCTGGGCTATCGCACCATCGCCGTCTATTCCGAGGCCGATGCCACCGAGCCGCACGTGAAATTTGCCGATGATGCGGTCTGTGTGGGTCCGGCACCTGTAGGCGAAAGCTATCTGCGTGCGGACAAAATCCTTGAGGCTGCCAGGAAGGCTGGTGCGGGCGCGGTGCATCCGGGCTATGGCTTCTTGTCCGAAAACGCTGATTTCGCAAAGGCTTGTGTCGACGCGGGTATTGTCTTTATCGGTCCCACGGCCGAAGCGGTTGACCTGATGGGCAACAAGGCTGCCGCCAAGCGCCGGATGATTGAGGCGGGTGTGCCTTGTGTTCCTGGCCGTGAGGGCAAGGGTCAGTCGGACGAGCAACTGATCACTGCCGCAGCCGAGCTCGGTTTTCCAATCATGGTCAAGGCTGCCGCAGGTGGCGGCGGGCGCGGGATGCGTCTGGTCCAGATGGCCGAGGAACTGCCCGCTGCGCTGATCTCGGCCCGGTCCGAGTCGCTGAACGCCTTTGGCTCGGACGAGTTGATTCTGGAAATGGCCCTCATCCGCCCTCGTCATGTCGAGGTTCAGGTTTTTGCCGACGCCCATGGTAACGCCATCCACTTTGGCGAACGTGACTGTTCCGTCCAGCGCCGACACCAGAAGATCATTGAAGAGGCCCCCTGCCCGATCATGACCCCCGGACTGCGCGCGGCGATGGGCAAGGCCGCCGTCGATGCGGCGCTGTCGATCAGCTATCTGGGCGCGGGCACGGTGGAGTTCCTGGTGGACGCCTCGGGCAAGTTCTACTTCCTTGAAATGAATACCCGCCTTCAGGTGGAACATCCGGTGACCGAGATGATCACCGGTCTCGATCTGGTGGCGCTGCAAATCAGCATCGCACAGGGCGAGCCCCTGCCGTTGGTCCAGGATGGTGTGCAGTTGAATGGCCATGCGATCGAGGCGCGTCTTTACGCCGAAGACCCGGCGCAGGACTTCCTGCCGATAACGGGTCATGTGGACCTTTGGCAACCCCATCGCGGCGAAGGCATAAGGATCGACAGCGGTATCGAGACCGGCAGCGTCGTCTCGCCCTATTATGACCCGATGATCGCCAAGGTCATCGCCTGGGGCCCGGACCGTGAAACCGCCACCGCGAGGCTGAGCGCGGCACTGGCCAAAACACGACTATTCGGCATCAAGACCAACAAGGGCTTCCTGTCGGCAATTCTAGACAAGGAAACCTTCGCCAAGGGCCAAGCTACCACTGCCTTCATCGCCGAGGAGTTCGGCGCAGAAGAAATGACGCCACCGGTGTTGTCCGAAACCGAAGCAATGATTGCAGCCGTTCTGCAATACGAGGACTCGCGCCACCGGAGTATGGCGGCCACGCTGGGTATCAACCCGGAACTGGCCAACTTCAGTTCAACCGGGCGTCTGGAAACCGACTATCGTTATGTCAGCGAAGGCATGACCCGCGACGTGACGGTGACTGCCACGGAAGGCCGCTATCACGTGACCTGTGGTAAAACCCGCGCCACCATCACCATCGACCGTCAAGAAGGCACCGAAGCCCGTTTGCGGGTGAACGGACGCCTTGTCCCGGTCGGTATGCTTGTCACCGAACGCGGCCGTATTCATCTGGAACATCAGGGCCGTACTTTTGCCCTGCGCAACGAGCTCGAATTCCCGGCTTTGGCCGAGGAGGCACGCGGCGGAGGCCGTGTGGCGGCACCGATGCATGGTGCTCTGCTGGAAATCAATGTGGTCGTGGGCGACACCGTCGCCAGGGGCGATCGTCTGGCGGTTCTGGAAGCGATGAAAATGCAGCTCGCGATCGAAGCGGAAATCGACGGAACCGTGACCGAAGTTCAGGCCAGTGCCGGAGGACAGATCGCCGCCGATGAGGTGATCCTGATCATTGAACCCGCCGAGGAGGGTGAAGATGTTTGATCAACCGCAGGCCGTTCAGGCCGAAAGCCAGTCGCTCTACGATCTACTGAAGGACCGGAGCGAGGAAGATCTGGCCCGCGCCACCCTGTTCAAGGGCTGGACCGCCAACCGGATCCTGGGCCATCTGCATGTCTGGAACATCGGTGCAGACCTGTCGCTGAGCAAACCCGAGGCTTTCGCGGCTTTCAAAATTGACGCCATCGCCCGCTTCAGCAGCGGTGATCTTGCCGGGTTTGAGGCGAAATACCTCGAGGGTTTGTCGGGGCACGCGTTGCTGGATGAATGGATGTTCTACACCACTGGTATGTGCGACCGCTTTGCGCAGGCCGATCCCAAGGCTCGGGTGCCGTGGGTCGGGCCGGATATGTCCGTGCGATCGTCCATTTCTGCCCGGCTGATGGAAACCTGGTCGCACGCGCAGGCGCTTTACGATCTGTTCGGTGTCGTGCGGCAGGATCACGACTACATCAAGAATATCGTCGTTCTGGGTGTGAACACTTTTGGCTGGACCTACAAGAACCGCAGCTTGGATTTGCCCGGTACGATGCCCCATCTAAACCTGACCGCCCCTTCCGGTGAAGTCTGGGAATGGGGGGAACCCAATGAGGCCGAGCGGATCGAGGGTCGCGCCACCGAGTTTTGTCAGGTCGTCACCCAAACCCGTAATATCGCCGACACCGCCCTGCAAGTGACCGGCCCCGTTGCCACGGAATGGATGGGCATGGCGCAGTGTTTTGCGGGCCCCCCCGAAGTGCCCCCGGCCCCCGGCCAGCGCCATATGGCCTGAGATCGTAAGAACACGTCTGGGTAAACCCCCCAAAAGTCGCCAGGTATGGCCGCGAAGGTTTGGCGCGATCAGGCGACGCGCGAGAGCATCTGGTGTCGGCTACGACCCTAATCGCAGACGGTATCCAGCCTGTCGGTGTTTAGGTTCGAAAACTTGGCGGCCGGCATTATTTTATTAGCTGCGAACGGACAAATGCCAAGCCTGAAAACGACCACTCCTCGATTGCGGCCAGCTTAAATCTCGGGCCGCACGGTGCCTCAATTGGCTGCGGAACGGGTCTTTTCCTGCTGGTGAGTACCGTGTTTCGCATGCTCTTGTTGTTCATTTTTCAGATTGCATCATCACAAAGTAAGTAAGTTTTTGTTTTTCGATTTCAAAAATATTATGAATGAAAGTTGAATAGGATCCGCCTGCAATGAGTTCATGCATTTCAACCACCGGCCATCAAATCCCGAGAATGTGTGCACGGAGCCTGATCCGTCTTGGCGCCAGGTGCACAATCTCAAGTCAGCGGAAACCTGCAGCGGCGGTTCAGGAGCTGGTAAATGGGCGATAGCGGCTTGAAAACCTACGGCCCTTTCATCTCGGGCTCATTCCTGAACTGGCATGGTGAGACATTGCCGAGTGTTGACCCTGCGACGGGTCAGGAATGGTGTCGGTTTGCGTGTTGCGGGTCTGACGAGGTTGATCAGGCTGTTCGTGATGCGGACAAGGCGTTTCGAACCGGGCCCTGGGCCAATGCAACATCTTCGCAGCGCGCGGATATCCTAGATGGTCTAGCGGATGGGCTGCAGAGTCGCTGGGAAGAGCTTGTCGAGCCCGAAATCCGTGACAACGGCAAACGCATCGCCGAAGTCCGCGGACAGTTTTCCGGCTTGCACGGCTGGTACAGGTATTTTGCCGATCAGGCACGCCAGCTTTCGCCCGCGCTGCAATCGAACGGGGTGTCCGGAGTGGAAAGCACCGGCCAATGGATGCCTTACGGGGTGGTCGCCGCGATTACACCGTGGAATTCACCGCTGATGATCTTGGCGTGGAAACTGGCCCCCGCACTAGCCGCAGGGAATACGGTGGTGGTGAAACCATCCGAGATGGCGTCGGCCTCGACGCTGGAATTTGCGCGACTGGCGTGTGAATGCGGCTTGCCTTCTGGTGTTTTGAACGTCGTGACAGGTCACGGGCATGAGGCTGGTGAGGCGCTGGTGCGCCACCCGCTGACCCGCAAAGTGACCTTCACCGGCTCTGATATCGGCGGGCGCAAGGTTGCCGAGGCGGCAGCGGCCGGAGTTGTTCCAACGACCCTGGAACTGGGTGGCAAGTCCCCGCAGGTCGTGTTTGCCGATGTCGACCTGGAAAATGCGGTCAACGGCGTCATGTCGGGAATCTTTCTGTCGAATGGTCAGACCTGTGTCGCCGGGTCCCGTCTGATTCTGGAGGAAACGGTTGCCGCCGCCTTTACCAATCGCCTTCTGGAACGCGCCCGCATCCTTCGGCCTGGTGACCCGATGAAAACAGAGACGCAGATCGGACCGTTGGCGAACGAACCGCATTGGACCAAGGTTGCGGCCATGATCCGGCAGGCGAAGGCCGATGGCGCGATTTGCCTTCTTGATGGTACCGAGACAGGGGCCGGGTATCCCGGTTTTTATATCGGACCAACGATTTTCGCCGAAGTGACACCGGACATGCAGCTCTGGCGTGAGGAGGTTTTTGGTCCGGTCCTTGCGATCACCACCTTCGCGACTGAAGACGAGGCCATCGAATTGGCCAACGACACCGACTACGGCCTGGCGGGCGGAGTCTGGACCTCTGATCCGGACAAGGGCGCGCGCGTTGCCGGCGCCATTCATGCAGGCACGGTTTACATCAACCATTATCGAAGCGTCGATCCGGCAAGTCCCATCGGCGGGTTCAAACTGTCGGGATATGGCCGGGAATTGGGGCCGGATGCCGTCAAGGACTTCCTGCAAAGCAAATCGATCTGGACCGGATCTTCCCCGGTTCCCGACCCCTTCCCGGAACCGACGGAAACAACCCTTTGTGACCCGGAAAGTATGGAGCAATGACATGAGCAATCCAGCCGACGACACCTTGTTCGCAGTTCCCGAGGGTGATTTCCGAGGTCATGACCAGCAACAGGTATGGTCACTTGAGCATGATCCGGAACTGACCGAAGTCGGCCCCGGCACACCTTGCGGCGAATATCTGCGGCGGTTCTGGATGCCGGTCGCGATGACGGATCATATTGGCGATCTGCCCTATCGCCTGCGCATACTGGGCGAGGATCTTGTCCTTTTCCGGGAAAAGAAGGAAGGCAAGCTGGGCCTGACTCATCTCCACTGCTGCCACCGCAACATGAGCCTGGAATTCGGCATCGTCGAAGAGGGTGGCATCCGTTGTTCCTATCATGGCTGGAAATACGGTCTGGATGGCACGGTTCTGGAAACGCCCTGCGAACCCCCTGCCAGCCAGGTCAGGAAAAAGGCCTGTCTGGGGGCTTATCCGGTGATCGAATACAAGGGACTTGCCTTTGCTTATCTGGGTCCAAAGAACGAAATGCCGCCATTCCCAGTCATGGACACGTTCGATGATGAAGGAGACGAGCTTGTTCCCTATCTGATCAAATCTCCGTGCAACTGGCTGCAGGTGATGGAGAATGCCTGGGATCCATTCCATGTCGTATACCTGCACACGCTGGCCGCCCGCGTGCAGTTCACCGAAGCGTTCGCGCATATGCCGATGATTGAGTTCCACGACTGCGCCACCGGCGATTTCTATACCAACGTGCGCCGGGACGGGGACTATATCTGGGTGCGCGTGCACGATCACATGCTGCCCAGTTTCACGCAGAATGGCGGGCATTTTCCGGTGCCTGACCGCTCGCGCTATTTCGGTCGCGGCGGGCTGACGCGCTGGATCACACCGATTGATGACACCAATACGATGGTCATTGCCTGGCGGCACTTTCGCGCCCCCGAGTTCAATGATGACCCGCGAGGGTTGACCAATCGTGAAGAGGTCGGGTTCGGCAAAACGGATTTCTACGGACAGGGCCCTGACCGCCCATATGAAACGCGCCAACGCGATCCAGGCGACTACGACGCCTGGGTCAGTCAGGGCCCGATCAATATCCATGCCCGCGAAAACCTGTCGTTTACCGACCGTGGGGTCGCCAAGGCGCGGCGGATGGTACGCAATGCGATCCGGGCGCTGCAAAAAGGCGAGCGCCCCGCACAGCCGACCGACCATTTCACCGGCAGGGTGATCCCAACCTACGCCGGTGACACGGTGCTGAAGATCCCGCAGCAGGAAGGCCGCGACGACGGTGCCCTGCAGAAAGAAGTCAGCTTCAAGGTCGCCGAAGTCCTGAAATCGGGCGATCACCTGACCGGCAAACAGAGACGCGACTTTATCGTGAAGGAACTGAAGGCTTACGAATCTGGCTGGGCCTGACGGTGAAGGGCGAGGCGACAGGAAAAGGGGATTGGACATGACGCGCATACCGCACAATCCGGGGCGGGTGGAGTGGTCGGGGGAAAACCCGGGCATCTACCTGAAGCGGGATCCGGGTCAGGAGAGGTATGACACTCTGGCGCTTTTCTTCCGCGTGGTTGTATCGCCGTTCGGACGGGGTCATGCGGCCATCGTGCTAGGTGCGCCGGATGACGCACTCGGCTGGCCCAGGGTGCCAAATCTGATCATGACTGATAATCAGCGTATGATGCGTTGGATCGTCGATGGCTGGGTGACGAAAATGCCGACATTCGTAGGCAAGGCCGGGCTGTCCGCGATGACATGGCTGGACTGTGACAGCGTTGAAAAACGTCCCGGAGACCTCAAAACCAGGTATTCGGAGACCCTGCGTGGGTCTGGCGTGACACTCGAGATGATCTGGCGGGATATGGGCCCGCCGCTGCCGGTCGAGGTGACCAAAGAGAATTCGGCGACCAAGGAACACGAGATGTATTCCGTTTTTCTTGAGGCGGGCCAGGCGGAGATCAAGATCAACGGCACAACCCTGCCCGGCCAGGTGGCGGAACGTCAGTTCTTTGGCCGCACGATGAGCACCGCCTTTCTGGCCTTTTCAGAAACCTGGGTTACGCCGCAGGAGGATGCCTGATGCCACTGAATGAACCGATCACACCGGGCGTGGTTGACTGGACCGGGGAAAATCCCGGAATCCTGTTGAAAGATGACGACGGGAAAATTAGCGCGATGGCCTTGTTTTTCCGTGTTGCCTGGTCGCCTGTGGGACAGGGGCAGGTTCTGCTGCTGTACGGCACCCCCTCTCAGGTCGAAGGCACTTCGGATGCGCCGAATGTCATCCTCAGCGACAATCCCGATCTGACTGCTTTTCTGAAAAAGAACTTCATCAGCAAAATTGCAGCCTTTGCCAACGCGCCAGCTTTTGAAACCCTTCCGGAAATCGGCGCGCAGGTGGTTCGCAGCTCGGGTGACCCGATGAGCCATCGTTACTCTGAAACCATCGTTGGCGGAACCCTGACGGTTGAACTGGTCTGGGAGAAGCTTGAACCACCCCGCGCATTGGAGTTGTCCCCGCATGAGGTGGCATCGGGTGAACAGAACATGTTCTCGCTTCTGATCCCGGCACAATTCGCGCAGATCATTGTAAATGGGCGTGCATTGCCGGGAAAATTGGGGACACGGGTTCAGGCCGGGTTCGAGACTACGACCGCGTTCCTCTATTTTTCGGAAACCTGGATCATCCCGCCGGAGGTCTCATGACTCTGCACCCCGCCGACCAGCTGGCGTTTGACCGGGCGATGGTGACGCAACCGGTCTGGAACCGTTTCAACACGGCCTCCGAAGCAGTCGGGTTGGCCGAAAATGTGTTGTTGCATGCTGGTCCGGCGTTCTCTGCGCCGGAACAAATCACTGTACCGATCCTGAATTCCGCCTGTGTCGCGGCAGTCTGGGAAGGGTTGGCCCGGGATTTCGATCAGGCCGAAGCGATGATCATGGCACAGGAAATCCTGTTGCAACCAGCGCAAGACCATGACGTGGTCACACCACTGGCTGCCGTTGTCTCCGCAAATATGCCCCTTCACACGATTTACGATGCGTGGCGGGGACAGACGCGGGTATTCACCCCGATCAACGGCGGCGCGCGCCCGTCCATGCGGCTGGGTCTGCGATCCCAGGCAGTGCTGGATCATATCCGCTGGCTGAACACGCGATTTCTGGACATCCTGCAAAACGGCATCGCCGAGGGCATTGCACTTGTGCCTCTGGCGGTCATTGGTCTGGTGGGTGGTGATGATTGTCACGGGCGAACTCCCGTCAGCACGGCTGCGCTTGTCGAGGAACTGAAAGACCGCAGCCCGAGGGGCATTGATGACGCGGATGCGCTGGAATTCATGGCGACCTCACCGTCCTTGTTTCTGAACCTTTGGATGGCCGCAACCAAGATCATGATGAAGCTGGCCGAAGGGGTCGAAGGGTCCAGTTTCGTCACCGCGGCCGGCGGAAACGGGCGCGACGTCGGCATTCAGGTATCTGGCCTGCCCGGGCGTTGGTTCACCATTCCGGCCGCTCCGCCATCAGGTAAGTTCGATGTCGATCTACCGGCCGAGCGTGCCCTGGGCGCCATCGGTGACAGCGCTGTGGTCGACGCGTTTGGGCTGGGCGCCATGGCCATCGAACACAGCCCTGAGCAGTTAAAGGGTTTGGGTGCCTTTTTGCCTGGCGATGCCAGGACCCGTACATCCGGTTTGTCCGTGGGCGCGCACCCGTATTTCAATGCTTTTGATATCAGTCTGGGCTCGACCGCCCGAGGGGCGGTTGCGCAAGGGGCTGGTCCTGTGGTCAGCCTTGGCATTCTGGATCGGCTGGGACAGGCTGGGCGCTTAGGCGGTGGGATTTATGACATGCCGGTCGATCCCTTTGCCACAGCCTTGCGGGCGCTGTCTTCATGACAGAACTGAATGAACTTGGGGCGTTTGAGCTTGCCGCGCTGATCCGCGCGGGCCAAGCCAAACCGTCCGAAGTAATGGCCGCCCATTTGCATCGCATCGCACACAGAGAGCCTGAAATTGGTGCCTTCGAATACCTCGATGCAGAGCATGCCATGGAGCGGGCAACCCGAGCCGACGCTCTGCCCGTCAACGGGCCGCTGTTTGGGGTGCCTTTCGCGATCAAGGACATCATTGATACCGAAGACATGCCAACAGGATGGGGCAGTGACTTGTATGCGGGGCGGCAGCCAACGCGCAATGCGGCCTGCGTTCAGGCATTCATAGATGCGGGCGCGATTGCAGTCGGCAAGACGGTGACAACCGAGTTCGCCTATTTTCGCCCGGGCAAGACGGCAAACCCCCACAACACCTTGCACACACCCGGCGGATCTTCGTCAGGCTCAGCCGCAGCGGTGGCCGACTTCATGGTGCCGCTGGCCTTTGGTTCGCAAACGGCAGCTTCCCTGATCCGGCCAGCGGCCTATTGCGGGGTATATGGGTTTCGGCCAACTATCGGTGGCTATCCGCTGGACGGAGTCATGGGTTTGTCGCAAAGCCTGGATACCCTGGGCGTGCTGGCCCGAAACCCCCGTGATCTTTTGTTGGCGGATTCTGTCTTGCGGGGAACCGATGTGCCGCCGCTGCCAGACTTCCAAGACAACTTGCCGCGTATCGGGCTGATGCGTGGCCCACACTGGATGGATGGTACGGTCGAAATGCGCGATACATGTACTCGTGCGCTGGCTGCAATTGCGGCGGCCGGAGCCGACACAGCAGAGGTCGCCTGCCCGCAGGTGTTTTCCGGACTTTCCGACGCCCAAAACACCGTCATGAGTTATGAGGCCGCCCGGTTGCGCGCTGTCGAATACAGCGCGGGCGAGTCCGCGATCAGCCCGCAATTCCATTCGCTGATCGAGAACGGCCTTGGGGTGCGTGATACGGACTACCGGCAGGCGCTGACAATCCGCGACAGCGCGTCTGTCGTTCTGAACCAGTTGTTCCGGGATATTGATGCCTTGCTGGTGCCATCGGCTCCGGGACCTGCACCTAAGGGGTTGGAAGCCACCGGCGATCCACTGTTTTCCCGAATGTGGAACCTGTTGCAGGTCCCGTCCTGCGCCGTACCGTTCGGGGCTGATCCAAGCGGCCTGCCGTTGGGATTTCAGTTGATCGCACCATGCGGTGCCGACGCGCGGTTGTTGGGTATTGCGCAATGGGTTCATGATATTCTTCAGGCTGAGCCATAGAATAATAGACACGAATCCCGGTCCAAGTGGCGTGTAGGCTGCTGACAACTTGGTTTTCAACAGTTCTTGCTGGGGCCACGGGTTCCGCTTCAAAACAAAATTCTGTCGCACGACTATCGGTCGATCGAGCAAGTGCATGTCGCTAACGAGAACTTTTGTCGCAAATCGGCTTGTCGAAGCATTGGCGCGACGGCAAGATCAATTGCATGAGAGCGAGTCACATCTTGAACCCTCTGGACCGTCGCGCGACCGGTTGCGATCTGGTCGCGTCAGCCTGAAGCGCGGGCATCTGCCCGGGCTCATCTGCGCTGTGACGATCATATCCGGAAAACTTCATGACATTTCAAAGACTGCGTCTGGCCATCGATATTGGCGGCACATTTACCGATACGGTTCTGGTATCCGGTGAAGAGACGATACTGGCTTCGACAAAAACGCTGACCACGCACCAGAACCCGGCAGATGGCGCGATGGAGGGCGCGGTGCGCGTAATGGCACAGTCCGGGCACGACCTGAATGAAGTAACAGGGTTCATTCACGGGACCACCCTTGCAACCAATGCGCTGATTGAGCGGCGCGGTGCGGTTGTAGCGACGGTGACGACCGAAGGGTTCCGGGACATCCTTGAGATCGCGTACGAGCGGCGCTATTCGCAATATGACATCAATCTGGAAAAGCCCGATCTGCTGGTGCCGCGCGAACGGGCGCTGACCGTTCGTGAACGGATGGCGGCGGATGGCAGTGTGCTGATCCCTCTGGAGGATGACGCGATTGATGCATTGTTGGCCGATCTAGACGCCAGCGGTGCCGAGGCGGTCGCGATCTGTCTGATGCATGCTTATGCCAATCCCGACCATGAGCGGCGCCTGCGCGATGCGCTAGCCGAGAAACGTCCCGGTTTGACGGTTTCGATCTCGTCCGATGTCAGCCCCGAGGCGCGTGAATTCGACCGTCTCTGCACCACGGTTGCCAATGCCTATATCCAGCCGCTGATGGAAAGCTATCTCGAACGGTTCGTCGCCCGGTTTGAGGCCGAGGGCGTGACCTGCCCGATCCTGATGATGACTGCAGGGGGTGGCATGTGCACGGTACGAACCGCCGCCCGGTTTCCGATCCGACTGGTGGAAAGCGGACCAGCGGGCGGTGCCATCCTTGCCGCGCGCATCGCGGCGCGGGCTGGGATTTGCGATGTTCTGTCCTTTGATGTGGGCGGCACAACCGCCAAGCTGTGCCTGATTGATAGCGCCCGGCCCCAAACCTCACGCCAGTTCGAAATCGCGCGCGCAGCTAGGTTCATCAAGGGATCGGGCATGCCCGTGCGCATTCCGGTGATAGAAATGATCGAGATTGGCGCGGGTGGTGGTTCCATCGCGGGTGTCGATCGTCTGGGCCGCCTGACCGTCGGCCCGAAATCGGCCGGATCGGAACCCGGCCCGGTGGCCTTTGGCCGAGGCGGCACAGAACCAACCGTGACCGACAGTGACATCACGCTGGGTTACATCGTGCCGGACACTTTTGCCGAAGGGCACATCAAGCTTGATGCCGAAGCCTCAAAAGAGGCGCTTACCCGTGTGATCGGATCACGCCTGGACACCGATGCGACGGGATCGGCCGATGGGGTCAGCCGGATCGTCGATGAAAGCATGGCCAGCGCTGGCCGGATGCATGCCGTTGAATCGGGCAAGGATCTGGGTCCGCGCACCATGATCGCCTTTGGTGGTAACGGGCCGCTGCACGCCAGCCGTGTGGCGCGTTCGGCCGGGGTCAGCCGGATCGTGATCCCGCCCAATCCGGGCGTCGGCTCGGCGGTGGGTTTCCTGTTCGCACCAGTCAGTTTTGAGATCGTGCGCTCGCGCTACTCGCTGCTGGAGACGCTGGATTTTGACGGGATCAACACCCTGTTCGCTGACATGATTGCCGAGGCCAGTGGCGTTGTTGCACAAGGTGCAGGCGATGCGCTTACCGAGACGCAACGCACTGCCTTTATGCGCTACAACGGTCAGGGTCACGAGATCGAGATTCCCCTGCCCGACCGTGCCTTAACGGCGGATGATATCAGCCCGCTGATAACGGCGTTCGAAACGGAATACCGCAAGCAGTTCTCCCGCCCTGTGCCGGGGATGCAGATCGAGATTCTGAATTGGGCCGTGCGCGTTGCCACGCCGGATGCCGAGGTGACGGATATTCCGACAACACCTGATCTGACCACGATCACACCTTCCGAGACGCGCCCCATCACCTGTGATGTTGACGGGCAGAAAAAGCAGGCAAGCTTTGTCCCCCGCGACAGCCTGAGACCCGGCGACCGGATACATGGCCCGGCACTGATCACCGAACCGCAGACCACAACATTGGTCTCGGCTGATTTCTCGGCGCATGTGGACGCCATTGGAAACCTCGTCCTGCTCCAGGACCAGAAAGGAGGCGCATGATGACTGCCGATCATTCTCCCGCCCGCCTGCAAGTGATGTGGAACCGACTGCTGGCAGTGGTCGAGGAACAGGGCCAGACCCTGATCCGCGCGGCGTTTTCGCCCATTGTGCGGGAATGTGGCGACATCTCTGCCGGGATTTTCGATATCTCCGGCCGGATGCTGGCACAGGCGGTCACCGGCACACCGGGCCATATCAACACCATGGCCGAAGCGGTGATGCATCTGCGCGAGCGTTTCCCGGTGCAGAACATGAAGCCCGGCGACATCTACATGACCAATGATCCCTGGCTCGCCTCGGGGCATCTGAACGATTTTCTGCTGATGATGCCTGCGTTCAAGAATGGCGAGGTCGTGGGCTTTACTTCGTGCACCTCGCATCTGGTCGATCTGGGTGGCCTCGGCATGGGGCCAGAGGGTTCGGACATCTATGACGAAGGTCTGCTGATCCCGCCCTGCAAACTGGTCGAAGAAGGCGTGCCGAACGCGCTGCTGCTCGACATCGTCCGCGCCAACAGCCGCGAGCCCATCGCAAACGAGGGCGACATATATGCGCTGATCGCCTGTTGCGAAGCGGGTGTGACCCGGCTGGTCGACATGATGGACGAGTTCGGCATCGACGATCTGGACAAGCTGGGCAACTACATCATCGACACCTCGCGCCGTGGTACGCTTGAGGCGATCGCCGAAGTGCCGGAAGGCGTCTACAGGAACGCGCTGAAGATGGACGGCTATGAGAACGAACTGGAACTGCACGCGACACTGACCGTAAGCAAATCGGGCATGCATGTTGATTTCACCGGCACCTCGGGTTGTTCGCGCAAGGGTATCAACGTGCCGCTCAACTATGCCACCGCCTATACAGTGTTCGCACTGCGTTGCATCGTCGGCTCTGACATCCCCAACAATGCCGGATCGTTGGAACCGTTCACCGTGGACGGACCAAAGGGCTGTATCCTGAATGCACAGCGCCCGGTGCCGGTCGCCATGCGGCATACGCTGGGACAGGTGACGCCGGATCTGGTGCTGGGGTGTCTGCATCAGGCGCTTCCCAATGCAGTGCCGGCCGAAGGTGCCTCTTGCATGTTCGACCTGCCAATGCGTCATGCGCCGGAAGTGGCCCGTGATGGTGGACGCGAGTTCGCCGTTGAACCGGTACATAATGGCGGCACCGGCGCGCGACCACACGCGGATGGCCTGTCGGCCACTGCTTACCCTTCGGGCGTATTCGGATCACAGGTCGAGATCACTGAAAGCGTGGCACCCGTCACCATCTGGCGGCGCGAACTGCGCCCCGATTCCGGCGGCGCAGGCACGTATCGCGGCGGATTGGGTCAACGGATCGAGATGACCTCGGCCAACGGTGCACCCTTCATCGTATTCCTCTCGGTCGAACGGCTGAAGTTCCCCGCCCTGGGGCGTATGGGCGGACGGCCAGGCGCACCCGGGCGCATCCGTTTCCGCGACGGAGAAGGCGACATTCCCGGCAAGGGCGAGTTGCGGGTCGAAGGCGGCGACTATCTGATTTTCGAAACCCCCGGCGGAGGTGGTTTCGGAGATCCCTCCGAACGCGACGCACAGGCACTTGCGCTGGATCTGAAACGCGGCCTGATCAGCGAGGACGGCGCCAAATCCTACGGCGTTGTGTCATGATCCGCCCGGTTTCCCATGTAGGCGCGATGGCGGCGTATGCGCTGGCCGATCTCGGCGGCGCGGACACCATCTCGTTGGCCCAGAACGAAAGTGCCTTTCCTGCAAGCCCCGCTGCCATCGCGGCGGGACAGGCTGCTATGAGTGATTTGCCACTCTACCCCGATCCGGAGTGGCGGGAACTGCGCGCCGCTATTGCCGATGTGCATCGGCTGGATCCGGCGCGGGTGTTATGCGGCGCCGGCTCGATGGAACTGATTGGTTGCCTGATCCGGGCTTATGCCGGACCTGGCGATCGGGTTCTCGGTACGGACTATGGATATGCGTTCGTCTCGTCCGCTGCGGCGCAGGTGCAGGCTGATTATGTCCAGGCCCGCGAAATTGACCTGACAGTATCCGTTGACGACATCCTTGCTGCGATGTCGCGCAAGACGCGGATCGTTTTTGTCTGCAACCCCGGCAACCCGACGGGCACCTTGATTCCGAACTCCGAGATCCTGCGCCTGCGGGACGGGTTGCCCGCAGATGTTCTGCTGGTCGTGGATCAGGCCTATGCCGAGTTCTCTGACGAAACCAATGACCCCGCGGGGATTTTTGCCCTGACTGACAGGGGCGATACCGTGGTCATGCGGACGTTTTCCAAGGCTTATGGTCTTGCGGGTGCTCGGGTAGGCTGGGGGTATTTCCCGCCGGCGATTGCGACTGAGATACGAAAGCTTCTGAATCCCAACAATATCTCGATTGCCTCGCAAGCCGCCGCAACCGCCGCGATGCGCGATCAGGCGCATATGCGGGACGTAATTGCCCGAACCGCCGACATTCGCGACCGCTTCGCCGATCAATGCCGCGCCATGGGCCTGCGCGTCCCCGAAAGCCACACCAACTTCGTCCTGCTGCGTTTTGCCTCGGCCGAAGAAGCACAGCGTGCGGATGCGGCGCTGCGTGCTGAAAATCTGTTGATGCGCGGAATGGGTGGCTATGGGCTGAGCGACTGCCTGCGCGCAACCATATGCGAGGCACCGGTCATGGATCGATGCCTGGCGGTGCTAAAAAAGGTGATATCATGATTTGCGAAACGCGAAGACGAGCCAAAATCGGCGTCCTTGTGCCCTTCACCAATACCAATCTGGAGCCGGATATGGAATTGATGCGCCCGCCGGACACCACCGTCCATTTCCAGCGCATGGGTGGGTACGACGTGGACGAGATTCCGGGATCGGACCAGATGGCAGGACTTGGCGCATCCGATATCAGTCACGACCTGCGAATGATCGCGGGCGTTCGGCCGGACGCGGTATTATACGGTTGCACTTCTGCCACGCTGACTCATGGCCCGTCATTTGACGCGGATCTTGCGCGGCAGATCAAATCCGGTTCGGGCGCGCTTTCTCTGACCGCCGCAGGGTCACTGATTGCGGCGATTACAGCGCTAGGAGCTGCCAAAGTCGGGTTTTCCTCGCCCTACCTGGGGGAAATCAATGCACAGGCGATTGATTTCATGTCTCAAAACGGCATCGAAACCGTTCGTTGCGCTGACATAGGCCGCGAACTGGGGAATTATGGTCAGGGTGAACTGACCCCGGATGAGGTTTTTGATCTGGCCTGTCAGGCCGACCATCGCGAGGCGCAGGCAATTGTTCTCAGCTGCACGGACATGCGATCCGTAGAAGCGATTGACCGGATTGAAGAAAAACTGGGCAAGCCGGTCGTGACGTCAAATCAGGCGATGATGTTCTGCCTTATGCGGGCCCTGAATCTTCCGCGTCACGATGCGTTGCCAGGCCGGTTGTTCGAGTGGCTTTGATCTTCGCCCCTATTCAGGTGCGGTTCGCAGTGTCGTAGATCAGTGCGCCAAGGTCCGAGAACTTTGATCCGGCGTGGTTGAGCCCGAGAACCGCGTCCCGAATGGCGGCGGCCCGTTCTGTACCCAGCGACGGGCTGGCGAATTCCATGAATTTTCCGACAACTTCGTCCTGATCCATCGGCGCTTCGGGGCCGCCGCGCGCGTGTACGTCACCCGAGTTCAGCACCTGTCCGTCGGTCAGAGTTATGCGGACATCGGCAGTGCGGTTTTGCGGGAAGCGGTCAGAGTGGCGTACGGTTTCCGCAACCGTTATGCGCTCGACAATGCTGGCCACCAGCGGGTCGGACAGACCTGCGCCGGTGATGTGCACGACACCGATCCGGCCATGTGCCGCCATTGTGGCGACCGCAAAAGGCAGCGAGTATTGCGCCTTGGACGTATCATCCGGCATGCCCCGGAACAGGCAGGCGCTTTCCTTGAAGGTGTTCACGTGGATGGCCGCGATATCCTGATGGCTCAGGTTGTTTTCGCGCATCAATGCGCGGGTTGCGTCAATGGCAGCGTGAGCCCAGCGGCAAATCGGATAGGGTTTCACATACTGATGTTCCATCTGCCAGAAATGGCCCAGGTCCTGCCAATGCGCGGCGACCTCTTTCGCCTCAATGGTGATGGCAGGCGCGCCGGTAAAGCCCTTTTCTGCCAGAACCGCCGAGGAAATACCCACCAACGCCCCCCAGCCCGAGCCGTCGTGCAACATGGTCGGGTTCGCGATCTCTCGCATCATCTGACTGCGCGGACCGTGATATTCGGCGATGCCCATGGCCTGCCGCATCTGTTCAGCGCTCAGGCCGCGAAGACGGGATGCAACCGCCACCACGCCCAATGCATTCCAGGCGCCCGACGTATGATAGTCGCTGACCGTATCATGCAGAGAAATCCCGGCTCGTCCGGCAACTTCATACCCAATCGTCACGGTGGCCAGCGCTTCAGGCCCCGAGAAATCGGGCACCGTTTCCGCCAGCGCCGCCAGGGCGGGAACCACGACGACCCCGATATGGCCCTTTGTCGGGTTATACCCGTCATGACCGTCCAGATTGTCTGTTTGGGTCGCGGCTGCGTAAGCGGCTCCGGCCACGCTGACCCTGCGGCCATCGAATAACATACGTGCGCTCAGCCCCTGTTCACCGGCACCGTATAAGGCTGCTGCGCAGCCTCTTGCGATTTGCCCGGCCTTCATGGGGCCAGCGCCGATGGCGATGCCCAAAGTGTCGAGCAGCATCAGAGCCGCCGCATTGAGAGTGGAGTCTGGAATGTCCTGCGGTTGGCGCCCCAGTGTGAAATCGGCAACGGCTTGAAAGGTGTCTGTCACGGTGTCCTGCGGGCGTTTTCTTTTGACTTCCCGAAAATTCTAGCAGGGTTTACGATTGGCAGAACGAAAACTATCGGGGGCATTGGCCCTTGATTTTTTGCGACACTTTCCAATCTTTGCGGGACCAAAAAGGACCGTTCAGGCGTCGCTGACGGACAAGAAGGTGCACAGTATGCGCTTCACTTTGGTTCTGCGTCCCATCTGAGATACCGTTGCCATGATGAATCTGCCCCACCTCACCTTCCTGCGCTCGTTCGAGGCGGCAGCGCGCCATCTGAGCTTTACCAGCGCGGCGCAGGAACTGAACTGCACGCAGTCGGCGGTCAGCAACCACGTGCGCTCGCTTGAGGAATTTTTGCATCGTCCGCTTTTTGTTCGCCATGCCCGGTCATTGACCCTGACAGATGTGGGTGAGGCCTATCTGCCATCCGTGCGCCATGCCCTGAACGAAATCGACGTGGCCACGCAATCCGTCATTCTGAACACGCACAAGCGGCGGGTCGTGGTGTCCTGCCCTGTCAGCCTGGCGGAAAACTGGTTGCCGGATGTAATCCGGGGCTTCAACGCCGTGCATCCGGATATCGATCTGACGGTCCATGGCACCGTCTGGACAGATGTCGGCGCAAATGTTTCTGATATTTCTCTGACGATCAATCATGCTGAAGACGTGGCGGAAGGTGCCAGATGTCTTTGGGTTGAAAAGCTGGCCGTGGTCTGTGCTCCTGATTTTTTGGTCGATGGAAGACCCCTGACCGACCCCGCCCAATTGCAGGATGCGTCACTGATCCACATTCTGGGTCGCCCCGCCTATTGGGAGCGTATTGCGCAGCATTTCGGATTATCGGATCTGAACCAAAAGGACGGCTTGCGCACCAATATTTCGAACCTGGCAATGGAGATGGCGGTCAAGTCTCTGGGGTGCATAGCACTACCCCGTTCGCTTGCGCGACCCTATGTCGACAGGGGGTTTTTGGTTGAACCCTTTAGCTTTGAGCTGGAAAGCCCATGGGCTTATTTCATGCAGCTCAAAGAAAAATCGGCCTCGCCTCCGGTCAGGCTATTTCAGGACTGGCTTTTGAAGGCTGCCGCTGAAATGAATACCTGACCGGAACAAGCTGCACTGTTTGTTATGCGCCGACTTCTTCCACAACCGGGGCCGTGTCGCGTAGGCGGTGCCCTGCGGGGTCAAAGGGCGGCTCAGCCAGGATTTTGGCCTTGTGCGGTTTCCCAAGAATGAAGACATCGACCGTATCGCCGGGCTTGGCGACAGCGGGGTTGGCATAGCCGATGGCAAGGGATTTGCCGACTGAATAGCCGTAAGCGCCCGAGGTCACGCGACCGACTGGCGTGCCGTCCGGGGTAAAGATCGGCTCGCCGCCTGTCGCATCGGCATCGGTTACGTCGACCTCGAAGATCGACAGAACTTCGCGGGCGGCGTTATCCTTGATGGCCAGATAGGCGTCCTTGTGCAGGAAATCCTTGTCCAGCTTGATCAGGCCCGCCAGCCCGACCTCCTGCGGCCAATATTCCTGTGAATACTCGCGACCCCACGAGCCATAGCCCTTCTCGATCCGCAACGACCCAAGCGCACGGCCGCCCACCGGGCCGCCATTGCAATCCTTCGCCGCCTCAAGCAGCGCAGAGTAGAGCCTGATCTGGTCCTCTTCGGCGCAGTGCAACTCCCACCCCAGGTCACCGGTAAAGCTGACACGGATCGCGAGGCAGGACACGCCTGCCACCTCGATCGTGGCCGATCGCATGAAACGGAAGGACTCGTTCGACAGGTCCGCATTGGTCAACCGCTGCAGAAGGTCACGCGATTTGGGCCCTGCGACGTTGAAACCCGCGATCCGGTCTGTCGCCACCTCGAACGTGGTGCTCTCGGGCAGGTCGATCATGTTGAAGAAGCGCTGATGATAGCGTTCAGCCATGCCCGAGCCGATCATCATGTATTCGTCGTCAGCCACCTTGGTGATGGTAAAGTCTCCGGCCACACCGCCACGCACCGAGATCAGTGGTGTCAGGCAGGACCGGCCAACCTGGGTCGGCACCCGGTTGGCGACCAGTTTGTCCAGCCACGCATGGGCGCCTGGTCCCTTGATCACGTAGTTTGCAAAGTTCGAGATGTCGATGACCCCAACGCTCTCGCGCAGCATCTTCACCTCGCGGCCCACCGGTTCCCACCAGTTCTGTCGTGTGAAACCGTTGGTTTCGACCGCCCCGGGCTTATCTGCAAACCAAAGCGGGTGTTCCCAGCCGCAGTTCAGGCCAAAGACACAACCCATATCCTTTTGCATCTCATAAGCCGGGCGCACGCGGGCCGGTCGCCCGGCACTGCGTTCCTCGTTCGGGAAATGGATGGCGAAGCGGTGGGTATACTGATCCTCGACCCGCGCCTTGGTGAATTTCTTGTCCGCCCAGTCGCCGAACCGGGCCAGATCCCAGGCAAACATGTCGTATTGCGGCTCTCCCTCGATCATCCACTGCGCCGCAAGCAAGCCCAGACCGCCCGATTGCGAAAAGCCGGGGATAATACCGGTGCAGCAGAAATAGTTCCGCAGCTCCGGGACCGGCCCCCAGATCGCGTTGCTGTCCGGGGACCAGATCATCGGTCCATTGATCACCCGCTTGACCCCGGCCGTGGCGGCCACCGGCACACGCTCGGTGGCGCGGATCACATTCTCCATGATCCGGTCCAGGTCATCGGGGAACAGGTCATGGGCAAAGTCCAGCGGCGTACCGTTTTCTGCCCAGAACTTCATGTCTTTTTCATAAGCTCCGATCAGCAGGCCGTTGCCTTCCTGACGGAAGTAGTATTCGCCATCCCGGTCGGCGATCGAGGGCAGACGTCGGCCCAGGCTGGCGACCTCGCTAATCGCCTCGGTCACGAAATACTGGTGTTCGGTCGGCTGCAATGGCAGCTCGATCCCCGCCAACGCCGCGACTTCACGTCCCCAGAGGCCCCCGGCATTGACCACCCATTGAGTATGGATGTCGCCTTTTTCGGTGCGCACGATCCACGAACCGTCCGGCTGTTGTTCCGTCCCGATGACCGGGCAAAACCGCTCGATCGATGCGCCCATTGCGCGGGCCCCTGCGGCATAGGCGTGGGTCACACCCGAAGGGTCAACATTGCCGCCGTCGGGTTCGTACATGATGCAACGGATGTCATCGAACTGCGCCAGTGGGTGCAACTCCTTGGCCTGCTCGCGGCTGATTTCGTGAAAGTTCAGCCCGTAGAATCGCGCTTTGGCCTCCTGCAGACGCAACTGGTGTTCACGGTTCTCGGTCTGCGCCAGATACAGCGAGCCCGGTTGGAACACGCCGCAACCCTGTCCAGTTTCCTTTTCCAGCTCTTTATACAGGTTCATTGTATAATGCTGGATGCGGGTGACGTTGTTGTTATCGTGCAGCCCGTGAATATTTGCCGCCGCATGCCAGGTCGATCCGCTGGTCAGTTCGTCCCGTTCCAGCAGGACAACGTCCCTCCAGCCCAGCTTGGCCAGGTGATACAGGATCGAGCAACCAACAAGGCCGCCTCCGATCACTACAGCCTGCGCGTGCGTCTTCATCGGTGTTCCTTCTCGAAATCAAAGACGTCAGATATTCTGAGTCATCATGGTTGCGGTCATCCGACCATTTCTCGTTCGTCGGATAACGGCACGATTCGTGACAAAACTAAACGATCACCTGTTGCTCGACCTGCAAAATATTGTGGGGCAAAGCCCCGGAGATTTTCCATGCATACTGATTGAGAATGAACATGCAGGACCAAAGCTATTGGATCATGAAAATTCAATGGGTTGATGTGTCAAAAAGAAAATGCCCGACAGATTCAGCAATTGGTATCAATAGGTTCGACATGTCCTGCGTACGCCGTCATAGTGGCTTTCAAGAGGCAGTCGCTTTGACTCGCCGGTCATCCAGGGGGTTGCAATGGCTTTGGTCAGAGGTTTTTTGCCGATCATCGACACGGCGCATTTTATGCCCCGCGACAACGTTCTAAGATGCCGGACGCTGCAGACGGGACCGTCTGCATACCGCAATCAGCAAAGGCTTGAACTGTGAACCCGGATTTCAGAATGTCTGCGTCCCCCAGACACGAATTGCGCAATACCCGCAATCAGGGAACGACGTTCCTGGCACTCGCGTTTCTGTTCAGTGTTTTTGTCAATCTGCTGATGCTGACCGGGCCATTGTTCATGTTGCAGGTCTATGACCGGGTTTTGGGATCCCGCGCGGTCGAGACGCTGACGGCGCTGTTCCTGCTGGTTGCACTGCTTTATGCCTTGATGGCCATGCTGGATTATGCACGCGGCAGGATTGTCGCCCGGTTCGGGGCCCGGTTCCAATCCGCTTTGGACGAACGGGTGTTCGACGCCACGTTGCGGCGATCGCTTGATCCGAAAACAAGATCCGCACCTGCAACGGCATTGCGGGACCTCGAAATTATCCAGAAACTCTGCGCGTCCCCCATTCTTCTGGCGGTGATGGACATCCCCTGGACGCCGGTGTTTCTGGCCGCGATCTTCCTGTTTCACCCCTTGCTTGGATGGCTGGCCGTTGGCGGCGGTTCGCTGCTGATATTCATTGCTCTGCTGAACCAGGTTCTGACCCGGAACAAAGTAGCAGAAGCACAGCGGGCATCGGCGCAGGCAAACTCGTTTTCCGAACATGCCAGGCAAGCCGCGGAAGTGGTCCGATCGCAAGGAATGCAAAGGGCTGTGACCCAGCGGTGGTTGCGGCAACGGTCGAGTGCATTGTCACAGACCATTTCCGCCAGCGACTGGACTGGAAGCTTTACTTCGCTGACCAAATCGCTGCGGCTGTTTTTACAATCCGCGATGCTGGCGCTTGGGGCCTGGCTGGTGCTGCGCAATGAATTGTCGCCCGGTGCGATGATTGCTGGCTCGATCCTTTTGGGCCGGGCATTGGCGCCCGTGGAACAGGCGGTGGGCCAATGGGGGATGATCCAGCAGGCGCGAACGGCCTGGGTTTCGTTGAACCGATTTCTGGACACCACCCCGCCCGAGATGCCGCGTACCAAGTTGCCGGTGCCAAAAGCGAAATTGGAGGCCAAGCGCCTGACCGTCATTCCGCCGGGTGCCGATACACCGACACTGCGCAATGTCACGCTGCGCCTGGAACCGGGCAAGGCGTTGGGAGTTATCGGCAAAAGCGGGTCGGGTAAAACGACACTTGCCAAGGCCCTGCTGGGGCTGTGGCAACCGGCCGGGGGCGAAATACGGTTGGGCGGTGCGACGCTGGATCAGTATGATCCGGACGATCTGGGGCAGCATATCGGCTATCTGCCGCAACAGGTTACCCTGTTCAACGGAACGGTGGCCGAGAACATCGCCCGGATGTCTGAAAACCCCGATCCCGAGGCAGTCGTTGATGCTGCGAAGAAAGCCAATGCGCATGACCTGATCCTGACACTGGAAAAAGGGTACGACACCTTTCTGGAAGGCAATGACAGCCAGCTTTCAGGTGGCCAAAAACAACGCATTGCCTTGGCACGCGCCCTATATGGGGACCCGGTCCTGTTGATTCTGGACGAACCGAACTCGGCCTTGGACGCAGACGGAACCGAGGCTTTGAATGCCGCCGTTCGTGGCCTGAAGGCCGAAGGTAAGGGGGCGATCATCATGACACATCGTCCGCAGGCAATCTCGGAATGCGATGATCTGGCCGTGGTCGAACGCGGTCAAGTTGTGAAGTTCGGCAGTCGGGACGAGATTTTGAGCGCGGCTGTGCAAAACGCCGAAGCCATCAAACGAAAATTCAATCAGGTAGGCAGCTGATGGCGGCGAATCTTGAACAACATCCACGTCCGGCGTGGCGCATTACGGTTCCGGCGCTTGTCGGTTTCTCTGCCTTGGCCATCCTGGTTGGCGGACTGGGGCTCTGGTCGGTGCAGACAGAATTGGCGGGGGCAATCGTCTCGCAAGGGGTGATCGAAGTCCAAAGCAACCGCCAGGTCGTCGAACACCCCGACGGTGGTGTGGTCGGTGAAATCTTTGTGCGGGACGGCGATGTCGTCGCCGAGGGCGATTTACTCCTGCGGCTGGATGATACGTTTTTGTCGTCGGAAAAAAGCATTGTCGAATCTCAGCTTTTCGAACTTCTGGCGCGGAAATCGCGGCTGGAGGCTGAACGCGACGGAAGCAACGCAGACGGTTTGGCATCCAGTCTAAGCGCCCTTCAGCAACAGGAAAACATCGATTCAGATCTGATTGATGGCCAACAACGGCTTTTTGAGGCGCGGATCGATACGATGGCCCAGCAGAAAGAGCAACTGGGCAAACAAATCACCCAGATCGAAAGTGAGATCGAAGGCACACAGGCCCAGTTGGTGTCGCTGCGCACTCAGGTCGATCTGATCCAGAACGAGTTGGAGGATCAGGAAAACCTGCTCAAGCGCGGTTTGACGCAGGCCAGCCGGGTGTCGGCCCTTCAACGTGAAAATGCCAGCCTGACCGGTGAAATTGGTCGTCTTGAAGCATCGGTGGCCCGCCTGAAAGGCCAGATCGCCGCAACAGAGATTCAGATCGTCGAGCTCACCGCCACACGGCGGGAGGAGGCGATCACCGCGTTACGTGAAGTGCAGGCGCAGGTGTCAGAACTGTCGGAACGCAGGCTGGCCTTGACCGAGCGTTTGTCGCGTCTGGACATCCGTTCACCGGTCTCGGGGTCAGTCTATGACAGTCAGGTTTTTGCGCTGCAATCGGTGATTCAGCCCGGTGAGCCGATGATGTATGTTGTGCCGCAGAACACACCGCTGCTGGTTGCCGCGCGTGTGGATGCGCTGCATGTTGATCAATTGTATGTCGGACAAGAGGTCGCCCTGCGCTTCCCGGCGTTCAATCAGCGTGAGACACCTGAGATCGATGGTCATGTGATAAATGTATCTGCCGACACCTTCATGGACGAGAGTACTGGATTTACATTCTACCGGACAGAAGTAGCCCCTGACGACGGCGAAGTTGAACGACTGAACGGGCAAGCTCTGCTTCCCGGTATGCCGGTTGAGGCGATGATCAAAACGGATGAACGTACACCGCTGTCCTATCTGATCAAGCCGATGGCCGATTATTTCAATCGCGCGTTCCGCGAGTAACCAGGCGCATCATCGCGCCGGGTTTCAGGCCGCTTCCAGATTTCCGAGCAGGATCGAGGTCATGTCGACCGAAAACTGTCCATCCACGGCGACAGCGTTTGTGCCCGTTGCATAGTTTACGTTGGTCGGGGTAATCCCGGAAAGATCCGCAGCGGAGTCCAGAAACACCCATTCCGCAGGATGTGTGGTCGGTAGACCAACAGCGACCTGCAATACCGCCAGCGCATCCAGAGCGTTTACCGTTCCGTCCTGTGTTATGTCGGCCGCGATCAGGTTTTCAGGCGTGGCGGGCCCCCAGGTCGGATCAAGCCCCACGGATATACGCAGGACCTGCAGTGCATCCAGTGCGGTTATCTGGTCGCTGGCGGTCGAATAGCTTTTTACAACATCGAATTGACCAGGGAACGTGCCGGAAGGCAGGCCCAGATCAAATTGCCCGCTCTCATCGGCAAAAACACTGATCGTGCCACCTCCGTTTGGAGTGAACCTGATTTCTGCGTCCGCCAGCGCAGGATTGGCCGTTTGTGTGTCAACTGTGATGTCCCCCAGCACGCCACCCGAGCCTTCAGGCACGAGCCCGCCAAAATTGTCGAAATTGACCGGGATATGGTCAGGCCCGCCAAACTCCGCCCCAAAGATGTCGGCGCTGGTCAACGGGCCACCAGTTGCGGAGTGAACCAGAATGGTTTCATTGACGTAGTCAATCTGCGCGCCTTGCGCTGTCGCGGTGAAAATCAGTTGCGATGGGGTTCGCATCAGCGGGTAGTCGAACAGATCCAGCCGGTCCAGACCCGGCTGGAAGTCAGTAATCGTGGTCGTGTCGCTGCCGTAGTTCATGACAAAGATATCGGCGCCGGAACCTCCGGTCATCGTTGTGGCGCCTGTGCCAGCGATCAGAATGTCGTCTCCCGCCCCACCCAGAAGGGTCGAGTTCAGGATGCTGCCGGTCAGCATATCGCCCAGAGCTGTTCCGTTGACGGTGCCCAGCCCTTCGTCGACCACCCCCAGATCGGCGATCGATACAGTCAATTGCGTCAGGCCGGATTCCTGTTGCGAGGCAGCAAAGATCTGTAACTCGTCCCCGACTTGGGCAACGCTGATCGTTTCGACGTTCTGCAAACCGCTTGCCAGAGTATCTGCGAAACTATCCAGATAGATAAGCTGGCCGTCGGGTGTCAGGGTAAACAGGGTAAGCCCGTCATCGCCACCTCCGGCCACAACAAAGGCCCGCCCGTTTGCTTCAATGACTGCCAGATCCTGAACCGTTTCAAACCGCGTGCCCAAGGAATCAAGAACATGGTCCGTCGGTGTCAAACGTCCGTCACCGCCCAGCTTCATGACGCTGAGAGAGTTGCTGCCCGAACCCGCCACCAACACCCAGGATAGTCCGTACGCCTGCACCACTTCGATAGCTGTCGGAGTGGCAATGCCCAGTGTCGACAGCGAGGCGCTGTTATCCACGGTGGTCAAAATACCGGTTGTATCGTCTATTTCGTAGGTGGAGATCACGTTGCTGGCCGCATCCGCAGTGATCACGAAATATCCGGATCCGGATTTCAGGCTTTGCATCGAATCGGCCTGTCCGGGGGTGATGCCTGCCAATGACAGCGATCCGTCCGTGCTCACATGATAGGTCGCAATATTGCCGCTGTCCTCGTGGGCAATTGCCAGAAATTCAACTGGCCCGAAAGTGATCCCTGTCATGGCCGCGATGTCGCCACCGCCCGACAGGGTGCCTGTTTCCCGCAAGGTTCCGATGGAGCCGTCAGCCAGCAGATCGTATCCAACCAGACCCTTTGCGGAATCGACGTCCAGAATCAGCCGGTCCTGCCCCCCAAGTGTCACCGGCATCCCGCTGCGCCCGACCTGAAACGTTATCGAGCCGCTGAAATATTGCGTGTCCTGAAGTTGAGGAATCGCGCCGTTTGCCAATGTCCAGACAGCAATACCGCCGCCGGGTCCGGTCACGCTGTACAGATACGTGGTCCCGTTAAACGTTTTTAAAGCCGTATCGCCGATACCTGAATCGAGCGCCGTGCTCGCCGTTTCTACCACGCCTTGGAAATTGAACTTCATATCTGATCACCCCACGCCGATGCCGGCTTTGACAACAGGGTGCTCTGACGCAAAGACCAAAACCAAAGCGCAATTGTGGTGAAAACGAGGAGTTCGGTTTCAGATTAACTCAAATTTTCGGGTCCGACCGCGTGAGTCATCAAAAGGAAAGACAGATGAACGGAACCTGGCCCAGGCCAAACGTCTTCCCGACGTAAGCGGCAACTGCTTGTGAGGACAAGATGACGAAGAATTCTGAACTCAACACTCCTGACACGGAACGCAAGAAGCATATTCGCCAATGGATCGATGCGAGGTTGCGCAAATGGGCAGGCCGGGGCGCCGCAGGGGGGCTCGGATCCGTGCTGATGGCGTTACCGGCATTGGGACAGGCCAGTGTGGAAGAGCTTTATGCCTTTCAATTTGCGGAGACCATTCCGGGAGTGAAGTCGGCAAAACTGTTGAAAAACGGCGATGTTTTACTGAAACTCAACGATGGTCGTACCCTGATCGTGGCTGCCGAAAACGTTCAGGTTCTGGACAGCGGCGCAATCATGATCGCCGAGGAAGCCGTTGCCGAAATCGCTCAGTTCAGCCTTGCGGCAGAGGCGGGTGGCGCAGCCGCAGGTGGAATGGGCAGCGCTGGCGCAATATTGGGCGGGATAGGTCTGGCTGGCGCCGCTGCTGCGGGCGCAGGTGGCGGTGGTGGCGGCAGCGGAGATGACAGCCCCGCAGTCGTGCCCACCCCGACCCCCAGTCCGACACCAAGCTACCCGACCCTCAACCTCGCGGGAGCCCAATCGACGACACTCAGCAGCTTCGGAACCGGAGTTTTGGCCTCGGCAGACGCGGACACTATTGAAGTGACCATCGGTTCGATCACGAAAACCATTGCACCGAATGCAGACGGAAGCTGGGTTATCTCGCTGACCGAAGCCGAAGCGGCCAGTCTGCCGCAAGGGGTAAATTCAGTCACTATTCGAAGCCTCGATGCGTCTGGCGCCGAGTTGTCAACTGAATCGGTTCAGTTCGAAATTGACACCATACCACCGACCCTTGCCATAACCGGGGTATCTGACGGGGCCGTGATGAACGCCATTGAACAGGCGACCGATCTGAACCTGAGCGGAACCACAGATGCTGAAAACGGTCAGCTTGTAACTGTTTCGTTCAACGGGCAGTCGTATACCGGCATCGTCGCCAACGGGGCGTGGAGCGTAACGGTCCCCGCCTCTGATCTGGCCGCGCTCCAGGATGGTGCGACAATCATAATACAGGCGGACGTGACCGACCAGGCAGGCAATCCGGCTGTTCCGGCCGCGGACAGTATCGACACGGATTTCACTGCTCCGACCATCACACTTGACCCGGTTTCGGGCGGTTCGATCGAACTGGTCGATCTGAACAGCGATCTGGCTCTGACCGGCACGACAACGGCAGCCGATGGCCAGAGTGTTTTGGTGACGTTCAACGGCCAAGTTTACACGGGCACAACATCTGGAGGCAGTTGGAGCGTTACCGTCCCCAGCGCCGATCTTGGGGGTCTGACTACCGGCACCCCGGTTTCGGTCAGTGCCACGGTCAGCGACACCTCGGGTAATTTCGCCACTCCGGCAACGGCAACCCTGCCCGTGGATCTCAGCGGGCCTTCCATTTCAATCTCCCCACTGCCCACCGGTTCGGTTCTGAACGCGGTCGAGGCCGGGTCGGATCTGACTGTCAGCGGTACAACGGGCAATGTTCCGGATGGACAGCAGGTAACGGTAAATCTGGGCGGTCAAACTTATACGGGCGCTGTATCAGGAGATACATGGACAATTACGGTTCCCGCGGTGGATTTGCAGGCACTTGCGGACGGTTCGGGATTTACCATCACCGCTGACGTTTCCGACAATCACGGATTGGACGCGCCACAGGCCAGCAGCTCGGTCTCGACGGATTTCACCGCCCCAACGCTCAGCATCGACAGTTTTTCTTCTGGTGCCGTTCTGAATGCCTCGGAGCAAGCTACGGATCTGACCATAACTGGTGCGACGGATGCCGAAGATGGGCAAATGGTGACCGTTTCGATGAACGGGCAAACGTATTCCGGCCAGGTCCAGAGTGGCAGTTGGAGTGTGACTGTGCCGTCCTCAGATCTTTCGTTGTTGTCCGACAATGGTACTGTGACGGTTACCGCTGACATCTCTGACGCCGCAGGTAACCCCTCCGTTCAAGCGACGAGCAGCTTTGACACGGACTTTACGGCACCTTCAATCACGATCTCCGCCCTGTCAGACGGCGCGATCATGAATGCCGCCGAACAGGGCACGGATCTGACCGTGTCGGGCACATCAGATGCGCCGGACGGAACAATGGTCACAGTTCAGATCGCACGTGCTGACGGAACCGTTGATGTGAGCGGAACAGCGACTGTAACAGGTGGAGGGTGGAACTATACCGCCGCAAGCTTGGACTTAGCCGGGTTGCAGGACAGTGAAAGCTACAGTGTCACCGCTTCGGTTGCGGATGCGGCAGGAAACAGCAACTCGGCTGCAGACGGTTTCACAACGGACTTTAGCGCACCTTCAATCACGCTTGATCCGGTTCCAACCGGTGCAGTTCTGGATGTGATTGAAAGAAACAGCGATCTAGCAGTGTCGGGAACTACCACGGCTGAGGATGGCCAGACGGTTTCGGTAACGCTCGGCGGGCAGACCTATACGGCCGTTGTTTCCTCGGGAACTTGGTCCGCCACCGTTCTTTCGGGCGATCTGGCGGCATTGGCGGATGGGACCGCCTTTACGCTGACGGCTATGGTGGATGATGCGGCTGGCAACGGTGCGCCCGCTGCAACGACAACGCTCACGACGGATTTCCGCCCGGTGTTGACCCTGAATGCCGTCGGGACAAACGGTGCCGTTTCTCTCAGTGACGCGCAAAACTCGGGCCTGACCATAAGCGGTTCCTCGCACGGTCTAAGCGCCGGTCAGAGCGTGGACGTGACGCTCAACAGTGTTTCGGTCGGAACCGCAACAATTGCCTTGGACGGAACTTGGTCACTGTCGGTGCCAGGTTCCGGATTCTCAGGTCTGGAAGCCGGTGACGACCTGGATATCCAGGTGCAGGCTTCTGTATCTGGTGGTCCGGATCCATTGCCTGTGTCAGACAGTATCACCGCTCATGTGCCCTCTGCCTATGTCATCACAGAAGCAGGGCGAAACGGGTCCACGGTGACATTTGAAATCTACGCGGACTCGGACCGGGACATCTCGTCTGGCCTGTCCGTGACGGCTGATCTTGTCTTCGACCCTGCCGTGGTCACATTCGATACAGGATCTGACGTTGAAAACGGCGCCTTCGATCTGTTCCTTGCCAATCCGGTCGGTGGCAACACTGTTAAGTTCGGCGGCGCCGCGACCACATTCTCGGATCTCAGCCAGCCATTGGTGACGTTCACCATGACCGTTCAGGACCCGACACAGCCGATCGAGCTAACGCTGATCACCGATGATGGCGGCCCCACCGTCTTTCATCTCGGCACGGCAAATAACGATAATCTGACAGCGACGGGTGCTGATAATATCCTACGCGGTGGAGGTGGTGATGATACGATCGACGTCTCGGACGCAGGGCGTGACGTGGTGGTGTTTGAAGCCGACCCCACGGCCAATGGGGTGGACATAATCACTGGGTTCACACTCGGTGCCGAAAGTGATGTGTCAGACGCCCTGATGTTCAGTGGGCTGGACGTTGCAAGCCTGAGAGGTGACGGGACCGGAGTTGAAATACGCAACCTGGGTGAAGTCATCGGAACTGACACGGGTTTCATCGGGCTAAGCACTGTTCTGGCGGATCTGTCTTTAGGAACAATCGAAACCGCAGTCGAGAGCTTTGCCGGAATTGACGCCGGCGATGCGCTCTATGTTCTTGCCACAGACGGTGCGGACAGTGTTCTGGTCAGGGTCGATTATTCTGCGCCGGGGTCAGCCACAGTCGAAGAGATTGCCGATTTCAGCGGGTTGGGCGATTTGAGTGGCCTGACGGCGGATAACATCCTTCATACGGATCCGACCGGCGCGACAGCCTGACCTCAGACTCCGCACATCAAATCCTGCAGACAGTTCCAACTCACGAGGGCGAAATGGCACAGAATGGCCTGCACCCGGTCAGCAAGACACGACATGGGCATCGGTATTGGCGAAGGTTTTCCGACTATGGGTTTGCGCGCCAAAAAGCGGATTGTCCGGTCGTTGCGGCCGAAATTCATCAAGTTGCCGCTGCTTTTCCGGTATTGTTTCATCGGCGCGACAGCTTCGTCGAACCTTTGGCGATCCTGTCACTTGTTGGCGAAGCAGGCACACCGTTTGTGTCGCGGAATGGTATGTGGTTGGCCGGCTATGTCCCGTCGGCCTTGCGGTGTACACCATTTGAAATCGCTCCAGACGATCAGGACCCTGAGGCTCCGGTTTCCTTGATGATTGACGAAGCAACGGGGTTAGTATCTGACAACCCACAAGACGAAGCCTTTTTCACCAAAACAGGTGATTTGAGCCCCGAATTGCAAAAGGTTTGCGCCTTTCTGCAAAACCGAAGGAACGCGGGTCAACAAACTCTGGCGTTGTGCCGGCAGATAGACAAAATGAACCTGTACGACCCGCTGACCCGCCATGATGGTGTTGATCTGCCGCCTGGCTTGTTGTGTGTCAATGAGGAGCGATTGGCAAATCTGCCTATCGCGTGCAGTGTTGCCCTTCTAGCCAGCGGTGCCTTGCGGCTGATCCACGCGCACCAGCTGTCATTGTGTCATTGTGCCTGGGTAGAGCGGGCACAGCGGCAAGCCATGGCTGCCAGTACAACGCGATCCATCCAAACCAATCCCGACGTGCTGGAGTTTCTCTCTGCGATTGCCGATGACCAGCAACGCGAGAGCTTCACCAGCCACAAGGCAGTGGAAGGCTTCCATGTCGCGATTTAGAAGATACCTTCTCAAGCTGCCACTGTTGGTCCTGGCTGCCGCGATTTCGGCCTGTGTTTCACCCCCGGAGCTGACAGGCCTACAAACCTCATTTGCCAGCGGAACAGCAGGGGCCGGTGCTACTCGCCAATCCAGCGATCTTGCTCAAAGCCGTTTTGGGCAACGCGTGCGCTCAGCTGTCGAAAGCAGTCCTCATCTGGCACAAAGCGATGCCAGATTTGCGGCCGCAAATGCCGGTCAGGATGCCGCGAAGGGCGCGTTTCTGCCCCAGGTCTCCTTGGGTCTGAACGCGCGCTCCGAACGAGTTGTTTCGGATGTCGCTGATTTTTCACCGTACCTGCGTGTTTCGCAACTGGTATTTGATGGTGGCGCGGCGGCGGGGGATTTGGCTGCGGCACGCGCCCGGATTTTTGAAAGTCAGGGGGACCGTCTGCAAACGGCCTCGGCAACGGCGCTGGCCGCGATCGAAACATATGTGACAGTTTTGGACCGCCGGAAGATTCAAGACCTGACCGCCAGGAATGTCGAGGTACACCAACAGCTTGTCCAGCAGATTTCGCAACGGGCGGCCAGCGGCGCAGGATCGAAGGCGGATGTTCTGACCGCGCGTTCCCGCATGGCTGACGCACAAACACGCTTTGCGGATGCAAAAACGCGCACGGCGCGCGCCGAGGCGCGATTTGTTGAAATCTACGGAACAGCGCCCGGAGTGTTGGCCCCGGCCATCCCCGCTCCGCCGCTGTCACGGAGTGACGCACAGATCGTGGAGGCAAGCCCTCAGATCCGCCGCGCAGATGCTGCTGTTGTGGCCGCGAAGGCAGAACTTGCTGCCGCTCTGGCCCGTCGCCAACCGGATATAAGACTGGCCGCTTTTGCCAACAGGGACGATAGCCGGGATGCGAATTACGGTGTCGATCTGGCAGTTAACTACGAAATCGACAGTACCGGGAAGCGACGTGCGGCGATTGCGGCTGCGGAAGCGCAGGTCCGAGATGTCGAGTTTTCCCGTGAAAGTCTAAGCCGCGAAATATCCCGGGAATTGGGGTTCATTCGTTCGGATCAGAAAGCTGGCGCCGAACGCCTGCAGGCCGCGCGCCAGGCCGCCCAAGCAAACGCCGACAGCATCAAGGCAGCACAAGCACAGTTTTCAATCGGGCGACGTACTCTGATCGAGATTCTGGATGCACAAAGGGATTATGTGAACGCGCAAGAACGACTGATCCTGGCAGAGCAGAACTACTTTCTGACAAATTATGCGGCGCTCAGCCTAACCGGGGATATTCTTGATCTTCTTGGTGTCACTCTGAACAACAGGATTGGGCAACCATGATGCAGGCACAATCGGGTACACGCCCCCACTCTTTGACGGCAATGGAGGTCTGCCTCCTGCACGTCGCCGCGCATCTCGACCGCCCACTGACATTGGCAGCGGTCCAGGCGACACAATCCGGCGACGGTGAACTGACAATCCGGGATGTCATTACAGCCCTTAACAGAGCGGACATGCAGGCCGCGTATGGCAAACGGAAACTGGCTGCTTTCAACAATCATCTGGTACCGGCGATCCTTCTCTTGGAAAATGAGCGTGCAGTGGTCTTGCACGGGCGAGCATCCAACGGCGATTTACTGATCTTTGATCCGGAACTGGGCCGCGAAATCGGAGAGATACTAGAAGCCAGCCTTTCTGAAACATACACCGGATATGCAATTCTGGTGCGCGGTATCCATCAGGAGGAAATTGGTTCGATCAGCAACGATTGGAAAGGTCATTGGTTCTGGTCCGCCCTTGCCGCCAATCGCTGGTCATATATTCAGGTGGCGCTGGCAGCCGCCCTTGCCAATCTGCTTGGGCTGTCGACATCCGTGTTCATCATGGTCGTTTACGACCGGGTTCTGCCCAACGAGGCGACGGAGTCCCTGATCGCCTTGACCGCAGGCGTTTGCCTAGCTCTGATTTTCGACTTTGTGCTCAAGCTGCTACGAGCCGGGTTTATTGATGCAGCGGGAAAGCAGGCTGATCTGTTCATGGGGCGGCGTGTATTTGACCACTTGCTGAACATTCGTATGAAGTCCCGGACCGGGTCATCTGGCGCCATGGCCAGCACCGTCCGGGAATTCGAAACACTGCGCGAATTCTTTACATCGGCAACGCTGGTCGCAGTGGTGGATTTGCCATTTATTGGGCTGTTTGTTTTCGTCATTTACATGGTCGGCGGCCAATTGGCCCTGATCCCCGCACTTGCTGTGCCTGTCGTCCTGGTGACCGGGTTGATCGTTCAGCCTGTTTTGTCCCGTCTTGCGGAAAACAGTTTTGCTGATGGGCAATCCAAACAATCGGTTCTGGTCGAAGTTCTTTCCGGCCTTGAAACCATAAAGACAACCGGAGCGGCGCGGCAAATGCGGTCCCGTTGGGAACAGGCGATGGATCGTCAATCCGCGCACGGCATGCGCAGTCGTGCCGTCACGCAATTTGCGCTGAATTTGACCGGGTTTACCCAACAAGCCGCTCAGGTGTTGATAGTCTTCTACGGCGTTTTTCTGATCGCGGACGGTGAAGCGAGCATGGGGGCACTGGTTGCTTCGGTCATGCTGACAGGACGTGCGCTGGCTCCTCTGGGGCAGTTGGCGCAAACCCTGACGCGGATCAATCAGGCGCGCAGCGCATATCGCAATCTCGATTCTCTGATGCAGGCGGAAAGTGAGCGACCGCAAGGACGAAGCTGGATCAGTCGCAAAGGTTTCGAAGGTCGCATTTCCTTCAACAACGTGCATTTTGCCTATCCTGACCAGACAAACGACTCTTTGGACGGCATTTCTTTTTCGGTTGCTCCGGGCGAAAAAGTAGCAATCCTTGGCTCGATCGGTTCGGGCAAGAGTACAATTGCGCGTCTTTTGCTGGGGTTATACGAACCCAAGACTGGTTCGGTTTCGTTGGATGGAGCGGATATTCGACAAATTGACCCCGGTGATCTGCGCCGAAACATTGGGTCCGTTCTTCAAGATGTCTGGTTGTTTTCCGGTACCGTTCGCGAAAATATCGCCAGTGGGGCGATCCGCCCCAACGATGAAGATCTGCTGAAGGCCGGACGGGTTGCGGGTGTCGAAGATTTTGTGGCGCGCCATCCCGGCGGCTACGATTTGAAACTGGCTGAACGCGGCGAAGGTTTGTCCGGCGGGCAACGGCAGGCGATTGCGCTGGCAAGGGCCTTGGTCGGTCGCCCGCCAGTCCTGCTGTTGGACGAACCAACCAGCGCCATGGATGTCCGGACGGAAGCGGACGTCATCCGGCGGCTAAAGCACGCAACCAGTGACAGCACAGTCATTGTCATCACGCATCGCACAAGCTTGCTGAACCTAGTTGACAGGGTGATCGTTCTCGAAGGCGGCAAGATTGTGGCTGATGGTTCGAAAGGCCTACTGACTCAATATGCAAACCGCAAGGGGAGGCATCTGAATGTCGCGGCATCCTGATCTTGCGAAACTGGCCCGTGAGATGCAGGGGCGTTCCCCGCTGCGGGGGTCTGCCTTGTTAATTCTAATTTTGTCCTTTTTGGTCGCGGCAGGTTTCTGGGCGCATATCACCGAGCTTGACGATGTAACCCGCGTGGACGGTCGCATTGTCCCATCGGGTGATTTACAGGTGATCGAGGCTACTGAACCGGGTGTTCTGCGGTCCCTGAATGTTCAGGAAGGTCAGCTGGTAGACGAGGGAACTCTTCTGATGGAGTTCGATACCACTCAGATAGCGAGTCAATTGGGTCAGGAACAGCAGCGTGCCTTTGGTTTGATGGCGCGGACGCAGCGGCTGCAGGCGGAAATCGACGGCACCGAATTAGAGTTCAAGCCTGTGTTGTTGAAAGACGCGCCAGCGGTCATTCAATCTGAAACGGCGCTGTTTCAGGGGCGACAGTCTGAGTTGCAGGCGGAGATCGCCATCCTTGAACGCCAACGCCAGCAACGCCGTCGCGAGTACGAAGAAGGACTGGTGGATCAGTTTACGGCCGAGGAAACGCTCAAGGTGCTGGCCGAGGAACGGTTGATTATGGAACCATTGGTCGAGCAACAGATGGAGCCGGCGACGACGCTGCTTTCCTTGCGTCGCAGTGAGGCGGAATGGAACGGGCGCAAGGTCAGGGCCGAAGCGGTGACCAACAGGTTGAAATCCGGTCTCGACGAAATTGATGATCGCATCCGGGCGACACGCAGTCGGTTTCGCAGCAGTGCCCTTACCGATCTGGCGCTTGCGACAGCAGAGCTTGCCGCGCTGCAACCTGCCTTGCCTGCGTTGCGTGACCGCGCGGCACGGGCGCAGATCCGAGCCCCAGTGCGTGGTATTGTCAACCGGATACACCGGTCAACGGTTGGCGGGTTGGCCCGAAGCGGCGAAGAGTTGATCGAAATTGTCCCGCTGGACGACTCCTTGCTGGTTGAGGCCTATGTCCGCCCTGAAGACATTGCTTTTTTGCACGCCGGACAAAAAGTGAAAGTCAAGATAACGGCCTATGACTTTGCCCGCTACGGCGGACTGGACGGCGAAATCTTCCGCATTGGTGCGGATACAATCAATCGATCCGACCGAAACGACGAAGAGGTATTTGTGGTCGAGATTCGAACCGGTGGCACAATGCTGGACGGCAACGGTGCAGAAATAGAGATCATCCCCGGCATGGTTGCCGAAGTGGATATTCTCGCCGGTCGAAAGTCAGTCCTCGACTATCTCGTCCAGCCTGTGGTCAAAATCAAGGACAGGGCATTGCGGGAATAGCACCTACCGGCGCTTCCCGTTATTAGCCGCGCCAGATAACGCATGCCATAACCCGAACCCTAACTCCAAATCCCGGAGGCTTGACCTAGTGGATCAGGAGGCAGGCTGCTTGAACTGCTGGTCAAACAAACGCCGGAATGCCCCGTTACGCTGCATCAGGTTGTCGAGATTACCCTGTTCGATCACCTCTCCATCCTGAACAACCATTATTTTGTCGGCCTCCAACACAGTCGATAACCGATGCGCGATCACGATCGTGGTGACATTTTTGGTCAGTTTGTCGAGCGCTTCTTTCACATAGGATTCTGATTCCGCATCCAATGCGCTGGTTGCCTCGTCAAGCAACAGAATTTCTGCCTGGCGCAGGATTGCACGCGCAATTGCCAGGCGTTGCTTCTGCCCACCGGACAGAAACGCGCCATTTTCACCTACTTGCGTATCATATCCGTTTGGCAATTCGGTAATAAAGTCATGGGCATGTGCCGCGCGGGCGGCTTCCATGACTTCTTCAACCGTTGCGTCGGGACGTGCGTATCGAAGGTTGTCCATTACGCTGGCGGAAAACAGGAACGTGTCTTGCCCGACGTAAGAGATTTTGCGCCGCAACGAAGCGAAGCTCACGTCCATGACATCTTGACCGTCGATTTCGATGCGCCCCTGATCCGGATCATAGAAACGCATGATCAGGCCAAAGATGGTGGACTTGCCACCGCCAGACTGCCCGACCAGTGCAGTGGTTTTCCCCGCTTCAAAAGTTAGGTCCATATTCTTGAGAATGGGCAAGGAGCCCTGATAGCCAAAAGTGACGTCATGCAACCGAACCTCGCCGGGCCCAGGACGCAGCTGCACGGGTTCGATGCTTTCGCGCATCGGATCTTCCTGGTCCAACAACTCGAACATCATGCCGATTGGCACCAATGTCGTCTCAATGACCACGCGCATCTTGGAAAGTCGTTTGGCCGGTTCATAAGCCATCAGCAAAGCGGTGATGAAAGACATCAGTTGCCCCGGTGTGGTCGGCTCACTTCCTGCGATACCAATCGTGCTGATGATCAGAATGGCCGCGATCGCTATACCTGCCAGAAATTCCATCAATGGGCTGGCGATCGATTGCAGCCGCGAAATGGAGTTGGCACGGTTTTCGACCGCCCTGATCGCGTGGTTCATGCGATCGGCCATGTGGTCTTCCAGCGCAAAAACCTTGATGATCTTGATACCCCCCGAGGTTTCCTGAAGGACTTTCATGATCTCTGCCAGTGACTTCATTTCGGACAGCATGATCGCACGCACGCTCTTGAGCAAAACTCTGACGCTCAGCAGGGCGATTGGTCCAACTACGAAGAACAGGACCGACAAAACCGGTTGTTGATAGACCATCACAAATACCAGACCAACAAGGGTCAGCGCATCGCGAACAAAACTCGTGACCACGACATCAACCAGGCGCCTTGCAGCCAGAGCACCCTGTGTCACGATCATCAAAAGATCAGAGGATTCCGTGTCGGCAAAGAATCCAACACCTCGTTTCAGCAGTTTCGCATATAGCTGTTCCTGCTGAACGGCGATGATCCGGTTGCCCGCGCGAGCCAGAAAAACAGACTGAATGTAGGATGCAGCTGCTTTGGCGAAAAACAGCCCCAAAATCGCCAGCGCGACGAGATAGACCTTTGAGCGCGCTTCCGGCGTCGTCATGGCGTTGACGATGTTTTCCATCATCCAGGCGGTGCCCGCAGTTGTTCCTGCGACAACGACCATTGCGGCCATTGCGATGCCGTAAAGCCAACCCTGGCTGCGCAAACTGCTGCCAACCAGTCGGCCTATGTGGCCGGATCGCCATTTTTCCCAGAAATCTCTGACCATTCTACTCTCCAGGCCCTCACTTGCCTTCGACACCTGCTGCCGACGCGATACTTCGATAGGTCGGAAACGATCTCGTCGCCTGTCTTTTCAGGAAAGACGGGTTGGTGTTAGTTAAGCGGGACGGTTACAAGAATCCATAGCTGGCCCAAAGATAATATTGGACATCCTCCAACTATCTGAAAAAGAAATGAAATTCGAAAATCTCAAGCAGGCGCAGTTGGGAAGATCGTGGGCTGAGCAAATCATTGCCAATCAACTTCTCCCAAAAAAATGTACCCGGCACCGTAAATTGTTTTGATAAGGCGCGGATTTTTTGGGTCTTCGCCCAGTTTGGTGCGCAAACGCGAAATTCGCACATCCATTGCCCTGTCGAAACTCTCACCTGCGGCGCCGCCTAAAGTTTCCTGCATCTGCCCACGACTGATCAACCGTTTCGGGCTTTCCAGAAACAGGCGCAGAACCTCGCCTTCGGCATGGCTGAACGGAGTTTCCGAACCGGTTCCGTCCACAAGAACATAGCGATCGAAATATGCGGTCCAGCCATTGAAGTATGCCACTTCCGACTGGGGAGACTGGGTTCTCGGTGCGCGCAATCTTGCACGGATTCGGGCGACAACTTCGGCAGGATCGAAAGGTTTGGTGATATAGTCATCAGCCCCAAGTTCCAGCCCGGTGACGCGATCCTGTACCTGCACCCTGCCCGAAATGATAATTACGGCGGCCCCCTGTTCCAGCGCCAGTCGGTGTACTAACGCCAGCCCGTCTGTATCCGGAAGCGACAGATCAACAAGGCAGACGTCCGGTGTCACCCTTTTCAGCGAGGCTTCGAATTCGCGGGCACGTGAAAAGCTTTGTGTGCGGAATCCGGCCTCTTCCAGCGCATCCGTCAATATGCGCCGTATTTCGGGCTCGTCATCAAGGATGGTCACCAATGGTTGGTTCATCAGGCGGCCTCGGTTCGGATCAGTGCAGACAATTGTGCCCGGGAGAACGGTTTACGCAACACCGGCGCCAAAGCAAGCGCTTGTCGATGCAGAGGGTCGGAATAGGGCAAGGATGTCATCAGAATACAGGGAAGGCCAGGCTTTAGCCGCTCAAGCAGATCAATCCCGGTGGCCGGTCCATCAAGCCGGATATCGGACAGAACCAACGCAATATCGTCAATATCCAAGATCAAACCGAGCGCTTCATCAACTGACGTGGCCTCGATCACAGAATAGCCGAGATCAACAAGCAGGTCGCGGAACTGGCAACGCAATTCGTCGTTATCCTCGACAAGCAGGACAAGACCGCCGCGACCAGACGGGGCAGGTCTATAAGGCAATCGCATGACAACGGATGCACCTGATTGCGTGTTGCGCAGGTTCAGGTCTCCGCCAGCCAGTTTGACGGTGTCATAAACCATGGGAAGGCCTAACCCCGAACCGTCGCTGCCTTTGGTAGTGAAAAACGGGTTAAGAGCCTTTTCCAAAGCTTCGGGTGAAAACCCGGGTCCGGTGTCGGATACGGTGATTTCGGCCCATATCCGTCCGATCGCATGGGCGCTGATGGTGATCTGACCGGAATTGCCGCATGCGTCACGCGCGTTCAGGACAAGATTGAGCATTGCATCCTGAACCATACCCGGGTCGAGCATCAGCGCCTCGTCCGGCAATGTATTGACCACCGACAGCCCCACCCCCCGCGGCAACGATGGCGAAGCAAGAATGCGAAGGTCTTCAAGCAGCCCTCGCATGTCGGTCGCTTTGGGTTGGGGTGTCCGGTTTCCCGTCATATCCGCGATCCGGTTCAGCAATTGTCCGCCACGGCGCGCTGTCTGTTGAGTGGCCGAAACAAGTTCCTGCGCCTCTTCGGGCAGGTCCATCTTGTTCAGCCGCGCCTGCATCCCCAGAATGATCGTCAGCAGGTTTGAAAAATCATGTGCCATGCCGCTGGTCATCTGTGCCGCCATTGCGCGGCGACTGGCCTGTTGCAAGGCGACCCTGGCTTGCGTTTCTTCGGTCACGTCGACCGACATTATGTACACGCCCCCTGCCCCGTCCGGGGTGAAAGAAACCCGTATCCGGCGCGAATCCTGATCCTCGGTAAACTCAAAAACCGAAGTTTCGCCGCCATAGGCGCGTTCCAGATAGGGTTCGACCCGTTCAAACGCTGAAGGACCCAGCGCCTCGGAGATGTGCAGGCCTGCAATTTCAGACGGTCGGCCCGGCATGACGGAACTCAGGCGGCGGTTTGAGTAGTCGTAGATACCGTCTCGTCTGAGATGAGCGATATGGGCCGGCATCATCTCCGTCGTCAAACGGGTGCGGGCCTCAATCTCGGTCAGTTGGCGCTTTGCCTCTTCCAGAGCTGAGTTGGTTGCGGCCAGCTTTCGGTTCGCGGCTGACAATTCCTCGGCATGGCTCAGCAACTGTCCGGACAGTTCCTCGGACCGTGCGCGCAGCAGGTTCTCGGCCCGTTTTGTGCTGGTGATATCTGTATACACTGCGACCCAGCCGCCTTGTGGCAACGGTGCCCCCTCGATCGAGATAACCTGTCCGTTTGGTCGCGCCCGTTCCATGTAATGCGGTTCGAAATTCAGCGCCTGCTCGACGCGGGCCTTCACCATTTCGTCCACATTTCCGTCGCCGCCATATTCCCCTCGACTGGCGAGGAACTGAATGGTGTCGTGAAACAGTGCGCCGGGGCGGACCAGGGTGTCGGGCAGATCGAACATTTCCTGAAAGCGGCGATTGCTGACGACAAGCCGCAATTGGCTGTCGTAAATCGAAAGGGCCTGGCCGATCAGATTGAGACCGGCCATGGTCATTGCTTTCATATGCTGTTCGGTGGTGTCCAAGACAGTTCTCCCCACGGAACAGGCGTAACATCAGAACCCCCGCAGGTGTAGGGGGCAGAGATGCGACAAAAACAGGCCGGACCTGCCTTGGGCTCATGATCACGCTGCACTGCCCTAGTCTGGATAGCGCTCTTTCGACTTGGCACCCTCTGGCGTCAGAGAATAAAGGGAAAGCGTGTGGTCCGCATTGCGCATGCGGTGCCGTAGCATCTGACGCCCAAGCCGGCCCAGATCCGAAGCGAATTCGGGATTGTTCGCGACATTCTCAAGCTCACCCTTGCCGGCATGGTCAAAAAGGATCGGAGGCAGATCAGCGGCGAACTCAACCAGCGTGAACCGGTCGTCCCGAAGAATGCTCAGGTTCGAGTCGCTGTTGCCGGTTCCCAATTGCTGCTGCCACAGAGTTGGCTTTTCAGGTTCTGAAAAATCAAGCTCACTGAACGAATACCTGCGCCAGTCGTCGGGAGCATCACCCTTCAGCAGCGGCACAAGCGAGCGTCCGTCCATCGAGTTCGGAACTGATTTGCCCACCCAGTCGAGAATGGTTGGGGTGACGTCCACAGATTCCGTCGGCACATCGACAACCGAACCCGCGCGGGCTGAATTCCCCGGCATCCTGATAATCAGGGGCGTATGATAGGCGGCATCAAACACCGTCATTTTGCCCCAGGTATGCCGGTCGCCCAGCATCTCGCCATGGTCGGCGGTGATCACCAGCAAAGTGTTCTCATATTGCCCGCTTTCCTTCAGGTACTGGATTACACGGCCGACGTGATGATCGACCTCGGTCGCAAGACCCAGATAGACGGAACGCAGTGTTTGAACGTTTTCCTGTGTCGGTTCAATTTCCCCCATGCCCTTTACAAAGCCGGTGGCCGTTTGGGATTGCATCGAAGGGGCAAAAAACGGGTGCAGCGCCGCTTCGGCCTGCTGGTCCGGGAACCCGGCAGGAAAAGGCAACTCGGCAGGATCGTACATGTCATTATACGGCGCAGGTGCAACAAGCGGCGGGTGCGGCCGGATATAGGTCAGATGGGCGAACCAGCTCTGTTTGTGGTACGCGGCGATACCATTCAGAAAAGCGTCCGTCAGAAAGGCCGTGTCACTGTCTTCGGCCCGGTACAACGCGGGGTCGTTCAGTTTCGGCGTGCTGCCAGTTGGTGATACGGGCTTGTAGACATCCCAGTAATCGTCGAATGAATAGCCCTTTTGCATCAGATGAGATTGCCAGGGAAAAGATTCCTCGAGCCGCATTTCGACCACCTCGTGAAACCCCTGCATCGGGTACTCATAAGACTTGAGCGACGGGTCGTTGGAATCAAACACGCGCGGATCTGCTGACGTGTCGGTGTAGCCGAACAACATGGGCAGATATCCGGCCTTGCGCATCTCGGTCGCGACATTGGGAATGTCGTGGCGCAGTGGCGTTCCGTTGCGGACAGAGCGGTGGTTCATCGCGTACTGACCGGTCAGTATCGAAGCCCGGGACGGGCCACACGGGTTGGTCACCGAGAAGTGGCGCGTAAAGGTGACCGCATCGCTCATGAACGCGCGCAAATTGGGCAGATCCACATGGTTCGCCAATGCGCCGGTTAGGCAATCTGCACGCAGTTGGTCGATGATTATGAATAAGACGTTTCCTGCCTGTGACATGTCCGCAATCCTGTTTAGCCACGCTTCTGTCTGGCGCGGACTTTGTCTTGGTTCCGACGCTCGTGCAACACGTTGACAGATTTTTTCAGAGCGAAGCCTGTCAAAAACGAAGCCGAGAGAAAAAGGCCGCTTTTCAAGGGGCAGAGCGGACGCTATGGCTCAGACATGACGGATTTGATTTCGCTTTACGAGGCCCGCATTGCCGATGGCAGCCTGATCAGGGATGACGCGCAGGAGGCCGTTCTGCCACAGTTCGAGCGTATTCGCGCCACCCTAGCCGAACCTGTCAAACGCGGTTTCTTCCGCAAATCCCCCCCTGCCCCCAAAGGCCTTTACCTGTGGGGCGGCGTCGGGCGCGGCAAGTCCATGCTGATGGACATGTTTGTGGATGCGCTGGAGGATATTCCTGCACGGCGCGTGCACTTCCATGCTTTTATGCAGGAAATTCACGCGGGTATGCACAAGGCCCGAAAGGAAGGGGTCGAGGACGCGCTGGCACCCGTTGCCGAGGCAGTGGTCAAATCAGTCCGATTGCTGGCCTTTGACGAAATGCAGATCACGGACATAACGGACGCGATGATCGTGGGCCGCCTGTTCGATCTTTTGCATGCAGGCGGGGTGGTCGTAATCACCACGTCGAACAGGCACCCGGATGAGCTGTACAAGAACGGGCTGAACCGGCAGCTGTTTCTGCCATTCATCGCGCATATCAAGGAACAGCTTGAAGTCTGGGAGCTGATCTCGCCCACCGATTATCGACAAAACCGACTGGCGGGTGAGCCTGTGTATTTTACGCCGATCGGGCCCGAGGCCCGGCAGAATATCCGGGCGGTTTGGAATGACCTGTCGGGAGGCGCGGCGGAACCACTGGTGTTGAAGGTGAACGGCCGGGCCGTTGAACTTCCGGCCTTTCGCAATGGCGTAGCGAGGGCCAGCTTCTATGATTTGTGCGGACGTATGCTGGGCCCGGCAGACTATCTGGCCATTGCGGAAGCGGTGAAAGTGCTGGTTCTGGAAGACGTGCCGCGCCTGTCCCGCAACAACTTCAACGAAGCCAAGCGGTTTGTCACTTTGATTGACGCCCTTTACGAGGCCCGGGTCCGGCTGATCTGCTCGGCGGCGGCCGAGCCCGAGATGTTGTATGTGGAAGGTGAAGGAACGTTTGAATTCGAGCGCACCGCTTCGCGCCTGCGGGAAATGCAGGATCAGGACTGGGGGAAATAGGGGGCTCTGCGCCCTCGCCCACAGCGCGCTCCGAGGTTTTCCAAACAGAAAAACAGCTAGCCGTTTTCGCGCAGGATGTTGCCCGCCAGATAGAGCGAGCCACAGATCAGGACACGCGCCTGTGGATCTTTGTCTGTTATTGCGCTCAAGGCTGCCGCGACACTTTCCGCTGTTGAAGCTGGCAGGCCGACCCTTGCGGCCGCAGCCGCGGTGTCGTCCGCGCTAAGCGTGTTGGCTTCGCCGGGTATGGATACGGCGGTCAGGCTTTCGGCCTGATCGGCAAGCGGCGCCAGATAACCGGTGACGTCCTTGGTGTTCAGCATGCCGCAGATCATGTGTGTCGGGCGTTTGGGCAGTTTCGACAGAACGTCGGCCAACGCGACACCAGCGGCAGCATTGTGGCCCCCGTCGAGCCACAGTTCAGCGAGCGGAGCCTGTTCTGTCAGTGGACCTGTTTTCAGGCGCTGCATGCGTGCTGGCCATTCGGCTTTGGTTACGGCGGCCTCATAGGCGTCATCGCCCATTTGCAGATGGCGCAGAACCGCCAGCGCTGCGCCCGCGTTTTGAATTTGGTGCGCGCCCAGCAGATTGGGAAGCGGCAGATCGCGCAATCCTGTTTCGTCCTGATAGATCAGGCGCCCGTTTTCTTCGTGGACGTGCCAGTGTTGGCCATGAACAAGCAGTGGCGCACCCAGTCGCGCGGCGGTGTATTCAATGACCTCGAGCGCCTCGTCTTCTTGCGGGCCCACGATACAGGTCACTCCGGGCTTGATGATGCCGGCCTTTTCGGCTGCAATCTTGCCCAATGTGTCGCCAAGGAACTGTTCGTGGTCAATCGAAACCGGCGTGATGACTGTAACCGCAGGCAGGTCCACGACGTTGGTTGCATCCAGGCGGCCACCCAGCCCGACTTCAAGGAGCGTATAGTCAGCTTGCGTGCGGGCGAAAGCCAGCAGGGCCGCACAGGTGGTGATTTCGAAATAGGTGATATTCTCACCATTGTTTGCGGCGTAACACTCGTCCAGAACCGCCGTAAGGTCAGGCTCCGAGATCAGCTCTCCCGCCAGTCGGATACGCTCGTGAAAGCGGGCCAGGTGGGGGGATGTGTATGCGTGAGCTGTCAGCCCGGCCCCTTCGATCCCTGCGCGGATCATGGCTTGCGTCGAACCTTTGCCGTTGGTTCCGGCAATATGGATGACCGGCGGCAATCGGTTTTGCGGGTGGTCCAGAGCAGCCAGCAAGCGCCACACACGATCCAGAGTCAGGTCGATGATCTTGGGATGCAGCGCCATCATCCGATCAAGGATGACGTCGGATGTCGGGGTCGTCATTTCTCGCCTGCGCCCTCGGTCGAAGCTTCGACCGGTGCTTCCTCCGGCTCTGGTGCGGGAAGGTCGCCTTTGACAGCTGGCGGCAGGCCCATCAGCATTCGGGTGATGGTGATCAGTTCATCGCGCATTTCGGTGCGTTTTGTCACACGGTCAAGCATCCCGTGATCCAGCAGATATTCAGCGCGTTGGAATCCTTCGGGCAGTTTCTCGCGGATGGTCTGTTCGATCACGCGCGGTCCGGCAAAGCAGATCAGCGCGTTCGGCTCCGAGATATGCACATCGCCCAGCATCGCATAAGACGCGGTGACGCCGCCGGTGGTCGGGTGGGTCAGCACCACGATATAGGGCAGGTTCGCCTCTTTCAGCATTTCCACCGCGACCGTGGTACGGGGCATCTGCATGAGGCTCAGGATGCCTTCCTGCATTCGCGCGCCACCGGCAGCCGAAAACAGGATAAGCGGGCGTTTGAGTTTCACGGCCCCCTGCGCGGCTGCGATGATGGCGTTGCCGACATACATGCCCATCGATCCGCCCATGAACGAAAAATCCTGCGCGGCAGCTACAACTGGCGTGCGGCCGATTTCACCGCTCACGACAAGCATCGCCTCTTTCTCGCCTGTTTTCTTCTGGGCCGCTTTCATGCGGTCGGGGTATTTCTTTTGATCCCGGAAATGCAGCGGATCGTCCTTCGGCGCGGGGACCTCGACCTCGGTGAAAATACCGCCATCAAACAGATGCTTGAACCGCTCTCGCGGCGTGATTGCCATGTGGTGATCACATTGCGTGCAGACATTCTGGTTGTCGGCCAGTTCGCGGTGAAACAGCATGGTTCCGCACTCATCGCATTTGTGCCACAGATTTTCGGGCACTTCCCTGCGCGAGAAGATCGAGTTGATCCGGGGGCGGACGTAGTTTGTGATCCAGTTCATGTCGGAACCTTGCTGATGCGGTTTTGACGTCAAATAAGGCGCTACGTCAGGAAATGCAATCAGCGCCTCAGCGCAAGCCGTGCGGTTAGCCAGCAAACAATCATCATCACGAAATCCACATACAGCCAGTGTCGTATCGCGTCTGTCTGGGACATGTCATAGGGCAGAAGGAACAAGGCAAGACCGCTGAGGTTGTCAGGTATCGAGAAAAACAGCAACGCCACAACGTTGTTGAAAAAGTGCAGCGCAATAGCAGGACCAAGGGTACCCGACCGCGCGGTGAGATCGGCATTGATCAGGCCAAAAGCGCCGGCCCAGATTGCGATCAGAAGGGCGTTCTCTCCGGATGTGGCCGGCGCGTAGTGACCGGCCGCAAACAACAAGGCAGGCAGACCCATCCAAATAAGGCGTGACCGAAACCGCGCAGCCAGTGATTGCTGAATGTAGCCGCGAAACAGGATTTCCTCGGCGCTGGTTTGTATCAAAACCGCAGTCAGAGACAGCGGCAACAGCAGCAGCCACGTTTCGACAGCCAAATTGGGTTTGAACGGTGCACCCAGATTGTAAGGCGGCAGGATGAAGATCAACGCGGCCAGCAGCACCAATGCCAGAAGTACGCGCCAGAACTGGCGAACGCCCAGACGGCGGGGACCCAGGATGGTTTGCAACGTGCGGTTTTGCATCGCCCCGGCGGCCAGTTTGACCCCCACAGTAATGAACCCGAAGCTAGACAACAGTATCAACAATGCGGACGGTGTTGCCCCTGCCTGAAAGCCGGAAACCCACCGCGCGGTGCCAAGACTGAAAATCACAGAAGACAGGGTGAGGTTCAGGAAAACTGCAACACCACCAACAATCGCCAACCCGGCCGTAAGTCGCCACAGTTCCGGTCTGTCACGTGCGTCGCGGACAAGCATCTCATGGGCTGCGTATGCCGTATGTGTCGTGATTTTAGGTTCCACTGGTACTGCCGGTATCGGTGAATATGTCCTCTGGGGTTTGCGCGGCGGCAACACGATCGGACACTGTCATCAGGTAACCGGCAACGGTTTCAAGAAGTTGTACGGCGACATTAACGTCGCTTTCCACGACGGCGCGCAGCTCTCCGGCGCCGATCCTGAGAAAGGTACAATCCTGTGTTGCAACCAGATCGAATTGTCTGGCGTCCTTGGTGATAATCGAAAGATCTCCGATCAATCGTCCCGGCTCGATGACCGAGATTACCCGCTTGAGACCCTTGCTGTCGTTCCATTCCAAATTGGCCTGACCGGAAATACACAGGTAGGCCGCGTCAGGTGCCTCGCCGCGGGCAAAGATGGTCTGCCCGGCTGCGGCCTCGTACCATTGTGCGGAAAACGCCAGCAAACGTTGGTTTCTGCCATCCAACTTGGAGAACAACTCGGTCGAGGAGATGATCTTGAGCTTCCGGCTCAGGTCCGCCGTAGCGCCTTCTTCCGCTTCTGTTTGTGTTCTTGAAACACCGTCAATACGACCGTCCTTGATTTCGACGAACAGGTCATACGCTTCGGGATGGGCAAAATGATCTTCCATGAAGATCATGATTGAATCAGGCAGCAGCTCACGCAGTTTCAGGCGGGTGCGCAGTCGGCTTTCCGAATCGTGGCTGGCCAGCACCTTGTCCAGCACCAGAATGTCGGGGCGTTTGATGCCCGCCCGCGAAAACGCGGCACGCTCCTGAAAAACGGTCGGCAGGTTGTTTCCCCCCAGTCCGGACGGCAGATCGTAAATGATCGCGGCGGCGCGGCGGCGCAGCCCGGCTTCGTTCATAACTTCGGCAACTACATCTTCGATCTCGTCTTTTTTGGCCCCGGCCATGATCGAAATGCGTCCGTAAAGCGCATTCTCGATCACGGTCAGACGCGGAATGTAGAGATCCGGCGACACTGGCAGGAACATCCCCTGCATCGATTCCCGGATTCTTTCTGCCTGCGTCTTTCGAATCGTCAAAATTCTGTTCTTGTACTCGTCCGGAAAATTCGGACCAATCTGCTCGGCCGTAAGAAGGAAGGGCACGGTCATCAGCAGGGCTTTTTCCTTCTGACTGATCGCGGCATCACCCTTGGCTTTGCGACGGTCTTCGATGTCCAGCAGGCTGTGGAACATGTCGCGGGACAGGCCAAGGCGCAAAAACAGAGGATGATCCGTGCCATCCCGGCCAAATGCCTGAGTCAGCGTTTCCAGCACGGCACTGGAAATGCTCATGGCGTCATCGTCCAGGGCGTTCGCGCTGAGCATTGCCTGGAATCGATCATCTTCGGCAAGAGTTTCCGGAGAGATATCCTGCGACGGAGACGCGAACAGCAGGTTGCCGCCCAAGGGAACGGCGGGGTTGAACTGTTCCGGGTCAAATCTGAAGACATATCGGTCCAAGCCGCGCTCGCGCAGACGCTCGGCGACGATCCCGCGCAGATCAACAACGTCTTTTGCCAAAGCCGGATGCTGTTCCGGGTCGAACCGGGATCGCAAAGTACGGCGGAACATGAACTCGTCGATCCCCATCGCCTCAACAAGCTGAAACCACCAGTCGCGAATGTCGTCAGCACTATCCAGCCCGGCCAGGCTGGGGTCGACCCATTCATCCGACAGGGAATCGGGGGGGTTCCCGGCCCGCACGGCCTCGATCTGACGACGCGAAGGGGCCTTTATCGCGTCCGACTGATGTTGCGGGCGGATCCGCAGGGGCATCAGCAGATTGTCCCCCAGTGTTCCATCGAACAGGTAGGGGCGTGAATAGGCATACCCAATTCGGGCAGCAATCACTGTTTGATGCAGCGAATTGAGATTGTGACCCGCCATAATCACGTCGCCTTGTACCGGCAGCAGCTCTCTTGTCAGCAGTTGAGCCAGCGCACCACGCTCGGCCGCTTGTGGCGACTGTATCGCCACCCGGGCACCCTTTGGGATTGTCAGATCGATATCTTCAAGAATGGTCTTGCCGTCATCATCGCGGACCGTCACGTTTCGCAACTCGATGTCACCGGTCAGGTGCGGGATGGTTTCGGGTTCTCCGGAAAACAGGCTCTCGGGGATCATGTTGGCTGGGGCAAAACGCTCTATCACGATTTCCCAACGCAGCGACATGTCTTGCACCTGATTGTAGTAGGTCAGCAAATCCTTCCAAGGGCCACTCAGATCCTTGTAGGCCCCAAGTGCGGCGACCAGTGCGCCCACTGTCACCTCTCCCGTGATCGCAAGATAACCGCCGACAGAGTAGAACAGAAACGGCGTCATCTGCGTGATCAGGTTGTTGATAAACTTCATGAAAAATTTCTTGTTGTAGATCTTGAAGCGGATCTCGAACAAGATGCCCAGCCGATGGCTGAACTGCGCCAGCCGATAACGCCAGCCGCCATTGGTGCGCAGATCACTGATGCCCGCCGCACTCTCACCGATTTCCGAGCTTAGATGTCGAACCTGTTGAATTCTGTCCTTGTTCAGCAGGTTGATCTGGCGTTGCAGTTTCGGGATCAGCCAGGCCTGCAATGGGATGAGCGCGACACTGGCCAATCCGAACCAGACGCTTTGCATGAACAGAAATGTGACGATTGTCATCATCTGCCCGAATTGAAACACCGGTTGGGCAATCGCGTCGCCCATCAGCCCGCCCATCGGTTCGGCCTCGGAGGTGATCATCGAAACCAATTCGCCCTGGCTGGTGGTGGCGAAATAGGACTTCGGGAACCGCATCGTTCGCTGGATCAGAGAAAAGCGAAGGCGGCGCAGCATACGCTCGGCCAGCACGCCCTTCATCGTGTTGATGCGCATCTTCATCAACCCGCTGGCAATCACCGTTGCCAGAAATGCAAAGCACAGGATCCAAAGGTATTGGATCTGCGTCACGGTATGGCCCCAGATCGTCACCGTGTCGGTGGGCGCCCCAATTGCATCGTTTATGATCTGTTTGGGTAACTCGAGCGAGGCATAGAGAAAGGGAAACGACAATACGGTCAGCAGCAACAATACAAGCTGCTGTTTCTTTGAATATTTCCAGATAAACGAAAACAGAGTGGGTTCCATGACCGCCCTTGTCCTGAGAAATTCGGATGTGCGCTGTTTGACGGATGTTCCACTGCGATCCGGTATCAGACGGTAAGCACTGCCCCGGTCTATTGCAAGAACGGGCGCGGCTTTGGCAGAAAGGTGCGGTTCTGTCCAGCCCGCCGCAGATCACATTTCCGGAAAATTAAGCGCTGAAATGCTGTAATTCGGGTTTAACCGCCACTTGGTCTTTGACTAAACAGGTACAACTTTGGACGATAGGATCATGGGCAGTTTTCTGGATCGCTATATGCATCGCAAGTCTCTGGGGCATTGGCGCCAAGCCGCAAAGGCTGCGACCGAAACGCCTGAGCCATTGCTGCGCAGGCAACGGGATGAGGCGCGCAAATTGCGGACACATCTTGACCTGTTGATCCAACAGGCCGACGGGCGGCTGGCCCGGCCACTGATTGGTTCGGTGCAGTTTCCCAAACCGCTTGGCACGGACTGGTCCTGGCGTCCGGATTTGTGGCGCGAGCCGCTGTCCAGGCACGGCGTCGCCTCGGCCCCGCGAAAAGCGCCGATGGACCGGCAGGTAACCCTGTTTCATGATTGCGAGCAGTCAGAAATCGGAATGCGCCAAATACGCAATCGCCGTGACAAGGACCTCGCCCCATTCAGCCTTGCGATCGAGGTGTTCGGGTTCACCGGTTCTTTCCTGTCCCTGTCGGTCGAGCTCCCACCGGACGCAGCGCAAGACCTGACGCGCCAACACCTGATGCGTGTCGACACGTTGGTCGAATGCGAGCGGAACGGAGACATATTCGCACGTCTCAACATTCAGCACGGCCCAAATACGGAACAGGTGTTGCGCAAACTTGACGAAAGCCGAACCTCGAACGCAATGGACTTTGACCTTGCGCATCTGTCTTTGAACGAGAAACGTGTTGAAAAGATCTGGCTGGATCTGATCTTTGACGATCCTGGGATGAATCGGATCGTTTTGCGCGATTTGACGTTCTGCCGCCATTTCCGAGCTGACTTGTAAGGTGCTTGCCGCATGACCCTTCCCTCCCTCACATGCACACGGTTCGAAGACGGGCTTTGGCAAGGCCATCTGCAAGCCGAAACAGAACCCAAGATCGAAGTGCGCTATCTCGGTGAACCGCTGGAACAGTTCAGCGTTTCACGCGCGGATGGCGGTTGGGATCTGAGTATTCAGTTGCCTATTTCCGCCCTTTCCGAAGGGGTGCACTGTTTTGTGATCGTCGACACCGCAACGACGAACAAGCTGGGCGACATCACGGTGATCGCGGGCACTCCCGCTGCGGATAACCTGAGGGCTGAGGTGGAGCTTTTGCGCGCCGAACTGGACATGCTGAAACGCGCATTCCGGCGGATCTGCGGCAACGCGGAATAGGCCGGGCGTTCAGCCTGTCGTACCGGCTGAACCGTTAAACTGCTGTTTTCCTATCTTTTTTGACCGGCTTGATGCATTATCGGGACATCCGGAGCAACCTGGGTTTCTCAATGGACCGCAGTAGTATCATCAAGGTCATCGCCCTTATGGTGACCGCATTTGGGATCGGAATTGATTTTACCGGCGCTTTGATGCTGATCCCGGCCATCGAAAACAGCTTTGATGCCGACATTACAAGCACCCAGTGGGTGCTCAACATCTACGCCCTGTTTTTCGCCATGACCATGGTCGCCGGCGGGCGGCTCGGCGACATGTACGGGCACCGAAAGATCATGATCATCGGTCTTTCGATCTTCCTGTTTTCTTCCATCCTATGCTTTGTCGCCCCCGGTCTGGACTACCTGATCGGAGCACGGGCCCTGCAAGGCATCGGAGCCGGATGTATCTGGCCCTGCACACTGGCCTTCGGCGCCACCAAAGTGTCAAAGCCCGAGCATCGGGCTCTGGTTATGGGGCTGATCCTTGCGGGTGTAACCAGCGGCAATGTCTTCGGTCCGATGATCAGCGGCTTTGCCGTCAACCTTGGTGACTGGCGATTGTTCTTTCTGGCCAACGTCGTGTTTTCCTGCATTTCGATGGCGACAGCCCTGTTTTTGATGGAACGTGAGACCAAACACAAACAAGGCGAACACATCGATTTTGCCGGGATGGGCATCCTGTCCTTCGCGGTCTTGCTGCTGCTGTACGCCCTGGATGTCGGTGCGGATTGGGGCTGGACTTCGGTTCCGCTGCTTCTTCTGTTCTTTGTCAGCGCAGTCCTGTTTCTGTTGTTCCCACGTGTCGAAAAACGCGTAAAGGAACCTTTGCTGCTGCCTCAGTTGATGCAGAACCGAGAATTTCTGATCACGCTGGGCCTGAACATGTTCAATGTGTCTGCGGCCTTTGTGGGTTTGCTGTATTTCCCGCAATACATGCAGAAAGTACTGGGCTGGACCGTTTTTCAATCGGCGCTTGGGCTGGCACCGCTGACTGTTCTATTGGCGGTCGGATCCATTGTTTCAGGAACGCTTTACAACGATTTCGGTCCAAAAAGGCTGATGTTCTGGGGCTACATGATCGCGACAATTGGCGCAGTAACTGTTGTCGTCTTGCCGCAGGGCCTTGGCTATTTCCAAATTCTGCCAGGCATGGCGTTCATCGGATTGGGGGCGACGCTGACTGTCGGGCCGTCGGGAACGGCGGCAGTCTGCGCTGTAAAGCCCGAACGGGCGGGTCTTGTTGGCGGGCTTAGCTTCATGACCCACCTGGTCTACGGGGCCATTGCCGTCGCCTGCGCCACGGCAATCATGTATGTCACAAGCCTTGCCAGCCTGCGCGACAAACTGACAGCGGCCGGTGTCACACTGTCTGATGCTGAACTTCAGGCAATCAATGGCGGAACGCTGACCACCAAATCCGCGCAGGCAGTCATGCAGAAGCTCGGTGAAAGTGAAGTTGCGACGGTCAAAACCGCGATAGCCGGAGCATTCGATACCGGCATGAACATGGCATTTGTCTTTGCAGCGATTTCCGTGTCCGTCGGGATCGTACTTGCGCTGATGCTGGATGAAAGCAAGCTGCACAAAATAGAAAGCTGATCGCAGCCGAAGAAAGATCCGTTCCGGTAACGAGGGCCGCCGAAACCGGCGGCCCTATTTATTTGTTACTGCGAAGGCCCGTTGGGGTTGAAGGCCGACAGGCCTTTCAGGATATCGATGGCATAGGCCAACTGATAGTCCTTTTCCCGCAACTCGGCAGTCGCTTCGGCACGGGCCCGGTCTTCTTCGATCTGGCGAATTTCATCCTCGCTCAGGCTGTCGTTGTTCAGGCTGCCACGCAGGTCGGCCTCGGACCGGGTGCGTGCATTGCCCTCTTCCTCTTCGGGTTCTGGGGCTGGGCGCGGTTGCTCGACGATGATGTCGGGGCTGACGCCAAGCGCCTGAATCGAGCGGCCCGAAGGCGTATAATAGCGTGATGTGGTCAAACGCATTGCACCGTCGCCGCGCAATGGCATGACCGTCTGGACCGAGCCTTTGCCAAAGCTCTTGGTGCCAACAACAATCGCACGGCGATGATCCTGAAGCGCCCCCGCTACAATTTCCGAGGCCGAGGCTGACCCGCCGTTGATCAGAACCACAATCGGCTTACCTTCGGTCAGATCTCCTGCCGTTGCATTGAACCTTTCGCCTTCGCCCGGATCGCGGCCGCGGGTCGAAACGATTTCGCCTTCATTCAAAAAGGCGTCCGACACCTTGATCGCCTGTGTCAGCAAGCCGCCCGGATTGTTCCGCAAATCCAGCACTACGCCATTGACCTTATCGATCCCGCCGGCTTCTTCGATCTGCTCTTTCAAACCGGCTTCCAGATTGGGGTAGGTCTGATCATTGAATGTGGTCACACGCAGAACGACGCTGGTGCCTTCGGTCCGTGCACGTACGGCGGTCAACTTGATGGTGTCGCGGATAATGGTGACGTCAAACGGTTCCTGCTCGCCTTCGCGCACCACCGTGATCACGATCTCCGAACCGACCGGCCCGCGCATCAGATCCACCGCCTTGTCCAGCGTCAGGCCCAGAATGCTTTCACCATCAACGTGGGTGATGAAGTCGCCGGCTTCGATTCCCGCCTCGTCCGCGGGGGTATCATCGATGGGTGAGACGACTTTGACGAAGCCTTCTTCTTGTGTGACCTCAATCCCCAACCCGCCGAATTCACCGCGTGTCTGCACGCGCATCTGTTCGGCGTCGTCAGGCGACAGGTAGCTGGAATGCGGATCCAGTGAGGTCAGCATTCCGTCAATGGCTGCCTCGATCAGCTCTTCCGGCTCGACTTCTTCGACATATTGGGCGCGGATACGTTCGAAAATGTCCCCGAACAGATCCAATTGCTCATACACGCTGGCCTTGCTTTCGGCCTCTTGCGCCAGCAAAGGTCCGGCAATCTGAGTGGTTGCGATAATGCCTGCCACAGTTCCGGCCAGACCGGCCATCACAAATCTCTTCATGTTTGTTTATCCATCCTTGTTGGTCCGGAACCACGATTCCGGGTCCACCGGGCTATTATCCTGTCTTACCTCTATATAGAGCGTTTCTGACCGGTCAGTTCCAGTGCCATCACTTGTAGTTGACAAAATAGCGCCGATTTCCGGCGTTTCACCAGGCATTAGCCCCACCGGCGTTCCTTCGGTGATCACTTCTCCGGGTGTACCGAAGACCTCTTGCAACCCGGAAAAGACAAAAAGCAATCCGGGCTGGGGTTCCAGGATCATCAGGTTGCCAAGGTCCAGCAGCGGCCCGCGATACCGGATCGTCGCTGCGGTGGGTGTCGTGACCAGCGCGCGCGGGCGGGTGCCCAGCACGATACCGGGTCGTTTCACCCCGGCGGCGTCCGTTTCCCCTGAACTGTGCAGCAGAACACCCTGAACGGGCAAAGCAAGGTTTCCTTTTCTGTTCGAAATATCGGCGTCGGTTTCGGCAATACCGCCTTCTGATATTTCGGCCAGACCGCTGGCAAACCCATCCAGTGTTTCCGTCGAGGAGATCAGGATCGCCGTGCTGATGGGGTCTTCCACAAACCGGCGCGGCAGGTCCGTTCGATCGGCAATGGCCTCGCTTAGTTTGGTGCGCGCATTCTGCACTCCGGTCAGACCCTTGGTCAGGGTTTCTGCGGCGTTTTGCTGCAGTTGGCGAAGTGTCCGGACCTCGTTCAGGTCCTGAGCAAGCGCCTGCGCACGTGCATTCAGGCCGGGCGTGACTTCGGCCAGCATCATGCCGGTACGCGCGGCCCCCAAAGGACCGGACGGATGCAGGATCAGTACGGGCGGCGTCGTTGTTTCGATGGTTTGCAACACGCCCAGCAACTGCGCGATTTCTTTTTCCCGCGCACGCAGTTCTTCTGTCAGCTGCACCTCTCGGGTGGCGGCTTTGCGCAAGCCGTCGCGCATGGCGCTTAGCCCGGCTTCATAAGCCTGCACCGTTTCGGTCAGGGCGCGCACCCGATCCCGGGCGCTGTCGGCTTCGGCCAGCGCAATCGAGGCCTCTTCCAGCATCTGCGCTGCGTCCAGCGCGGCTGCCGACGGGTCCGTTTGGGCGCAAACAGGCGAGGCCAGCAAGACCGAAAGAAGCGCGGCCCGTAAAGTCATGACAGAAGGCTCTGGCCGGTCATTTCCGGGGGTTGATCCAGTCCCATCAGCGCTAGAAGCGTTGGTGCCAGGTCCGACAGCCGGCCATTGCGCATTTTGGCACCTGCGGGTCCACCGACCAGCGCTACAGGCACCCGGTTCAATGTATGAGCGGTATGTGGTCCACCGGTTTCAGGGTCGACCATGACTTCGCAATTCCCGTGATCGGCTGTCACGATCATGGCTCCGCCTGCTTTGTCCAGCGCGGCAACCACCTGCGCCAGACCTTGATCAACGGCTTCGCAGGCCTTGATCGCGGCGTTCAGATCGCCTGTGTGCCCGACCATATCCGGGTTGGCGTAATTGGTGACGATCAGATCATACCCGGCTTCGATGGCCTCGACGAATTTGGCCGTTACTTCGGCTGACGACATCTCGGGCTGAAGATCATAGGTCGCCACCTTGGGCGATTTCGGCATGAAACGGTCTTCGCCAACCTCGGGCGTTTCCTTGCCGCCGTTCAGAAAGAACGTCACATGAGGATATTTTTCGGTTTCCGCCAAGCGGAACTGCCGCAACCCCTGTTTGGCAACCCATTCCCCAAGCGTGTTGACGATGGCGCGTTTCGGGAAAACGGTGGTCATGTAGGCGTTGTGCCCGTCGGAGTATTCAACCATTCCCAGCAAAGCTGACAGGGCCGGGCGCGGTCCGGTGTCGAAATCGTCGAATCCCGGCTCGCCAATGGCGCGCAGTATTTCCCGCGCACGGTCGGCGCGGAAATTCAGACAGAAAATACCATCGCCATCGTGGACACCTGTGTAGCCGCTCAGAACCGTGGGTGTGATGAATTCATCCGTTTCGGATTGGTTATACGCATGGTCCACAGCGCCATGCGCCGTGGCTGCAGTGCGCCCCTGCCCCTTGACTATCGCCTCATAGGCTTCTGCAACGCGTTCCCAGCGATTGTCGCGGTCCATGGCATAATACCGCCCGCTGACAGTCACGATCCGCGCGCCATCTGGCAGGCGCTCCTGCAGTTCGGCCAAGTACCCAAATGCGGATTTTGGTGCAACGTCCCGTCCATCTGTGATGACGTGCAGGGCGACAGGTACACCTGCGTCTGTCACGGCCTTGGCCGCAGCAACGATGTGATCAAGATGGCCATGTACCCCGCCATCCGAAGCGATACCCATCAAGTGCGCCGTCCCGCCCGAGGCCTTTACCTTACTGATGAAGGCCTGAAGGGCATTGTTTTCAAAGAAACTGCCATCCTCGATCGACAGATCAATCTGTCCCAGATCCATGGCAACCACTCGCCCGGCCCCAATGTTCGTGTGCCCGACCTCAGAATTTCCCATCTGCCCGCTGGGCAGACCCACATCCGGCCCATGTGTAATCAACGTCGCATGGGGACCGCGTTCCATGATCGCGTCAAAAGTCGGCGTTTTCGCCAGATAAGGTGCGTTGGCCTGCGTGTCTTCGGACAATCCCCAGCCATCTAGGATGCACAGGACAACGGGTTTGGGGGCGGCCATGAAGTTTCTCCGGAAAACTGCTTTGACAGTCTTCTACCCGCTGCCCATCCGGGCGTGAACCGTCTTTGCGGTGTGTGAAGCAGAATTAATCGGTCCCTTCGTCACTTTGGCGCGAAACCCGCGTATTCAGTCCATCAGATAATCCTTGTAAGGATGTGCCTTGCGGTTGCGGTATTTGACCGTCAGTTCCAGCGGAGTGTCGTTTTCGTCGTAAATACCGATCATGATCCCTGTGCCCCCGCTTCGGCTGCGCATTCCGATCAACTGCTCTTCAGACCGGGTTGTGCGCTGTGACGGGCGACGCGCCCAGGCAAACAGGTGATCATACATCTGGGCGATGACGTCCGTATGATCCGCACTGTCACCCAGATCGACCAGTTCGTCGGGATCGTTTTCAAGATCGAACAGGATCGGTCTGTGCCCGCCTTCGCAATGGACAAGTTTCCATTTTTCGTTGGCGACCATGAACATCACGGCATCGCGTACAGACGCATTCAGCTTTTGCGCTATGGGAGAAGCGGAGTAGTCGTATTCACAGACTGCGACACTGCGGGGCGTTTTGTCGGCTTGCCCGCGAAGGATGGGCAGCAGGGAATGCCCTTCCAGGATATGCCCGGCCTTTTCGCCGCCCGCCACCTCAAGAAAGGTTGGTGCCAGATCAATCGCCTCGACCAGCGCGTCGCATGTGGTGCCTCGCGTGGCGTCCGCCTGAGAGGAAGGGTCGTAGATGATCAGGGGCATCTTTGTCGAGGCGTCATGGAAGAAGGTCTTTTCCCCCATCCAGTGATCGCCCAGAAAATCCCCATGGTCCGAGGTCAGCACGATCATCGTATCGTCCATCCGCCCGGTTTCCTCCATCCAGTCGAACAACCGTCCCATCTGGTCATCCGCCTGTTTGATCAGCCCCATATAGGCCGGGATCACGGCATCGCGGACCTCCTGACGCGAGAAGGCCTGCCCAACTTTCGTGTCCATAAAGGCCCGGAGCACTGGATGCGCATTTTCGCGCTCGGCCTCGGACCGGACCACAGGCAGCACATGTTCGGGTCCATACATCGAGGCATAAGGCTCCGGCACTACGTAAGGCCAGTGCGGCTTGATGTAGCTGAGGTGACAGCACCACGGCCCGTCATGACTTTCCATGAACTCAATGCCACGGGTGGTCAGGTATGGCGTTTCACTGTCTTCTTCCGCGATATTTGCCGGCTCGGATGAGTTTTTAAGGAACCAACCTGACAATACGTTGCCGTCGGCATCCAGGCCGGAATTGGCAAAGTCATGCCAGGGATTGTCGCTGTCGTATCCTTTGTCCCGGAGATATTGATTGTATTTCTTTGCCCCGTCCGGATCATAGAACCCGTCCGGTCCTTCAGCGCGCAACCCGTCATCGCGTTCGAAGACGTCAAATCCGCATTCCGCGACGCGAGCGCCGATGACGCTGTCGGGTTCCAGTCCCAGGCGCGCCATCCCTTCGGCATCGGCAGCCATATGTGTCTTGCCGACCAGCCAGCACCCCATCCCCGCTTTGCGCAGGTGATCGCCCAATGTGATTTCACCAACTTTCAGGGGAATGTTGTTCCATGAGGCACCATGGGAATGCACATAGCGCCCGGTATAGGTCGACATGCGCGAACTTCCGCAGATCGGGGACTGAATATAGGCGCGATCAAACCGGACACCGCGTGCGGCCAGTTTGTCGATATTCGGGGTATGCAGGTGTGGATGTCCGTAACAGCTGAGGTAATCCCAGCGCAGCTGATCGAACATGATGAACAGGATATTTTTGGCTTCGGCCAATGCAATGCCCCCCTTTGATCCGGGACCTGCTTAGCTATTTCCTGCCCAAGAGCGAAGTCCAAACTTCAATCAGGCTTGCCGTTCCATCTGTTCGAGCATTTTTTTGGCGCGTTTGCACTGCAACTGGTCCCGCAGCGGGCTGTTGGGGTCGACGTCTTTTTTGCACACAACGCATTTGTCCGCGCCCGAGATTGCATTCAGGCCGCCGCAGCTGCCTTTGATCGTCTTGCCCATCAGCATGACGCCAAGCGACATCCCGACCATGATGATCAGCAGTAATACGAAGGCCAGAATAAATGTGCTCATCTCAGGTCCTGCCTGTCAGTTGGTGCCCAAAGCGTCTTTGAACGCGGTACTGTGAACAGTAATAAAGGCATCTTCGCCGCCTGTCACATCCCGAGAGATGAAGAACACGGCAAGTTTATGCTTTTCGGCCAGTTCCAGCCCCTTCTCCTGCCCCAGCGCCAGCATTGCCGTCGCCCACGCATCCGCCATCATCGCATTTTCGGCCAGTACGGTGACCGAGGTGGTGCGATGTGTGATTGGTCGTCCGGTCGTGGGATCGATGATATGGGAATATCGCACACCGTCCTGTTCGAAGAAGTTCTTGTAGTCACCTGAGGTCGCCATGCCCAGATCGTTCAGTGATACGATCAATTGAAGGTTTTGCCCGCCTGGTTCGGGTTTTTCGACCCCGATGCGCCAGACCTCACCCTTGTCATTTTCGCCTTTGGTTACAAGATCGCCACCGATCTCGACCATGTAGTTCTCGATCCCCGCTTCGCTTAGGGTTTCGGCCACCGCGTCGATCCCATAGCCTTTGGCGATAGCCGACAGGTTGATGCCCACTGCCGGATCGGATTTGGCAAGCGTTCCGGCGTCACGGTCTAAGGTCAGCAGCCGGGATTGCCCGACACCTATCAGAGCGGTTTGAATTTCGGCATCCGACGGCACCGGATCCTCGGGCTTGCGCGGGCCAAACCCCCACAATTCGATCAGCGGGCCCAGAGTCACGTCAAAGATTCCGCCGGATTTTTCATGCACATCGTCAGCGGCGGTCAAAACCAGAGCGATCTCGTCCGAGACCGGAACGGGCGAAGTGTCGGTCGAAGCTGAAAATGTCGAAACCTCTGAGTTGGGATCCCAGTTTGACATCTTGGCGTTCACTGCGGCCAGTGTTTCCTGCACGGCTGCGGCCAGGGCTTCCTCATCCACATCTTCGCCAATGGCGGTGACGTTGAATGTTGTTCCCATGGTTTCGCCCGACAGACGGACCACTTCGGGTTCCTTGTCAAACAAACAGCCGGAAACAAACAGAACTAAAGCCAGAACAGGCAGATGGCGCATCGGGGAACTCCCTGGAAAACCTAGCCGGGCATATGCCAGCGCCCCATTACAGAGTCAAATCGACATCACAGTTTCAGCGGCAGAAAACCCAGCACCAGCAATCCGACCCCGGCAGGTACACCAAACAGCCAGGCCCGTTTCTGCCACCCCACCTGCTGCTGTTTCCATGTCATTCGAAAATTGTGACCACACACCACGACGGCGAAAAAGATCAGCGCAGCCAGCGGCGGTGTCAGATAAAGGTCTGTCAACGGATCGGGATTCCTTGTTTGTCAGCAATTTTCCGGGATCAGGGCATTTGCACCCTATACAGGTCGGTTCGCTGCGGTAAGGTGAAAAGACAGCCATCTCGGATAAAAGAGGAGATTGCCCATGGCCCCAAGCTCTTATCAGCCCCCCACACGCGGCGACAAATCTGGTTCTGCGACCTATAGCCAGTCAGCAGATTCGAACCTGTCGCATACGCAAACGACCGTGGCCAAGCTGCTTGAGGGTAAAGGTGATGCGGTGTTTGCGGTGCGTCCCGCCGATACGATTCATTCGGTAGTGGAACTGCTGAAGGAAAAAAGAATCGGCGCGGTGGTCGTGACCGATCAGAACGGAACCCTGCAAGGCATTCTGTCAGAACGCGATATCGTACGGCGCATGGCGGATACCCCCGGTCAGACTCTGCCGCAGTCGGTCGAAGATCTAATGACCAAGAACGTCAAGACCTGTTCGCCCGAAGACCTGCTGAACGATGTTCTGAAGACAATGACCGATGGACGTTTCCGCCACATGCCGGTTCTGAGTGATGGCCACCTGCGCGGTGTCATCACGATTGGCGACGTTGTTCACTTCCGTCTCAAGGAACTGGAATACGAAGCGCTGCGCATGAAGCAGATGATCGTCGGTTGACCAAGTGACTTTCCGGGTTGCGGGCCGCATTTTCACTGGCCCGCGTCCCGAGTTGCGCAGATCAGGTCGAAACAAAGCGAACGCCGCCTCTGTAAATTTCAGCTGCTGTCAGGCGGTTCGTTGCAAATGCCCCGGTATCGACCGAGACAACGCCATTGTTGACCCTTGGGCGGTCTATGATTGTGTGTCCGTGCACAACCCATTGGCCATCTGCCCTGCGTCGTCTTGGAAACATCGGGTGCCCCCACAAACAGACCTGTCGCTGCTGGTCATCCACCGTTAGGTCGGGATCCAGCGCGGCATGGACGACAGTTACGTTTCCGCTTGACCAGATTAGTGGTCTGTCCCGTAGCCATGACAGCAGGCCCGCGCCCATGACCTGCTTCAACTTGCCAGCAACCGCTTCGGCAATTTCATTTGTTGGGTGAAGGTCAAATTCGGTAATCCCGAATGAAGCCAGTGTCTGGAATCCGCCATTCCGGAACCAATGATGTGCATAGCGTCCGGGCTCGTCCAGAAATCGCAGCAGCATGTCTTCATGATTGCCCATGAGGCACACGACTGGCCTGTTTGCTGCTGTGTCGAAGTGCTGCAGATGTCGCAGGACCTGTGCACTGTAGTCACCCCGGTCAATGTAGTCCCCGACAAAGATCAAAGGGCAGTCGTCCTCAACCCTCATCAGCAGGGCCTGAAGCAGGTCCAGCCGACCATGAATGTCGCCAATTACGACAAACCGTTCATCGGGAGCGATTCCGGGAACGGATGTTTCCCGATCGGGCCGTGCCCGGCCAATAAACCCTTTGATCCAGCTCGTAACCATGTTCTACGTTCCCTAACCCGACCCGTTGGCAACGACAATCCCGGGCCGCCCGCTCAGTACTTGACCGTCGGTGCCGGGCGTTTGATATGACAAGCTAAAGTTAGATCTGGGCCTGGCAGGTTCAAAGACGATCTTATCGCAGGCGGCCATGTAGTTTGAAAGGTTTTTGGGGATTTAATGAAACGAGTTTTGGTAACGGGAACTGCCGGGTTTATCGGATTTCATCTGGCAAAACTCCTCTTGGCCGAAGGGTTCCAAGTGCATGGCTATGACGGCATGACAGACTATTATGACGTGGCGCTTAAACAGCGTCGCCATCAGATGTTGCTGCAAACGCCGGGCTTTTCGGTCACCGAAGACATGCTGGAAAACCACGAGCGACTGATGCAGGTCGCAGACGACTTCAAACCCGAGGTCATCATCCACCTGGCTGGCCAGGCCGGCGTGCGCTACAGCCTTGAAGCGCCACGCAGCTATGTTGAATCCAACATCGTCGGGACATTCAATGTGATGGAGGTTGCCCGGATCCATCAGGTAGAGCACCTTCTAATGGCTTCGACGTCTTCAGTCTACGGAGCGAATGAAGACATGCCGTTCCGGGAAACCGACAAGGCCGACGGGCAACTGACCATCTATTCCGCGACCAAGAAGGCCAATGAATCGATGGGTCATTCCTATGCCCATCTGTGGGGCCTGCCGACCACGATGTTCCGGTTCTTTACAGTTTACGGCACGTGGGGCCGCCCTGATCTGGCTTACTTCAAGTTCACCGATGCCATTCTGAACGACCGTCCCATCGACATTTACAACAACGGCGACATGTATCGCGACTTCACCTATGTCGAGGATCTGGTACGGGGCATTCGCCTGCTGATAGACGCCGCCCCTGTGCGGCCAGAAAGCAAAAACGAGATCGCCGTGGGCGACAGCCTGTCACCGGTTGCGCCCTTCCGGGTAGTCAACATCGGCAACTCGGACAAAGTCCGTCTGATGGACTTCATCGAAGCTATCGAGGACGCGTTGGGTAAGAAAGCGATCCGGAACTACATGCCGATGCAAATGGGAGATGTTCCGGCGACCTGGGCCGACACCAGTTTGTTGCAAAACCTGACCGGTTACAAACCCCAGACCGATATTCGTACCGGTCTGGCCAAATTCGTTGAATGGTATCGGCAGTACTATAAAATTCCCGCCGACTGAAAATGCGGGACAAAAAAACCGGCGCTAATTGCGCCGGTTTCTTCTTAACCGCCGAAGTCGTCCAGCATGATGTCTTCGCGGTCAACTCCGAGATCCAGCAGCATGTTGATGACGGACTGGTTCATGATTGGCGGACCGCACATGTAGAACTCGCAGTCTTCCGGTGCCGGGTGGTTCTTGAGGTATTCCTCGAACAGGACGTTGTGGATGAAGCCGGTGTAGCCTTTCCAATCGTCCTCGGGCTGCGCATCCGAAAGGGCCACATGCCATTCGAAATTGTCGAACTCCTCGGCCAATTGGTCGAAATCCTCGACAAAGAACATCTCTTTCTTGGAACGCGCACCGTACCAGAAGGTGATCTTGCGGTTGCGATTCTCAAGGCGCTTGAGCTGATCGAAGATATGGCTGCGCATAGGCGCCATACCGGCGCCACCGCCGATGAAGACCATCTCTTTCTCGGTCTCGCGGGCGAAGAATTCACCAAACGGACCCGAGATTGTAACCTTGTCACCCGGCTTCAGGTTGAAGATGTAAGACGACATCTGACCCGGTGGGATACCGTCGGACCCCGGAGGCGGCGAGGCGACCCGGACGTTCAGCATGATCATGCCTTTTTCGTCCGGATAGTTGGCCATCGAATAGGCGCGCTCGATCGGTTCGTTCACGACGGATTTGTACTGCCACAGATTGAACTTGTCCCAATCTTCGCGGTACTCGTCCTGCACGTCGAAATCGGTATAGGCCAGTTGGTGCGCGGGGGCCTCGATCTGGATGTAGCCGCCAGCACGGAAATTGACGTCCTCGCCTTCCGGCAGATCCAGTGTCAGCGCTTTGATAAAGGTGGCCACGTTGTCATTCGAACGAACGGTGCATTCCCACTTCTTGACGCCAAAGACCTCTTCCGGAACTTCGATGTCCATGTCCTGCTTGACCGCGACCTGACAGGACAGCCGGTCACCACAAGCAGCTTCACGCTTGGTGATATGGCTTTCTTCAGTCGGCAGGATCGAACCACCACCCGAATGCACCCGCACACGGCATTGCGCGCAGGTTCCGCCACCACCACAGGCGGAAGGAACGAACAATTTCTCGGCCGCAAGCGTCTGCAGCAGTTTGCCGCCCGCCGGAACCGAGATGGTTTTCTCGCCATTGATGGTGATGTTGACGTTGCCGGTGGACACCAACCGCGAGCGTGCCGCCATAATGATGGCGACAAGCGCCAGAACGATCATCGTGAAAAGGATTACGCCTAGGCTAAAAGTTTCCATTGCGCCCTCCTTACAGTTTCACGCCAGAGAAGGACATGAAGGCCATCGCCATCAGTCCCGCGGTGATGAAGGTGATGCCCAACCCCTGCAGACCGTCCGGAATATCCGAATATTTGAGCTTTTCACGAACGCCTGCCATCGCTGTGATCGCCAGCGCCCAACCAAAGCCGGAAGACAGACCATAGGTGGCGGCCTCAGCAAAGTTATAGTCACGCTCGACCATGAACAGCGAGCCACCGAGGATGGCACAGTTCACCGTGATCAGCGGCAGGAAGATCCCCAGCGCGTTGTAAAGCGGCGGGAAGTACTTATCCAGAATCATCTCGAGGATCTGAACCATCGCCGCAATCACGCCGATGTACGAGATCAGCCCAAGGAAGGTTAGGTCCACATCCGGGAACCCGGCCCAGGCCAAGGCGCCCGGTTTCAACAGATAGCTGAGCAACAGATTGTTTGTCGGCACGGTGATCGCCTGGACGACCATCACCGAAATACCCAAACCCAGCGCGGTCGAGATCTTCTTGGAAACGGCGATGAAGGTACACATGCCGAGGAAGAAACTAAGCGCGAGGTTTTCAACAAAGATGGCCTTTACGGCCAGAGAGATAAGCCCTTCCATCAGTGCGCCTCTACCTGCTGGATTTTGTATTCACGTTCTTCGACCTGGTTCGGCTTCCACGTGCGGAAGGCCCAGATAATCAGACCGATGATAAAGAACGCGGACGGCGGCAGCAGCAACATGCCGTTGGGCACATACCAGCCGCCATTGTTGACGGTCTCCAGAATGGTGACGCCAAACAGCGACCCATTCCCGAACAGTTCGCGGATGAAACCAACCAGCAGCAGGATCAGACCATAGCCCATTCCGTTGCCCATGCCGTCGATGAAGGACGCGACAGGCGGGTTTTTCATAGCGAACGCCTCGGCGCGGCCCATCACGATACAGTTGGTGATGATCAGACCGACGAAGACCGAAAGCGTTTTCGAAATCTCGAAGGCATAGGCCTTGAGAACCTGATCCACCAGGATCACCAGCGAGGCGATGATCACCATCTGAACAATGATCCGGATCGAGCCCGGGATCTGGTTGCGCAGGCACGAGATAAAGAAGGACGAGAACGAGGTCACGAACGTCACCGCCAGCGCCATCACGAAGGATACCTGCAGCGAAGAGGTCACCGCCAGCGCCGAACAGATGCCCAGCACCTGCAGGGTAATCGGGTTGTTGTCGACAAGCGGGTCGACCAGCATCTCTTTCTTGGTCTGAGACATTAGAACTCTCCTGCTTGCAGTTTGGCCAGGAACGGAGCGTAGCCCGCATCGCCCATCCAGAATTTCACCAGGTTATCGACGCCAACAGAGGTCAGCGTGGCACCGGCCAGCGCGTCGACATAAAAGTCCGGCCCGGCGGCAGGCTGAGATTTGGCGACGGTGATTTGCAGATCGCCCGCGTCATCACGAAGTTTCTTGCCATTCCACAGCGCTTTCCAACGCGGGTTGTCCACTTCCGCGCCAAGGCCCGGAGTTTCACCGTGCTGATAGAACTGCAGGCCGAAAATATCGTTGCCGTTGTTTTCCAGCGCGATAAAGCCATAGAGCGTGGACCACAGGCCATAGCCGTGCAGCGGCAGGATGACCTTATCCAGTTCACCAGCATCATCCCGCAGCAGGTAGATCACTCGGTACTTGGACTTGCGGCCAATTCCCGCTGGGTCATCATCAAGTGCGACACTCAGTTCGGGATCGCTGGCAGCAGCGATGTCGTCAAAGGTCGCTGGGTCAAACTGGTCATCGACGAATTCGCCGGTGGCCAATTCCAGAACGTGCGGCTCAAACGCAGCGAAGGCCTCGGTCACGTTGATGCCGGGTTCGTAAACACCTGCCACCTGAAGAACGTTGACCTGCTTGTCCTTCAGTTTGTTCGCTTCCTGTGCCGGACGCAGACTGACGGCTGCAGCGGAAACGACCATCGAAGCTACCAGACAAACGGCGACGGCAACAAAGATCGTCTTGCCAACCGAGTCCGGCGAGGCCGCCAGGAACCGGGCAATTGCCCCCTTGGGTTCTTGGGGTTGCGTATCAGACATGGCGACGCGCCCTCCGTTTAATGTTGGCCTGAACGACGAAGTGATCGATCAGCGGTGCAAAGACGTTACCGAACAGGATGGCCAGCATCATGCCTTCGGGGAAAGCGGGGTTCACTACGCGGATCAATACAACCATGACACCGATCAGCGCACCGTAGATATAGCGGCCCAGATTGGTGTGGCTTGCCGAAACGGGTTCGGTCACCATGAACGCCAGGCCAAAGGCGTATCCGCCCAGCACAACGTGCCAGTACCATGGCATCGCAAACATCGGGTTGGTGTCAGAACCGATCAGGTTCAACAGCCATGTAAACGCGATCGTCCCGGCCAAACAGCCCACGATCAGGCGATAATTGGCTATTTTGGTCATCAGCAGGAAGGCAAGGCCGATGATACAGGCCAACGTCGATGTCTCGCCAAAGCTGCCCTGGATGGTTCCGAAAAACGCGCTGGACCAGGTGATGCCCTCAGCCGCAAGGGCCTGAACGCCCTCAGCCGCTGTTACCCCCAACGCTGTTGCGCCCGAAAAGCCGTCGACCGGCGTCCACACCGCATCGCCCGACATCTGCGCCGGATAGGCGAAGTACAGGAAAGCACGGCCCACAAGCGCAGGGTTGAGGAAGTTCTTGCCAGTGCCGCCAAACACCTCTTTGCCGATCACGACACCGAAGATGATGCCCAAAGCCACCTGCCACAGGGGCGTGGTTGCCGGCATGATCAACGTGTAAAGCATTGAAGTGACAAGAAAACCTTCGTTCACCTCGTGGCCGCGCACTGTGGCAAAGATGACCTCGAAGATACCACCTGCGACAAGTGTGACGATGTAGATCGGCAGGAAGTAAAGCAATCCGTGCATCACGTTGGCAAAAAGGCTGGACGGGTCCAGTGAAATGCCAAACATCTGCAACAAGGCGATCCGCCAGCCCGTGGCTGAGTCCGGCCCAAGGGCCGCAATCGCGGAATTGGCCTGATAGCCCGTATTCCACATGCCCCACAGGATACAGGGGATCGTCGCGATCACGACATAAGTCATGATCCGCTTCATATCCACGTAAGACCGCGCGTGGGGGGCGACGGAGGTGACTGTTTTCGGAGTGTAGATGAAGCTTTCGACCATCTCGTAGATGGGGAAAAGCTTCTCGTACTTGCCGCCCTTGGTAAAGTTCGGCTCGATCCGGTCAAAGAAGTTGCGCAAACCCATTCGGATCAGCCCTCCTTTTCAATCTTGGTCAGGCAGTCGCGCAGCGCCAGCCCATATTCATATTTCGCCGGACAGGCAAAGCCGACAAGGCCAAGGTCCTCTTCGTCCAGCTCCAGCGCACCCAGCGCCTGTGCGGTGTCAGTATCCATCACCAGCAAAGCACGCAACAATTGGGTCGGCAGGTAATCCTGCGGCATCAACTCTTCGAACGTGCCGGTAGGAACCATGGCCCGGCGACCGCCGTTCAGGTTCGACGTCAGCGCGTACAGCTTTTTGGCAAAGGCCGATCCCAACACAGGCTGAACCGCGAATTTCGAGGGCATCGGTCGGATCCAGCCCATCGGGATCTGGTCCGCGTCTTCGCGAATGATTGTAATCTGACGCGCAAAGCGGCCCAGATAGGCGGTCGGACCCTCGGCGTGCTGACCGGACAGGATCGACCCGGAAATGATCCGGGCGCTGCCGTCAACATTGACCTCGTCACGGGTCAGATCATCGGTCGATGCGCCCATGACCGTGCGGATCAGGCGCGGTTGACGTGCCCCGGGACCTGACAGCGCAATTACAATATTCGGGTCCAAATGGCCGGTCTGCATCAGACGGCCAATGGCGATCACATCCTGATAGCCGATCGTCCAGACACGCTTGTCCCCTGCCAGCGGCTCGAGGAAATGGATATGCGTTCCGGCCAGGCCTGCGGGGTGCGGTCCGGAAAAACCCGCCGCTTCAACCCCGGGCAATTCGGTGCCGGGCAAGGTGTCACCATCCTTGTGGCACAGATAGGTTTTGCCGTCCGTCAGGTGTGAAATCGCGCCGAGCCCGGCGGCAAAGGCATCACCGGCATCGGCGATGATCAGTGCTGCATCCGCTGCCAGCGGATCACTGTCCATTGCGGTTACGAAAATCGCTGCGGGTCTGGTGCCCGGTTCAGGCATCTTCGAATACGGGCGGGTTCGGAATGCGGTCCAAAGACCTGCGGCGCAAAGCTTTGCCGCAACACCTTCGGCGCTGTCCGTGTTACCCGTGCCCGAGAAATCGATGCCGGTGTCGTTGACATCCGAAACCTCAATCACGACGCTTTGGAGCACGCGCCGGGCGCCGCGATTGATGGCAATGACCTTACCGCTGAGCGGTGCGACCATCATCGCATCAGGCGCATCCTTATGGCAAAACAGCGGCGCGCCGCGCTGTACTACTTCACCTTCCTGAACCAGCATCTTGGGCTTCAGCCCCACAAAGTCCCTGCCCAGAACGGCAACCGTCGAAAACTCGGGCCCCGGCTGAATCTTCTGTTCGGGCGCTCCCGCTATCGGCAGATCCAACCCTTTTTTAAGTTTGAAAGTTTGCATGTTGCTACGTTCTTCCAAGCCTCTTATTTGCGCCCGCTATCACCGACCTTAATCAGGTTGGCACAGGATAGCGCGGATATTCATACGATTATTGTCGCAAAAGCGCCAGAAACCGGTTGAATTCCGTAAGCATAACTTCGGTCCCGGTCCCTTTACGCGGGGAATACCACAAACGCAAACCTGTTACCGCCTAAATTAAAGTTCTCAGGTCACAATACCGAAACAAACCTGTGTTTTTTCGGAACAAGTCCAAAAAATAGGATATCGCCCTGCCCGTTCTTCCGGTGTAAGCAGCCGATATGAACACTTCCGACGATCTGGACATCTTTCTGGTTGCCACTCCGGGCCTTGAAGCGCCGCTTTGCGCCGAGGCGCTGGAACAGGGATTCGCAGACGCGCGCAAAGTGCCGGGCGGCGTCAGCTGCCGGGGCAACTGGGCCGAGGTATGGCGCGCCAATCTTGTCCTTCGAGGCGCCAATAAAGTTCTGGTGCGGATCGGCAGCTTCCCGGCCATCCACCTGGCGCAGCTCGACAAACGGGCCCGCAAATTTCCCTGGGCTGACGTCCTGCTGCCCGATCTCCCCGTCCGGGTTGAAGCTACCAGCCGAAAGTCACGCATTTATCATGCCGGAGCGGCCCGACAGCGCATCGAAAGAGCGATCTCGGAAACTCTTGGGGCTCCGATCTCCTCGGACGCGGACATACGTGTGTTGCTGCGGATCGAAAGGGACATTTGCACAATCTCGATCGACAGTTCAGGCGATCCGCTGCACAAGCGCGGCCACAAACCAGCGATTGCAAAGGCCCCCATGCGGGAAACCATGGCGGCCATGTTCCTGCGGGAATGCGGATTTGACGGGACGGAGCCCGTTTTGGACCCGATGTGCGGCTCAGGCACTTTTGTCATCGAAGCGGCCGAAGTAGCCTTAGGTCTGGCACCGGGGCGGTCGCGGCACTTTGCCTTTGAAAAGCTTGCAACTTTCCGCACCGACGAATGGGAAAAACTGCGCCAGCCCGCTCCTCCTCACGATTCCGTTCCGACGTTCCACGGATCTGATCGAAACGCTGGGGCGGTCGAGGCTGCATCCACCAACGCATCACGCGCTGGCGTCGCGCAGATTACGCGGTTTCAGCACCGCGCAATCAGCGACATCAAAGCACATGAAGGACCGTCGGGATTGGTCATAGTCAATCCGCCATATGGCGGCAGGATCGGCGATGAAAAGCGGTTGCGGTCCCTTTATGGCAGCATGGGAAAAGTGCTTATGTCACGATTTGCCGGCTGGAGAGTCGGCATTGTAACCAGCAGCCAGTCGCTGGCTCGCGCAACCCGGCTGCCACTGTTGCCGCCGGGTCCCATAGTGGACCATGGCGGAACAAAGATTCGCCTGTATCGCACGGATCCACTGACCTGATGCTATCTGTCCGACAGGTGAATTGTTCAGACGAAGTTTTTTACCGGTTTTTTCGAGTATTTTTCCGAACGACCACCTTAGAATCCCCCTTGCGCATCCAGTTCACCGGGTATAGATCACCCGCCACGGTCGGAGTGTAGCTCAGCCTGGTAGAGCACTGTCTTCGGGAGGCAGGGGTCGGAGGTTCGAATCCTCTCACTCCGACCAATAAAACAAGGCGCCCAAGGGCGCCTTTGTTGTTTGTAAGACAGTGATCCGAGGTTCGTTGAACCTGAGTTCTAGCCGAACTCCAAAGCACTGGCTGCTTTACGCAGATGCTCCGGGCTGTAGCGCGCATAGACGGACGCTGTGATCCGGGAATCCGAATGGCCAAGAAACTGGGCGATCTCCTCCATCGCTATGCCGGCCTCGGCCATGTGGACAGCGGCCGTGTGCCGGAGCACGTGAGGCGAGACATCTAGCAATCCAGCATCGACTGCGGCCGCCTTGAAGCCCTTCTTGATGGACTTCACCGGGCCACCTGCCCATTCAATGACGTAGTCGGACTGTCTGACGTCAGCACCAATGGGACAGTTTAAGTAGATTTGATAAGAGAGGGTTTCTGGCTCATCGTAACCGCCAAGGAGTGGAGATGAGA